>NZ_CP133266.1:0-600000 GCF_030915485.1 Neobacillus sp. PS3-40 | reverse complement strand
ACTGAATTAGCAATAATAACCATTGCAGTAGCAACTACTGCTGAAGGAGGTCCATAGCCTTTTTTTCCACGGAATATATAATCCCATCCAAGTGCTTTTCCTAAACCACCATACTCTTTTATAAGTCGAGCTGCTAAATAGAAATACATGACTAAGTAGCCAATACCTACTGATAATAGACCAAATAAGAATAAGAGTGCTCCAGTGTTTCCATTTAATTTTGCAGAGAAAGATGGAAGTGGATATAAGAACGTCCAACCATCGGAGAAGTTAAAAACAAAAATACCGACAAGGATCATTAAAACTCCAACGATTGAAAAGATTAGATTAGCAAAAAGGATATCTGCGTTTAAGCGAACGTACTTAGATAAGAAATACCATAAGATAGCGCTTCCACCTAAAGATGCAATCCCGATCATTCCTGTTCCATGAACAGTCATTAGTTTATAAAAAAGTTGAGCTGGAATACTTATGATCTTACCTTGATTCAATAACATGATTACTCCAAAAGTCATCATAAGAACAAGAACGACAGAGGTAATCATTAATGAAAGTGCTACGCCTTTTTTAATGGAAGCTCGTTCATTTGTATCCATAATTATTTACCTCCTTTAGGCTTCACAACGATGTCTTTCATCATCAGATGATGACCAGTGCTGCAATATTCCAAACATAAAATTTTATAAGTCCCTGGTTTTTTAAACGTGACGTACTCAATATTTGTATATCCTGGCATTGCTTGAGTTTGTCCGATAATCTTCATATTTGGATCATATAATCCAAATCCGTGGGTTACATCCGCACTAGTAACACGGAATTGAACGGAATCCCCGACAGTAAAGTTTTCATCACTTAGGACCCAAGCAAATTGCTTACCTGTTACATTAACGATTTTATCATTCGTGGCAGCTTTTGCTGATTGGTCATGATATGGAAGCTTACTTAGTGATATAGCCGCAGCTAATCCTAAAATAGCAACAAGTCCAAGAAAATAAAATTTACGAATTTTATAACCCTTTACTTGAATTGGTGCATAATCTTTTAATCTTTTCGATTCTCCATATACAAAGGAAAATGCCAATGCAATTAAAAATACGAAGAATAATGTCGCGTACCAGGCAATAGATTGGTACATAGTAAACCCTCCCGTTATATAATCTATCAAACAAAAAATTTCCCCATCGCTTGCTTGATTGCATCTATCATTTTAATATTCTTTCCAAAAAAAAAATGTGAACTATATCATACTTTGACTAGTACTTTTTCGTTTTACCCACTCTTTTTAACTATAAAGCTCATTTTTTTTGTTTTCACATTACGAAGTGTGAATTACGTCACTGATTTAAGCCATAAACTACCAATGATGAATACGAATGTTCATGCTATCATTTTGGAAAAGACTCTTGCATTAGAGGAGGCTAGATGCAAACAAATCCTGAATTTCCTTCTTTTGAGCAGATCACCAAAAAACAATTATATATTCCAGTTGTTTGGAAGTTTTGGATTGGTCAGACTGCTGCTATCTTGTGGGTAGTATTCTCCATTTGGTTATCTCTTCCATGGGTCAATGATTTAAGCCAATATGTAGGTAAAACCATCTCAATATTGATTGTAATGGGGCTTGCATATATACCTGGCTATTTAAATGCATTTCTGGTAGTAGGTCTTCTTTTAGATCGACAACCCCCTGTTAAATATATGAATTGTAAAGAAACAATTTCTATTTTAATTGCTGCAAGAAATGAAGCAATTCGAATATCTGATACATTGCAAAATATTAGAAAGCAAGATTATCAAGGACAAATTCAAGTAATTGTTATTGATAACGGTTCAATTGATGGAACATCAACTGTTGTGGATGAAGAGGCAAAGAAAGGAAAAATTTCAGTCGTTTGCCTCAACGAACCAAGGGCTGGTAAACACTTTGCCTTAAATACTGGGTTAGAGCACGTAAAATCAGACTTAGTCATTACCCTTGATGCCGATACATTATTACATCCTTCAGCTGTCCGCTATATAGTAGAAAGAATTCAAAGTTCGCCAATGGATGTTTGTGCAGTTGCAGGTTCAGTACTAGTGAAAAATAGCCGTGAGACTTTTTGGACAAGGATTCAAGAATGGGACTATTTTCTTGGAATTGCATCTGTGAAACGTTTACAGGGATTGTACCAGGGGACATTAGTTGCACAAGGAGCATTTAGCATCTATAAAACTTCTGTAGTTAGGGAAATGAAGGGCTGGCCAGATGCAATTGGAGAAGACATTGTCTTAACATGGAAATTTTTACGGAATAATTGGCGTGTGTATTTTGAACCATTAGCAATTGCATTTACCGACGTACCCACTAAATTAACACATTTGGCTCGACAACGAAATAGGTGGGCGCGTGGAATGGTTGAAGGGTTAAAGCAAGTAAAGCCATGGGAGCAGCCGCGAATTTTCACAAAGTATCTTACATCAATTAATTTGATCATGCCGTACCTTGATATTGTCTATACTTTTTTCTGGCTACCTGGACTTATTTTAGCCTTTTTTGGATTTTACCCGATTGTGGGTCCAACTACATTGCTTGTTTTACCTCTAACAATTTGTAGCAATCTCTTACTTTATAATTATCAGAGTCATGTTTTTAAAAGACTTCATTTACGTGTTAGAAAAAATCGGGTCGGATTTATTAGTTTTGTTATTGTAAATCAAATGATCATGTCGCCAGTATCAGTTTGGGGATACTTTCAAGAAATTTTTCGGTTAAAAAGAGTTTGGAAGTAATGACCCCCATAATAGTTATAAAATATTCGAATGTTTTAGATAAGATAAACTAGACAAAATCTTATCTTTTTGGAGGTAGTTTGAGATGATTTTAATAGTAGATATCGATAAATTATTAGACTCAACTACCGATCTAAAAATGGACATTGATGATTTTCCTATCTTAAAAATTGAAATTGATAAAATATTAGAGAGAACTAGCGAATGGTAACGAAACTATCATTTCTAATTCTGTTTTATTTCTAAAATGAATAGCGCAATAACTATCCTTCTTATTTAAAGAGGGATTTTTTTTTTGAATAATTTTTGTTAATTTGCTTCTTTTAAAAAGACTCTACCCTGAAATAACTGTGGATAACTGTTATTTCATTCATAGATGTGCCAAAAATTTTGCATGGATGTCTGTTAAAGGTAAATGGTTATATTTCATACCTGTCCGAATTCTTAATAGACGGAAAAATTCCTCTTAATTAATAAAGGCTGTTTTCGCATAGATTGTTGTTTTTCGTACCTAGTCTAAAAACCCGAAATAGCAATAGTATCGTGCTCTTTTCTTAAAAACTTCCTACGGGTTTCATCGGTAAACTGGAATCCCATTCTAATTTAGTTTCAAATAGCAACAAAGTTTAAGAAAAGAGCCTTAATAAATTAGATTAAAAATAGAATTAAATAGACGGAGAGTTTTCGCCTATTGACGCAAAAACCGCGAAAATGGGGGACTTTGCATTACGTAACCGGAAAACCTCCGCTTATACACCCCGAAACGAGCTCTATTCTGCATTTAACCGGAAAATCTTCGCTTATTTTATTTTCGTTGGTTTCTTGGATTACTCGAGTAATGATTGCCGTTATTCCTACTTTAAAAATGGCTCTGTTAAACAATAATGTCTTTTAACTCCACTCGAAATCACTTATTTTTGCCCTTATATATATATTCATGTTTGAACAACAGTCGTTTTATTAAAATATTAACTTAAATATTTAATAGACACTGAAATTTAACATAGCCTTTAAAAATGAAAAAGGTAGTTAATAAATAAAATTTTTAGAAATATTAAAATTTTATAATACTTTTCGACTTTAAAGTGATATAATATCAATACGTTTATCCGTGTATGTGTTAAAGAGTCGGTATTTTTTATTAGGGGGATTTTGGATTATGAAGAAAATTGTTCGATTGGTTTCATTAGTATTCGCAGGAGTGTTATTGATTACAGGCTGTTCAAGTAAAGAAACTGTTGAAAAAAAGGGAAATGGTGAAAAGGTTTACCAAATTGGAATTACCCAATTTGCTGTACATCCTTCATTGGATGCAGCTACAAAAGGTTTTAAACAAGCATTAAAAGATAAAGGAATTAATGCTAAATTTGATGAACAAAATGCTCAAGCAGATATGAATAACACCCAAACAATTGCAAACAACTTTGTCGGAAATAAAGTTGATTTAATATTTGCTAATGCAACTCCAAGTGCAGTTAGTGCATTAAATGCAACGAAAGATATTCCAATTATATTTACATCTGTTACGGATCCGGTTGGTGCAGGTTTAGTTAAAGCATTTGATCAACCAGGGAAAAATATTACAGGAACAACAGATAACCATCCTGATGCAACTGGTAAAACGATTGGTTTTATTACAGATGAAGTAAACGCAAAAAAAATAGGTGTAATCTATAATTCTGGTGAACAGAACTCAGTAGTACAGGTAAAACAAGTCAAAGATCTTGCTGAAAAGAAAGGTGCTAAGCTTGTTGATGTATCGGTTTCAACTTCTGCAGAAGTGAAACAAGCAGCAGAATCCCTTGTTGGCCGTGTAGATGCCATATATATCCCGACCGATAATACAGTTGTATCAGCACTTGATTCAGTTATATCCGTAGCAAATAGCAAAAAGATTCCGCTCTTTGTAGGTGAACTTGATTCTATGAAAAAAGGTGCTGTCGCAGCTAGTGGATTTAACTACTTTGATATTGGATATCAATCAGGTGTGATGGCCGCTGACATATTAAGTGGTAAGAAGAAGCCTTCAGAAATCCCAGTTGAATTACCGAAGACATTAAAGCTTGTGATTAATAAAAAGGCAGCAGCTACACAGGGGCTTAAAGTAAATCCAGATTGGGAAAAACTTGGTGAATTTTACGAAGGAAATTAAATAGAAGATTTAAAAAAATTCTAAAGAAAAAACAAATTTGTGATTAAAGGATGTTGATCTCATGTTTACCGCCATATTTGGGTCATTTGAATCAGGTATTATTTATGCGATTATGGCATTGGGTGTCTATTTATCCTTTCGAATTTTGGATTTTCCAGATTTAACAGTAGATGGCAGCTTTGTAACAGGGGCTGCTGTCGCGGGAACCATGATTGTTGGGGGGGTAAATCCATTTATTGCCACGTTTACGGCTTTAATTGTGGGTTTTGTGGCAGGATGCTTGACTGGAATTATCCATACGATGGGAAAAATCAACAACTTGCTTTCTGGAATAATAATGATGATAGCTCTTTACTCTATTAATCTTAGAATAATGGGGAGATCCAATATTCCTTTATTAAATACTGATACATCTTTTACAAAAATCAGTGCTTTTTTTGAAAAAGCTGGAATAGACAACTTCTTTAATTCTATTTTAAAAGCAATTGGACTTGGGGATAGTCTCCCGGATACATGGGGAATTCTTATTTTTATGATTGCTGTTACTTTTATGATTAAAGGGCTAACTGATTGTTTTTTTAAAACGGAAATTGGTCTTGCAGTCAGAGCAACTGGGGATAATAAGCGGATGATTCGTAGTCTGTCTGCCAATACAAATTTGATGGTTATCTTTGGACTCGGACTCTCCAATGCATTAGTTGCTTTCTCTGGCGCATTAATTGCCCAACAAGGTGGATTTGCTGATGTTGGTATGGGAATTGGAATGATTGTGATCGGCCTTGCTTCAGTCATTATTGGAGAAGCTTTATTTGGAACAAAAACGATTGCTCGAACAACATTGGCCGTCATTGGTGGTTCAATTATATATCGCCTTGTTGTGACAATTGCTCTTCGTGTTGAGTTTCTTAATCCTGGCGATATGAAATTAATTACTGCATTAATTGTGCTAGTTGCTCTGACGATGCCAAAAGTGTTAGAGTCATTCGCTGAAAGAAAGCGAAAAGCACGCAAGAAAAGAGAGAGAATAAACGTAATTCATGTTCCCGTAAAACGAAAGGGTGGAGGGCATGCTGCGATTAAATCAGATTCATAAGGTTTTTAATGAGGGAACACCCGATGAAAAAATTGCAATTGATCATATTAATTTAACACTGGAATCGGGGGATTTTGTTACAGTCATTGGAAGTAATGGTGCTGGAAAGTCAACATTAATGAATATTATATCTGGCGTCATAACTCCAGATATAGGGGAAATCCATCTAGATGAAAAAAATGTAACGAATATTTCGGAATTTAAACGTTCCAAAATGATCGGTCGTGTCTTTCAGGATCCTATGGCTGGCACAGCTCCAACTATGACAATTGAAGAAAATTTGGCAATGGCTTTTTCCCGCAATAAAACAAGGACACTTAGGATTGGTGTAACCAAGAAGCGCCGCCATTACTTTCAAGAAGTACTGGAATCATTGCATCTTGGCTTAGAAAATCGGCTAAATGCTAAAGTGGGGTTATTATCAGGTGGGGAACGGCAGGCACTGTCTTTATTAATGGCAACCTTTACTGAACCATCTATTTTACTTTTGGATGAACATACTGCCGCACTAGACCCTTCACGAGCAGAGTTGATTACAAACCTTACTAAAGAAATAGTAGAAAATTATCACTTAACTACGTTGATGGTTACACATAATATGCAGCAGGCAATTGACTTAGGAAACCGCCTAATTATGATGGATAAAGGTCAAATTATTTTTGAAGTAGATGAAGAAGAAAAGAAAAACCTCACGATTGAAAGCCTTTTACAGGAGTTTAAGCGAATTCGCGGTTCCCAAATGGCGAACGATCGTGCAATCCTGTCTTAATTTACACAAAAAGATCAACTCCTCGGATTGATCTTTTTGTGATGAAATCTTTTTTGAAAAAATTTGCCAGAAGGGCTGTTAAAAGATAAAATAGTACAGACTATTCTTAACTTTTAACAGCCCATTTTTGTTTGTGGATGGGTAATAATATGTTTAGAGGATTTTGACATGACAACATTAAAAAAACTTCATCCATTAATTTTGAACATTATCATTGGTACGATGTTTGGTCGAATGGCTACATCAATGAGCATTCCGTTTTTGGCGATTTATTTAACCAATGTTAAAGGTGTATCTTCATCTGAAACAGGGATGATTATTGCTGTTAGTTCATTTATTGGAATTGGCACTAGCTTTTTTGGTGGGTATCTATCAGATCGTTTTGGAAGAAAAATAGTTTTATATATTTCAATCTTTCTGTGGGTAGGTGTTTTTATAGGCTTTGGTGTGGTTAATTCTGTTGCTGGCTTTTTTGTAGTTAATGCGATGAATGGTTTTTGCCGCTCTGTTTTTGAACCAACTTCAAGGGCATTACTTGCTGATTTAACAGAGCCGAAAAATCGATTGGTTATTTTTAACTTACGCTATACAGCTATTAATATTGGTGTGATCTTTGGTCCGATTGTGGGCTATTATTTAGGATCTTCCAAAACTACCTTTCCATTTTTTATTGCAGCTGCCGTTTATATTATTTATGGAATCTCACTAATCATAACCTTTCGGAAATATCCCCTTTCACCTGGTTCGAAAAATAACAATGAAGAACGAGTTACTTTAAAGCAAGCGTTCCAAATAGCGAGGACTGACTCCATTCTTTTATGGTCATTAATTGGCCTGATTTTTGCCATTACGGGGTATTCACAATTTGGCTCAACATTGCCACAGTATTTATCAAATACAACACAAATAGAAAATGGCGCGAAGTTCTTTTCGATTTTTTTGGCATTGAATGCTGCCGTTGTTATTTTGATACAATATCCATTATTGAAAATAGGGAAAAAGTATTCTCCCATTCTGTCGATTATTTTAGGTAATGTTATTTGCAGTACAGGTTTAATAGGTTTTGGACTTGCAGATACAATCCCTATATGGATTGTAATGGTAATTATTTTTACATTTGGAGAAGTTTTGATGTTTTCGATGACAGATATGTTTATGGATACAATTGCGAAACCAAATCTAAGGGGAACTTATTTTGGGGCGATGGGCTTTACCCAAATAGGAAACGTACTAGGGCCAGCACTCGGTGGTTTCTTGTTAGATTATTTTGGTTATAATAATCCGTTAATGGTTTTTGGATCACTGTTTTTACTCTCAATTATTGGAGTTCCTATTTTAATAAATGTTAAACTGAAACTGAAAAATAGCCCACATATGAGCAAACTAAAGGAATAAGCAAACTTCGGTGGCGCTAAAGAACCAAGAATAGAAATGAATATATCTTAGAGGAAAAAAAGTTTAGTTTTTAATGAACTTTTTTCTTTTTTATAAGTCTTTTCTTTTAGATGCGCTTTTTGTCCTATTGTTGGCGGCTCGTTTACTAGTAAGAAAAACTTATGAAAAGGGTGTTTGTATATGCTTCAATTGGATTATCATATTTTTCAAATCATAAATCATTTTGCTATTTCTGATGCATCTTTAAATCCAATAATGGATTTTCTATCACAGGATGGAGAATATTTATTTTTTCTAGGAATTATTATTTATTGGTTTATGCGGACAAAGACGAACCGACGCATGGTTGCGGAAGGTTTGATAGCCGCATGTGTCGCTTTAGGAATAAACGGATTGATTGGTTTACTTATTTATCGTGATCGCCCGTTTGTTCACCACCATGTCATACAGCTTATTCAGCATGCCGCTAATGCTTCTTTTCCAAGTGACCATGCAACAGGAGCATTTGTTATTGCAGGTTCAATATGGATTTGGAGGAAAAGGGATGGATGGGTTTGGTTACTATTAGCTACAGGTATTGCTTTTTCACGGGTCTGGACAGGTGTTCACTATCCTGCTGATGTCCTTGCTGGAATCGTAATTGGAATTGTAATAGCATTTAGTGTACATGGATTAATGAAACGTTGGAAACTTGCAGATAATATCCTATGTAGTATTGTTGATTTTTATGAAAAGCTCGAGAGCAAAGTTTGGAAGAATAAAAATATTTCCCATTCCTAAAAATTGAGGTGTGTGTATGGAATTCAATCGGGAGAAAAAAGTATTAGGTGTTCGTTCAATTATCTTTTGGATTGGATTCGTAAGCTTATTAACTGACATGTCTAGTGAAATGATTGTTCCGATATTGCCTTTATTTCTCACAAGTGTATTGCATACACAGATTGGTACAATAGGAATCATTGAAGGAATAGCAGAAAGTACTGCAAGTGTCCTAAAACTTTTTTCCGGTTGGTTTTCTGATCAAATTGGGAAGAGAAAACCCTTAATGATTATTGGTTACGGCTTATCAAATTTGATAAAGCCGTTTTTTGCCATTACAACTTCAGGGTGGCAGGTTCTGTTTATTCGGTTTGGTGATCGGTTTGGAAAGGGTATGCGCGGAGCTCCAAGAGACGCTTTAATTGCAGACGCAACAACAAAAGAAGATAGAGGGAAGGCTTTTGGCTTTCATCGGGCAATGGATACCCTTGGAGCTGTGATTGGCCCACTTGTTGCCTTTATCATTCTAAACACATATCACGGACAATATCGCACAATTTTTGTACTTTCAGCAATTCCCGGTGTATTGGCAATATTTGTTTTGATATTCTTTTTAAAGGAAAAGAAAAAAGATGAAAATAGTGAACAACGTGGGTTACCAAAGATTAGTCTTAAGCAAATGGGGCGTAAATTTGTTGTTTTCACCTTAATATCGACATTATTTGCTTTGGGCAATTCCTCTGATGCCTTTTTGATTTTACAAACCAAAGAGGTCGGAATGAAAGATACACTCATTCCCCTTGCTTATTTGGTCTTTAATTTGACCTATACCTTTTTTTCATTACCAACTGGAATTCTCTCCGATCGAATTGGTAGACGTCCCGTGATTATCAGTGGATACGTGATTTTTGCGATTATTTATTTAGGATTTGGTCTAGTCCATCACCCTTTGGGCATTTGGATTTTATTTGTATTCTACGGTCTATATTATGCAGCAACAGAAGGAATACAAAAAGCATATATAGCAGATTTAGTGCCTATGGGAAATCGAGGCACTGCAATGGGAACCTTTAATGCTTTCACTGGGTTTGCCGCCTTACCAGCGAGTATTATCGCAGGATCTTTATGGCAAGCTTTTGGTCCATTAGCCACCTTTGCGACAAGTAGTGGCTTGGCAATTTTGGCAGCAATTCTGTTGTTTATTATCAAGGAATAGCGCATAAAGTCTATTACTCCTCTGTCATCGCCCTTAGGATCCCAATCGGCGGGCTTTCTTTACTAATTGCTGGATCATCCATTGGAAAAATAATTATTTAGGAGTACAATAATAATAATATTTCCAATTTTTTAGGCAATTAAAGGGGAGGAAGTTATGAAACTACTACAATTTGTAAAACAAGGTGAACTGCGTTTAGGTGTAAAAACGGATCTTGGAGTTTTAGATGTAAAAGTTGCAGCTGAACTGTTTGGGCAAACTGTACCTGCTAGTCTTCAAGAATTAATTTTACAAGAAGATGAAGGTTCTTTGATGTTGAAAAGTTTAGTAAGCCATGCTTGCACAGAAGGGTCATCAGAATTATTTGTATCTGTTGATGAACTTAAGTATGCACCGGCAATAACCAATCCTGAAAAAATTATTTGTGTAGGCCTAAATTATGTCGACCATGCTAAAGAGTCGAAAATGGATATTCCAACATCACCAATCTTATTCAGTAAATTTAACAATGCATTAGCTGCACATAATGATTACATTTCAATTCCACAAGGTGCTAAACAAATGGATTATGAAGCAGAACTTGTTGTTGTCATTGGAAAAACGGCTAAAAATGTAGCGGTGGAAGATGCATTATCCTATGTATTTGGATACAGTGCTGGAAATGACATCTCTGCACGTGATTTGCAATTTAAAACTGGTCAGTGGTTGCTAGGAAAAAGCCCTGATGGCTTTGCCCCTGTTGGGCCATGTATTGTCACAAGTGATGAGGTTGATCCAAATAATTTAGCTATTGAATGTCATGTTAATGGGGAAATACGCCAAATAGGAAATACAAAAAATATGATTTTTAATTGTGCCACTTTAATTAGTTACATATCTCAATATATGACATTAAAGCCTGGTGATATTATTTTCACAGGAACTCCACAAGGTGTTATTCTTGGTTACCCAACAGAATCGCAAACTTGGTTAAAATCCGGGGATGAAATAAATGTGATAATTGAATCAATAGGTGAATTAACAAGTATTTTAAAGTAACTTAAAGGAGTTTTACATAAATGAATACATTGGAAATCGCTGTAATCCCTGGAGATGGAATTGGCAAAGAAGTGGTTCCAGCATCATTAAAAGTCTTAGATGCCGTAGCAGAAGTTCACGGTGGACTAAAATTCAAGTACAGTGAGTTCCCATGGAGTTGTGATTACTATTTGGAGCATGGCAAAATGATGCCGGAAGACGGATTGAATTCTTTAAAAGGCTTTAACGCACTATTTCTAGGTGCTGTTGGGAACCCCCAATTAGTTCCTGACCATGTTTCTCTTTGGGGATTATTAATAAAAATCAGAAGAGAATTTGAACAATCCATAAACATACGCCCTGCAAAGTTTTTTAAAGGGCTTACATCTCCACTGGTCAATCCAAATGACTTTGACTTGATTGTGGTTAGGGAAAATAGTGAAGGGGAATACAGTGAAGTTGGTGGTAGAATTCATCAGGGTGAAGATGAAATTGCCATTCAGAACGCAGTATTTACTCGAAAAGGAACAGAGCGTGCCATGCGTTATGCGTTCGAACTTGCTAAAAAGAGGAAAAGGCACGTTACAAGTGCGACTAAATCAAATGGGATTGTCCATTCGATGCCATTTTGGGATGAAGTATTTAATGAAGTAAAGACGGAATACCCAAATATTGATACATCATCCTATCATATTGATGCTTTAGCAGCATTCTTTGTGACACGACCACAAATTTTTGATGTTATTGTAGCTAGTAATTTATTTGGCGACATATTAACTGATATTGGTGGTGCAATCATGGGAAGTATCGGGATAGCCCCTGCAGCCAATATAAATATAAATGGAAAGTATCCGTCCATGTTTGAACCAGTACATGGCTCGGCTCCTGACATTTATGGCAAAGGAATTGCCAATCCAATCGGGCAAATTTGGACTGCTAAGATGATGCTTGACCATTTCGGTGAATATGAATTGGGACAGAAGGTCTTGGATGTTGTTCAAGAGGTAACATACAGTGGCATTAAAACCCCTGATATTGGAGGAAAGTCATCTACAACTGATGTTGTTAATGCAGTATGCAGTAAAATAAAAGAGTTTTGATGAAGGTAAATGAAGGCACTAGTGAAATTTCACTAGTGTCTTCGTTTTAAAATGGTAAAAAAATCAAGTTCATATTTAGCTATTATGAGGTCTTCACCTCATTTTCAATAATATGAACCAATGAATTTTTTTTAATCCAATATTGAAAGTTGTCTATTGGAAATACTCCCCTGCAATTGGAATTGTGCATGAGAATAACAACACTTTTAGGTGTAATTTCTGTTATCTTCAATGTATCTGAGTTGCTGATGTTAGGTAAAAAAGTACTTTTCATTTCAAACTCCATGTTGCTGTATAACTTCATATAAACCTCCTGATTTTGATTCCAATTAATAGATGGATTCATTTGCACATAAGATCCCCTACTATTTTGATTTTATCCATATTATGGTCATGATTTTTCTGTAAAGAAAATACGAATTTAAGCACAAACGAGTTGGAGCATCAAGTTCATAGTTTAACAAGAAACGAAGTGGTTTGTCTTTAACACTTATCCCCCTTTTGGAATATTATTATAATAAAGGCTGGTGAGTGATATGTATTTGGTTGGTTTTTATTCGCCAAAAGCAAAATCAGGTGTAACTGAGTTGTCTTTGTCGATTTATAATTGGCTTAAAATAAACACGACTTTATCTACTGCATTCATTTCCTATGGGACTCTAGAAAAAGAAGAGATATCAGATGAGCTAATCCATGAATTTTCAAAATTATCGTTATCAAATCAAAAAAGTAAAATTAAAAAAATGAAAAAAAAATACGATATTATTATTTATGATGCATCAAGTCAACTTTCTGAAGGGGTATTAAAGCTATTGCCGATTGTGGACCGATTATTTGTAGTTGGCGAAGAACATACCGATTTTGCAGTCAAACTGCATCAAATCATTAAGTTTAACAAAATTTTTGATAAAAGCGTAAAGAATTTTATTAGGCATTTACAAGGTAATAAAACGTTTATAATCCGTGAAAATAAGGAAGATCGGGTTATTGGCTTTAATTATACTAAAAAAGAAACAAATGAGATTGGTCAAATGGTGTACACCGATTACGTTACACATTATTTAGAAGAAAAGTTTATAGAAAATAATGAAAAAGCATTTCAGAAAATCAAACAAATTCCCAAAGATGACTTATCTAATGGTTTATACGAACTAGGTATTGATTTTGAAAAAGCACTACTCTTTCAAAAGTATGTTATTCTCCGAGAAGCATTGGGTCAAGATTATAATGAAGCACTCGAAAACCTTTTTCCATTTTTAATTAATTCTACATTCGAAGATTTATTGGATAGGTTTCAAAATGAATTAAATTTTATTTTAAAGCTTAAAAAGAAATAATCTTAATTAATATAATGGGATATTATGTTAAAATATTATTAGATAAAAAACAAATAGTTTACTAATGTGGAAATAAAGAAGGAATTTCATGGAGGATTTGAAGTGAGTACCCATCTATATCTAACAAGGCATGGTGAAACAATTTGGAATACAAAAAACGTAATGCAGGGGTGGAAAGACTCTCCTTTAACTGATAAAGGGGTAAAGCAGGCAATGCAGCTTGCTGACAGGCTCTCTACTGTTTCCTTAGATGCAATTTATTCGAGCACAAGTGAAAGGGCCATAAATACCGCCGAAATAATCAAGAGGGGAAGACCAATTGAGGTGATTAAACTTAACTCACTAAGAGAGTTATCTTTTGGAATATGGGAGGGGAAAACGTTTGATGAAAACGAAAAGGCCACTCCTGAACAATGGTTCACTTTTTGGGAAAAGCCTCATTTGTTTTCAAGTGATACAGTCGAATCATTTAAACAAGTTCAAGAAAGAATGGTAAACACAATCGAAAGTATCGTTAAGGCACACCCATCAGAAAATATTTGTATTGTCACCCATTCAATTGCACTTAAATTATTAATGCATTATTTTGAAAAAATCCCATTGGAAAAGCTATGGTCAACTCCAGCAATTCCATCAACAAGTTTATCTTTGGTTAAGATAAGCGAAGGGATAAACGAATTTTTACTTAAATATGATACATCACATTTATAAGATTAATAGAAAGAGCTACTTTGATAAAAAATGCTTGGATAGAAGCTTATTCAAGCTTTTTTGTTGTAATCCTTTTAAATTAATGTTGAAAGAATGATAACTCGTTTGAAAATGGGATAAAGCCCATAGCCAATGAAAATTCCTACCATATTCAAAATAAGGTCATCGATATCCATGCTGCCTCGTTGAGTTATAAATTGTCCTACTTCAATCAAACTAATGAATAGAAAGGGTAAAAAAATAAGTTTATAATAGCCTTTTTTAAAAACAATCAGTAAAAAAACGCCATATGGAATAAACAAACCGATATTCGCGGTAAGATTATATACTGAAATTAATAAATTAACTTTTCCTGAAAGATAATAAGAGATCGTCGCAAACGGCATTAGATTCATCGAATGGTAGCTTTGGTTGTTTGGACGATAAAACAGCAATACCAAAAGGGCTATAGTATATAGAATCAAAATCCATAAAAATAAGGAGTAAGGTAAATGAAGTGTCTGTCTATTGATCAATAGGATTAAGAAGAATGTGATAATGAAGATACAAAAGAATACAACTGCTAAAACGATTGGGTGGAGGTATGCTGTTAATTGAATTAAGATTGGAAATAATAAAAAAAATAAACCAATTGAAATCGCTAAAGACATAAAGAATGATTTTTTCATGAAAGACACCTCAATTTTTTCTGCAATTTACCAAAAAGCAAAAAATTTATAACGTAACATGTTCAGCTCCCTATTTTCACTATAACATAAAAGTAAAATAAGACGGTTTTTGACCGTCTCGTTAAATATGAAAGAACTGGTTTATTCTATCTTGCTTTAGAAGATTTCCAATAAAGAAGGAGCCAAAAATACCATAAACAGCACTAACTTCATCAAATCTTGTATCATATATTAGCTTTTTAAATTGCAAGGCATCGTCAGAAAATAAAGTAACTCCCCATTCGTAATCATCAAAACCAATAGAGCCTGTTATAATTCGTTTTACTTGTTCATTATAGGGTTTACCTGTACCAATATGTTCAAACATCAATCTTTTTCTTTCTTCAACTGGAAGCATAAACCAATTTGTTTTCTCCGCGCGAAGCTTACTCATTGGATAAAAACATAAATATTCATTCTTTGGTATCGTAGGGTGAAGTTTTGCCAACATAGCTGGATCTTCAAAAGGATTTTCTGCCATTTGCGAGTAACTACTTTTTTCAATAACAGATATGTAAGAATATGCTGGTACTGTAAAATCAGCAAGAATGGTTTTATTGAATTCTGTTTCAACTTCATTGAGTTCTTTCATTGTAGGGCGCAAAATCATAAATAAAAGATCTGCTTTTTGGCCAACAACAGTATACACTGAATGACTTCCCTTATTATTTGACTCAATCATTTCCCACTTTTTCAATAATGATTTAAATTCATGAAGGGCTTGTTCCCGTTGTCCTGAAGATACTGTCTTCCATTTTGTCCAATCAATAGTCCGAAAGTCATGTAAACAATACCAGCCCTCAATTGTTTTCATAGCTTGATTCATCAAAATCACTCCTAATTAAAATTATTCTTTTTATATACTTATTATCCCTAATTTATACGATAATGATTTTCACTATTAGTAGTTGTGATATATATCACATAAATAATTCTTTTCAAGATTGTTTTTTAATGAGTGTTGTTTTTGAGTCATTGAGGAGGAGTAAGCATGAGGAGAAACGATAATTAATGGAAAAAAATAAAAAGCCAGGTATATAACCCTGACTTTTATTCTATAAACCCTTTGCCTTTTAATTGCTCGTAAGCTTCACTTTGATTTTCTTCTTTGATTTGATACTCCAGTGTACCTTCTACGATTTTAGCGCAACGTCCGCCATAAGGTTTAAGGGCTTCTTTTATCTCTTTTAGATCAGCAGTGTCATTAACAGGATAATTTACTTTCATTATACACACCTCCTATAATAAATATAGGTAAATTGAAACATTTATGCAGTGATAAAGATAACAGTATGAATATGATCTTCTTATCTAAGTAGTGTCTTTTATTTTTGAAAAAATTACAATCGCTGCAATTTGACAAAAACTCTATTTCAATCTTACAGAATTAGTTCTTTAATTGTGCTTTTCAAGGTTGGTAAAGTAAAATTTTCTACCTTATTCTTTACGTCATGGGTATTTCACAAACTGTTTAATCAATTCATTTAACTTGATGGCTGCTTTAGTGGGAATCTGATGCTTTACATGTTCAATGAATTTTAATTCATTATACGGCAATTTTTTATGCAATATATTGGCATAATTATAAAATGATTTATCTTCATCACCATAGACCAGTAAAACAGGAAGGTGTATGTTTCCTAGGTATTGGGTACTATCATAATTCAAGCTATAACTGTAATACTGCTCGATATTTTTTGCATTTCCTTTTCGTGCTTCTGTAAACATCTTTAGGAATAACTCTTTAGTATTTGAATTGCTCCATGATATGGACCAAGCTAAAATTGATATGGCTCTAGCTTTTGCCAATTTAATTCCTAAAGAAATTCTCTTCTTTAGATTTCTATCCCTCACCTCTGAAATTCCGCTGATTACAATTCCCCCTAAAGCATTGTTAGGTGTTGTCAATAAAAATTCCAGGACAATAGATCCTCCTGTTGAATATCCACAAATAAATGCTTTTTTTATTTCTAGATGGTTCAACAGATGTCTAATATCCTCAACAATTAGTGAATAGGAAATCGTTTTTTTTGAATACTGACTCCTTCCATGGCCTCTTATATCAAAAGTAATAACTTTGAAATGTAGGGATAATTCATCTACTTGGTATCTAAAATTGATACTAGTAAGCACTGGAGGATGAATAAAAACAATAGGAATTCCATTTCCTTTAACAGAATAATATAGACTAATTCCGTCTACTTCCAAAATTGGCATGGATAGGCTCACCTCAATGAAAAGAACTTCAGTTTTGCGCTTTGATTTATACTATTTACAAAAAAGAGAAATTTGTAATTATCAATTTTAATCCAAAATACTTTTTTGAAAAAATGGAATGCGATTTAAGATAAATCGTAAGAAGGTTATTGTGTACCTTGATACCAATTGAAACTTTAAAGCGGTATTCCCTAAAATTTAAATTAAGGAATTCTTTATATGATTTTTCAACATGGAACAGAAACCATTGTAATTTTGTAATACTCGTTTAATGATTGGATTCCAAATCCATCCTGTCAACTTAACAACTATGCTCGTTATAAATCCAAGTAAGGCACTGCCTACAATATCAGATGGGTAATGTTGACCCATCCAAATGCGAGAGAATCCAGCAAGGAGTGCAAAAAAGCACATCACACAACCTAAGACACGCTTATACAATATGATAGATGTTGCTGCAGCAAATGCTAGAACGGTGTGTTTGCTTGGAAATGATGAATTACTTTTTGAAGGGGATGGGGGTAATAAATGAACCCAAAGATTCAAGAATGGACGACGTTTAAAATAGAACAGTTTAATCACTTTATTCATAATTATCGATATCCCAACCGAAAGTAATGCATTTAAAGTAATCTTTTTATGAAAGTTGTTACGAAACCACATGAAGATTAATATAAAGAAAAACAAATAGCGAACTTTCTGAGAAAAAGTAATTATCACCTTATCTACATGCTGATACCGACCAGCAAATTGGTTAATCAATCTAAATATCCTGTAGTCCATAAGAATGTCTCCTTCTATTTAATTGCAATTCCAATGGTAGTTTTTCTCTTTAATAAGTAAATATGTATGAAAGAGTCGACTAGTAGGAGAAATTACTGAAAGAGGTGATTAAAGTTGAATTCAAAAATAAAATTTGATTTACATACTCATCACGACCTTTGTGGACATGCTCAAGGCAAGATACAGGAATATATTGAAGCAGCAATAGATAGGGGGTTAAATGTTATAGGAATTGCAGATCATTCACCATACTTCACAAATGAAGAAGACCAGCCCTATCCTACTATTGCCATGCCTAAAAGCCATTTTTCCGATTATGTTCATGAAGTGCAACAGCTGAAGAAATTGTACAGTGGGAAAATTGACGTCCTGTTAGGAGTAGAATCAGATTTCTTTCCAGAGCAAATCGAAATATATCGTTCATATTATGAAAGATATCCCTTTGATTACATCATTGGGTCGGTTCACCATGTGGACGGGATTAACATTTTCGAAAAAGGTCGCTGGGATGGTCTTACTGAACAAGAAAAAATAAGAACTAAAGAAACATACTACTCTCTAATCAACCAATCTGCACGAAGTAGCATGTTTCAAATTCTTGGCCATATTGATGCTATGAAGGGATATTATCCTGCCTTTTCATTCATACAAACTGAAGCGGTCGAACAGACGTTAAAAATAATTGGAGAATGCGATATCGCCATTGAAATCAACACTTCTGGTAAAACAAAAGACGTAGGGGGCTGGTATCCATCCGATGAGATACTGGAGCTGGCACGGCACAATGGGGTGAAGGTTACCTTTGGGTCAGATGCCCATGATCCCCATAGAGTCGGGGATGAGTTTGAGATCGTTCAAACCCACCTTAAGGATATCGGGTTTAAGGAAATGGTGTATTTTAAAAACAAACAGAGAATTATTGTAAGACTCTAATATCCGTAACTAATTAATTTGTTATCCATCTTTGTCTAGTTGAGAAAATATTCGTTATTCCAGATAAAAGGTAAAAGTATAAATATTTATGATGGGAAGAAAATAAAGGTGGAAAGGAGGGCCTATAATAATGAAAAGTCAACGAATTCCGGAACATAAATTGAATGTTACAACCACAGTAGGCAAAGCCCTTGAAAATATGACTAGCATGGAATCTCCTAAGCCTATCGCTTCAGAAAAAAAAGAGGTAAACCAAAGTGATTTTAGTGAAGGAAAATAATAATTTAAATAATAGTTATTTAGTAGGCGGGGGCAGAGTCCTCTGCTTTTTTTGTATTGTGAATATCTAGAGGTCAGCTTCAAAAGGTGTCTGTATAACCGACTAGACAATTGAAGATCTCCTCTAAAATTGCGAAATCTAAAAATCTATTCTATTATTTACAAAAAGAATAATCCATCTTTTTAGACTCGATGGCAAAGAGATTGCACATTAAATAACATACAAAACGAATATGGCATTTCACGCCACCATTTAAAATGAAGAAGACTCTTAGTAAATGAACTAAACCAACATAGTAAGGAGCTGTAAGCGAAGTAGGTCTTCACTAATTCGATGCTGAAGGATTAAATTTTCATTACGAATTGGTTGTTCCAATTCTTTCGAGCGTAGCTTCGCCCCTTTTCTTCACACAAAAATGTATTTATCTAATAATGAAATTGAGGTAATAAAAATATGAAAGCACTTGTTTTTGAAAAATTTGGAGGTCCTGAAGTTCTACAATATAAAGAAATAGCTACTCCTTTCTGTAGCCAAGATGACATATTGGTAAAAACTAAGGCAATTGGTTTAAATTTTGCTGATATCTACAGAAGGAAGGGAAATTATCATTTAGTTGGGGATCCACCATATATCTTAGGATTCGAAGGATCCGGAATAGTTGAACAAGTAGGTATCAACGTTAAAGATATAAAAGTGGGGGACAGAATTGCCTTTGCAGATGTACCCTTTGCCAATGCAGAGTTAGTAGCAGTTCCACAGGAAAAAGCAATCCCTATTCCAAATGACATTTCTTTTCAAACAGCAACTTCTGTCCTGTTGCAAGGATTAACAGCACACTATTTAACAAATGATAGTTACAAGGTGAAAACTGGTGATACAGTTCTCATTCATGCGTCAGCAGGTGGGGTTGGTCAACTCTTAATTCAAATTGTCAAGCTTTCTGGGGGAAGGGTTATCGGGCTTACATCTTCTTCAATAAAGGCAAAAGTAGCAAAAAAGGTAGGTTGTGATGAAGTATTCTTATATAATGATGAATGGGTAGAAAAGGTACTTGAAATGACTGATGGGCGAGGTGTAGACGTTGTATATGAATCTGTGGGTTCTACAATATCATCTAGTTTTGCCGCAACTAAAATTGGAGGAACGGTAGTGTTTTTCGGCATGTCAGGAGGAGATCCTGAACCTATAGATCCAAGGATGTTGATGGATACCTCAAAAACCATTACAGGTGGAGACCTTTGGAATGTACTCACATCTCTTTCAGAAAGGCGTAATCGTGCCAATCAACTTTTTGAAATGATATTGAATAAGCAAATTAAAATAAATGAACCTACAATTTTTTCATTAAAAGATGGCGTTGAAGCACACAAATTACTTGAAAGCAGAAAAAGCTCCGGAAAAATATTATTGATACCTTAACAGATAAATAAAATAAGAATTTTGTGCAATCCTACTTTATTGGAATTACTCAATATTTGCCAATCTGTTGAATTTATATTGAAAAACTACTGGATAGTTGATATCATTACCCTAAAATTGTTATAATAAATTGTTTTTAACAGTATTGAGGGGGAACATTATTTTTATGTCAGTTGAAATAGGCAGCAAAGTAACAGGAAAAGTAACAGGTATCACAAATTTTGGAGCATTCGTTGAATTACCAGGAGGAACAACTGGTCTTGTGCATATCAGCGAGGTTGCAGATAGCTATGTAAAAGATGTTAATGACCATCTCAAAGTAGGCGATATGATTTTAGTAAAAGTGATTAGTGAGAAGGAAGGAAAAACAGCCTTATCAATCAAGAAAGCTATCGATAAGCCTGAAGGTCAAACTTCTTCTTATTCTCAACGCCCGCCACGCCAGGGAAGGGTTGATAGCCGTTCAAAAGGCAATTTCAAACCTAAGGAAAATTTTGAAGATAAAATGGCTAAATTTTTAAAGGCAAGTGAAGAGAATTTATCTACCCTTAAACGTAGTACTGAAACAAAACGAGGCGGTAGAGGCGGAAGACGCGGATAATCTGTTGCGTTTTTTAAAATATGATAAGGGAATCAGCAAAAGTTGCTGGTTCCTTTTACTTTTGTCATAAATAGCAACTAAAAGCCTAGGCAGATTTTCTACTGCTTAGGCTTTTGTTGTGTTTACTAGTAGGGAGGAACTTTTCCTGATTTCAGATAAAAAAGCTTTAAAATGAATGAAATCATAAAGATAAAAGATTTTATATGTAAACTAAATTTAATTTCTAGTTGACACAAACCGTGTTCACCTATTATTCTTAATTTAGATAAAATATTTTGGAGGTAGTATTTATGAAGCTAAGAACGACTGAAATTACACTAGCCGCCATGTTTGTCGCTTTAATGACAGTTGGTGCTAATATCACATCTATTGCACCTTTTTTAGTAATTGGGGGAGTACCGATAACACTACAAACATTTTTTGCCATTTTAGCTGGAGTGGTCCTTGGTAGTCGCTTAGGAGCTATATCAATGACTGTTTACGCTCTAGTGGGATTAGTGGGAGTTCCTGTATTTGCAAAATTTGGAGCTGGTCTGGGGACTATTATTAGCCCTACATTCGGTTTTATTATTTCCTTTATTTTTACTGCATTTGCTACTGGCTACATAATTGAAAAAATGAAAAAAACAGTTGGAGTATTTATTTTCGCCGCATTAATTGGCTTGGTCATCAATTATGTTATGGGCACAAATTTGATGTACGTTGCTTATAAATTTTGGAGTTCTGCGCCAGAAGGATTTACCTATAAAATGGCTTGGTTATGGATGGTCGTTCCTCTCCCTAAAGATATTTTTCTAGCAATTTTAGCAGGAATAGTGGGGCATCGTTTAGAACGGACTGTATTATCACGAAGTCAATTTAGAAAGTTAAGAAAAGCAAGTTAATATCAGTCTTTTTTTAGCTAATAAGAATTTATATAAAAAAAACCTAATCGGAAAATTTTTCGATTAGGTTTTTTTTATGGGTAAAAGGGTAATAAATAATATTCTTTTAAAGAAAAAAATCCTTAATTTCTGCAAATTTATACTGTAAGGTAAAATCTGTCGTTTTTATTAATTTTTTCAATTTTTTTATGGGGGTGATTGAACTTTGAATAAGAAAATAATAGTAAGCTTAATGGCTTCTTTATTATTAGTCGGAGTAGTTGGCTGCTCAAATGCACAAAGTAGTGGCAAAAAAATGGATGATAAACAAACACAACAAACGGGTAAAAAGAAAATGAATATGAGTAATAAAGAAATGAAAAATATGAAAAGTGATGATAAAAAGTAATATTTTCCCTGAATTTATTTTATTTCCATTCGTTCATTTAAAGGTGCGTTTCTGCTATTCGTAGAGGCGCATTTTTCAAACTTCAGGTTTCGGAAGTAGATTAGTTAAAAAATACATTTTGGACTAATTCTATCCCTTTTCTATAGTAGATTTTTTAACATAAAAAGGTTGGAAATGTGTATAAAACAAATTTAAAAGTTGGGTAAAAACAAATCTCGCAATCTTCGCTATATTATGTCAAAATATAGGTATTCTACTATTAAATTCTAGGGGGAATGTTCTTGGGTTTAGTCGGAATTTCAAGTTCATTTGGAACACCTAATCAAAGCTAGAAGTTTGTTAGTAAATTAGTTTTTCCATTTCTTCTAAAATCAAGGCTTTTTCTCAAACTTTGTTGTTATTCGCTGCTAATTTGCAGATTCTTACAAGTTTTACGGAATATATTATGGTCAAGTTGAGAGTGAAAAGAGCACGATACTAAGATTTATACGGGCTATGTCCATTTGTACGTAAAACAACAATCTATGCGAAAACAGCCAAAATCAATCGGGCTACTTAATCAATTATTTTACAATTTTTTCTTACATACATACCTATTTTTTGTAGTAGTACTAAGGTGGGAGTGATATATATTTTGGAAGAATCGTGGCAACTTATTATTTTTGTAGGGTCAATAACCCTATTTGCTACAGGCGCGGTTATGTCAATTCTCTTTCACAAAAATGCTCTTATCAGCGGACTAATCGCTAATACCTGCTCAATAATCGCAAATGTTGGTCTTATTGCAGGGGGGATTTTAGGACTCACAGAAAAGACGCTAACAGCCACCTTGTTTCGGGGGGTTTTTTCTTTTACCAATATCGAACTTAGAGTCAATGCATTTTCAGCTTTTTTTCTTCTCATTGTTGGTGTTATTGGATTGATTGTGACTATATATGCCATCGGGTATGTATCGGAATATAGGGGACGTAAATCAGTGTCGTTGTTGAACGCTGGAATGTTGATTTTTATTATGGCTATGGCTGGTGTTGTTATGGCCGGAAGCATTTTTACTTTTTTAATAGCTTGGGAAGTCATGTCTGTTATTTCATACTTTCTTGTAATCTATGAACATGAAAAGCCTGAAGTGCAAAAGGCTGGATTAATTTATGTAATTATGACCCATATCGGAACCGTTTTTTTGACGATCGCCTTTTTTATTCTTCATTATTACAGTGGTAGTTATGAATTTCAACAAATGAACCATATCCATTTGCCACAGTCGGCTCAATCTTGGGTCTTTATCTGTGCTCTGATTGGTTTTGGAACCAAAGCGGGACTTGTACCAATGCATATCTGGTTGCCGAGGGCACATCCTAGTGCACCAAGTCATATATCCGCTTTAATGTCTGGTGTTATGATTAAAACTGCCATTTACGGTTTTCTCCTAATTACGATGCAGTTTTTGCAATCAGGACCGCTTTGGTGGGGAATTGCCGTCATTGTTATTGGAGGAAATACCGCTCTATTTGGTGTATTGCATGCATTGGGAAAGATTGATCAGAAACAGATGCTTGCTTATAGCAGTATCGAAAATATGGGATTGATGTTCATAGGAATTGGGATTGCATTGATTTTCCTATCAAAAGGACAACCGTTATTAGCTTCGTTCGCATTGCTTGCTGTCTTGTACCATTTAATCAATCATGCTTTGTTTAAGAGCCTTTTGTTTATGGGGGCAGGCGCCGTTCTTATGGAATGTCATACGAAGAACATGAATCTGCTCGGCGGTTTAATCAGACGAATGCCTTGGACAGCATTGTTCATGCTAATCGGTTCATTATCAGTTGCTGCAATGCCACCGATGAATGGTTTCATCAGTGAGTGGATGCTGTTTCAATCCATCTTTACTCTAGGATTTTTTGGTAACAGTATCGCAATGCATTTATTTGGGGCGCTTATGATTGCTGTATTGGCAATGGTCGGCGCATTGGTTGCATTTTTATTTATTCGTTTCTTTTCTATGACATTTCTGGCACTTCCACGTTCGAATATGGCTGAGCAAGCACATGAAGTACCCCGTCCTATGCTCATTGGAATGGGAATCTTGTCTGCAGCCTGTATCCTTTTAGGCGTTATTCCTTTTGTGATATTTGGTGTAATTCAAAAAACAATAAAGGCACTTGTAGGGGGTTCTTCCATTCCTTCTTTTTCCATTACCCCAGCGATGGTAAGTACCGGATTTAGTAAAATATCGATTGGGACAACAGTGCTTATGATTCTATGTGGATTGTTGATTGCGTGGGCAATTACACAATTTATTGGTGGCAAGACAAAAACCATTCGAGGAGAAACATGGGCCTGTGGGATCACTCTAGTTCCGCGAATGACTTATACGGCTAGTGGTTTCAGTAAACCTGTCCGTGTCGCTTTTCGACTGTTGATGAAGTCGTCGCGCAGTCTCATTACTGACAAAAACCCTCGAAATCCCTACTTTGTCCGAGGGTATACATATGTTAGTCGAATTCCACTGATTATAGAAGATTTTTTATATAAACCAATCATGAATTTACTTGTTGCAGGAGCAAATATTTTCCGGAAGATTCAAAACGGAATTGTGCAAAGTTATTTACTGTATTTACTTGCGACACTGGTATTCATGCTTATTTGGGTAATGGGAAGGTAGTGAGCGGATGGTATCGATTATCTTGCAAATTATACAATTTTTGTCCATTTTATTGATTGCCCCGCTTCTTACAGGAGCAATTAAGAAATCGAAAGCATTACTGCAAGGTAGAGTAGGACCACGTCTTCTTCAACCGTACTTTGATCTATATAAGTACATGCACAAAGACTCATTCGTATCTAAGAACGCTTCGTGGATTTTCTTGGTTACACCCTATATTGTTTTTGGTGCGACTCTTACTGCATCGGCACTTATTCCTGCGTTTGTTCATCAAACTTTATATTCTTTTACTGGGGATATTGTCCTCATTATTTACCTGTTTGCTTTATCCCGGTTCTTTATTAGTATGTCAGCTGTTGATACTGGAAGTTCCTTTGGTGCACAAGGTGCGAGTCGGGATTTGTTTATTTCCTCGCTAGCAGAGCCAGTGTTGTTTATTACAATATTAGGTACAGCCCTTCCTGCTAAAACGACCAATCTCTCCGCTATCATTGCACATCTTTTGGAGATAGGACTACCTATTTCACCAGCTTATTTTATGATACTCGTTGCATTTGTAATCCTTCTTGTAACTGAGACAGGAAGAGTTCCAGTGGATAATCCTGATACACACCTTGAATTGACCATGATTCATGAAGGGCCCTTGCTTGAATACTCAGGTAAACCATTAGCCTTACTTATGTGGAGCGCTTGGATCAAGCAGGCCGCATTATTTACGCTGTTTATTGATTTATGTATTCCCTGGGGGCCAAACGTGTCCACTGGAGGGTGGGCCCTCCTTACGGGACCGCTCCTATTCTTTTTAAAGATGTTTGGTGTTGGTTTGATCATGGCCTGTATCGAAATAGCCAATGCTAAAATGCGCTTATTTAAAGTTCCAAGATTATTAGCAGCTGCCTTTTTATTATCATTCTTTTCACTTATTACCGAATATTTGTTGTAAGGGGATAAAAACAGATGAACCTTTTCTTGGAAACGTCGGTGATGTTAGTTGTCTCAAGCCTTCTGTTGGTCTGGTTGAAGTCGATCAGAACCGCCATTAAAATCCTGTCGTTACAGTCCTTCTTTCTAGGGATTACCGGCTTTCTATTGGCATGGGAAACAGGAGAGGTGGATATGTACATTATGGCTATACTTACGATTGTGGTAAAAGCAATCGTCATCCCTAGCATCCTCGATTCAACGATGCGAAAAATGTACATAAAGCGAGAAACTGACAAGTTTATCGGGCGAGAAATTTCACTTTTAAGTGCAGCTGGTCTCGTTGTTTTCAGTTATGTTATTACTAAACCGCTAGGTGTTATCATGTCGGATTCTGGACATCCTTATTTACCCAATGCCATCTCCATGTTACTTATTGGATTGTTTGTAATGATCACTCATAAAAAAGCAATTATGCAAGGGATTGGTCTAATTGTAATCGAAAACGGTTTATTTCTGTTTGCTCTTTCGGCTTCAGGAGGGATGCCGTTTATGGTGGACATTGGTATCTTTTTAGATGTCTTTGTATCTGTTATTTTGATTAGTCTCCTTAGCTATCGAATGGATCAAACCTTCAAGAGTATTAGTACAGATTGGCTGAGAAAGTTAAAGGGGTGATGAACATGTTACCGTTATGGACATTGATTATACCTACAGTTACGGCGTTGTTGTGTTTTTTTCTGAAAAAAATTCGGGTTATCGAATGGGTTCATCTTGTAGGGAGTAGCATCACTTCCATATTGGCCATTTGGCTGGTATGTGAAGTGGCAGTAGGAGGAACGGTAAGTAGTAATACTAACCAATTTTTTTATGTGGATGCTCTAGGTTCCATCGTTATTGCGATTGTTGCCATCATCGGATGGACCGCAGCCCTAAACTCGATCGGATATATCCGGAATGAATATCATGAAGGAGTCATCGATCAGAAACAGCTTCGGCAGTATTACTTTTGGTATCACCTATTTATTGCCTCAATGCTGATGGTTTGTGTCGTTAATAATATGGGACTGCTTTGGGTTGGTATCGAAGCAACCACGATTGTTTCGGCATTTCTAGTGGCTCTTTACCGAAAAGGAGAGGCACTTGAAGCCGCATGGAAATATTTAATGATTTGTGGAGCAGGAATCGCGATTGCTCTTCTAGGAGTTATTCTCCTCTATTCGTCGGTAGTCAATACACTTGGCACATCTCCAGAGGTTCTAAACTGGTCTTTTCTCAAGGATCCAAGCATTAAGCTTCAGCCTTCAATGGTTAGCTTGTCTTTTGTGTTTCTAATTGTTGGGTTGGGAACCAAGATTGGTTTTGCGCCGCTGCACTTTTGGTTGCCGGATGCACATAGTCAAGCGCCTTCGCCCATCAGCGCCGTGTTATCTGGAGTTCTTCTGAATTGTGCTTTACTTGTTTTGATTCGTTTTGCTGTCATTGCGGAGCATACGATAAGCGGGGATGTTATCCGACATTTATTTATCGGCTTTGGCCTCTTATCCATTGCTGTGGCTTTTCCATTTATAATGGTGCAGCAAGATTTAAAACGGATGTTGGCTTTTTCTACCATTGAACATATGGGCATAATTGCCGTGGCAATTGGGATTGGAGGCGTTCTTGGGTTCACTGCAGCTTTGCTGCAAATGTTTAATCATTCCATGGCGAAATCGCTGCTTTTTTTAACCTCAGGGAATATGATTCAAAAGTACAAGTCAAAACAGATGACTCGAATCACTGGTGGAATCAAGACAATGCCGATTACGGGTTTCATGTTGCTTGTTAGCTCTTTGGCCATAACAGGGGTGCCACCCTTAAATTTATTTACAAGTGAGTTTTCCATAATTTCAGTAGGGTTTTCAGAGGGACATCCGATTGTGGTTTCTTTCATGATCGCATGGTTGGCTTTAATTTTTGGAGCAATGTTGTTTCATATTAGTAAAATGGTATTCGGAACGTCCCGTGATAAACTGGCAGTTGGAGATTTAAGCCGATGGTCTACACTACCGCTCTTACTCCCATTTGTCTTTGTCGTGGTATTCGGTGTGTATATCCCACCTGTTATTTCAGACTTGATTCATCAGGCTGCAATTATTATGGGAGGTTGAGTTTTGTGAAGATTGAAGTGATACATGCTGATCGAAACCAATTGGAGAAAGCGTATAAATCAGTAATGGGACCACACTTTCGTCTGCTCACCATGGTTGCGAGCGATGAAAAGGAATTAGGGATTGACCGTTTCAAACTTCGGTATTTTTTCGCAGTAGGGGACAATCGGGTATTGGTATTGGAAACGGTGGTTCCTGAGGAGGATCCTTCCTTTTCTTCTCTAGCAGAATTATTGCCTGCAGCTGCTTGGTATGAAAGGGAAGCATATGATTTATTTGGTACACGGCCCGTTGGACACCCTGATCTAAGAAGTCTTATTTTGCATGACGATTTTCCTGAAGGTGTTTATCCACTCCGTAAGGATTTTCCTCTTGATCAAATAGAACCTAGGAGTGGTAATGGCGTTTTTTCTTATCCAAGGGTTGAGGGAGAAGGAGTTTTTGAAATTCCTGTTGGTCCGATTCATGCTGGAGTTATCGAACCTGGCCATTTTCGCTTCCAAGTGATGGGGGATACCATATTTCATTTAGAAGCCCGACTTTTTTACACACATCGCGGTATGGAAAAGCGAAGCGAAGGAATGGATGTAATGGAAGGTTCGTTACTTGCTGAACAACTTTGCGGAGTTTGCAGTGTTTCCCATGCACTTTCATATGCACAGGCTGTTGAACAGATTGCTGGCTTGACTATTCCGGAACGTGCACTCTACATCCGCTCTTTGTTAGCTGAGATGGAGCGGTTGTACAACCATGTCGGGGACATTGGGAATATATGTGCTGGAATCGGCTTTGCCTTCGGCTCAAATCATGGTGCACGGTTAAAAGAAACGCTGATGCAATTAAATGCCCGGATCTTCAATCACCGTTATCTCAGGGGTATGATCATTCCAGGTGGTGTTTTAAGAGATTTAACCAGTGAACAATTAAACGAAATTTCTCGCATTTCACTGGACGTTGCGTTTAAGATCCAACAGATCATCCATGATATTTTAGAAAATAACATTGCCTTGGATCGTTACCGGAAAACGGGAATCTTGAAAGAGGATATTGCCGAACAATTTGCAGTGGTCGGACCTGCTGCTCGTGCGTCAAATATTGATATGGATGCTCGCAAAGACTTTCCACACGCGGCATATCAGGAGCTTCAGTTTGAAGTACCTGTTTTAGAAGATGGGGATGTGTTAGCCCGGTTTTTAATTCGTGCTGTGGAATCCACACAATCAGCGAAATTAATAAGGCAAATCATCGAGAAAATTCCCAAAGGTGATATTCGTATTCCGTTAGGTGAACTGCCAGCATATCAATACGGAATAGGAATAACGGAGTCACCAAGAGGAGAAAATGTCCATTTTGTAATGACGGGATTAAATAATACGATTTATCGGTACCGTGTCAGGTCTGCTTCATATGCAAATTGGCCAGCTGTTCCTACTGCGGTCCCAGGTAATATCGTTCCGGATTTTCCTTTAATTAATAAAAGCTTTGAACTCTGTTACTCTTGTTGTGACCGTTAGTTCAGGTGCAATAAAGAAAGGAAGGTAGTCCAATGTTCTTCGTTTTGAAGCAGTTATGGAAATATGGTATTGGTACCATGCCACTTCAAGATTTACGTTCAAACTCAACAACATTAGATACACCCACGCCAGACATCACTACTGCTGTCCATCCAAAATTGGATGTTGTAAATGATTTGGATCAACTGCTAGAAAAGGCGCCCGGGCTTATCAAAAAAATATTTGGGAGATCATTGCATATCCGCCATTTAGACTCAGGTTCTTCAAATGCTTGTGAGTGGGAAATTAATGCCTTACTTAACCCGGTGTATGATGTGCAACGTTTTGGTATCGACTTTGTGGCATCCCCCCGTCATGCCGATATGTTACTAGTAACTGGCGGGGTTACTCGTAATCTTGAGGAAGCCGTTCGTAAAACCTTTGAGGCAGTCCCATCTCCAAAATTGGTAGTTGCGATTGGCGATGATGCATGTGGTATTGGATTAATTGGTAGAACGTATGCCCATTATGGGGGGGTGGATCAAATCATCCCAGTGAACGTCTATGTTCCTGGTGCTCCACCTTCGCCTATTGAAATCCTAAATGGAATACTAAAAGCAGTTGAACAAACACAATAGATTGGATTTTCGGTACATAATTTTATGCGTGAAGAAAAACGGTAAGTCTGTTGAGAGATTTAGCGTTTTTTCTATGATTTCAAATTTAATTATTTTAAAAAAATTAAACTTTTAAAAGAGAAAATGTTGGAGATTTATGTTATAGCAGAATTTATTAAGATTAAGAGGGAAATATGAAATAGTGCATAAACAAAATTTAACAGTAAATTCTATACATGATAAGAGAATGAAAAAAGGAGGCACATCGTGAAACCATATGAAATAACTAGCATGATTATTGATGACGATTTTGATAGTGAAGAATACGCTTCAGTTGAATTTACTCATAATAAAAAAGAGTATAGCATTACTTTAAAAAAAGCAGACCTTGAGTTAATTAATGCCTGGATATTTGAGGACGGTACATCTATTCCAGCAAACTTATCGGATACTCTTATTGAATCAATAAGAGAGGAAGTAAAAAGGAGAATCTAGTCACATGTACTAGATTTTTTAATTATTTAGGAAATTTTAAAATCATAACATGTAAGCAAGAAGAATGCACCAAGTAGACAAAACTTTCATGTGCATTCTTTTTGCTTTTAAACATAAGGGGTATTGATTTTCCACTGTATTTTTTAAAATAGCACCATTTCAGTTAGTGAAGGAATAAATAGATTCTCCTTACTTTTTCTTTTTTGAATTATCTACTATAAGTTTACTTTTATTAACTTTTTCTAAGATAACTTGCACATGAATACTATTTTCATCTACACTATTAACGCTTGAAACCTTTCCTTTACGACCTTTAATTGTTAGATCTTCACCCACGGATGGTACATGTTTAAGTAGTTGACTTAGTAAAAGGTTTTTGTTTTCGAAAAAATAAACAACATTCATTTTGGCATCTCCTATTTCATATAGTATTTGGTACATAAAAAAACTCATATTGTACCTTTCTATAAAATATTTAATTTTTGATAGATTTAGACCAAATTATGAATATAAAAGTTTTGAAAAATAATACAGATGATGAAGCCAACTATATACTTGTTTAATAGGGTTGTTTAATTGAAAAGGAATATCTGTTTAAGTTATTTTGGTAAGTCATTCACTTCATTTGCAACCCGTATTCCAGATTCAATAGCACCTTGCATCCAACCATGGGTGAGTGTTGTATGTTCTCCTGCAAAGTGCACTCTTCCTTCTGGCATTGTGATATAAGGATAAATTTCGGTTTCCTGACTCGGTACAAAGGTCACGAAAGCTCCAGTAGAAAATGGATTATCGACCCAACTAAAGGAAGCTCCTGAAACAAATTCAGAATACACTTGGTCTCCGTAAATTTCAGCTAGGTTCCTTAGAGCATACTGAATCCGATCTTCTTTTGATTGACCGTTCCAGGTTAAAGCCTCATCCGCCCATGTATAACTTGCCAAAACTACAGCAGGCCCATTGGTACCAATCCCCTGACTTGGGTAATAAGTGAAGCGAATCGGCAGATCAGTAATGGATTTACCACCATTTTGTCCGTACCTTTCCCAAAATCTACTTTTGAATTCAATTCCGATTTTTGTTGAACTCATATAGTTCAGTTCTCGAATCGCTCTTCGTTTATAATAAGAAAAAGAATGGTAGGGTTCCACTTTTACAAATCGTAACACGGAAAAGGGGATGGTAACGATGGCAAGATCACTAGTTATAGTTGAATTCTCTAAGGTGTGCTGATGGGTGGAATGAATGGTTACACTGTGGTTATATTGGACAATTTTCGTCATCCTTTGGTAGAACCTAATGTCTTCATTTAATTGAGGGAGAAATCCCCTCGGCAGCAGATCCATACCGCCAGTTATCTCATAGAAACGATCAGTGCTTAGGATAAAATCTTCACGTAAAAATTCAATAAATGACATCCCCATATATGCCTCTAAGTCAAGGAGCACACCGATCATATCCACTGCTCCATCTGAAAAAGTCGTTCCATATTTATAATGGTAAGATTTTAAGAAAGAACCTAGTGAGTAGTTTTTAAATTCTTTTTCTACAAGAGCCCAATTTCTCTTTGGGTCCATCTTTATAAAGTCGATAATTGGCTTTTTAGCTAAATTAATCAGTTCCTCTGCGCTCATGCCTCTTTCATTAGGGGCAACAGGAAAGTTTAGAATACCTGGATTACGTTCAAAAATGTTAAGACGTGTTTTGATACCATTGATATAAAGAATATCCGTAGGAGTTCGGTTAATAAACTGGTTCCTGGGTAGACCAAATTTATCAATATACGCTAAGGTCAAAAAATGGGTACTAGGAATGCGCATTGGACCCGCGTTTAAATAAAGCCCATTGCTAAAGGGTGAACGGATTGTATAGGCACGTCCGCCAACAATGTTGTTGGCTTCTAGGATTGTGACGTTATGCCCTGCCTCCTTCAATAGAGAAGCTGCAACCAGACCTGCTAGTCCTGCACCAACAATAGTAATATGCTTGGGCACATGTGACTTTTTAAGACCATTTCTAATAATGCTAATCATTTGTTCAGTCGTTAATTGATGATTTATGTGATTAGGCATCTCATCGCCCCTTGTGAAAAGATTTATTACATTGTATTCACTTGCAGAGATGCCTATGTGTTCAGGAGTTATTGGGAAAAGATATCCTAACAGACTAGCTTACTTAATCAATTAACTTATATATTTTATGAAACTAAGAAAAAAGCAGTTTTACTGAAAATCCAGACCATCTAATAATGCAAAGAAATACAGTATTCCGGCACCATTTTTCTTGTCAGTATAACTTACATAAGTAGTATGATAATTAAATATGGTATAAAAAGGAATATGCTGTTATGATAATTTTATCAATATGTAGTAAATAATTGGATATTTATGTGTAAAAGTAGTTATGTCGGTCAATAAGTAATCATTTATTTGTTTATTTTGAACGTTTGTATTGGCACTTGGCAATTTTTAGTTGATATTTATAACTGTTTAATTGTTAATGAATCCAAACCTTTTCTAATATTAATTTCTATTACTCTTTTTTAGCTAATCAGAATTTATATACATAGATTCTGCTAGCGCATAAGGGCAACTACGCTTCTGTCATCGCCCTTAGGGGCTGGCCAATCAGCGAGTTTTCTTTATTTTTATCTTTTTCCATTATTTATAGATTTCTTTATCACGAAAGGAGGGCGTGAATGGATACTATTTATTTAATTAGTTTTTTGGTTGGAGGCATATTTATTTTTACATCGTTCCTTTTGGGTGGAATACTTCACACTGATTTCCATGTCGAAGGAGAAATTCCTTTTTTATCCCCTTCCGTTATTGCTACATTTGTGACAATGTTTGGTGCAATGGGACTTTTTTTTGAAAAAACGTTTCATTTACCGCCATTTGAAGTTACATTATTGTCTATATTTATTGGAATAGTCTCGTCCACTTTACTGATTTTTCTCGTCATGATTCCTCTTCAAAAAGCCCAAAAAAGCAATGCCAAAGGTTCAAAAGAAATGATTGGTAAAGATGCAGAAGTTTTGGCAACAGTATCACAGCATTCAAAAGGTGAAATTGTCTACACCCAGGCAGGCTTCCGAATGAGTGCCCCTGCTATTACAGATGGGTCCTCTTTGTTACCGGGAGAAAAAGTAAGAATTGTAGATGTGCAAAAAGGTGTTTTTAAAATTGAAAAGAAACTAAAGGAGGAAATCTAAATGTCTTTGTCTTATCTATTTCCTGTAATCGGCATTCTTCTATTGATTGCTCTTGTTTTCATCGTCTTGCACTGGTATGTTCCTGTACGGGCAGATGAAGCTATGATTGTTACTGGGGCTACAAAAGAAGGAATGAAAATCGTAAAAGGTGGAGGAGCTTTGGTTATTCCGATTATCCAACAAAAACAGTTCCTTTCACTAAGAGTGCATACGCTTGATATTAAAACCCCGGAAGTGTATACGGAACAAGGTGTACCAGTTATGGTCAATGGTGTAGCTCAGATCAAAATCAAAGGGGATACTGAGTCAATCATGACAGCTGCTGAACAATTTCTAGGGAAAACAGATGATGAACTACGAATGATAGCAACAGAAACCATGGAGGGTCACCTTCGTGCTATTCTTGGAACGATGACAGTGGAAGAAATCTATAAAAACCGTGATAAGTTTGCCACTGAAGTTCAAAGTCAAGCTGCCACAGATTTAAATAAAATGGGTTTACAAATTGTTTCATTTACGATTAAGGATGTACGAGACAATAACGGATATTTAGACGCTCTTGGTCGACCTCAAATTGCTTCAGTTGTTAAAGACGCAGAGATTGCAGAAGCAAATTTCATGCGTGATCAACAAATTGCCAAAGCACAAGCGCGCGAGGAAGGACAAAAAGCAGATTATGTAGCGGATACCAATATTGCCGAAGCCAATAAAGAAATGGAAGTAAAAAAAGCTGCATTTAAACTGCAACAAGATGTTAAGCAGGCAGAAGCAGATCAAGCGTATAAACTTCAAACGGCAAAATCCTTACAGCAAGTAAAAGCAGAAGAAATGCAGATAATGATCGTTGAACGAGAAAAGAAAATTGAGCTTGAGCAAAAAGAAATCACGAGACGTGAAAAAGAACTAGAAGCAACGGTCAAAAAGCAAGCAGATGCCAATCGTTATGCTCAAGAACAACAAGCTGAAGGAAATCAATATCAAATTGTAGCTCAAGCAAAAGCAGATGCAGAAAAAGTACGCTTAGCGGGTCTTGCAAAAGCGGATGCAGAAAGAGCAGAAGGAAATGCACAAGCTGAAGTTATTCGTTCAAAAGGACTTGCAGAAGCAGATGCGAAAGACAAAATCGCAGAAGCCATGAAAAAATACGGAGAAGCAGCGATTGCAGAAATGATGATCAGGCAATTCCCTGCAATTGCTGCAGCAATTGCTCAACCATTATCTCAAACTGATAAACTCGTAGTGATTGATAATGGATCAAACAAGGGCGGTGGTGCAGGAAAAGTTACAGGGTATGTGACAGATCTGATGGCCCAATTACCCGAAACAGTAGAGGCATTAACGGGGGTAAATCTAGTTAAAATGCTCGAAAACTTTGCTGAGAAAGGGGAAAAAAAGGAATAAAGAAAAAACATAGAGTGAATCTATCGGTTTTGTAATATCAGAACTATTAGCACACCCATTTGGATAAAAATTTGGGTGTGTTTTTTTGACTTATCAGATTTATATCCATGAATTCTGCAAGCGTATCAGGACAACTATGCCTCTGTCATCGGACACGCAACTATTTTAGTGATGAATCATAGGATAATTTTGAGAATTTTTTAGGAGGTATTTTATGAACAGCTATATAAGTGGAGAAAATGATAATACCAACGAAGATAGTAACAATGATTTTAATCGAAATTTAAAGCAAGCAATAATCTTGATCGAAGAAGCGGTACAAGGGGAAAGAGAAGATCAACTTTTTTATGAGTATCTGATTACACAAGCACCTACACAAGAAGAAAAAGACATTATTGCATCCATACGTGATGATGAAGTTAAACATAACAAACTGTTTAGGCAATTATATAAAGAACTTACTGGAAAAGAGGTTAAGAGTAAAAACGGAGAAGAGTTTGCTCAACCAGGCTCCTACTTAGATGGAATAAAACAAGCATTGTTTGGTGAACTGAAAGCAGTCGAAAAATATCGTACTATTTATCAGGGGTTAAACAGGCAACATCACCGGGATGTATTATTTGAAATTATAACAGATGAAATAAAGCATGCCTCAAAATACAACTTTTTATATACATTAAACCGAACAGAGCCCACTACTACTAGTCGTGAACATAAGCAAAATGTAGCAACGACAGATAGCTCTATCCCTGATCAATGGCTACAATATTTACAACCATTAGTAACAAATGCTTTGAAGGAAGTTAATGAAGGAATAAATTTAACTCATTTATTTCAGGAGTATATTCTTGCAGGAGTTCTTGTAGGGAATAAATATTCCGTTCAGCAGGCAATTGAACAAGTTGAAAAATGGGAAAAGAGTGGAGAATCGAAGTTATTACAACAGAGCAAAAAAATGAAATAATAATATTTATGTAAATAGCACTTTAATTGAAAAACTGATTCAAGGATATTCAAAACGGGCAACAATCGTTTTTAAAAACCTATATATCTTCAGCAAATATGGACGGTGAATTACCGTTCTTTTTTTGTTAGCAATCTTTTTCTTTTAGTTTGATTTTCATCTTTTTATTAGGTGTAGATCATTACGATAAGAATTCAGAATCAAAATAATAAGAGCTTCATAGTATGAAAATTAACTGAATAGGGCCTTTACTCCTAAATATCCAAAATAAACTCCAAATCCAATCAGAGAAAATCCCGAAATTAGAGAAATGACGATAAGAAGGTTGTAATTTAAATATTTCCGAAATTGGATCGTTAAGAAAGCAAAAAAGATATCCCAAAAGGCTAATCCAAGTAAGATCATACTGCTATATAATATCAAAAAATGATTTCCGTTTGTTGCAGCTGTTTCTGCTAGAACAGATCCATAAATGCCTAGCCAAAATAATAAAGTTAAAGGGCTTGTAATTGACATAAAATAACCGGTAATAAAACACTTTACAATTGATTCTTTTTTTCTGCTTTGTTGTAGAGAAATAAGATTTGCCTTTAAAATACTTTCAATACCAGTGTATAGAAGAACAAAGGAACCAAAAAGCCAAAGGAATATTTTTATAACGGGTATATTGAGAATTTGAAGTAATCCAAAGTATACAAATGACATGAAAAAAATATCTGCAAGTCTAGCCCCAGTACCAACAGTCCATGCATGCCAAAACCCATTTTTAATTCCCTTATCTAATTTTACAGAATTTACTGGCCCCATTGGAGCTGCAAAAGTTAATCCCAAAAACATATAACTTAATAGGATACTTATACTCATTCCATCACACCATCTAAGTAAAGTTAAGAACTTGTACATTTTATGTATCCATTCAAGGTTTTAAAACCTTAAAAAGGAGTTTATCATTAATATTTATCGGTTGCTTTACTACTTATCATGTAAAGGAGTGTTTCGAAAGAAAGTAATGATACAAAAAGAAAAGACGCCTTAGCGCCTTTTCTTTTCTCAGCTATTCCTAATTTATATCCATAAATTCTGCTAGCGCATAAGGGCAACTACGCCTAATCATCGCCCTTTGGGGATCGTCAATCGGCGAGTTTTCTTTATTTTTATTTTGCCATTGGGCAATCTAGCGAAGTGGCACATTCAGAAACACCATGGTTCATCGCAATTGCACACTCAGATACACCTTTTCCATTGTCCATTTGAGCACAATGAGCAACATCTAAACCAGAAGCAAAAACGGATCCTCCAAAAGCCATCATTAAGATAAAAGTAGATGTAGCAACTATCTTCTTCATAATAATCCTCCCCGTGGTTTCAACTACTAACACTCTAGTAAAATAGTATAGAATTCTTTTGCAGAAAGTATGCAGAAAATAAGAAAAGTGCGTGAATAAAATCAACCTTTTTTTATAAACGGGTAGCGAACCTTCAAATAGGAAATTCGAATTTTGGTGATAGATTTAAAAAGGTTGAAATGATTCTAGGACCTTTTAATGATCTAATGGAAAGAAAAAGCCGTTACTCTTTCCGAAAATTTTGGAAGGAGAGTCGGCTTTTTAATAAGATAATCACGAAACCTATTTTTTGTGGTCTAGCACTGCACTTAAACTATTTTTTCCTCTAAACTTACGTCTTCAATCCTTTTTCCAGAAAATAAATTTGCAAGAGCATCTGGAAGGGCAATCATCGCTGGCAAGAAGACTGGAAGTAGTATAAAGCAAAGCACTACTAACCCTGTAATCACTGCTGTGGCCAATTCAAATAAAATGAGTAATCCGGAAGGTATCAGTGTTGCGAATGTTCCTCCAAGTATGATAACTGCTGATATGATCACACCACCGATATTTCTTGAAGCCAAAACGATTGCCTCTTTTGGCGACAAATGAGGATATTCTTTAAAGCGCATCATTAAGAATATACTGTAGTCTACTCCCAAGGCGACGATAATAATGAAGGAGAAGAATGGAACGAAGGAAGTAATTCCTTCAAGGCCCTGCAAACTTAAGAAAATAAAGTTTGTGATAAACATGGCTGCATAGTAAGCTCCTACAAGGGATGCTGTTATGAAAACCGGTGTCCAGAAGGATCTAATGACAAAGAACAGTACAAGCAATACGCCTATAATGACAATGACTGTTGTTTTATTTAAATCCCGAGACAATACATTATTCATATCATTTGTTGTGGCACTTGGTCCTGATACTCCAAATTTTGCATGTGAAAGCTCAGTACCTTTTAGTCCATTAGAAACAGTTTTATTTATTTTTTCTATCGTATTCAAGGCATCCTCTGAATAAGGATCGGCATTCAAAATAATCGTCATCTTTGTGATTTTTCTATCGCTGGACATAAACATATCTAAAGCTTTTTTAAAGTTTTTGTCGGTCAACGCTTCCTTAGGAATAAAGAAGGTTTTATTTGTATTAAGCTGTGTTAAGAAACCATTCGTTTGTCCTAGTCCGTCAGAAATTTTCTTTAACCCGCCATTTACATCTGATAGCTTATGTCCAAATGTACTGAATCCATTTAGGCCAGCTACAAGCTGCTCTTGACCTGTTTTCATCTGACCAAGTCCATTGGTTACATGATTCATATTCGTTACGATTGTACCGATTCCTGTGGATGTTTTACCAAGCCCATCTTCGAGTTTCTTCAACCCATCAGCCATTTGTGATAAGCCACTGCTCATACTTAGCAGATTTTTATTTGCTGTATCATAACCAGCAGTTACAGCATTATAATTATTATTTAGTGTTTTTATTCCTTCAGGTGTAATTTGAATCAACGAAGATGATACCTGATCTATAGTATTCTTTAATGCTAGAAAATTAGGGTCATTTTTGGAATTTGAATAACTGTTGCCTAAAGCATTCACCATTATTTGCATTTGTGACAGTGCATTTTTTACACCTAGAAGGGCCTGTGCCGCTTCTTGGTAGTGGGCACCCATCTCTTTATAACCAGCCTGCATCTTTCCATAGTTATCAGCTAAAACGGCTACTCCGCTGCTCATCTTTGAAAGATTTGTTTGTATCGTGGCTATACCGGTACTAATTGTTTGTGGATTACTAGAACTATCACCGATTCCCGCTTGGATTTGCTTTAATCCATTGGTTAAGGCACCCATACCATTTTGAAGCTTTGCAGTACCGTCAACCATTTGATTGACCTTAGAAAAGTCTGCTGATCCAAATCTTTCTTGAGCAAGTTTCAATCCATTGTGTATCTGATCGACACCATTTTGAGTTTTTGATATGCCATCCGTAACGGATCCCATTTGACTGTCGATGTAAAAACCATCAATTTGCTTACCAAGAGGTTGTGTTGCCGAAGATACCTGTTTGACTCCCTTAATACTCTTAAGCCTTTCAGTTAGGTTTTCAATTACAGCAAGAGAATCATTATTTTCAAGAGCATTACTATTTTCAATAACAACAGTAGCAGGCATTGCCTGGCCTTTACCAAAATGGTCAGCAATTAAATTAATACCTTTAGAAGAAGGATAGGAGTTTCCAAGTTCTTTAATGGTATCAAAATTTAGCTTTTCCTGATGTAAATACACCATTGGTCCTATGATCAAAAGGATCACTGCGATTGATAGAATCGGATGCTTTGTTGCAAAGAAGGATGTTTTACCCCAGAACTTGTTTTCCTTATGACCACCAACATTTTTAGATGGCCAAAATAGTTTTTTACCTAAAACCTTCATGATAAAAGGTGTTAGGGTTAAAATTTCAAGTAATAAAATGGTTGCACCGATTACTACAACAATACCGGACCTGTAAATTGGTGATTCGGAAAAAGCGAGAGCCAGGAAAGCAATAAATACAGTAAGTATACTATATGTAATTGTTTTACCTGCAGTTTTATAGGTGGTTACAATTGATTCGTCTATAGAATGACCATGGGATAGTTCTTCCTTAAATCGATTAAAAAGAAGGATATTATAATCAGTACCTATTCCAAAGAGGATAAGTACTAGCAACATTTGGGTAAGATTTGTTATTGGAAATCCAGCCTTATCAATTAATTGAGCTGCAATTCCCATTGAACAAAGATAGGAAAAGGCAACAGCTACTAAGGATATCAAAGGGGTAACGACCGACCTAAACGCAAGTACAAGAACTACTAAAATAAATAAAACTGTCAATGCAGCACTCTTTTCAACGCCGGTTTGAGATGCCTTCAAATAATCATTATTGATAAAATCTTCACCGCTAAGGTAGTATTTCACAGGAACATTCTTGAGTTTGCTATCAAATTCTTTTTTGATAGCATCAATTTCTCTTGATTTCCTTTCAAGCTTATAGCTAACTAGAAGTGTTGTACCATCTTTAGAAACTAAAGAACTTTTTGCATCTGGCATACTGAAGGGATCTATAATGTCTGAAATACCAAGCTCTGTGCCACTGTCACGAACTCCTTTTAAGGCATTACCGATTTTGTCCATTTCTTCTTTAGAAATTTTATCTTTGTCATAAAAAACAATAAGGTCATTCGTGCCTTTAGTAGAATCCATCTTTTTTAAGATATGATCTGCCTTTACTGAGGGGCTGTCGTCATTTAATGCTTGCAGTCCTTTTTGCCGAAGTATTGCATTGATGTCTGGCTGGAATAATGTAAGTAATATAGTTGCGATGAGCCATATTGAGAAAATAGCCCACCGGCTTTTTATGATCATTCTCATGTTGTATTCCTCCGTTTACATATTTTTCAAAAACCTTTACTTAAAGCCCGAGAAACTGTTCCAATCTTCTTTTCAGTTTTTGTTACGTGGTTGGCCATACAAAAAGGGCATCATAATATTCAACTGAAGTTGCCGGAAATGTCTGTCATGTTTTCGTCCTCATAAAACCCGATATCTATTACTCTTTTTTTCTTCTTTGTTAACTAAGGGTTGCCTAATTCATAGTTCTAAATTATATTAACACCATGATAAATAATCAACAGGCAGTTCGATAAAATACGTCTGTTATCGAACAAAATAACAGGAACTGTCGTTTACTTCTTCATTTTTTTTAAAAGGAGGACTTTATGAAAACGGAAAAAGTGGACCGGAGAGTAAAATATACTAAGATGGCACTCAGAGAGAGTTTATTAGAGCTGATGCTTGAGCGCCCTATCAACAAAATTACGGTAACTGAAATTTGCAGACATGCCGATATAAACCGCAATACCTTTTATATGCACTACAACTCGCAGTTTGATTTGTTATCTAGTATTGAAGAATCGTTTTCAGAGGAAATTAAAAAGGCGGTAGAACGTTCTTTGGATACTGGAGTTTTCGACGGTTTGGTTTCTGAAATTTGCCAATATATTGCGGAAAACGGTGATCTGTGTAAGATTTTAATCTCAGATCATGGAAATGGGGATTATTTAAAACGAATCATCTATCTTTTCCATGATCGAAGTATTGATAAATGGAAAAAAGAAGCCAATCACATTGATTTAAATCGGTTTGAAGCTATGTATTCTTTTATTTCAAGCGGATCCTCAGCCATTATCCATGAATGGCTGAAAAATGGAATGCGTGAAAGCCCGAAAGATACCGCCCAGTTTATTGAAAAAGCAATCTTCGCTGTTGAACAAGCGTTTTTGTTGTGAAGATGCTTAACATTTGGCCCCTACTCTCATGTGAAAGGTGATTTACAGGAAGGGTTGTTAACCGGTTTGAAGAACGTTTTTAAAGGATTCGAGGGAAAATCCTTTAGTGGAGTAGTGGAGATCTCATATGATTTCCACTACTTTTTTGTGTTTTTTCCACTATTCACATTTTAACAACTATATCGTTATATATTTTAAAGCATATGAAGCAAGCTGTACCCGATTTTCAAGTTGTAGTTTTTGTAATAGGTTTTTAATATGATTTTTCACCGTATTCTCTGCTATAAATAGATGTTCTGCTATTTGTTTGTTCTTTAATCCTTTTGATACTAAAAGGAGAATTTCTTTTTCTCTAGGTGTTAAAGAACTTATAGATGGAGTGTTTTGTATGTCACGCTCTCTAAATTGAAAAAGAAGTTTACTTGCTAGACCTCTTACTGCAGTATCTGATCCATCCACAATGGAGCGTAGATATTGCAGCCACTCATCTGGATCCATGTTTTTCAACAAATAGCCCTGTGCTCCGTATTGTATGGCTGTAAACAAATCCTCTACATGATCCGAGACGCTCAAAATAATAATCTTAATAAATGGATATTTTTCTTTTATTATTTTCGTTGCCTCTAATCCGTTTAAGACGGGCATTTCAATATCTAATAATAAAATATCTGGTAGTAGCTCTTCACAAAGCTCAATTGCTTCCTTCCCGTTCTTTGCCTGACCAATTATAAGAAAGCATGGATCTTCTTCAAGCATCTCCATGATGGCTTGACGTGCGTGAGGATGATCATCTGCAATTAAAACCCGGTAATTGTCCATTATTGTTCACTGCTTCCTTTTATGATTATATTTGTTCCATTGTCCTTTTCAGAGGAGATATCAATGGTAGCCCCTATTTTATGCACTCTTTCTTTCAACATGACAAGTCCGTATTTGTTTAGTGGTATTTCATTTATTAAAAAACCTCTACCATTGTCTTCAATGATTAGTTCCCATTTTTTTAGATTAGTATGAAACAAGAGAGATGCATGATCTGCATTTGAATGTTTTCTTATATTCGTAAATGCTTCTTGAATTATACTAAAGATTTGAACTTCTTCTGCAGGAGTAAAATAGTCTTCATCTAAATCGATCGAAACGATTAAATCAATCCCAGAAACGGTACTCCAATCATCCAGCCAACTTTCTAATCTTGGAGATAAAGAAACGTGTTCTGATGGACTTGTTCGTAAATTATAAATAGCTTGTCTAAGATTCGAGTCAATGGAATTTACCAAACCCTGTGCATCATTTAGTTTTCCCTTTTTTAAGTTTACATTTAATAAAAATAATGTTTGGGCAATGTTGTCATGTAGTTCTTTTGCGAGCCTTTCTCGTTCTTCATATATTGCACGCATTTCACGTTCTGAAGAAATACGGTGGTTTTTTTCTTCAATCATCTTAAACATCCAATTTGAAAAAATATAAGAAACGATAAATATTAAAATGGTAATGAAATAATTTCCTGTTTTCATGGACAAATCTTGAAGAAGTAAACCAGTATGTCGAAGAAATTCAAATCCACCGATAAGGATGGTTGGGATTAAAATCGTGATAATTTTTAAAAACTGGTATGACATTTTTGTATTCTCCTTAGAGTTTCTATCATTCTTAAAATTTCATTTTAATAGTAACAGAACAGAAAGATTTATGAAAAGGGCTTTACACGTTCCCTATTTCAATTCATTGTCAAAATTACGTCACATTTTCTGTCTAAACTAGCCCTTGTGGGTCATATAAAGGAATAGCATTCCCGGAGTAAAGTAACATTGTTAAGTTATTTATAGGAGGAAAACAACATGATAAAATTTTTCAAACTAGTATTACCAACAGTATTAGGATTATTTTTATTTTCAAGTGTAGCTAGTGCACACGTTACCGTAACACCAAAAACTTCCACTACTGGTGCATGGGAAACATATACTGTAAAGGTTCCTGTTGAAAAGGAGGTACCAACAACAAAATTCACTTTAAAAACTCCTATGGGGGTTGAAATTATGTCTTATCAGCCTGTTCCTGGTTGGAACTTTACTTCAGATAAGGATTCAAAGGGAAATGTAACTTCCATAACTTTTGATGCAACTGGGCAAGGGATTTTGCCTGGCCAATTCCAGCAATTCACTTTTGTAGGAAAAAACCCGGAAAATGCAACGAAAGCTGCTTGGGATGCATTTCAATATTATAAAGATGGCAGTGTTGTAGAGTGGACAGGTGAAGAAGGGTCAAAATTACCACATTCAATTACGGATATTGTTTCAGCCTCAACAGTTGCTCAGCATGATATGAAAAATATGAATCAAACTACTGAAAATTCTAAGAAAGTAGCAACAAAAACGGAACAAAAATCAGATTCCCTTCCTTTGATAGTATCTGGTGTTGCCCTTTTACTTTCAATAGTTGCAATTGTCCTTGCATTGCGTAAAAAATAACTAAAATGAATGTAATAAAGGGAATATAAAAAATTAATTTTTTTAACTTCATGTGTTTTGATAAAGTAATTTTATTAATAAATTGTGCTATTAAACTGATAAACCAATCCTAATTAAACTAGTTCTTATACCACGAAAAAACGTTAACCCAAGGATTAACGTTTTTTTTGAATTTTTTGTACTAACTTTTTAGATTAGGTCATATTGCTGAGTAATTTACATTACTTAACATGAAATGGATTTTTTGCAAGTCTGAAATAAAATGATGCAATTGTAATATTTTTAAAATTATATAAAATTGTAAGAAATTTTTGATACAAACAGAAGAAAGAGATGGTAGAATGTTGTACTATAGAACAATCAATTGATTGTTTTTTTTTTTTATGCTCTGTTAAACCTCATTGTTGTTTTTCATTATGATTAGGGAACAGGACATAAGATCCTTTTTTAAATAAGCGGAGATTTTTCGGTTAAATGCAGAATGGAGCTCGTTTCAGGGTGTTTGAACTGCCCCCTGTCAAGTAGACAGTGGAAATAATAAAAAAGATTTAAGCGGCTTTAGCTCTATATTCCATAGGGCTAAGGCCGTTTAATCGTTTTTGGTATCTATCATAATTATAAAAATGGATGTATTCATCTATCGCAAGAGAAAGTTCCTCAAATGTCTGATATTGATGTAAATAATACTTCTCACATTTCAGTGTTCCCCAAAAAGATTCCATTGGTCCATTATCAATACACCGACCAACTCGTGACATACTTTGTGTCATCTTTACCGCGTCTATCTTACGCTTAAATCCTTTTGAAGTGTACTGGAACCCACGATCACTATGGATAAGTGGATGTTCCCCATCTAATAGTACTGTAGCTTGGTCAAGCGTCTTGAATACAAGTTGATTATTATTGGAATGTCCTAAAACATAACTTACAATTGATCCATCATAAAGATCACGAATTGCACTTAAATAAGCCTTCTTTGATTGGCCATACTTAAATTCTGTTACATCTGTAACCCATTTCTCATTTGGTTTTTCCGCGGTAAATTCCCGATTTAATATGTTTTCTGCCACTTGTTGAGGTGTAGTGCTTTTATATTGTTTTTTCTTGATCCGAATGACAGAGCGTAAGCCAGCTACTTTCATTAGTCGATATATTCTTTTATGATTAAGTTTCTCTTCAAACTTTCTATTCATATGAAGGGTCATTTGACGATAGCCGAAGGTACTATCAACCTTTTCATGGAGAATTTTCATCTCCTTAATGATTTCTTTATTTAGTATTTCTCGGGAAGAAGGAGTACGATTAAGCCACTTATAGTATGCAGAACGTGCAATTCCCGCAATTTCACAAAGTAAACTAATGCTTAAATTCTCTTTCTCGTGAAGCTCCTGAATAGCGATGTACTTATCCTCAAATCGGATTTGACTTACTTTCGCCTCCTTTCGATCTCCTCTAACTTTTTTAAGAACATATTCTCCGCACGTAACCGTTCATTTTCTCTTTCCAACTTTTTAAACTGAATCTTGATTTTCTCTTCTGGAGTTAATTCTGCTTCTTCTTTTGTCCTTCCACGATTATCTTTAAGCGCTTCATCTCCACCATTTTCATACTTCTTAACCCATTGATACACTTGTTGGTAAGAAACATTATGTAATTCAGCTGTTTTTTGATAATCTTTACCGTTCCCCAAACAATTAATCACAATTTGAATCCGTTCATCCCAAGTAGTTTTTCTCCCTTTAGTCATAGAGCTCGTCCTTTCTTTTGACGTTTCCTTTATTTCTCTATGACTATTATACTTCTTGATCCAATTACTAAGTGTAGATTTATCAGTGAGTCCATATTTTCTGCTAATCTCTCGAAGAGAGTATTCCCCAGACTGATAATCTCTAATAGCTGAAAGCTTAAGTTCCTTTGAGTACATTTTCTTACTGGTTGATTCTTTTAGGCCATCAATCCCATCTTTATCGAATTTGTGTTTCCATTCCATAATGGTGGATTTGTTCACTTTATAGATAGATGCAATTTTATAAATTGAATAATTATCTTCCTCACACGCCCTTAATATCTTCAATTTTTCTTCTACAGGATAAGACCTTTTAGACAAAATAAATACTCCCCTTGAGTAAACAGATTTTTATTTTTTAATCTGTCTACCTAAAGGGGAGCATATCAGTTTAAGCGGAGGTTTTCCGGTTACGCAATGCAAAGTCCCCCATTTTCGCGGTTTTTGAGTCAATAGGCGGAAACTCTCCGTCTAATTAAGCTATTTTTAATCCAATTTAATAATTAATAGGAATTTTTCCGTCTATTAAGAATTCGGATAGGTACCAAATATCAATATTTACCTTTAATAGCCTTTTTTTAAAAATGCTACTCTTCCAATTTTATATTTAGATAGATAATAATTAATATACGAGAAAGTTGGAAATTACATTGAAATTAACAATTAGAAAAAAATTATTAGGTAGCTTTTTTTTGATCCTTATTCTTGTGATAATCAATAATTCTCTAGTCTTGAATCAGTTGAAACAAGCAGATGAAAATCTATTTAAATCAGCATTGGGAACCATTAATATTTTTACAGCATTGATTGTTATTTTAGGGATTATTATTGCTATTGTTACATCACATCAAATTAATAAATCACTAAAGGTACTTTCCCAAGCTGTGCAGCAAGTAGCATCTGGAGATTTGACGGGTACCGAGATTAAAATGAAACAAAAAGATGAAATCAGTGATTTGGCTAGGTCATATAACCAAATGAAACAGAGTTTAAGGGAAATCATTGGGGAGACAAGCCTAACATCTGAACAAATTGCGGCACTTTCAGAGGAGCTCTATGCAAGTGCAGAACAAACAAGTTTAACAATTGACCATATCGCTTCGTCCTATCAAACAGTTTCGGATAATGCAAATAGTCAATCTAAGGGACTTCAAGAAACCATTGGAATTGTTGGCCAAATGACTGAAGGAGTTCAACAAATTGTAAAGAGTTCACAAGAGATGGAGAACTCCGCAAAAAGTACTGCTGCTATTTCTGTAGAAGGAAGAAGTGCAATCAAGCAAACCATTGAACAAATGAATTCCATTCAAACGACCGTAGAACAAGTAGCAAGAACCATTCAGGGTTTGGGGGAACAAACTCAACATATAGGTAAAATTGTAGAAGTAATTACAGAAATTGCTGGGCAAACCAATTTGTTGGCTTTAAATGCTGCAATAGAAGCCGCTCGGGCTGGTGAGCATGGAAAAGGATTTGCTGTTGTTGCAGATGAAGTGCGAAAATTAGCAGAAGAATCTTCTCAATCAGCCAAAAGAATTACAGATTATATCCAAGATATCCGAGAAAAAATTAATGCCCTCATTCAAGAAATGGAACATGGAACAAAAGAAGTGGCAACGGGAATCGAGGTTGTCAACTTTGCTGGAAACTCCTTTTCCAAGATTGAAACATCTATTCATGATGTAGCTTGCAAAATTAACGAGGTTGGCTCTTCTATTAAACAATTAGTTTCAGGTGTAGAACAAGTTTCTTCCTCTACTCATCTTATTTCTTCATCTTCTGAAGAAATTGCTAACCAATCCTTAACTGTTTTTTCTGCTACTGAGGAGCAATCAGCATCTATGCGAGAAATAACCTTATCTGCTAACTCTTTATCATCAATGGCAGAAACCTTAAGAAATACTGTTGAAAAATTTAAATTATAGTATTACTTATATATTGATAGCTCTACTTCAGAGAGTCGAATATGGTTCATGACCTGATGGAAATAGGACTAGTAACTGTATGAAGAAGCTAAATAGAGAACTTGATTTCCTACTGATTCTTGACCTTTTTCTGCTAAATGGTGGCGATTCTTCAATAACGAAGGTCGCTTTTTTTCTTATTCAAATAACGGTTCAGTCAAGTTAAGGTGGATAATTGAACGGACAGATTAGCCAAAATGATCTGAACTCATTTCAATTACCCGTGAATCCAATTACAAGGGTTATGAAATCCTGCGAATAAGTGAGCATTCGAGAGATATTTGTAACAAGCTGAGGGAGTTGAAGAAGTAATTTGTTTTGGAACAATAAATAAATTACAGTTTAAAAAGTAAGGTTAAAATTGCCTAAATTAGGGGGAGACATCTTAGTGAAAATCCAAATTATCGGGGGCTCTGGTACAGGAAAAAGCACTTTAGCAAAATTCATCAGTGAGAAAGAAAATATCAAGTGGATTGATACAGATAGTTATCTTTGGAAAGATGATTCCTTTACAGAAAACAATCCGATTGAAAAACGAATAGAACTGTATCAAAATGACATGAAATCTAACAGTAGTTATATAGCCTCTGGTTCCATTTTTTATTGGTGTCCTAATGGATTTAGCAATCGTGACCTTTTAATTTTTCTTTCAGTTAAAGAAGAAATTCGCATGGAACGATTAAGAAACAGAGAAATTGAACGGAACAAACTTAATCAAATGTGGCTTGATGAAAATGGCGAATATACGAATGACTTTATAGAATGGTGTAAAACTTATCTGTCAGAAGAAGATAAGAGCATGGCGGGTACTTATGCGGAACAATCCTATCAAATGGAAATATCAAAAAGTCCGGTTTTAAAGCTCGAAAGCTCTAGACCTGTTGAAGAACTCTACACTGAAATTTTAAACCGATTAAATCTACACTCTAAGTAAAAAGAAAGGCAAGGGATTTACTTGTATCTCTGGTTTGGCAATTTCCCTATTTGAATAAATAGGAAGAATGGCTATTTCCTTCTTGAACGGGTGAGTCTGAATTATTGGTCCAAACCAAATAATAAACCTTAAAATGAATGCTTTCTTATTGTAACGGGTGCAATTCTTCAATAGCGAAGGAACGCTTTTTTTTATTTATTTTTCAAGTAAATCAAATGAAGGAAGGAATTAGCTGTATTTTATTGAATAATATGGAAATAGGAAACATGTATAAACGATTTAGGGAGAGTGTTCAATGAAATTTATTTTCTATCCGATAAGTGCCTTGATTATTGGAATATCTCTTATCATAGGTGCCTTAATCTTAAAGGGGGCAATTTTAACAAGCCATATTGGCACCGTTACCAAAAATTCTTCGATGCAGAATCCTTCTACGTACATCACAAATATTATGACAAAAAAACAACTCTCTGATTATCTTCAAGTTAGTGAAGAAACAATTGAAAGTATTATGAAAGAAGATAATAAACAAAAAGCCTTAATTGGTGATTCTTATGATACGTATATGTTTCTACCTTACTTAAAAATTGGTAACCAAGAACGTTTTTTAAAGACAGAAATCGATAAATGGTTACAGTATCAAAATGATATAGGTATTGGAACAAAGAACTAACAAAAAAATGATACTTTTCTTAAATTACTGGGTAGCAAGTGTTCAAGAACGAGGTTGTGACAGCAATCCTTTTCTTTTTTGTGCTAATGGTTCAGGTTCAACAATGAGTGAATACCATTTTCTTAATTAAGCAATCTTTCAGTTTTGTAGAAGAAGGGAAAGGATGGTATGAAATGGCAATTATCATAGCATTAGCGATTGCAATAATAGGTTCAGCAGTGGCGTACAAGTTATGTAAAGGAAAGTCGAAAAAAAGAAAATATATTATTTGGGGCATTGCTACTATGATAGCAATCGCACCGTTCTTATCTTTTTCAATTGGTTTAACATATGCAATTATTGTAGGGAATGGTTGGGCAGCATTGATTATGTGGTACTTATTTCCAATAATTTTCATCATAGGACTTATAATGTTATTAGTAGGTATCTTTAAGAAAGAAAGAACAACCACTATATAGCTTGATTGCCTTTGTGCTGCATGGATGGCTAACAAGGCATTAGTGAACAAGGAATATGTTTTTACAAAAAGCCTGTATCAATGATTACTTGGTAATCTAAGATACAGGCTTTATATTTAGATAACTTCTCTTTTTAGCTTAATGCTATTCACTTATTAATTTTCCGGTCATATTGTATGTTTACATTGAAGGCTGGAAGAGCGAACTCATGCCCGCCAGATTCAATTGGTATATCGTAATTAACTACTGATGATGAAATTTAGATGCAAAGACAGTAGTTTTATTTTATAATGATTGAGAAAATCTATGGTATATAAAGGAGGCAAACAAATGGCAATTCATTTTCTTTTGCCTAATTCTTCAGCAACTCATGCAAAGCCTGTTATTGGTACGGCGATACTTTGCATGGGGCCTAACCTACATTAAATCGCCCTTTCTGATAATTGGCTTTGCACCTTATTTTATAAAAAATAAATAAGGGGCTGGCTAAAATGAAATATGTGAAAGCAAGTGCAGTTTTACCAGAAAAACTAATATTAGAAATTCAAAAATATGTCCAGGGAGAGACAATTTATATCCCAAATTCCGAACCCACCCGTAAAAAATGGGGAACCAAGTCTGGCGGTAGGAGATTAATAGACAACCGGAATGCCTCCATTAAAAGTGCGTATGAGCAGGGAAGGACTATTACAGAATTGGCAGATAAATACTTTCTCTCCATTGAAACGATTAAAAAAATTGTGTATTCAAAGCACTGATATTCTCAGTGCTTTTTGTGTATAGATTAGATAGAATTATTTTCTACCTATTAAAATTGGCTCTTACCGTTTAAAGTTTAGGGAATGGATAGGAGGAATAAAAATGGAGCCATTTATTAGAACTGACCAGTTCCAGTTCATTAAATTACAAACGCAAATTCTCATAAATGGACACTCTAGCGTAAATGACCGGAATGTCCTCACTGCTCTAAAATCTTTGGCAAGCGATAAAGTGTCCAATCTGTTTTCCGATATTAACGCTGAACAAAAACAGTTAGTGGAACCAATCATCGAGGTGGTGGATAGCGAGAAGGCGGAAAAATATTTGGGGAAATTAAAGCCGTATGTCATACCTTTTAAACAAGTAACAGAGCAGACAGTTAAAAAACTTTTTCCGAAAGCCAAGAAGTTGAGGTTACCATCTTTGGATGGGATAGATCTCAAAGAATTGACCTATCTCGGCTGGAATGATAAGGGTACCAATAAAAAGTTCATCATCACACCTTATAAAAATGATATCATTGGGCTACATGGAACCTTCACCCCTGCAAGTAAAAAAGGATTTTGTACTCTATGTAACAGACATGCGGAAGTGGGCCTATTTATGTCAGAAACAAAAGGCATTGCACAGGGGACTTTCGTTCGAAGAGGAAACTATATTTGCATTGATAGCCAGAAATGCAATGAGAACTTGATATCGCTAGAGAAGTTAGAGGATTTTATTGCGGTTTTAAAAGGCAAAAGCAATCTGTAAATACGGATTGCTTTTTTAAATTAAAGGCACTGTTAAAGGTAAATGTTGATCTTTGATACCTGTCCGAATTCATAATAGACGGAAAAATTCCCGTTAATTAGTAAATTGGATTAAAAATAGAATAAATAGACAGAGAGTTTCCGCCTATTGACTCAAAAACTGCGAAAATGGGGGACTTTGCATTGCGTAACCGGAAAAACTCCGCTTATACACCCCGAAACGAGCTCCATTCTGCATTTAACCGAAAAAACTCCGCTTATTTTATTTTCGTTGGTTTCTTGGATTACTCGAGTAATGATTGCTGTTATTACTACTTTAAAAATGGCTCTGTTAAACAATAATGTCTGTTAACGCCACTCGGAATCACTTATTTTTCCCCTTATTTATATATTCACTTTAGAACAACAGTTCGTTTTATTCGAATATCAACATAAATATTTAATAGATACAAATTATAAAAATTAGCAAAATGTTTGATTAGGGTTTCATATTAGGAATATGTCATTTCTTATTTACTCAAACTTTGCACCTAAATAAGTAGATGGAATGGTTGCTCATGTAGGAATCAACACGGATTCATTTTAATCCTTGACAAAATGCTCTTAAAACACAAAAAGCATCTCATTCTTAGGAGAAAAGCCTTTTTCTTATTCATGAACGGTCAGTCAGGATAGTTCAACAAGAATACACAAGAGAGATTACAGGTAAATAATGGAATGTGATAATATTTAGAAAAAGGGGGATGTTGAGGACGATGAAAAGAATAAATTACCTCTTAATTATTTTATTGTTTTTTCTAGCATTAGCAGGTTGTACAGTTGAAGAGAGGCAAAAGCCACCTGAAACTCTTGTGAAAATTAATGGCAAAAAGGTTGAAGTAGTAATGGGTACATATGAATGGGAACAACAAAGCTTATTCACCAATAAAAGAATAGTTGCCGATTCAGGTCCGCCGTCTCAAATGGTTAAAGATTTGAAAGTAATAAAGGTAACGCCAGGTTCAGTTGCAAACATTAAATTTAGTGACGGTTCCCATCCAAATATAAATGCTTACTTGTGGGAAGGTGACAAACAGGGAGAACAACTTCAAGTAAAAGAGGACAGGATACACATACCGGATGAACCCAGAAAATATGTAGTTGAAATTTTAGCAACTTGGCCAAAGGGCAAGGGGAGTGCGTCCTACGCATTTGTTATAGACGTGCAATAATCAGTCGAAAAAGTGGAGGAAAAAGGGAAATAGGATATGGAATAGAATAATTATCAAAGGATGAATGCACATTTTATTGTAGTTTTTTGTAAACAAACGGTGCTTGGGTGCAAGAAGACAAGCTGTTGAGGCAACCTTTTTTTAATTCAACTAAACAGCCAGGATAGTTTTAGCAAGAACAAACCTAATTATAGTAATGTTAAGGTATTGAACTATTTAGGAGTGACACAAGTATGGATATCATCCTTTATATTTTTTATGGATTTGTGGTGTAGCAGCTCTGTTTTTTGCCCTTCAATATGTCATAAGTAATGGCATTGATAATTCTAAGGCAGTTAAGGCTTTAAAATCTGAACTTAAAGATATAAAAAAACTGCTTAAAGATTTAAGTGAGAATCAAGAGCGTTAATTCAAGATCCTGCTGCCATTGGTAGCTTTTTTTCTACTAACGGACAGATTTGTTTAAGAACAGAAAGTAATTTTTTAGGGCTATTCATGACACCTGAGCTTTAATAGCAGGGTAAGGCATTTTTAAGCAAGCTACCAAAATGTAGCTTGCTTGTTTATTACTCGTTAAGATGTTAGAGTCGAAGGTTTAATGAATTTAGCCAAAAACCAGCGTGATATTGGTCCAACAATTAACAACTGTGAAGGAAGAGCCACGATAAAGTTAAGACAAACTATTTTTATGTATGCTCCAAAGATTGACCCTGTAATTCCCGTCATTAACGCCATTAAAATAAGACCGTATACAGACATTATAAGAACTATTAGTGGGACCATACAAAAAGAAAGTGCCACAATAAAGTAACGGGTTCGGTTTTGAAGTACAAACAGACAAATTACACCACAATTAGCAACCAATTTCGCATAGGAATTGGTTGTTAAGGCTTTGTTGATATATCAACACTTATAACGGTTTTGCATTCAAAATAACATCGTAAATCGTACAGTAAATAGAACTTGTCTGTTGCTTAACAGATTCAAGTTATTTAAGTTGCTAAAATGATTGTTAATTACCTTGTTATTTAAATTACTAATTTTTCACCTGACCCGAAAAAGAGGTGTTAAACTTGAATTAAGAAAGTTGAAATAAAGACCACTACTGTTGGGTAAAAGAAGGAGAATAATTTATGACGGAAAAATCAAAAGTAGCTTTAGTCGAAGAAATATTAAGTAGACACCAAGAGTTGGAGGATATAAAGCTTAGTCTTTATGGTACAGAAATTAAATATAAAGGTTCTTATACAATTGTAGACCGTATAGAAGGTTTAGACGTTAGATTGTATGTTCAAGAAGAAGATGGCGGTCTGTCAAACTATATTAAGATTCCTCTTCAAGATCTACTTCAGTATTTAAGTTAATTTACCCAATAGTAAGTCCTTACACTGACATAAAATTACTAAAAGCAAAAGATCCGTTGCTTTTTTGCTTGTGAATTTATTGTTAAAAGGCACGCGATTTATATTGCAAAATAAACCGTTATTTTAAGTTTTGTACTTCAAAACTGAACCCATTAACAATAAAGTTGCTTTCTTTCGTTTTCTTAAATGGTATTGATAATGCAATCTTACGAACTATCGGTGCAACTAATGATTCTACTAAAAAAGTGACAATCAATATTACAACAAATTGAATCAGTGCACTCCCCACTGAAAACGATGCTAATCCATGTAAAATTGTGTTATAAACTGACATAATAAGAACCATTCCAACACACATAAATAGCCCAAATATAATGCCTTATTTTTTAGTACTAGGCAAATAAAAACTTCCTTTCTTCACGAGAATAAATGTAATTATATAGGCTCAAAAAAATTTACATAAGTGACGTTTTTGTGAACTTTATTTTATTAATTTACAAGTTAGACGTAAAAATATCATTTAACGAACTAGGGTGATTATCAAAAAGGATTACGGCACCTCATTCTTGAATTTCTTATTGAGCTAATTAGGCATGTTAGTGAAGGAAGGAATTCTGGTGTTTTTATATAAATAACAATAATCAATCAAATTTATCCTGTTTTTAAGGAGAATTATTATGGAAATTTCATTAATTAGACATGGGAAATCGAAACTCATCGAAAACGATAAAATAACGGGTATGGAATTTAAAAACTGGGTTGAAAAATATGACCATTATGGAGTGTTTGAAGAGTCTACATATCCCCAAAAGACACTTAGAAAAATGGCGACTACTAACCTAGTTATTACTAGTGATTTAAAAAGGTCTGTTGATTCAGCAAATTTATTAAATCCAAAAACAAAAGTAATCTCTGATGCTTTGTTTCGAGAAACTGAGTTACCTATTCATTCAACAGGATTATTTGGTATAAAATTTAATCCGACTATTTGGACTGTGATTTTAAGATTACTATGGTTTAGTGGTTATTCAAATAAATGCGAGTCTTTAAGTCTTGCGAAATATAGGGCGATAAAAGCATCAGAGCAATTAATTGATTACGCCAATGAGTATAATACGGTAGTTTTAGTTGGGCATGGTTTTTTTAATATGTTAATTGCTAAGGAATTGAAGAGAAAGGGCTGGAAAGGTGAAAGAAAAACAGGTGCGAAACATTGGAGTTGCACTACATATACCTTATTAAACTACCATGAAAATAAGTTTCTTTAAGATTAGAAAAATGACAATACCTAAAAAGACCCTGCTCAATCGTTAAAAAAAAAGAGAGCATTAAATTCATAAGCCTATTGATTAGGGTTAACTGGATTAAAGTCAATAACAGTATTGAGACTTCCTAACCATTTTCATTCTCAATGATGCAGTACTGATTTTGTTCTGTATGGATGGCAAACGTGGGCATTATTTTAACAGGAGCAAGGCATCTTTTTACTAAAATAAAGGCTGTTTTCGCATAGATTGTTGTATTTCGTATATAGGTTAATTCCCGTATTAAATATGGGTTCGTGCTCTTTTTCTAAATCCAAAGAGTATTCTTTTCATCATTATTGAGCGATAAACTGTAAAAATCCTAATACCGATTTTTACTAAGCTTGAAAATAGCAACAAAGTTTATGAAAAGAGCCTAAATAAAAGACAGGATAACAACAATAAAAGACATTCATTTGGAATGTCTTTTATCAACATTTTATATTCTCTTGATTGGCAATACCTTTCACAACATCCTTTAAGGTTACGCTCCCCAAAACCTCCTCCATGGCTAATTGAGCAGCTGTAAATAATGGTTCTATTGTATTCTGGATGTTCCTACCGACTGGACATTCTGGATTTGGATTGTCATGTACGCTAAACAACTCTTTATCCTGTACAACATTAACTGCTTTATAAACATCAATCAGTGTAATATCAGATAGTTCCTTTGCAAGTTTTGCTCCTGCAATGCCAGGATGCACCTCTACTAAACCTGCTTTTTTAAGCATACCCATAAGTTTTCTTATCACGGCTGGATTTGTGTTTACACTTGAAGCTAAAAATTCGGAAGAGCTTGTTCCATCTTTATTTAATTCAATTAAAGCTAATATGTGAATTCCGACAGCAAATCGGCTGCTGATGGACATACCAGTCACCATCCCTATAATTTATCGCTTTTATTTATCCATATTATTGTGTAATTAAAATGATTACAAGTGCATTATAACAAATTACGAACACAATATATAAATGGTTTTTATCTGTTGACAAAAAAATTACATGTAATTATAATGAATACATGTAATCAAGTTAGTTACAATTAAAAGTTAATTGGAGGAATATATAATGAAAGTATTAGTTACTGGAGCCACTGGGAAATTAGGTTCGAAGGTTGTAGAAATATTATTGAAAACTGTACCTGCAAGCCAATTGGCGGTTAGTGTTCGCAATCCAGAAAAAGCTGAAGGACTTCGTTCTCGGGGAGTAGAAGTTCGCCAAGGAGATTTTGATCATCCCGAAACATTAGATACTGCTTTTGCAGGGATTGATCGTTTATTAATTATTTCTGCTGACGGTGATAACGAGTTAAGAATTCGTCAACATACAAATGCTGTCACTGCTGCTGAACGTGCAGGAGTTAAATTTATTGTTTATACAAGCTTAGCAAATGCAACAGAAAGCACAAATTTAATGGCTCCACCTCATGTTGCGACAGAAGCAGCCATCATTAAAACTGGAATCCCTTATTCTTTCTTGCGTAACAATTGGTATTTGGAAAACGAAATTGGTAGCATTCAAGGAGTCTTGGCAGGTGCAACGTGGGTAACATCAGCTGGAACAGGTAAAGTAGGCTGGGCAATTCAACAAGATTATGCAGAAGCAGCTGCAGCAGTTCTAGTGGGAAGCGGTCACGAAAATACAGTGTATGAATTTTCTGGTCCTCTCTTAACTCAAGACGAATTAGTATCTGCACTTGGTGTTGTAGTTGGTAAAGAAATACCTGTTCAACAAGTCAATGATGAGAAATATGCTGAAATCATGAAAGGCTTAGGTTTACCTGATTTTGTGGTTCCGATTGTAGTAGGAATTCAAGAGAGTATTCGAAACGGTTCATTAGAAGTTGAAAGCAATGATTTTGAGAAAATTCTCGGTCGTTCAGTTACTCCAATCAGCGAAGCACTAACTCAAATTGTTAATGCTATCTCTCAAATAAAATAAAATTAACATGATTACCAACCGACCTTTCTGAATGTAGCAGAAGTCGGTTTTTTTAATATAGAATCGGGAAATAGAGGGATTTGAAGGCTTGGTTATTCAGTGTTTTTTAAAAAGACTCGTGATTAGAATTTCCTTGATTCCCGAGTCTAAGGCAAATGATTGAGCCCTTAAACAAATTGTCCTTTTTTTAAAACTCAAACAGTTATTTAGCTACATCACGTTCACTTGCATTGTAATTTACATCCGATTTAAAGACAGATTCTGATAAAATTAGTATAATTAATTTTATAAATAAGAACTGGAATGGTGAACAAGACTTGAAAACATTCAAAAAAGTTTATGTCGAAATTACAAGTGTGTGCAACCTTGCTTGTAGCTTTTGTCCTCCAACGATCCGAAAGGCCAACTTTATTACTTTAGATGAATTTAATTCTAGATTAGATCAAATTAAACCGCATACGAATTATATTTATCTTCATGTGAAAGGAGAGCCTCTTCTCCATCCTAAAATAGGTGAATTGCTAGATGCCAGCCATGCCAAGGGATTTAAGGTGAATATAACGACAAATGGTACACTTATTAAAAAAAATAGGGATAAACTATTGGGGAAACCGGCACTTCGCCAAATGAACTTCTCACTACATAGTTTTGATGGACATGAAGGATCTACCAATCGGGATGAATACTTATCCAATATTATTTCGTTTATCCGTGAAGCGGCTGAACATAATGTGATCATATCACTACGCTTATGGAATCTAGAACAAGATAATGAACTGAATGCAAAAAAAAGTAGAAACCAAGAAACTTTAGAAGCCCTTGAGAAGGAGTTTAACTTAGATTACAAAATTGAAGAAAAAGTGGAACCTGGCAGTGGGGTAAAAATTGCGGATCGAATCTATATTAATCAGGACCATGAATTCCAATGGCCTAGTTTACAGGCACCAGAAGATGATGGGAAAGGATTTTGCCATGCGCTTCGGAGTCAAGCAGCAATACTTGTCGATGGAACAGTGGTTCCTTGTTGTCTTGATGGAGAAGGTGTGATTAATTTAGGTAACATCAATACCACTCCATTCTCTGAAATTGTAGATGGAGAGAGAGCAAATAATCTCTATGATGGTTTTTCCAGAAGAGAGGCTGTTGAAGAAATGTGCAGGAAGTGCGGATATAGAAAGAAATTTGGGGTTTAAAACTTACTGTACTACTATATTACAGTAAACACTGCTACATCTGAGCATTATCTACGATCAATATACAACCCTCGTAGAGTGCGTCTCACTATTAATTCTGAAAAAGGGTTGAGGGGTTAATAGCCCTCAACCTTGTTATTTACTAATAGGAAAGTTTATAATTTCCTATTAGCATAATGGCAACTACGCCTCTATCTTCGGTTTTTAATGATTGCCAATCGGCGAATTTTCTTTTCGAATTTATTATTTTCTTCAATTTGAATTTCTAATAAAAAATGCATGATTCGTTTAGATCCAAAAGTGATTTGTAAGTTCAACCGGATTTAGGCAAGTCATACCCTCAGACATAATGCATATACCCTTTGCCCCTGTATTTGCTACTTCCATTACTTTGTTCTTTGTTATTCCACCAATTGCAAACACCGGAATCGTAACAGAATAGCATATTTCTTTCAGAAAGGGGAGACCTCTTGGGGGAATCCCTTTTTTACAATCTGTCGAAAATATATGCCCAGCTATTAAGTAGGAAGCCCCTAATTCTTGAGCTTCTTTAGCCTCAAGGGACGAATGGACAGAAGCGCCTATTTGAATGAATGGAAGTAATTCATGTTTATATTTTCTTAAAAGAGCCATTGATAAATGAATGTTTGGCAGTTTTAGTTTTGCCGCTACTAAAATGTTTTGATTAATAATTAGTGGAACTTGATTTACTTCACAGATTTCTTTAACTTTTATCGCCAATTCTTCATATTCAGCCTGACTTAAGTCTTTTTCTCTAAGCATGATGGCATGGGGCTTTCCCTTGGCTAATTGATAGATTCTATGCAAAAAATCATCTTTACAAAGCTTTCGGTTTGTTACACAAATAAGCATACCCCGATCTCCTAGACTCTAATGTAATCAGTAAAAACAGGCTGTAACCCTTTGCTACGAATCATCTGATGAACCTCTTTCACATTTCGTTCATCCGAAATTTCAAACTGTTCATCTCCTTTTTGTTCTTCGCTATGGCCACCAACACCAACACTAACGCCTGCTGACATTTTCGTAGCAACCATTCCGATAACATGATCTCGAAATCCTGCTCGTTCCCTTGTAGAAATAGTAATTCCCGCATAAGGCATAAATAAGCGATAAGCAAGCATTACTTGTAGAAGCTGCTTTTCATGCACATCTTTTGAATTATTTTCAGCATTGTTAATATAAGGCCTTAAACGCGGCGTAGAGAAAGAAATCTCTGCATGCGGATATTTTTGTTGGATTAAAAGTGCATGTAAGCCAGCTGCGAACGCATCCTTTCGAAAATCATCCAATCCTAGCAGTGCACCAAATGCAACACCGCGCAGTCCACCTAATAATGCCCGCTCTTGGGCATGAAAACGATAGGGGAAACTTCGTTTTGATCCTCTTAAATGAACCAATTCATATGTATCCGTATTATAGGTCTCTTGGTAAACGGATACGAAATCTGCACCGCAGCTATGCAAAAATGCATATTCTTCTGTGTTTAACGGATAGATTTCAATCCCGATGGTTGAAAAATATTTGGTTGCTAATTTAATAGTTTCTCCAATATACTCAACACCCGATTTTAATCGAGATTCCCCAGTGAGAAATAAAATCTCTTTTAATCCAGTTGCAGCAATGGCTTTAAGTTCATCCTCCGCTTCTTGCATAGAAAGAGTTGCCCGATTTATTTTATTTGTAATGCTGAATCCGCAATAAACACATTGGTTTTCACAATAATTTGCAATGTATAAAGGGGTAAAAAGAGAAACAGAATTTCCAAAATGCTTTCTTGTTTCTGCTGTTGCTTTTCTTGCCATATCTTCCAAATAAGGCATGGCCGCAGGGGATAATATGGCGGCATAATCCTCAATGGAAAGCTGAGCTTTATTTAAAGCAGTCTCTACATCTCTACTAGAATATTGATCATAATCATATTCTTTCATGGCGGTTAAAACTTTTTCCATAAAATCAGACTCAATGGCTTCCATTCCATCCATATATTGCATATGATCTGTTTTTTTAATTTTCATCCTCAATCCTCCAAGAATCCGGTCAAAGGACTAGATGCCTCTGCCTTAAAGTTTAACACTCTTCCTAATCCGGCTAGATAGGCTGCACGCCCCGCTTCAATCGCTTGTTTAAATGCTTTTGCCATTAAAGCTACATCATTTGCTGTAGCAATTGCTGTATTGCACATAATTGCATCCACACCCATTTCCATTGCTTCGCATGCTTGTGAAGGACGTCCAATTCCAGCATCGACAATAATAGGTAAGTTGATTTCATCTACCAAGATTTGGATGAAGTCTTTTGTACTAAGTCCTTTGTTGCTGCCAATTGGTGCACCTAAAGGCATCACAGCTGCTGCACCGGCATTGACTAAGGATCTTGCCGCATATAAATCCGGATACATATAGGGCATAACAATAAATCCTTCTTTGGCTAGAATTTCTGTTGCTTTGATTGTTTCATAGTTATCAGGTAGCAAATATTTAGAATCATGAATAACTTCGAGCTTTACAAAATCACCGCAGCCAAGTTCCCTTGATAGGCGGGCAATTCTCACTGCTTCCTCTGCATTTCTTGCCCCTGAAGTGTTTGGCAATAATGTAATTTCTTTAGGAATATAATCTAGGATATTTTCTTCACCCCCTGTGTTTGCTCTCCTTAGTGCGAGTGTTACAATTTCTGCTTCACCATGTTCAATAACTGCCTTCATTATTTCTAGTGAAAATTTTCCGGAGCCTAAAATAAATCTTGATTGAAACGTATGTCCGCCAATTGTTAACATATCACTCATTTTTCAAAACCCTCTCTTATATAGCTTCTTCACTTAATAATAATCGTAGAATCATATTCGCTTGATGGCCGGCACAAATTTGCACTCTTGGAGCCATCAACCCTTTTCCGACTCTTGCTGCATTTTCCAAATCACCGCATACATATAAACGCTTCATTGGTCTGCTTGTTTTTATTAAATTGGAGCTGTCATAGCCTGCCATCCCTGACCCAGAAACGATTTTAATAGTAGGAAGCTGCTCCAATGCTGTATTGACTATCATGGATTTTTGATCTGGCTTATCAAATGCTTCACAAATAATGTCATAGCCATTAAAAAGATCTTTCACATTCTTTTCTGTTATCTTTACATTTTCCGATTTTATTTTAATAAATGGGTTAATTTGTTCGATCTGGTTCTTAAGAGCGACTGTTTTAGGCAATCCTAAATGACTTACGTAATAGCTTTGCCGATTAAGATTACTTGGCTCAACAACATCAAAATCAACCAAAAGGAGCTGTCCGACACCAATTCTTGCTAACATAATCGCAATATTAGATCCGAGACCTCCTAAGCCGGCGATGGCAACCTTGCCTTCTTTTAACTTCTTATGAACATTTGGAGTATGCCTTGCCATCATCATGCTTTCCAACTCTGTCTCACTTGGCATGATCCCTTTGCGTATGATGGTTAAACTATCATTCTCTGATATTTGACAATCTGTATCGATCTGAAAACCATTTAGAATGACAATATCTGTTGGACTTCCAATTTCGTTACGTACTTCAAATGCAGTCTGACAAGCTAGTTCTATACCTTTTCCATTTACCGTAATTTTCATAGATCAACCACCTCCAACGAATTGAACAATTTCCAGACTGTCTTCATTTTCGAGCAGAACTTCCTTATATGCTGCTTTTGGAATAATTTCGCCATTACGTTCTACAGCTATTGTTTTCAAATTGAATTCTTTCATGATTAAAAAATCAAATAAAGATTGCTCTTTCTCCAATACAAAAGAGGTTCCATTTACTTTCATTTTTCCACATCCTTTCAAAATTTCCACAAAAAAAAGCACAAAATAGGACCTACACCCTTTCGGTGGTGTACCCCATTTTGTGCTTCGTTTTATATAGTCAAATTATATAAAAGGTAAGTATTGTAGTCAAGAGAAGGATTGACTATTAGTGAAATATAACCTGTGATATTCTATTAAAGGTTAACTAAAGGTAGAGGGATTATCCTTATAAATGTAAGACAGCTGCTTACATAAAAATTAATGGAGGTATCACATTGATGAACATATTTGGAAATATCCTAAACATAAGGAAAAAGAAAACAGGTGTTGCTGCTAACAGTGCAATTTAGCCAATAGCTGTGACATGGGAAAAGCAGAAACAATTTGTTGCGGATGCTTCCCATGAATTGAAAACCCCTCTGTCCATTATAAATGCTAATTATGATGCCTTATTGGCAAATCAGGATGAGACGATTAAAAGCCAATCGAAGTGGCTTGGAAATTTTCAGAATTGGGACAGATAGAATGGCAAATATTCTAAAAAATGCAGCCATACACATAATTTTTAAAGGAGCAGGAACTTGTTGAAATTCCTGCTTTATAAATCTCTTTAATCAACTAATCCATGGTTTTGTAATGATTTAAGAAGCATGGCTTTAGGCTGAAAACCAATTATCCTTTTTACGAGCTGGCCTTCCTGAAAAAGCAATAAGGTAGGTAATCCTAATACCTGAAATTTGCTTAAAAATTCCTCATTATTATCGCCATTTACTTTTACAATTTTCAATTCAAATTCTTGATCAATTTCCTCAAGGATGGGCTCAATCATCCTGCATGGAGGACACCATGGGGCCCAGCAATCAATAAGCACTGATTTATTTGTTTGGATTTCCTGTGGAATTTCTTGCCCATCTGCGTGTAAAATGCTCATTAAACTTTCGCACCTTTCTTATTATTATCGTTATTTGTAGTATATGATGGGTTATAATATAAGTAAAATTAATAATTTTGATGTTTTATATAAGAATAACTAATATAAGCAAAAGAGGTATTTAATGACGATATTTCAATTAGAAGTTTTTTTAAAAATAGTTGAAACGGGAAGTTTTACAAAAGCTGGCGAACAAATCGGTCTCTCCCAGTCAGCAGTCAGCCAAGCAGTGGCATCTTTGGAATCAGAGTTAGGTGTAAAATTATTAAACCGAAACAGGAATGGTGTAACCTTAACCAAAATAGGGGAACGGATCACAAATCTAGCTCGGGATTTGATGGTGATTAAAACCAAAATAATAAATGAAGCAGCCGGAATCACAGGACTTGAAACAGGGACGTTAAGAATTGGAAGTATTTCAAGCATGTCAGCCAAGTTATTGCCAGGGATGATCGGATCATTTAAAAAAAGATTTCCAGGTATAGAAATCATCCTCTATGAAGGTAGTTATGAAGAGGTAAGAAATTGGCTTAAATTATCAGTTGTCGATGTTGGTGTGGTTACCGAGGAAAATCATGAATTTGAATTTATTCCATTATTACAAGATAAAATGGTCGTTTTTTTACCGGAAAACCACCCACTAAGTAATCAATCACACTTGCATTTAAAGGAAATTGCCAATGAGTCGTTCATTATGCCGAAAGAATGTGATCGTGTCCTTCAGGCTATTTTTAAGGAACAAGGAATATATCCAAACATTCAATTTGAAGTGAGAGATATAGCCACTATCATAGCTATGGTTCAAGAAGGTGTTGGAAATACGATACTTCCAGAGATGGCAATTCCCTCAACATTGGCTAAAGTCACTGTTTCTTACTTAAGTCCTCAAAAATACCGGAATTTAGGACTTGCCGTAAGCTCATCTGATTATACAAGTCCTGCCCTAAATGCCTTCATTCATGAGGCACAGGAATTTACAAAAAATTTATCACTAGAATTGTTTAATAGTTATTATTCTGTGATTGTGAAAAAAAGGTAAATAATCCGGATAATTCTTCCAATGAAAATCAAATTCTAGAAAGAATTTTAGACTATGGATAGTCGCTGTAATATTTTCCGTATTTATACAGCTAAATGCAATAATGAGTGGTGATGGATATGAAGAAATTAATAGGTACACTCTTACTTGTAAGTTTTGTTATAGTGCCAACAGTAAGTGGAACTTTAAGTAATCAAGGAAATTTGAAGATCTCCAACAATGTAGACTTTGGCCAAGATGATTAAAAAGAAAGGGAACTCTCGTGTATTTTGCTTTCTTTAAAAAACATATCGGGTTTTATCCACCTTCTAGTGGAATCGCTGCATTTAAGGATTAATTATCGGAATATAAAGGTGCAAAAGGCTCTGTGCAGTTTCCTTTGGACATCACCACATAAAAAAACAAACTTTCTATGAATTACCCCTTTAAGTCCATGAGCACCAAAACGATAATTTATCTACTCAATATATAATGAAATTGGACATACGCTCTCGAAGGATTACAAAAAAAGAGATAGATTTATATATCAAAAATAAATAAGCCATTTGTGAAATTTTATAAAAATCTCATAAATGGCGAGCTTTTAGAAAATGCCTACTTCCCTCGCTGCTTCAATGCTGTTCCTAGCAAATTTTAACGGATCGCCAACATTTTCCCAATGCATATACATTAAACGTGGTTCTTCAAAAAGCCAGTGGTTGTGTACAGCTGTAACTGTAATACCTCTTTTTCGTAATGCTGATAGGAATGGATTAATTTCTTTCTGAAGGATAACTGTTTCACCAAGATTAAGAGTTTTTCCATTTTGATTGTTTTCAAAGGAAAGTGCAAATGGAAGGGCAAGTGGTGAACGGGTGTGACGACCTAAAATTGTTGCATTAATATTCCGAAGGCGTTGAACAACACATACAGGAGTTGATGTGATGACCATACCACCGATAATATCTGCGAGTTCTTGGCATGTTGAATTCGATGTGTTTACACCGCCAACATTCCTATGAACAGTATTTGTATCTCTTCTACTAGTACGACGTGCATTTAATTCTGAACTAGATTCAAAATGGTCAGTAATAATTCTTCTACTAGTACGACGTTCATTTAATTCTGAGCTAGATTCAAAATGGTCAGTAATATTTCTTCTACTTGTGCGACGTTCTTTATTATCCGAGCTTAATTCGAGTTCTTGATTGAACTCATTATTAACCTGTAAATTATTTCTATTTGAGCCTAATAAGAAACTTCCCCAAAATTCCTCTCTTTCCATTTTAAAACATCTCCCTGTCCGTTTTCTCCCTAATCAATTTATTCTAAGAAGTTAAATTCGACTGGATTTATTACCGAGGACAAACACCTTTTTTCAGGATTAAGGAATAGGATCTCAATAAATAGGGGGGAAGAATAATTTTTTTGCATAAAAAGGAAGGCACAAAAGAGGGGGGATTGCTTTTTTCTTACTAACGTCGCAGTAATGAAGGTAATGGTTTGAGATTGAAGGAGGTGTAGGTATTCCTTCTTCTAAATGTACAACATTCATAGAATTCGGGGGTAACAAATTAAGAGGGGATTTATTGAAGTAGGTACACTGTCTTATCAAGGCTGAAAATGCGAAGGGTAGTATCTATAAACAAGTAGAGATAGAATTAGTGAATCTTGATATCTTAAATAAATCATCAACTGAAGAAGGGGAGAAGGATGACAAAAAACTTGGCCCATTCTTATATCACCCCTACAAATCCAAGTTACTAATAATGAGTTGTTTTCACTGCTTAAAAGTAAAAAAAAATCGATCTTTGCGAAATTTCAGTATGTGTTTTTCTGTATAATAAAGTGAAATAAGAAATTTTACTTTTGAAAGAAGGGAATCCAATACCAACTAATAAGAAATCCCTTTAAACTTTTAATATCCTTCTTAATGATGAAGTTGCTCCCCATATTCCAATTAAAGCGCCAAAAACAAGAAGAATTGAACCGGAAATTAGAATTAGAGGGAATGGAGAAATCAATTCAATAAATGCAAAATCTACATATTTCTTAAAATAAGTAAAAATGAAGTAATACCCAATCATGATGGGGAAGCTTGCGATACATGCCCCTAAAAGTCCGATAAATGACCCTTCAATAAAAAAAGGTAATCGTATAAAATTGTTTGTAGCTCCTATTAATTTTCTTAGTTGGATTTCTTCTGTCCTAGCTAAAACGGTTATTTTTATGGTATTCGTGACTGAATGAACAGCAATGAGGGTGAGCGCAATAATAAAAATAGTTCCGACCAAACGAGCCAGTTTCGTTGACGTAACCAGGGGTCCAACTACGTTTTTAGCGTATGCCACTTTATCAACTGGTGCAAGCTTTTCTATCTTTTTCGCTACAGTCGTTACATCCTGAGGCTGTTCTGTTTTTACAACCAATTCATCATCTAATGGATTGTCATTTTTTAATGTTTGAAAGGCTGCTCCTTCATCCCCTAAGTTTTTCATAAAACTTTTTAGTCCTTCATTTTTTGAAATAAATTCGACAGAAGATACATGTTTAAAGGAATGAATAGTATTCGTTAGAAATGTTGGATCATTTGAATTAGTATATTTAAGATATACATGTATTTCGATATTTTTTTCCACTTTCGTTGTCATATGGTTTAAATTTAATAGCAGTAAGAAAGTTACCCCAACTAGGAAAAGCATCAAAGCCAAGGAACTAACCGAAGTAACAGTCATCCAGCCATTCCTTTTAAAATTATGCATTCCTTCTTTTATATGCCGATTCAACAGAGTGATCTTTTTCAACTTGTTCGCACCTTCCTTTTATAATCACGGAGTATGCTTCCATTATCGATTAAAATAACCCGTTTACTTGTACGTTCAATAAACTCTTTATTATGAGTTGTCATAATAATTGTCGTACCCTGTTTGTTGATATCTTCAAAAACGCTCATAATCTCCCATGCTGTTTTAATATCTAAATTACCAGTAGGTTCATCAGCAATAATAATTTTAGGATGGTTTACAAGTGCTCTTGCAATGGCTACTCTTTGTTGTTCTCCTCCCGATAATTCTTTTGGGAAATGATCTGCTTTAGATTCGAGCCCAACCGTTTCTAGTGCTTGATACACATTGCTTCGAATGTGATCAGTTGGTGCACCAATCGTTTCTTGAGCAAAGGCAATATTTTCATAGACAGTCATTTTGGATAACAATCGAAATTCTTGAAAAACCATCCCAATGGATCTTCTTAAAAAGGGAATTTTCTTATCCTTTAAAGCTGAAATATTTATTCCGTTCACAATTATTTCTCCGCTTGTTGCCTTTTCTTCTCTTATTATAAGCTTATTTAGGGTAGATTTTCCTGCACCACTCTCACCAATAATTAAAACAAAATCTCCTTTGGAGATATGGAAGGTAATCTTATTTAGAGCATGAACGCCATTTGGATAAACTTTTGTTACTTCTTGAAATCGTATCAATGTGCTCAAACTCTCCTTTCAAATTGGGGCTGTATTCACATTAGACTTTATAAATCCAATTCCAATAAATTATATTGATAAATAACTTTAAGTAATTTATTTGCATAGTTTGGGTCAGTAGCATATCCTCCGTCTAAAATGCCTTGTGCGTAATCAACTATACTCGTAACATCCTTAAGATATTTTTGATATCTGGGTGTTAATAATAGGTTTGCATGATCTACCATACTATCAAAATACGTTTTATATCTTGCGAATTTGGCATTTATAACGATTTTTTGTCCGTTTACATATTCCGTTGTATCCCAATTTACTGAACCTGCTGTACCTGTTCCTTTTATTCCAAATAAATTCTTTGCTTCAAAAGCTAGACCAGATAAACCATTATAATTTCCTGAACTTTCTAAAATGATCTGACCTAAAGTAATGGAGGCTGGAACACCCTTTTCCTGTTGTAGTTTTTGGGCATCTAGCACAAATGGAGTTATGATTGTTTTTATCATTTGAACATTACTATTATTATCATAATTATCAATACTACTGTTATTATTGATCAAAAAAAGGATTTTCTCTCCATTTTCTTGTAACAATTCAAGTGCTAATCTTTTTTCCTGTTCTTCCTTTTCCAGTTGTTTTTTCTTTTCCTCTAGAATACTAGACAACGCTTCTTTTTCCTTTTTATTGTTCACTTGGCTCGTTTTTATCGCTTCTAGTTCTCCTTTTTCTTTGATCGTAGATTCTTGTAACACTGCTACATTTTCTTTAATATCAATTACTTTATTTTGGTTAGCGATGTATGTTTCAATAAATTTTTTATCTTGATTAACAATTTTGTCATAGGCAACAAAATGATCGATGAACTCACCGAAACTATTAATAGAAAAGAGTACATTAAAAAAAGACATTTGACCTTTTGTTCGATAATAAGAAGATACCCTGTCTTTAAATTCTTCTTTTCTATTAGTAAGTAGAGTAGTGATTCTCTTTTCTTGCTTTTTTAAGCTTTCCATTTTCTGATTAATGTCATTTAATTCGTTGCTTTTTATTTGAATATTTGCATTTGATTCAATGATTTGTTGATTTAATTCTTTAATTTTTTTCGAAGTTGCTTCAATTTCTTCTTGGACTATAAGTTTTTTTTGTGTTACTTCCGATAAATCTGTTACTATTTGTAGTTGTGTTTGAACTTGTTGATTAGGTTGAGCGGTTTCTATTGGTTGTTGTACTTGTGCTTGTGGATCGGGTTGAACCTTTTCTATTTGTGGTTGTGTTTGTTGATTGGAATGAACCGTTTCAGCACTTGACGAAATAGGAGCAATAATTAAAGAAAGAAAACAAGTAAATAACAAAAATGTTTTATTACTCATATTGTTTTGATACTTCCTTTTTTAGTCTAAGGACCATAATTTTTTTCGTGATTAAAATTATATATACCCTGTGTAACTTGTATACCTTTGGTTCTGATATTAACAGAACAGGGCTTCAAATAAAATGTACATTTTGTAGCACCTTCTTAACAATTTTGTTTCAATAAGAGGGCAATGATTTCCAGGAACGATATCTATGCTGCACATATCAAAAAAGCACCCACTAAAATAGTGGATGCTTAAGAATATTAGTTAACTCCAACTGCAGTAAATGCCTGGGAAACTGTATTTGCTTCAGTAGAAGTTGCTCCGTAAAGATCCTTTGCAGCTTGCACAGCTCCGGCACGTGCCAGGCTGAAGTTTGTAGAAGATGTAAAGTAAGTTGTATTAGCCCGATAGAAAATAGCGCCTAATTTATCATTACCAATTCCAGTTACGGTTATTCCATAGTGAGTTCCACCCTGGCTGATAAGATATGCCGCTTTATTGATAATGCCGCTGTTCGTATGGACTCCACCGTTATCAGAAGTACCTGTATAACGTTTTGAGTAATGATCAGGGTCACCGTATTTAGTTGGGTCGCTCATCGAGCGGAGCGCATCATTGGGGTTATTTGGTGTATAGATGTCTTCCCCGATTTCAAAATCAGGTTTACGGTTATCATAGAACTCTACTAATGTTCCAAAAATGTCTGATACGGCTTCGTTCAAGGCGCCTGATTCATATTGGTATGTGAGGTTAGAGCTTTTCTCAGTTACAGCATGTGTCAGTTCATGTCCTACCACATCAATACCGCCGGAAAGTGGGATGAACGTAGTGCCATCTCCATCTCCGTATACCATCTGAGTACCGTTCCAAAAGGCATTATTGTAATTTCTAGAGTAGTGGACAGTAGATTTTAAAGCTGCTCCTGCATTATCAAAGGAATTTCTATTAAAGACATTCTTATAATAGTCATAGGTTACACCGGCATAGTAATGTGCATCAACTGCTGGAGCATCATAGGATGTATTTAGATTATCATCAAGATCCTTCCAAAGTGTTCCAGGAAGTACTTGACGGTTCTTACCATCATTGGTTAGAACACCTTGCCCTCTGGTATTATCCTGAAGATAGTAATACCCGCTGGATAATATAGTATGGATTGACTTTGTATCCCCAAGAACACCAATTCCAGTACCTGTTGTATTCGTTCCTGTTAGAGTAGGGTTTGGAGTAGCAGTATCAATGGCGTTATATTTGTTGACCACTTCTCCTGTTGCCGCATTTATAAAATAGTGAAAATTGCCTGGCTCAGGACTTAAGAAGTTAAGATTTACATGGTAAGCATAAATGGCCTGTTCTCCTGATGGATAAACAACTAGTTCGACTTTTGGAGCATACTCATACACGGGATTGTAGCCAAGGTCACTTTCAGCTGTTTCGATTGCTTGCTTCTCAGACTTATTTTTAGCAAAACTTTTTAGATCTTTTTTATCTAAATCCGGTACGACAACTCCGCTAAATGACTGGAGTACACCGTTCTCATCCACTCTTGCTACTTGATTGGATTCCCAAACTGGAACTCCTTCATATAGTTGCTGCAAGCGAAGAATCGTACCACCTAGTGGATCGGCTTCCTGTGATTTAACACTAAAAGATTGAGAGGCTGATTGACTACCAAATTTAAAGTTTTGCTTGTTTTGTTCAAGATAAGCAAGGACAATATCCTTTGGTGATTTTGAAGTAGGAGCGGTCAGTTTTCCAGTTTGGAAATAAGGTGTACCTGTTGCTTTGCTGAAATTATTAGTAACTTTGTTTGTCTGAGCAAAAGTAGTTGCACCAACCATTCCACTAAAAATCAGTCCTAAAGATAGTGCTAAGGAAACAGTTTTTTTCTTCAATAAAATTCCTCCTTTAGTTATTGTAATTTTCAATAGTTTCATAATAATGGAACTATTTGATTATTTATACAATATATAGGAAGGGATTTCAAACACAAAATTAGAGATTTGCAAAAAAAGGTACTTAATTCATATATAAAATCCAATTTTTGGAATAAGAAAGATTGTCCAAATATCTACTACCTAGATATAAAAATAGTTCTAAATTCCTAACTGTAAAATTAATAAAATACAAAAATTTATAAAGATAACAAAAGGACCTGCAATTTTGCGGCCCTTATTGTTGATAGTCCCAATATTTTAGTTGATCCATTTTGGAAGTTGGCACACTTTTCGTTACTTCTCCATTCTGATCCTTATATATTTCATATTCTCTATACGTTTCCACGATATAACCGTCAACCTTTTCTCTATTTTCTAATCTTTCCTCTATATCTGGTTTATCAGTGAAGGGAGTTTGATCCATTGGTTTTGCTATCACTGGTTCACTGGGCGAATAAGAATAATCCCTATTTAGAAAGGAATAGGGTGAATCAAGGTATGCCATAAAACCTATAAGGAAAAAGAGGATTAAAAATGCAGAAAATTGATTTTTCATTTTACCGCTCCTTTATTTCAAAATCTCTGAATACCATTTTATGCATGTCCGAAAATCATATGCCATTCAATTAAAAAAAGCTGGCAATTAGCCAGCTTTTACGGAAATTATGAAGTTGCCATTTTCCTAGATTTTACATAGTAAACTTGGAAGAGAATCAATGCTAGTACCGAGATGATTGTACCCGAAATATAAGGAAGTCCGATGGCTAGTGAAAATAGCCATCCTCCAAGTGGAGGTCCAACGATTCTTCCAAGTGAATCAAACGAAGAAAGCAAACCGGTTGCACTTCCATGTCCAGCTGTTGATGATTTTGTTAATATTGAAGAAATACTTGGGCGGATAACTCCGTTGCCAATCCCAAAGATGGTTAAATAAATGGCAGCAGTTGTGAAATTATCTACGAGTAAAATTAAAGCAAAGCCGATGGCTGAAATAATTATGCCAGTTTGAATAACCAGGTTTTCTCCGAACCTTTTTGTTAATGGGCCCATTAATCCACCCTGAACGAAAGCCCCAGCAAGTCCCATAATCATAAAAACATAACCCATTTGAGTTGCATCCATCCCAGCCTTTTTGGCAGCAAAATAAGCAAATGTTGTCTCTAACCCTGAAAGGGAAAGGGAGATGAATAATTGGAGAATAAATAAAAGTGATAGGTTTCCTTTAAAGGAATGCCATAAAGAATGTTTTTTCTCTGAGTGTTCACGTCTGCCTTCCGCTGTCGACGATTCTTTTAATAATAGGAAAACAAGAACTAAAGTAATGAGAGTTGAGACGCCGGCAATGTAAAAAGGGAGGTTCAAGCTGTTTTTGGAAAAAATACCTCCAATAGCAGGCCCAAAAACAAATCCCAAACCAATTGCAGCTCCAATAACGCCCATTCCTTTTCCACGATTTTCAGGAGTCGTAATGTCGGCAACGTATGCCATTGTTGTTGGCATATTGGCAGAAGATAGAAAACCGCCAATAATGCGGGCTGCAAATAACATCCATAATTTTGTTGAGATAGCCATAAGAAAGAAGGAGATGGCAAGTCCAAAAATACCTAACATCATGACTGGTTTTCGGCCAATCCGGTCAGAAATTCTTCCCCACATTGGTGCAAAAAGCAGTTGCATAAGGGAATAAACCGCCATTAACAGGCCAAGCTGAGTAGGGGTTGCCCCAATTTTCTCAGCATAAAATGGTAGCACAGGAATGATGATTCCAAATCCAACATAGACCAAAAACATGACGAGAAATAAGATGGGTAATGCCTTTTTTGATGTCATTTTTTCACTTCCTTCTGTAAAAATGAGGTATTTACCATTTAATGATATTATAACGTTCGAAAAGTATTACGGAAAAGAATATGTACTTTTTAATGTGTATTTTCTTACACATTGTTTATTTTCACCTTATCTCTCTAGTACTAAGAGAGGCACTTATCCGTGAAAAGATAAAAACTTTCCGCGAAAAACTCAACTATCTGCGAAAACAATATTTGGAAACAAATCACTTTTAAAACATTAACAAACATAATAAAATACAAAAAAACTGGACAAATTTCGTCCAGTCCTTATTTAACTGCTTTCCTTGTGCTTTCCGATGCAAAGTCAGCAATGATGACAAGAATCATGTAACATATTAACAACAGGGTAAGTTCCGTATATTGGAAGTAACTCATACTAAGCTTAAATTGCATACCGAGGCCACCAGCTCCGACAAATCCAACAACAATGGTTGTTCTCATGATGACTTCCCAGCGGTAGAGAATATATGTGAGAAACCTTGGCATTACAGTCGGAATGATTCCATAAAAAAGTATCTGCAATCGTGATGCACCTGCTGAAGCGAGGTTTCTGATCGGTCTTGGATCCATGTCTTCGATTACTTCTGCCCAAAGTTTTCCTAGTATCCCAAAGTTATGGAGAGCAAGAGCAATAGCACCTGGTAGAAGACCTGGTTTAAAGATGAAAATAATCATCATTGCCCAAACCAATTCTGGAACAGATCTTGAAAAAATATAAATGATGCGAACTAGGCCAAATAGGGGCAAGTTGTACCATTTTTTCGATGAGGTTAAAGTCCCATTTGCAATCGTTCTTGCAGCAGGAATGACTGTTAAAAATGCTGCAATTGTAGCAAAACCAATTGCCATGATACTCATTTCTAATGTCTCGAGGGTTAATTTTAACGCATCGGACCAGCTTTTATGATCAAGAAAGGCCGGATGAGGATTGTTTAGCCCGATCAATGAGCCAAAAAACCTTTTCGAATACTCAATATTTTTTTCGGATAATATATCAAACAAATGGGCATTTTGGCCAATCGTGATATAAACCCAAGACAAAGTGATGATGAGGAGGGTAAGGTAGAAAGATATCCAGCCACCAGATCCGAATTTTTTTGCCTTTTTTTGATCTGTTAACCCTTTCCTAACAATATTACTCCATCCATCAACCAACATAACTAACCCGATTAGAAAGAAAACAAATGTCCAAACTGCGTTATATTTTAAATCAGAGAGTGCTAGTTGAATTTGAAACCCAAGACCGCCAAGCCCAACAAAGCTCATAATTGCAGAAGAACGAATGGAGCATTCAAAACGGTACATGGTATAACTAATCATATCTGCTCGAACTAAAGGGAGATATCCGTAAATCAATGTCTGCAATCTCGAAGCACCGGTCACCTTTAGAGCTTTAATTGGTTCAACGGGGACATCATTTAACATATCTGCAAAAATACGTCCTAAAATACCACCATAGGGTATTGCAAGTGCTAAGATTGCTGCCCATGGCGAAAGCCCGATAGCTGTAACAAATAACCATGCCCAGATGAGTTCATGAATAGATCGTGTAAATCCCAAAATACCTCTAAAGAAAACTTTAGAACAGATGTAGGCTGTTTTGCTAGAGGTTAACGTTCCTGAGGCTAAAATCCCGATAATTAAGGCATATATAATAGCTAAGGACATTCCGGCAACTGAGTAAGCAAGGGTTGTCCACGCTGATTTTAGACCTAATAACAATAGGGCAGGGGACAAAATAGGATGGAAAAGGCCATGGAGAATTTGCATCAATGTGGGAATACCACCAGAATGGAATAAATTTGCATTCCATTTAATCGAGAACAAGCTCCAGATAAAAATTGCCATCAAAACTAGGGTAAGGCTGAATTTTCGATGCAATTGAAAAGAGGGTATATGCTTTTTCATCCTATTCCTTCTCCTTAAGCACGTAAAGGTCTGAGAGCAGGTTATCGGTTACTTTTTCAGTTGGTAGGTCAAAAAAAAGCTCACCATTTTTAAGAGCAATGATTCTTGTAAAATATTTTCGGGCGTACTCGACAGAATGTAAACTTGTAATCAATGTTTGCTTTTCCTCAGATACTAGTTTTGTCAACATACCTAAAATATCCTCTGCTCTTGCTGGGTCAAGGGAGGCAACTGGTTCATCGGCTAGGATTATTTCTGGTTTTTGCATAATCAGTCTTGCAAGTGCAACACGCTGTTGTTCACCACCAGATAAATTAGCTGTTAGTTCATATGTTTTATCTGCCAAACCAACTCTTTCAAGTGCCAGAAGTGCAGATCCCTTTTCCTGAGGTACCAATAGTGAAAACAATGATTTGAAAAGTCCCCATTGTGATAATTTTCCTGCTAGGACATTATGAATGACAGCAAGCTGATCGATTAAATCGAATTGTTGCCGAATGACACCCACTTTTTTAGCAAATCGCTTTCCACTTTTATATTTAGATAATGGTTTTCCATCAATAATTAATTCACCATTATTTAGAGAAACTAACCCGGCAATTGAGTTTAATAACGTTGTTTTTCCTGCTCCACTAGGCCCGATTAAGGCGATCAATTCACCTTTTTTGATGGTAAAAGAAAGGGAAGATATGGCTATCTTCCGCTCAAAGTGTTTCGATATATTTTTTGCTTCAATTATGATATTTGAAGACATATTTTCATACACCTACTACTTAATGATCTTTAATTCTTTAGCAACCTTTTGAATTTTATCATAGTTTGCATTGTTTGTTTCGACGAATTTATCAGTTTGGAAAAAGTCTGTAATATCTTTTTGCTTAGTTGTAATCGATAGAAGTGCATCCTTCACGTTTTTCTTTGTCCCTTTTCCAAAGACATCGTCAACATTGTTGTTGATAGTCCAGTTATAATCATAAAAAGATGGAGTCGTATAGAAAACTCTTACTTTATTTACATCTACTTTTTTATCTTTCACAGCTTCTTGCCAAACAGCTTCATTTAGTGCTCCTGCTTTAAAAGCACCAGATTCTACTAGTTTATATGTTGTATCATGTGAACCAGAGAAATTAGGTTTGCCATCAAAATCTTTATTCGGATCGATGCCAGCTTCCATTAAATAATAACGAGGCATTAGATGTCCTGAAGTAGAACTCTCACTGCCAAATGTAAAAGATTGACCTTTTAAATCTTCTAATTTATTAATAGTTGAAGCTTTTTGAGTGATAAAGACTGAATGGAATTCTGCATCACGCGGTCTTTGTGCAATTGATTCAGAACCTGGAGCAACACTTATCGCCTGAACACTCGTTAACCCACCAAACCAGGCAAGCTGTATTTCACCACGTTGAAATGCTGTCACTAATGCGGCATAATCGACGGATGGAACAAATTCAACTTTTAAACCAGTTTTATCGCTTAGGTATTTAGCAACTGCTTCCATACCATGTCCTAGATCAGTTGCATTTTGGTCAGGAATTGCTCCGATTTTTAAGACTTCTTTTGTCTTTGTATCTGTCTTTCCTTCTTTAGCTTTATCATTTGTTTGTCCGCATGCAGCTAATGAAAGTACAAGCAGGCCAAGGATTAATATAGAAATCCATTTTTTCATTAAAATACCACCTTAAGTTATATTAAATATGTAGAAACACACTTTGATTATTCTACAGTATTAGACTAATTATTCAATAAAACAATTCATTCATATTTTGAATTAATTCGCAGGGAATTGATTTGTTTTTTCTATTATACCGTAATAATATTATGTAAACTTTAGAAATGAGACGATAAATTAACGTTAGTTTTTGCGAAGGTAAGATATATATATGAAAAAACATCCCCCTGAAGTATGAAAAATTACAGGAGAGATGTTCTTTTTTAAAAGCCTAGCAAGTAGCTGATGATATTTTTCTTTTTAGTTTTTTTTGAAAGTCTTGGTTGATCATGAACTAAAGGTATATCGGTTTTTAGATCAGGCTTCATTTGGTTTTCAACTGTATTGACTCGCTCCATTAATGTTTTAACTTGATTCTGCAATTCTTCTAATTCCCCACGGTGATGTAGAAGTTGGTAGGAAGCAACAGAATCCGCTTTTGCATTTAGCTTACTTTCTAATTCTGTTACTTTAGATAATAACATTTCGATAACTTTGTCATTTTCGCCCGGTGCTTTAATTATCCCTTTTCTCGGTTTATTCCTTTGATCTGGGTTAATATCCTGAAGGGAGATTCCATTTTGAATTTGTTCCTGTATGCCTTTTAATAGGTCAATACCATCTTGGTTAAATAAATAATGCCCACGCTCATTCTTTTCCATTGGAAGCCCAAGTTGTTTTACCCAACGCTGTATCGTACTTTGGGAAACTCCTAAAAGCTTTGCAACATCACTTGTATACATTCCGATTCACCTCTAGTTAATATTTTTCCATAGGCGGTCTCGACGAGTTATTTGTAAATCATCTAGGCTGTAAAAGGAAAATATTTATTACCAAATCTGCCACCACTTTTTTTCCTTTGAAACAGCAGCATCTCTGTGGTTCGCCAACATTTCTTGAAATGCTAATTCCCTTTGTAAAATTTCAGCACGCAGCTGTTCCTGACCCTTGTTGAAGTTTGCACGATCACTTGCTAGAGCTTCGGTAAGTCCGAAAATATCGTTATTCGTTTCATCAAGATAATGGTTCAAGTTATCGGCTGAATTGGAAAGTTGTCTTGATAGGGTAGCAATTTGGTCTGATGTGCCTCGGGATATATTTGTAATCGTTTTTTCTAATGTATAAATTTCTTTAGACGTCCCTTTGGAAGCTAATCCTATGCTATTTGATAATGTTGCTAAATCTTCAGACGTTCCTTTAGAAGCTTCTATAATTTTGTCCGATAGGGTATCAGCAGTTTCTCTTGTTTGTTCCTCGACTTTATATACAGCATTCGATAGATCCTGAATTTCACACTTTGTATTTTCCGATGATTTATAAATGGCATCTGAGACATATTTCATCGTTTGCACGGATCCTTTTGATATCTCCTTTTTCACTTCATCTACTATTTCTTTTCGAACAACACTTCGAATCTCTTCTTTTACTTCTTGGATTACATTTTGTTTATAGATTTCCATGGCGTTAAAAAAGCTTTCTACATTCATCAAGGGGGCTTCCTCCACAATAGAAGGTGGGGAATCTGGCTCAGATAAAATTGCAATCGAGGTTTCTTGCGGTTCAATATCTAAGCTTTGTTCATTTAAAAAGTCTCGAACCATTTCAATCCTTTGATTTTTGGTCCGCATCGGTTTCATTTTTAACAACAATTCTATTTCTGAATTGGTATAAACTCTTGCACCACCTTTTGTGCGGGGAATTTTGAGAAATTCACTTAATTCGTTTTCCCATTTTTTTATCGTTCCTAGTGGGACATTAATTTTTTTTGAAACCTCTTTAATGGTATGAGTTTTCAACATTTAACGTCATCCTTTCAACCTTTTTCATGAATGCAGTTCTTTCATATTTTGATATAATGATTAATTCAATATCATATATGGCTTTTTCCTGCATGTTGACAAAAGCTATCAAAACTAGACCATATCTATGAAATAACAACAATTTTCACGAGATTATTCCGATTGAAAAATTGTAAAATATATTGTGATTTGTTGCAGAGGGCTGTAAAATAAAGGATGGAATTAATTGAGAGAGAAGGATTAGCATGTGGATTGCTACTGCTTTAGTTACTATGGTTTGTTTTGGAACAAATAATACGATTTTTAAATGGAGTACGGGAAAAGGGTTTTCAAAAGTACATATTCAGTTTTACTTTTATTTGATTGCTTTTATATTATCGGTAGGATACGGGTTTATTGTAGGAATTACACATTTCAACTTAATGACCATTTTACTAGGGTCAATGATTGGTATTTTAAATGCTAATGGAAATATCCAGATGTCCAAAGCGTTTGAAAAGGGACCAGCCAGCCTGACCTCGCCGTTAATTGGAACGAATACGATTTTTCCTATTTTAAGTGCTGGCCTTATATTTCATGAACATATTACTACCATACAATGGGTGGGGATCGTTTTAATGCTAGGCTCAGCAGTCGTGATCCAATACTCACCAAATTCGAAAGGGAATCATCACTATTTGCCGTGGTTAATCAGAGTGGTATTAGCTATTTTATCTTTTGGTGTTTTAGGGATTCTAATGAAAACTTCGTCTTATCTTCAGATAAACTCATTGAATACGTTGATTTGTATGTATGGTGGTGGGGGTATATACCTGGCCATTTGCAGTATAACTGGGAAAGAAAAATGGCTTCGATCTGAAGCTAGCACTGGTTCACTAGTAGGCTTAATAAGCATCATCGGATACAGCAGCTATTTTTATGCCCTTCAAACGGGAACTGCTAGCATTGTATTTCCGATTGTTAGTTTAAATTGTTTGGTTGTAGTCTTAGGAGGATACTGGTTCTTTAGGGAAAAATTAAAAGTGTATCAGGTAATCGGTGTTTTTTCTGCCATACTTGGGATTGTTTTTACGAAAATATAACCTATAATCCCATATTTTTTTCAAAGGCTTGCTGCTAATCTAATAAGCTATTATATTTATTTTATTGAAGATTTAACCTCCTTGATTATTCGAGAGCTGTATTAAAAAAGACGACTCTAAAATTCAATATGAATTTTAAGTCGTCTTTTTTGGCTAAGCAGAATTTATATCCATAAATTCTGCTGGCGCATAAGTGCAACTACGCCTAATCATCGCCCTTAGGGTCTCGCCAATCGGCGAGTTTTCTTTACATTGCCTATGTTAAAGTGCACTATTGATTTTGACACTCTGTTGATTGGAGTGGAAGGACGAGACTCCTGCGGGAGGACAACAACAATCATCTAGAAAACAGCAATATAAATAGAAATAACTATTTTTAGATAAAGGGAAAATAACTGTCTGTAGTAAGAAGGAATTTGTTGAGTTTTGTCGAATTTATGACAAAAGGAGATGATAGTATGAACCTTCCTACTGTGAATCAATCAAAAGCAAAATTGGTTCAACAACGTATTGCTGAATCTAATTATGCGAGTGAATTTTATCGTGAGATAGTAGAAATGATTCACACTTTTGAAATTGAACTCGATTCAGAACATGAAATAGGAGTGAGATTAGTTTCTTTTGGTCAAGCGGTTCAGTTTCATGTTGACCATCTTGGATATTATAATCCAAGTTTAATCAAATTCAAAGGAACATTAGACAATGGATCAAGAGTAGAATTGATTCAACATGTTAATCAAATAAGTTTTTTGTTAATGGCATTGCCAAAGCAAGTAAAAAGCCAACCAGCCAAGCGAATTGGGTTTAAACTATTGGAAGAAAAAATTGAAAAAGAGTCTTATGTAGAAGGAAGTCATGAAACGGAAACCGTCTAATGCTTTTATAAGGAATTTGCTATAAATGTTCAAGCTTGTTACTTTAAATTACATCAATGGGACACAAAAAGGAGTTATCATCTTGATAACTCCTTTCACTGTCTCATTACACAATGCTATTTTATTCTAAGCTTTCCTTTACTTCATTAGATTTTTCTAGGGAATCGTAAAAGGCAGCAAGTGAAGCAGTCATATATGGAACTAGCCAAATAAATCCAATAAAGACTGTCAAAATACTTAAGAATGTCCAGCCAATAAAACTTAGTGTTAAGAGAAAATATTTCCATTTATTCCCTTTCATTAACTGTCTACTTTTTGTAATAGCTGCACGAGGACTAAGATCAGGGTTGTCTTTTAATACAAAATAAACTTGGGAATAGGATATAGATTTAATGATTGCAGGTATCATGAACAGTAAAAACCACAAAAAGGTATAGACTGAAGTAAGTATGAAGGCTCCAAGGATCTTAAAATATTTTGTTGCATCAAATCCTTGAAATACGTTCTTAAATTTTACAGGCTCTTTCCTTATTATTTCAAGAAAGGTTATATTGAAACCGTACATTATTGGATATAATGCGATTGTAAAAAGCCATGATATAAACTGTGCATTCGCAGGAGCACCCTCCTGATTGTACCAAGTGCTAAGATTGCCACTAAATAATATTTCAATTATCAATGGGATAATTGTATATACTCCAAAAGAAATTATAGAAAGTAAAATTGCGAAGCCCCACCTACTTTTTAATGAAGCTCTTGCTTCTCTTTTTATATCTCGAATTCTCAAGTCTATTCCCCCTTAAAAAATTTCCTAAGTACACATTATACAATGTATTAGATATATACACTAGAAGTTAAAGATTATTCATTCCCAAAATATAGGTGTGTTTTAAATCTTATTCTTTTTAGCACGTTGATTACCAGGAATAGTGCGAAAAACTGAGATGGCTGGTGAATTTGATTGATTGGCATTTCGTTCTATTTGAATGATCGATTTGCACAAGAGCGCATGGTTCTTGCAAGGAAAAAAGGTGTGAAACAAGCATTTACCTCACTTCATATCCCAGAAGAAGTGGGCGACCTTGCTAATCGAGCAAGATCACTACTACACATTGCAAAAGAACTCGGAATAGAAGTGTTCGCGGATGTTTCATTCAAAACGCCGGAACATTTGGGACTTGAAAGTTTAGAGGAATTAAAATCTCTGGGCGTAACTGGTATCAGATTAGATGATTTTTTTGATAAAGAGAGGATTCTTCAACTTTCAAAAGAATTTTGTATCGCTCTTAATGCGAGCATTATGTTTGAAGAGGATTTAGAAACCCTATTACAAGCTGGTTTACAACCGGAACAGCTGATTGCTTGGCATAATTTTTATCCACGGCGTGAAACTGGATTAGACGACGAGTTTTTCAATAAGCAAAATGAACTATTTAAGCGTTATCAAATCCCGATTCGTGCTTATATTCAAGGGAATGGTGAAAAGCGCGGTCCACTATTTGAAGGCTTACCAACCTTAGAAAAACATCTGTTGCAGGATTGGAATTGTTTCAGGCCGGAATTAGTGATGTGTATATTGGGGATCCTGATTTTAGTGAAGATCTTTTAGATCAGTTTATTAATTATGATCAAAAGAAAATCATTCCGATTCGAATGATTAACTCTTCTTTAAAGGTAGGCGAATACCGACTTCGGCCTGACTTTGCCCGTGATGTTTTGCGGCTAATGGATACAAGAAGTTCGGTTGAGATCATTCCAGAAAATTTAGAAGACCGACCAATAGGTACAATTACAATGGACAATAATCGATATGGGCGTTACCAGGGTGAAGTACAAATCACATTATGTGATCTTAAAGCAGATAAAAGAGTAAACGTTATTGGAAAAGTTTTTGATGAGGATTTGCCACTCTTATCTCTAATTAAACCAGGGTATAGGATAAAGCTAATCCAATAGTAATAAAACAAAGGGTGCTACCGTGTTGTAGCACCCTTTGTTAAAGTTTTAAGTTTAAAGATTAATAGGAATGAAAATGAATTTATTTTTGTTTTTGGGAGAATCTGCTCAACTGTAATGAAGGGGATATAGTCATGTACTTTACCTATTTTCTTAAAGTGGTAATTCATTTTTTACAGTTATTTTGGAAAATCCTCGAACCAATCCCGGTAGAATGAGAAGATAATATAAACCAACACTAATCAATAGTATTCCAATAATAAAATAAATGGTATCCACACGAACAAAGGCAGGGAAGACAATAGCGATAATCCCTAAAGCAAGTGAGTGAGCACTCATCATTAACGGATCTATCCATCCTGAGACTCTTCCCATAAATTTTGGATCAACAAGTTCGGTCATCCAACCTGAAATGGCAATGTTAACCGGAGCCAAAATAATTCCCATAACAAGGACAAGCACAAAAAATATCCAAACGTTGGAAAGGGTTCCAATCACAATCGTTACTATTCCTGAGAGCAAAACACCTGAGATTAACACACGATGGACCTTGAATTTTTGAATAAGCTTGTTTCCAATAGTACTTCCAATAATAAATCCCATTCCTAGAAAAATGGAAAAAAGAGAAGAATACTGTTCATAATGATCAGGCGCTAGCTTATATTTCATCGTAAAAATAGGTAGGACAGCAAATCCGCCGTTAATTAGTCCGAATACCAAGAAGCCAGAAACGATTGATTTAAGTAATTTAAAATGAAAGATGTACTTAAACCCTTCCCGAAAATCTGATAAAATTAACTTATAATTAATTTCTTTAACTTTTGTTTTTCCATTTGGCAAACGAACTTCAAAAGGAATGGCGCAGCTTCGAATTAAAATGGCGGATATAATAAAACTCACGCCATCAATAATAACAGATCCTTTTATTCCTAAATAATGGTATGATAATGCACCCAACCCTACCCCAAAAAGCATAAACAATCCCATAACGGTCTGATTTAATCCCGATGCCTTCATGTACTGCTCTTTATCAAGCACACCTTGTAAAACACTCATTTCAGCGGGGGCAAAGAACTTGGAAACCGCACTACGAATAAAAAGAACGATGAAAACAAGTAGTAAGTTATTGAAGTAGATAGCTACAAATAAAAGGACAGTCAGACATGCGCGAATCCAGTCCGAGTTCTCTGCGATTTTTTTCCTGTCAAACCTATCTGCAACCACTCCGACGATAAAAAATACTAGCAGAATAGGGAGGGAGTACATTAATTCTGCAATTGTTGCATAATATGGTTGTTTACTGAAATGATCCAATAAAAAAAATGCAAATGCCATATTACCAATGGTTGAGCCAAGCTGTGAGGTAAAAGTTGCTAGGAAAAGTTTCGTAAACAATCTGTTTTTAAAAATATCCATTAAGTATCTCCTTTTCATTTATTACTTGTAATACTTCCTTTAGCAATTTTACTTCTAGTAAACATTAAAAATCCCTTTTTTTTACTTCAAAAAAGAAAAATTTCATATGACAAAAAGATTGTCATTATGGTATAGTATGAAATGAATTTAATAAATCCCGCTTTCAGCGGTAGAGGTTGTAGCTACCCTCTTAAAAAAACTATGAGGAACAGTGCTGCTTTCTTAGTAGTGCTGTTTTTCTATTTTAAAGGAGTTTTGAAAAATGAAAAATGATAAAGCCGTCGTCGTTTTTAGTGGTGGTCAGGATAGCACAACTTGTTTATTTTGGGCCCTTGAAACTTTTAAAGAAGTCGAAGCAGTGACATTTAATTATAATCAACGACATAGTTTGGAAATAGAATGTGCTACAACAATTGCAAAAGAATTAGGCGTCAAGCATCATATCCTTGACATGAGTCTTTTAAATCAATTAGCCCCGAATGCTTTAACAAGAGCAGACATTGAAGTGGCTGATGGGAAAGATGGAGAACTTCCATCAACATTTGTTCCAGGCCGAAATTTACTATTCTTATCTTTTGCAGCTGTTTTAGCAAGCCAAGTTGGCGCAAAGCACATTGTAACAGGAGTTTGTGAAACAGATTTTAGTGGATATCCAGATTGTCGGGATGTATTTATCAAATCTCTGAATGTAACATTAAACCTATCTATGGACACCCCCTTTGTGATTCACACCCCCCTTATGTGGTTAAATAAGGCCGAAACGTGGGAATTAGCAGATAAAATGAATGCTTTAGACTTTGTCAGGGAAAAAACATTAACATGTTATAACGGGATTATTTCGGATGGTTGTGGCGAATGCCCTGCCTGCAAACTAAGACAAAAAGGGCTAAGTGAGTATCTTTTGGTCCGAAAGGAGTTTTAATTAAATATGTATGGTTTTAAGATTGTAGATAAACTCCAAAAAATAGATGAAGATATCAAAAAAGAACAACTAAAATACCATTCCAAACGAGTATTAGTAAGTAAGGAATTCACATTTGATGCTGCACATCATCTGCATTGTTATGAAGGAAAATGCAAAAATTTACATGGGCATACATACCGGGTGGTTTTAGGTATAAGCGGATTTGTGGATCACCGTGGTTTAATGATTGATTTTGGCGATATTAAGGATATTTGGAAAAATGAAATTGAGATTTTTCTTGATCATCGCTACTTAAATGATACGCTTCCACCCATGAATACTACTGCAGAAAATATAGTAGTGTGGATTTATGAAAAAATGGATGAAGCACTGAAGCGGGAAGATAGACAAAATCAATATCTCGGAGCAAGGGTTGAGTTTGTTCGGCTATTTGAAACGCCAACAAGTTATGCAGAAGCCAAAAGGGAGTGGATGGAAAGTGAGTAAATTACCGATCATGGAAATTTTCGGTCCAACCATTCAAGGCGAGGGCATGGTTATTGGTCAAAAAACTATGTTTGTAAGAACTGCAGGTTGCGACTATTCATGCAGCTGGTGTGATTCATCTTTTACATGGGATGGTAGTGGGAAAGACAATACAAAAATGATGGATGCAAATGAAATTTGGGCTGAACTTAAAAGCCTTGGTGGGAACGGTTTTTCATTTGTAACAATTTCAGGTGGTAATCCAGCATTATTGAAAGATTTAAATAGTTTGATTGACTTATTAAAGAAAAATAAAGTAACTGTTTGCCTTGAAACACAGGGAAGTAAATGGCAGGATTGGTTTTTAGATATCGATGAATTAACGATCTCCCCAAAGCCGCCAAGTTCAAAGATGCAAACGGATTTTTCTGTGCTTGATTCCATCGTTAACAATCTAAGTACAAATCCCGCGCAGCAAAACGTCAGTCTAAAAGTAGTTGTTTTTGATGACGAGGATTATGAGTACGCAAGAGGAGTATATAAACGATATCCTAGAGTACCATTCTTTTTACAAGTAGGGAATGAACATATCACGAATAGTGATGATCAAGAGTTAACGAGGATACTCCTAAAAAAATATGAGTGGTTACTAAATAAAGCAATGAATGATGAAGAATTAACAAATGTGAAAGTTCTCCCTCAATTACATACATTTGTTTGGGGTAATAAAAGAGGGGTTTAAAGAAGTGAAATTGAATTGGATTGGATTAATTTTTAATAAGGCTCTCTTCTTAAACTCTGTTGCTATTTGAAGCTAATATGGTGTGTTATATCAGTTTATCGATGAATCAGTAGGCAATTTTTAAGAAAAGAGCACGATATCATAGTAATTACGGGTTTTAAACTATCTGTACGAAAACAGCCTTTAATAAAGAAAGGGAATATACAACATGAGAATCATTTTATATTTAATATCTATTGTAACAGCTAATGTCATAACAGCAGGATTTGCACCATTACATTTTGGAATCTTTATTGTCCCAATGGGCACATTGCTTGTGGGAGCAACATTCATTTTGCGCGATGTGGTCCAAAATAAATATGGAAAAGTAAAAACGTATCTATTTATTGGGACAGCCTTACTATTATCAGCACTTGTTTCCTTCTATTTAGGTGATACATTGCTAATAACCCTTGCATCAGCGATTTCTTTTGCTGTTTCAGAAACAACGGATACTGAAATATATAGCCGGTTAAAATTACCGATGAGTTGGAGAGTATTTTATAGTGGTATTGTTGGGGGATTCTTTGATTCCGTAATCTTTGTCATTATCGGACTGAGCCCTCTAGGTGCAAACTTTTTACCTTGGGTAGCCGTTCCAGCGGCAATTGCAGGTCAGGTCATTGTAAAAACGATTATTCAAGGAGTAGGAGCTATTATTTTACACCAAGTGCAAGAGCGACCAACTCATAAAATAGTAGAGAGTTAAAACGTCTTACTTAGACATTTTACCGTTAGTTTGATGGGTACGATGAAGTTGGCGGGTAAATTGTGCTTTTCCGCGGGTAAATTGAAAAACTCGCGGGTAAACATTGAAATCCCGCGGGTAAATGGAAAAGATTTAATAAAATAAGTAATAGAATGAACTTTGATGTAGGCTTATCATCTATATATTAGAAAAAATAAAAGATTCATTAACTCGCCAGTCTCCGGACTGGCTTTTTTAGCATTAAATTCGAAAGGCACGATGATAAATACAGTTTATTTACCAGTAATAAGACCTGTTCTATTTTAAAAAAGAATAAATTATGTCTTTTTTATGTTATTTAAATATACCCTTACCCGTAATTGTATATTGTGTTATAATTCACAAATAAACATGTATCATCAGGAGGTAATGACCAAATGACAAATAAAATAATTATTATTGGCGGCGTCGCTGGTGGGGCAACAACAGCAGCTAGACTTAGAAGATTAGATGAGCAAGCTGAAATTATCATGTTCGAAAGAGGAGAATATATCTCATTTGCTAACTGTGGTTTGCCATATTATATTGGTGGGACAATTTCAGAACGAGAAAATCTTTTGGTTCAAACTGTTGAAGGAATGTCGAAAAAGTTTAAATTAGATATTCGTAACTTAAGTGAGGTAACAAAAATTAACCGTGACCAAAAAACGGTTGAAGTGAAAAATTTACGTACTGGCCAAATATATGAAGAAACTTACGATAAACTTGTTTTATCACCTGGAGCAAGTCCTATCAAACCCCCAATCCCAGGTATTGAAAAGGCTGAAGCTCTTTTTACATTAAGAAATATACCTGATACTGATAAAATTAAGTCATTTACCGATACGAAAAAGCCCAAGAAGGCTGTCGTTATTGGTGGAGGGTTTATTGGAATCGAAATGGCTGAAAACCTTTGGGATTTAGGTATTGAAGTTACCTTAATTGAAATGTCGAATCAAATTATGGCACCAATTGATTTTGAAATGGCGGCAATTCTACATGCACATCTTCGTGAAAAAGGTGTTAACTTAATTCTTGAGGATGGAGTTTCAGCTTTTGAAAATAATGGGATTGTTAGGTTAAATAGCGGCAAAATGATTGAAACAGATATGATTATATTAGCTATTGGTGTAAAACCTGAAAACCAATTAGCAATTGGTGCGGGGCTTAAAGTTGGGGAACGTGGAGGAATCCAGGTTAATGAACACTTGCAAACGGAAGACTCAGACATCTATGCCATTGGTGATGCAATCGAAGTAAAAGATTATATTAATGGCCGTCCAACGCAAATTCCACTTGCATGGCCAGCAAATCGCCAAGGTAGGATTGTTGCTGATCACATTAATGAGATTCCTGCTCGGTATAATGGAACACTTGGAACCTCGATTGCAAAGGTATTTGATATGACTGTCGCTGCAACTGGCAACAATGAGAAGCTATTAAAACGTCTTGGACTATCATATGAAGTTGTTCATGTACACCCAGGTTCCCATGCAGGTTATTATCCAGGTGCATTTCCAATCTCGCTCAAATTAATCTTTGATAAAGTGACAGGTAAAATCTTTGGAGCACAAGCTGTTTCCTATGATGGTGCAGATAAACGGATAGATGTAATTGCAACAGCCATAAAGGGCGGTTTAACAATTTTTGACTTGCCAGATTTAGAACTTGCATACGCACCACCCTATTCATCTGCAAAAGATCCCGTAAATATGGCTGGTTATGCTGCAGCAAATATTGCAGATGGATTAGTAGAAACAGTACAATGGCATGAAATCAATGAAATTATCCAAAATGGTGGGTTATTAGTCGATGTACGTGAACCAATTGAAAGAGGATTGGGCTTTATCGAAGGATCTATCAATATTCCATTAGATGAATTACGCAGCCGTTTAGAAGAATTGCCAAAGGATCAAACCATCTATTTAACTTGTCAGGTTGGATTACGTGGTTATTTAGGAGCGCGCATCCTAATGCAAAATGGATTCAAGGTGAAGAACCTTGATGGTGGCTTGAAGACTTATTCATGTGTTTATGAACCATTTGCAGTGCAAAACAGTGGAAATTCTATTAGTGATTCAGGGGTGATTGAAATGAAAAATCCAAGTCCAACTGAGACTATTTTAGTAGATGCATGCGGGTTGCAGTGTCCCGGGCCGATTATGAAAGTTTATCAAACAATGGATAAAATGAATTCGGGTGATGTATTAGAAGTACATGCAACAGATCCTGGTTTCACAAAAGATATCCAGTCTTGGGCAAATAATACGGGTAATACATTGTTAAATACAGTGTTTGAAGATAAGAAATTCAAAGCCTATATTCAAAAAGGGACTGCCACTGAAATGGTTGCTACTACAGAAGTCAAAGCTCCTTCAAAAAATGGTGCAACGCTCGTTGTATTTAGTGGTGATCTTGATAAAGCAATTGCCTCCTTTATTATTGCTTCGGGTTCTGCAGCAATGGGTAAGCAGGTTACGATGTTCTTCACATTCTGGGGACTTAATATTCTGCGGAGAAAAGATGCGCCACCAGTTGAAAAAGATATAATGGAAAAAATGTTTGGTATGATGATGCCAAAAGGTATTGATAAATTGCCGCTCTCCAAAATGAATATGGGGGGGATGGGAGCAAAAATGATTAGCCATGTGATGGACAAGAAAAATGTCGATAGTTTAGAAATGCTAATGAAAAATGCTCTTGATGCAGGTGTAAAACTTGTTGCATGTTCGATGTCTATGGATATAATGGGAATTAAACAGGAAGAATTAATCGATGGCGTTGACATCGGCGGGGTTGCATCCTACCTAGGAGATGCAGAACAATCTGGGCTGAACTTATTTATTTAAAGTCCCCACGAATTAAGAAATAGGGAGTAATGCTCAAACCATGTTATTTGGTAGTTAGTAAATCGAATTGCGTTTTTAAACCACTTTGGTGGTTTGTATAGACTAGAAAATGAGATTCGCTTAAAATAGAGGAAATAGAGGTGATAACGATGATATACGATGATAAATCCAAAAATCGTTTAAAACGGATTGAAGGCCAATTAAAAGGAATTTTGAGAATGATCGAAGAGGAAAAGGACTGTAAAGAAGTCATTACTCAGTTATCAGCTGTTCGATCGGCAGTTGATCGGACAATTGCTGTTATCGTGAGTGGTAACCTCGAACATTGTATTCGTGAATCAATTGAAGCCGGGGATGGTAATTCTTCTAAAATTGTGGAAGAAGCGGTCAATATGTTAGTGCGGAGTCAGTAATATGGGAAATGCCTATCCAAGTGATAGGCGTTTTTTTAGCTAAGTAGAATTTATATCCATAAATTCTGCTGGCGTATAAAAGGGTCCTTATATAAATAGAAAGTTGCATAGTTACATTTGAAACAGATGGCTTTGTTTTAGCATAAGCTAAAATAAAAAGGTGGAATTCTATGATTCACACAATAAAGCCTGGTGAAACACTTTCAACCATCTCTTCAAATTACCGGGTAAGTCTACATCAGCTTTATACTGCAAATCCAGGCCTTCGGCATTTGTTTCCTGGCCAAAAAATCCAGATTCCCGGAATACCGGATACAGACACCATTCCATATATGATCCAAATTTCGATAGGGAAACGACGACTATCTTTATTTGAGAATGGAAAATTTATAAAAATATACCCAATTGCTGTAGGTAAGATACTCACGAAAACGCCAGAAGGTGAGTACGTTATTGTCAATCGACAGTTAAACCCAGGCGGGCCGTTTGGGGTGATGTGGCTTTCTTTATCAAGGGAAGGCTACGGCATTCATGGAACGAATAATCCTTCTTCTATTGGGAAAGCTGTCTCCCATGGCTGCGTTAGAATGTATAATCACGATGTTCTACAACTTGCAGAAACAGTTCCAAATGGTACAAAGGTAGTGATTAAACAATAGGCTCAAAAATAATTAAGAAAATCCCACCTTCAAAAATGAGAAGGTGGGATTCTAATTTTTACTTATAAATCACAATCGATCCAACTGATTTGTCTGTTGATTGGCCGTTCACACGAACTTTAAGTCCGAAGTGACCAATGTTTCGACCGGCATCTGGCATGAATGTATTTAAGAATGAGTTGCTGTCATTAAATAGAGAAACTGCCTCTTGGCTTGGTTCAACTAATGTTTGGGTTGGATTGCTAGGATCCCCATAGATTAAATTCAAACCAGAAGTAGGATTTAATCCAAATGCAGCATCCGCAATATGATAGCGTGTGCTTGCTTCAGCAGTTGTGCCACCCATTAAGAGCCACTGTAAGTCTTGACCAAGATGCGCATCAACTACACCTAAGAATCCATCACCAGGATGGCCTCCTACACTTACTGGTCCAGTCCAGTTTTCGGTAAAGCTGTCATCAACATACCATACTACTAAACCACCATCATAGCTCATTATTGAGTTGCCGCGTTTAATATGCCCTAGGCCTTGATCGACACCATTATGACTGCGCCATTCTAGTAAATAGTAATGATTTGTTAGTTTGTTTCCATCCATCTTTGTAAAGCCGTTTAAAGCAAATGGAGAAGTAGCGTTTTCTGCTCCATCATCAACTAGTGTTTGACCATCTGCGATAACCTTAATGTTATCAGCAAAGAATCCAATATATGAACTGCCCCAGTCTGTAGCATAGCGAAGGCGAAGTTGGATTTTTTGACCTGCATAAGCACTTAAGTCGAATGACTCTTGCTGCCATCCATTCGAATCACCTGTAAATCCAGGCATTGAATTTAATATAGTTGGATAACCTTCAGGGACAACATCTGAACGTGTGTTAGCGTTTCCTAATGATTTCCAAGTTGCGCCATTGTCAGTTGATACTTGTGCAAAAGCAAAGTCCCACTGTTCTTCAGTATTATACCAAGCATCGAATGTAAAAGTTGCAGATGATTTACCTGTTAAATCTACATTCGTCACCATATTTGTATCCATTTCATCTTGCTGCCCACCCCAGTATTCGTAGCTTCCTGCAGCGGGAATGTTAACAGGTGTTTTCTTTTGTGGTAAGTTTACACGAATTGCTTGGTTATTTTGCCCAAGAGGTGAATTAGCTTGGTCAAGTAAGAACTGAGATCCGTTTGTTGACACATCGTTCCAATTGACAAGGGTTGGTGCTGTCCATTTGCCCCCAAGAGTTGATTGGAAATATTGCTTTGCAAAAGGTGAGAAGCCAGATGGTTCTGCACCCGGAATTTTACCAGCCCATGAGCCGCTTGCCATTATCGACCAATAGGCAATTGCTTCGCCAGTACCAGAGTAAATAGTATCATATTCATCAGGTAAGCCTAAATCGTGTCCGTATTCATGAGCGAATACTCCTGTTGCTCCATCTTCAGGCATTACAGTATAGTCGTAAAATCCTGGTAAACCTTTTCCTAAACCATCTGGATCATAGAATACGGCGGAACGGTGAGACCAAATGGCATCATTACCTAGCGTGCCACCACCAGCTTCTTGACCCATACCAGAGTGGATAATTTGTAAGTGATCAACCAAACCGTCTGGCTCCCAGAAGTTTCCGTTTCCATTTAAGTCATGCGGATCTTCTAAATCGTAATCTTGTAAGGGAACTCCAGCAGCTTTTGCAGCAACTAAAGCATCCTTTACTAATTGTTTTGATCCTCCTGGAGTAACGTTATCATGTCCACCACTTGCCTTGTCACCACCATAAAATTTGGCAGTTCCAGGTACAGGTAGCCATCCATAAGCATTTCCTTCAATAGTGTAGGTACCACCTGACTGTTCCTCATAAAATTGCTTTTGAGATACTTGATCTTCTCCGTTAGGGCCTTTAAAATCACCCTTTTTACCAAAAATCATATCCTCAAAATGCTTTGTATCATAGTCTTTATAATAGTTATCTGTCTCAATAGGTTTAATATTATTGTGAGCAAAATCAGAGTACTCAACCATTAAGGTTAGTAGTTTTCCTTTTTTCTGTACCCCTGGTGAAGTTCCTTCCTTGACTGGATCTGGATTTCCCTTCAACTGACCATACTTGTTCCCTTTTCCTTTTAATAGGCCGTTCGTAAAGTCTTTAAATTTATTTTGTTTTTTTGCCTCAGCTGCTTTTACTTTAGCAGCCAATGGATCAGAATCTGTTACTTTGTCTTGCTTTCCTTTAAGATTTAGATAATTTTTTAATGCATCTTGTTTTTCTTTTTCTGATGCATCCTTAGAAATGACCCCACTTCTAATTAAGAGCTCGATCAATTTTTCGTCATTTACTACTGCTAAGTCTAGTGAATTTTGAGTTTGAGAGTTTTTCAAAATATCTTTATGTAGGAGATCTACGTGGGATGATGAAACATAGTTACCTGGGAAGCCTGTAAAAAGTGTGCCTGCAATTACCACGGTGGAGAGACTTGTTTTTAAAAGTTTTCTCAATAAAATTCCTCCTCTTATTATTTTTCAGTACAATTACATAATATTCGAAATAATCAAGTAATACTACTTTAAGTTTTCATCAATTAACGACTAAATTCTGGGGATTTGTCGATTGTTACTATTGGAAAAAACCACTCGAATAAGTAAAAATCCCATTTAGGAATGAAAAGCTTATTCCAAATCCTATTCAGTATACATATCTGTTTTCTTAGCTGGTGTTAAAAGAATTAAAGGAAAACAAACATTGTTTAAAAATATGATGTGTTAATCTTGGATGGTGGTACAATAGAATTGAAATTTAATGAACAAAAAACATGATGAAGCTGAACTCATAACTGATGTGAATGAAACAGTTGGTACTGCTGCTAGATTTAAAGATTTTATAAGTAGAGGGAGTTTTAATTTTGAAAAAAGTATATATTATCCATGAAAATACTGAATGGACCATGCATTTAACGAAACGACTCGATGAACTTCAAGTTCCATATGAAGAGTGGCATTTAGATCAAGGTAGTCTTGATTTAACGAAAGAGCCACCAGAAGGAATTTTCTATAACCGCATGAGTGCATCTTCACATACAAGGGGGCATCGGTTTGCTCCAGAGTTTGCTGGCCAAGTTTTGGCATGGCTTGAGGCTCATGGGAGGAAAGTCTTTAATGGGACAAGAGCATTAAGCCTTGAGATAAGTAAGGTATTGCAATATTTAGAGCTAAACAAACACGGCGTTAAGACACCGAAGACGGTTGCAGCAGTTGGAAAGAGCCAAATACTTGAAGCTGCTAGTGAATTTAAAGGACAAGCATTTATCACAAAACATAATCGTGCAGGTAAAGGGTTAGGGGTACAATTATTTCAATCAATTGATGCTTTGAGAAAGTATGTAGAAGGTCCTGAATTTGAAGAACCCGTTGATGGGATTACGTTAATTCAAGAATATATCCAATCTCCTGAAAGCTTCATTACTCGTTGCGAATTTGTTGGAAGTCAATTCGTTTATGCGGTAAAGGTAGATACATCTGAGGGATTTCAATTATGCCCTGCAGATGCTTGCCAAATAGGGGATTTATTCTGCCCTGTTGGTGAAGAAGTTGAAGAGAAGCCAAAATTCCAAATTATCGATGGCTTCTCCGATCCAATAATCGAAAAATATCAACAAGTTCTTGCGGCCAACAAGATTCAGGTTGCTGGAATTGAATTTATCCGTAATATAGAAGGGGAAATTTTTACATACGATATCAACACCAATACAAACTATAATTCTGATGCTGAAATGAAGGCAGGTAGATTTGGCATGCTCGAATTGGCAAAATTTTTAAAGGAAGAGCTTGAGAAATAGAATTTAATCCCCTTTTTATGGGCGTTTTTTTACCAAAGACATTGAATGTATAATGGCCATATTATGTGTAATCCTAAAAATAAAAAGGAGCATAAACATGGAAAATACAGTGGTTGTCAAAGAATTAAATGCTTTTTTGAAAGGTAGATACATGGGTATTCATCAATATGAAAATTACATCCAGAAAGCTAATGATGCCAAATTTAAAGTGGAACTACAAAGATTACAGCAGGATCACAAAAGACATGCCCAACTGGTGGCTGAGAGAATTCAAAATCTAGGAGGGACACCTGTTGATAGCCCAGGCTTCACTGGTACAATTCAAGAATGGATGAGTGAAATTAAAGGTTTTCCTGAAACAGATGAGGAGCTTTTACTTGGAATGCTAAAAGCAGAAGATAAATATGCGGTTGAACTATCTGAAGAAATTGTAAAAGGAGATTTAGATCCTGACAGCACTAAACTAATCGAACAAATCATTGACGAAGATAGACAACATGTGCAATTTCTTAAAAATCTGGTTTCGAATTAAGCAACAGCAAACAAAAAATGCTCTCCGAAAAGTGGAGAGCGTTTTTTGTTTGAAGAAAAAGGGCGGACCTACGCAAAAACAAATAATTTATTTAATTTAAGTGAAAAAATGGTCCGTCAATTGGAAGAAGAAATATAATTGGAAGTTAATAGATAAACCGGAATATCTGTACAGTAAGATGAAAAAAGACAGTTCCCGAAGTAAAGTAGGAGCTGTCTTTTTTAGCTATACAGAATTAATATCCATAAATGTTACATGCAAGCAACGGTAAGGATGACCCAGACAGGTGAGTGCCGCATGACACGGCTTGAACGAGCGTGCAAGTTTCTACGACGCCTCTGTCATCACCTTAAAGGGCACTCTAATCGCGAATTCTTTTATTATTCTGCTTTAGATGCTTCGATTTGAAGGTTTACTTTTACTTTATCGCCAACTAGAACGCCACCAGTTTCAAGAGCAGAATTCCATGTTAAGCCAAAGTCAGCACGATTGATTGATCCTTTTGCACTAAAGCCAACTTTTTCATTTCCCCATGGATCTTTTCCTTGACCTTCAAATGTTACCGTGAAAGTTTCTGGTCTTGTAAAACCGTGTAAAGATAATTCACCTGTTACATTATATTCGCCCTCATCCGCTTTTTGGATATCGGTTGAATGGAAAGTCATTGATGGATATTTTTCAACATCAAAGAAATCAGCTGATAATAAGTGACCATCACGATCTTTGTTACGTGTATCAATACTTGAGAGTTCAACCGTAAATTCAATGTTTGCAGAAGTTAAATCTGTTACATCTGCCTCAACAATTGCACTAAAATTTTGAAAAGTACCCTTTACATTTGCAATCATCATGTGACGAATCGAAAAATCTACACTGCTATGTGCTGCGTCAATTGCCCATTTTGTTCTTGTCATTTTTATTTCTCCTCCACTTAAATAGTCTTAATTTATTTATCTCGAATTTAAAATAACTTAATTCAAAGTAATTATATGTCGTATGTAACATCTTGTCAATCGTTTTTCGAAAAATATTCAGAAAATATTCAAATAATTTTGGATTTAGGTTGATTTAAGTGAAAAGTAAAGAGAAGAAGGAGGGACGCTTATAATATTTCGCTAATCAACAGATACTAAACAAACAAAACCCACTTAAAGAAATGAGTGCTTGAGTTGAAACGGCTGAAAAAGAAGAATATTCCCTTTCTCGTTTTATTTATCATTCATTCTGGAATATTAGGATATTCCTTCTATAAAAATAGAAATCGAAAATTGTTATTTGCCCATTTAATGTCGAATATTGGGTTCGCCTATATATTTGAATATTTTGTACTTAATCTTTTTAAGGCATATGTGTATAGACCCAAGGTTTTCAAAATGCGAAAATTTGACAATATATTTGGAGCTATTTTATCACAAGGCATTTTTATTCCATTTTCAGCAATTTTTATAACAACTTTTCAGTTTGGATGGAAAGTTAAGCTATTGTTTAGCGTATATTTTTCAGTAGTGGAGGAGGTTTTCATACGATTAGGGGTGTACCGACATAATTGGTGGAAAACAGTTTATACTTTCATACTGATGCCAGGATACTTTAAACTAAGTGACTTTTGGTATAAACAGCTTTGCAAAGGAAATAGATTTGTGCAGTTAGTGACGTTGTATAACATGACTTTTGTTACTGGGATAAATTTGTTATTTGTTTTAGCAAAGCTAAGAAAAATCAAATTTGGAATTGGCAGGTATCATTCTTGGAATGAACATTTTATTATTGTTCCACTATATACTTTAGTCGTTTCATTCATTTCAACCTATTTAATCAGGTTTAAAAATGGATGGATTTCTTGGTTAAGCTTACTTGTCATTAGATTTGGCTTCGATAAACTCCTTTTTACATGTAACCTTCTTAAAAGTAAACTTACAAAACTGGAGAGCACCTATTTTTTTTCGATTATGACTGTACTTGCGATTTTTTATCAAAAGTTGGTTTATGGAAGAAAGAAAGATCTTTAAACGAAAAAAAACGCCATAATGGCGTTTTTTGCGTAATAAAACACACTTGTAAAAATACAGAGTGCGTGATATGATAATAGTTAGTTTGAAATGTTTTGTAATTATTATTATAAATATCCTATATTAACATTATCATATTATTTCGTTAGTGTCAATTAAAATTCTTAAAAATTTTTCAGGATGGTGATTTGATGAGCGAAATGAAACGTAACGAATGGAAAATGGAGCAGGAACGTGTAGACAAAGTAATCGAAGAAATTAGTTATAAAGCTACTAATATAAAAAGGTATGTTGGTCATATTAGCTCAGATATTCTCGAAATTCGCAAAACATTTTGGAATGATGTTACTGTCGACTTTAGTAGCGAGGATGATATTATTGAAACAGCCGCAAGCCTAAAGCAGCAGGCTGAATTACTTTCCGAGCGAGAGCGGACACATAAACAGAATGATAATCAGTTGAAAACACTCGGTAGACTAAAGGATTCTCCATATTTTGGCCGAATCGATATTTTGGAAAAAGGGGAACAGACAACGGACCAGGTTTATCTTGGTGTTGCTTCATTTATGGATAAAAATGATGAGAATTTTTTAATATATGACTGGCGTGCACCTATTTCAAGCCTTTATTATGATTTTGCTCCTGGACCTGTTCGGTACGAGACACTTGAGGGAATAATTGAAGGAGAAATGGAGTTAAAAAGGCAGTTTATTATTAAATCCGCAAAAATAAATGGGATGTTCGACACGGGAGTAACGATCGGTGATGAAATGCTTCAAGAGGTCCTTGGAAATGACGCGAGTACACAAATGAAGAGTATTGTTGCGACGATTCAACGAGAACAAAATCAAATTATCCGGAATGAAAAAAGTAAACTTTTAATCGTTCAGGGTGTAGCTGGAAGTGGGAAGACATCGGCAGCGCTCCAACGAATTGCATACTTGTTATACCGCTACAGGAAAACAATCAAGTCTGAAAATATTATGCTTTTTTCACCCAATCCACTATTTAATAGCTATGTTGCAACTGTACTTCCAGAGCTTGGCGAAGAAAATATGCAACAGTCAACCTTTCAGGAATACTTGAATAAGCGTCTGGGAAAAGAATTTGATGTGGAGGATCCATTTGAGCAAATGGAGTTTTTGCTTTCAATGGAACATGATGCAAACTATGATACTCGGTTGGAGGGAATTCGTTTTAAAGCGAGCCTTCAATTTAAAAAACAAATAGATGATTATGTGTTACGTTTATCGAAACAAGGAATGATTTTTAAAGATCTCATTTTTAGAAAAGAAATAATCTTTTCCAAAGAAGTAATACAAGAATACTTTTATGCACTAGATGAGAATTTTTCGATTCCAAATCGGATTAAACTTGTAAAAGAGTGGCTGTTAAAGGGATTAAAAAGGAGAATAAAACAGGAACGGACGAAAGAATGGGTGGAGGAAGAATTACAATTTCTTGGAAAAGAAGACTTTATAGAGGCGTACAACCAGCTCCAGGATAAGGATTCTTTTACGGAAAAATCATTTGACGATTTTGAAAAGGAACAAAAACTACTGGCAGATATGGTTGTGAAGCAAAAATTCAAACCGTTATTTGCCAAGGTCAAAAAGTTAAAGTTTATAGATATTGCTTCAATCTATCAGCAGCTTTTTGAAGAAATAGGTGTAGAGGATCCATCTTTCCCTTCCAACTGGGATAAGATCTCTAATCAGACAATTGAAGCATTAGAAGATATGAAAATATGCTATGAAGATGCAACACCATTTGTATATTTGCAGGATTTATTGGAGGGGCGGAAATCAAATACTGCCATTCGTCATATTTTTATTGATGAAGCTCAGGATTATTCACCGTTCCAGTTTGCTACTATTCAAATGCTTTTTCCTTATAGCAGAATGACGCTCCTGGGTGATTTTAATCAGGCAGTTTTTTCTGGCGCTACGGGCGCTGCGACTGTTCTTACTGATTTTTCGCTTGATGGTGAGGATGTTGAATCATTCTATTTGACCAAAACGTATCGATCAACTAAACCAATTGTGGAATTTACAAGTAGTTTGATTGAAGGTGGGCGGGAAATTGAGCCTTTCAATCGTGAAGGTCAAAAGCCAACCATCACATTGGTTGAAGTTGCTTGCTCTCTTAATGAAAAAGTGGTTCGGAAAATTCAAATGCTCCAAAATGATGGGCATCGCACGATTGCGGTTATTTGCAGAACAGCAACTGAAAGCAAAACTGTTTTTGACACACTTCGGAAGGAGATTCCGATCCATTTGATTGAAAAAGGCACTATTTCGTATGAAAAAGGCATTCTTGTTATTCCGGCCTATCTTGCAAAAGGGATTGAATTTGATGCTGTTATTCTATATGATAGCTCACAGTATAGAAGGGAAAGAGAGCGGAAATTGTTCTATACTGCTTGTACAAGAGCCATGCATGTATTGCATATGTTTGCAACTGATGGGATTAGTCCGCTAATTAAGGATGTACCGATTGAAACCTATGAAATGGAGATCTAGAACTCTGAGGAGTAATCTAAACTTTTAATATTTAAAAGTCTGTGAGGAAATTGTGATGACAATATCTTTTGAAGAAATAACGAAAGAAACACTTTTCATTGCACATGAAATAGTGAATTCAAATTCGCAATATAATGTGCTTGAAAATGGTAGAGGGGATCGAACGTTAACAGAGATAGAGATTGAATTTCTCAATGAAGACACCTTAAGTGTATTTATTAAGCTAGATGACACCTATATCGGTATCATCGATTTTATGGAGAAAAATCCAAAAGATCATTATCCATGGCTGGGCCTTTTAATGATTCATAGCAACTACCAAGGATATGGTTTTGGATTTCAGTCTTATCTTCTTTATGAAGAATGGATGGTTCAGCAAGGGCTAGAACATGTACGCTTAGGGGTTTTAGAAAGTAATGAGAGGGCACAAACCTTCTGGGAGTCTCTAGGATTTCGTTCCTTTAAAACAGTTGCAGGGCAACATAATAAAGAAATTATTTGTTACGAGAAAAGGATATGTGAAGTAAGCTAAAGAAAACTCGGCCAGTGCCGAGTTTTGTTGAAACACTCTTGGAGAAGTTTCAATTCCTTATTCAAGCTTCAATTAGCATAAACTCTTCAATGAATTCTTGAACCTGATTTTTATCAATTTTATTCTTTTTCAATAAACCTTCAGCGATGACAAGATGAGGTTGAATAGTACAATTCCTTTTCAATTCACGAAGTGTTATATCGCCATTCAATAATTGAATGGCCTTTTCTTTTATCTCTTGGCTTTTAGAAGACTGATACAGGATGAAAGCAAGACAAGAAATTTTGTCCACAAGAACCCTCCTCAATCAAGAAATTAAAATTCAATTAATTTATTCGACGAACATCCTAAATTTTCCTGCTGATTTATCTGAAAAGTATATTTATTTTTAATGAAAAGGCAGATTATCGTTAATTTCTTGTAGGAAATTGATTTATTTGAATGAATTTTATATAATATTGAAGGGATAAAAGTAAAAATAACGAATAATTTAGTTGTTACTACGAAATTTACCTTTCTTCCCTTAGGGTGGGAGGTTTTTTCATTTTTTTTACATAGGTAATAGGAGGATTTAATGATGAAAAAAGCTTTAATCAAGGATTTGTATAGAAATTCCGAAAGCTATATCGATCAAAAGGTTCAATTGTCAGGCTGGATACGAACAGTTCGTGATTCAAAGACATTTGGTTTTATTGAATTAAATGATGGTAGCTTCTTTAAAGGAGTACAAATCGTTTTTGATGAACAACTAGCGAATTTTAAAGATATTACAAAGCTTCCAATCAGCTCGACGATTCTTGTGGAGGGCGATTTTATCTTGACTCCACAAGCGAAGCAACCATTTGAAATTAAAGCAACGAATATTGTGATAGAGGGAAGCTCAAATGTCGACTACCCATTACAAAAGAAAAAGCATTCATTTGAATATTTACGAACTATCGCTCATTTACGCCCTAGAACGAATACATTTTCGGCTGTATTCCGTGTAAGATCTTTAGCTTCTTATGCTATTCATAAATTTTTCCAGGATAAAGGCTTTGTTTATGTTCATACTCCAATCATTACTGGCAGTGATACGGAAGGTGCAGGTGAAATGTTCCGTTTGACTAACTTTGATCTAGACAACCTTCCAAAAAATGAAGAAGGAAAAGTGGATGCAACCAAGGACTTCTTTAATAAAGAAACGAATTTGACTGTTAGTGGTCAATTGTCTGCAGAAGCATATGCTTTAGCCTTCCGAAATGTTTATACCTTTGGACCAACTTTTAGAGCAGAGAATTCCAATACAGCTAGACATGCAGCTGAGTTCTGGATGATTGAACCAGAGTTAGCTTTTGCTGAGCTTCCAGATATTATGGATCTTGCTGAAGATATGGTGAAATATGTTATTTCATATGTACTAGAACAAGCACCTGAAGAAATGGCTTTCTTTAATAGCTTTATTGATAAAGGATTACTTGAGCGTTTAAATAAGGCTCACGATGCAAGTTTTGGACGTGTAACATATACTGAAGCTATTGAGCTTTTAAAAAATGCAGAAGAAAAATTTGCCTATCCGGTCGAATGGGGCTTAGATCTACAAACTGAACACGAACGTTATTTAAGCGAAAAAGTTTTTCAAAGACCAGTCTTTGTTACGGATTATCCGAAAGAGATCAAAGCCTTCTATATGCGCTTAAATGAAGATCAGAAAACAGTTGCAGCAACCGATTTGCTCGTTCCTGGAATAGGAGAACTAATTGGCGGAAGCCAACGTGAAGAACGTGAGGATATTCTGACCGGCAAAATAAACGATCTTGGTATGGATGAAAAGGATTACTGGTGGTACCTAGAATTACGAAAATATGGTGGCACGAAACACTCAGGTTATGGGATTGGCTTCGAACGATTAATTATGTACTTAACTGGAATGACTAATATTCGCGATGTTATTCCATTCCCAAGAACAACTGGTAATGCAGAATTTTAATAAAAAGTAACACTGACCATATTGGTAATAAGTTGGCACTTACACTAAAAATGACTATTGAATTGTATATCAATTCGATAGTCATTTTTTTATTAATATAGACCGACTTTTGAATGTTTTTGGCTCTAACTTAAATATCAAAGAGTAGAGAATAAGCGGTAAAATTGATCCAACAGATAAAAGTCGAAAGTGGTATTTTCAAGTTGTTAATATAGTTAAATACTTGGTCTTAAGTTTCAAGGAATGTTATAATTATGGTAGGACATTGCATAGAAAGTAAAATGCCAGGTAATTTCAATAAGTTTAACAATCTGTCTATAACTGCCTTACCAAGGAAGAAAAAAGTGTTAGTAAATAACAATAATTAGGAATCATTAGCAAAGTAATTATATCTAAATAGGTAAACTAATTGGTGCCAATGCTGTAATATAAGCAACAAAAAAAGGTATGAAGGGGTGAAAAAATGGATTACGGATTTTATCTTATGTTTGCATTGTTTGGGCTGGCTATGGTAACAACTTCATTTATGTTTAATAAAATGATGAAAGAATAATAAAAACGGTAAGTAAATTAACAGGTCTGTGTCCCGGCGCAAAACCTTAATCGTATTCGAAAATGAACATAATCGCACCTTATTTTGCAAAAGTTTTTGTAATTAAAATGGCACAGTACACTGTACTGTGCCGCAGATTGTCGAGAAAGGGGTATTTTTCTCGGCAATTTTTATTTTCTCAGAATCCGAATACCAAATTTATCAAAGCTCCCTGCAAATGGGCCTGTTGATTTCCGCTCCAGGCACTCGCTTTCCGCGGGGAGGTCCTGAAGCCTCCTCGGCTTTACCGCCTGCGGGTCTCCAGTGACCTCTATATCCCGCAGGAGTCGAGTGCCCTCCGCTCCAATCAACAGGTGGTAAATCAACTTAAAGTATTGCAACACACTTTTTCGAATTTAGCTAAATGTGTTGCAATCTTTTTTATAGTTTGGCATGCGGCAGTAAGGAGAGCCTGCTCGGATGTATTCTTCAATCCCCGTAACCGGCAATAGCGAAGCCCATGCAGCTCTATTGAGTCTGCGAAGCTTCGCTCAATTTTTTCCTTTCTAAATTTATAAAGTATTTTTCCAGATTTAGATAAGCGATTTCAAAATATTCTCGAGTATCTACTTCCACTTCTTGTCTCGTAAACTTGTTTTTATTTGCATTTGCCTTTAAATGTGTAGAATCCGTAAATAAAACACGTTCGCCAACCATCTTAATGATTTATTGCTAGAAGTACAATCTCATCAAAAATCTCCTGAAAAATAGTAGTATCCTTAAAACGGTGTTGACGATTCCAACTAATCGTTGAGTGATGAGGTACAGAGTCCTTGAATTTTAGACCTAAAAACCAGCGATAGGCAACGTTTGTTCTAATTTCTCTTTCTAGTTGGCGTTCAGAACGAATGCCATAAATATAACCAATAAATATCATTTTAAAAGAATAAGTGGGTCAGTTGGGCGTCCATTATCATCGCTGTAATATTGGCGGATTTTTTCTAGAAGAAACGAAAAATCAATATATTTATCAATCAAACGAAGTAGATGGTCATCAGGTACTAATTCAACAATAGATACAAATTCATATTCATTTTGACTAGACTCTTTTGGCTTAAACATTGATTTCACCACTTTTTTTATTATTTATTAGTTGAACGTAAGTTCTTTATTGAAGGCTGTTTTCGCATAGATTATTGTTTTTCGTACCTAGTCTAAAAACCCGAAATAACAATGGTATCGTGCTCTTTTCTTAAAAACTTCCTACGATTTTTATCGGTAAACTGGAATACCATTCTAATTTAGTTTCAACTAGCAACAAAGTTTAAGAAAAGAGCCTTATTGAAAGACACTCTGTTGATTGGAGTGGAAGGTGCTCGACTCCTGCGGGAGTACGGGGCAGGGGAGATCCCGCAAGCGCTTCAGCGCTGAGGAAGCTTCCCGGCACGCCCGCGGAAAGCGAGCGCCTGGAGCGGAAATCAACAGACCAGTTACAAAGCTAATATACTAATATTATTATAACAAATTAACGCGGTGAATCATTAAATAATCTGTGCAAAATAATAAGCTGTCGAAGGGTTTTTCGACAGCCTGTGGCACAGTACACTGTACTGTGCCATTTCTTTGTTTCAATTGAATATTAAATTTCAGTTTCCTTGTTAACAACACTGGATTATCCGTTTTTTTCCAAATAAAAAACATCGCAAATACGATGCAATTTGATATACACGTTCCCTTACATACCTTTATACATTTTAAAGTTTTGTGATAGAAAGCAAAATCCGTTATCATTTCGGTTTTTTTATATAGGGAAATCCATAAAATCAATTTAAAAATTATTAAAATTAATATTTTTTATAAAATTAATCAATATTTTTAATTTATATATTTATTTTTTGGAAAATGTGATGTATGATATGGTTAAAGTTAGGAAAGGAGTTAAAAATGTCTAATCCGATCATCACAAATTGCCCTGTTTGTAGTAATCAATTAAAAGTATCCAAATTACATTGCACACATTGCCATACAACGATTGAAAGTGAGTTTGAGTTTTCGAAGTTGGCATCTTTGGCCCAAGAACAACTCTATTTCATTGAAGTATTTCTAAAATGTCGTGGAAATATTAAAGAAGTCGAAAAAGAATTAGGAATTTCCTACCCTACTGTGCGAGGGAAACTTGATGATATTATTGTAGCTCTAGGATATGCAGCAAATAAAAAGACTGAAGTGGATAAGAAAAAAATTGTTACAATGCTTGAAAAAGGTGAAATTAACGCAGAAGATGCGCTTAAAATGCTGAAAGAGGAGGAATAAGGAATGAATGAGGAAATTTCGAGAGTGCTAACTATGGTAGAAGAAGGGAAGCTTGACAAGGATAAAGCGACTGAGCTGATTAATGCTTTACAAGGAAAAAATCAAACAATCCTACTTAATAAAGAAACATCATACATGAACAAGATGTTAAAAATTATTGTCACAACTGAAGTGGGTGATAATGTAAAAGTGAATTTACCCATTAAACTTGTAAATGCAGTTTTGAAAGTAGGAACAAGTATTGCGGAAAGAATTCCTGAAGCTGAAAAATACGTAAAAGATATAAATGTCGACCTATTAATTGATGCTATTGAGAATGAGGTTGACGGTCAGATTGTCGATATTACCACTGCAAAAGGCGAAAAAATCCTTGTTGTTATTGAGTGATCGGGATGATAAAAGTAAAAATTAGAAATAAAAATAGAAATTATATTATTCCCGTTCCCTATATCTTGTTAAATATATGTGGTGGTATTCTTACATCGAAATTAGTGATTAAAATAGCAAATAGAGCTATCGAAAAAGATGGAAATGCATTTAAATTACCTCAATTGGATAGAAATGATTTAAAACCACTATTGCAAGCACTTTCAGTTCATAGAGGGCTTGTATTGGTCGAAACAAAATTCATGGATGGCACAGAAGTTATGGTAAAATTATAAGTATTATTCCTAATAACTGGAATAGTGCTTTTTTTTGGCTAGACAGAATTTATATCCATAAATTCTGCTAGTGCATAAGTGCAACTATGCCTCTGTCATCGCCCTTTGGGGCTCGCCAATCAGCGAGTTTTCTATATGATTTTTTGAATGAAGACTACTAATAAAACTAGAAAAAAAGTGGTGGGAAAGATTATTTAATTATGCGAACTAATTTTTAATCTAATTTTAAAAAATAAACGGTATCCTTATTCCAAACGAGTATAATTCTAATAAATACTGGAATCGATACTTTTGGTACCTTTAAGGCTTGGAGGAAGTTATGAAAATACTAGTTGTTGAGGATGAATTTGCCCTTTTGGAGGGAATTATAAAAATTTTAAATGAAGAAAATTATGTAACAGATCGCGCATTGAATGGGTACGATGGGCTTGAACTTGCAAAACAAAATATATATGATGTGATTGTACTTGATATTATGTTACCCGAATTAGATGGTTTTTCCATTGTAAAATCATTACGAGAAAGCGCAATTAAAACACCAATCCTCCTACTAACTGCAAAAGATAGTGTTGAAGACCGTGTTAAAGGTTTGGATTTGGGTGCTGATGACTATTTAATTAAACCATTCGCAGCCGCGGAGCTATTGGCTAGAATACGAGTCCTTCTTCGGGGAAAGGGAGAAAATGTAGAAAGTGAATTGGTTTATGGCCCATTAGTAATCAATGAGAATGAACATGATGGGTATATTGACGATCATAAGTTAAACTTAACTGTCAAAGAATATTTACTACTGGAATTTTTCATAAGAAACAAAGAACAAATTTTATTAAGGGATCAAATTTTTAATCGCATTTGGGGCTTTGAATCGGAAGCTGGGGTAAATGTTGTTGATGTGTATGTGCACCATCTTCGAAAAAAGCTGGCAATTTTTCAATGCGACCAGTTTATCAAAACAGTACGTGGGATAGGTTTTATGCTAAAGGGAGACGATGAGGATGTTTCGAAAGACTAAAATACGGTTAGTTTCCATGTATACTCTTATCTTCTTCTGTATCTTGAGTATCCTTGGGGTGAGCCTTTATTTTTATATGTATCGCACCTCCTTTTCTTCTATTGATGAAAAACTATCAGAAAAAGCACAAGTCTTTAAACACAATGACCTGGATGATATTAAAGAAAAAAATGAACGAGAATCTGAACGAAGAGTTTCCTATTTGTTTTGGGGAAATAACTCAGTTTTACTAAAAAGCTATCCTGAAAATGCCTTTTTCCAAAAAGATATTGTCCATTTATCGCCAATTCATCATCAGAGAATGCTTAGAACACAATCGATTGAAGGCCATTCCTACCGAATTTTAACCATTAAAACAAATAACAGAAGTTTAAATAATGAACATGTTAAGCTTATCCAGCTTGTCTATAACATTGAGCCAGAAGTTAGTATGTTAAATAATTTGTTAATCATGATTGGTTTTGGAAGTGCAGGCGGATTAGTTTTATCTTTTTTTGTAGGTCTAATTTTAGCAAACAGAGCGTTGGTACCCATTCAACGTTCATGGGAAAAGCAATCACAGTTTGTTGCTGATGCATCACATGAGCTTCGAACGCCATTATCTGTCATTCAAACACACTTAGAATTACTTTTCAGACATCCAGCAAATACGATTGAACAAGAAAGTGAAACAATTTTTAAAAGCCTTTCTGAGGTAAAGAGGATAAATAAATTAGTAGAAGAATTACTTACCTTAGCAAGATCAGATTCAAATGAAAAATTAATCAATCCTGCCATCTTTCCCATTGATGAATTGATTCAATTAATTATTGAGCAATTTGAACCAATTGCTTCAATGAAAAATATTACTATTGAGGGGAAGGTAGATAAGGGCATTTTTTACATGGGTGATAAAGAGAGGATTCATCAACTTTTTGTCATTTTATTAGATAATGCATTAAAATTCACTTCTTCTGGAGGAATACTTATCATCACCTGTAAAAAGGAAATAAACTCTTTAAAAATAACCATTGAGGATTCGGGAATAGGAATTTCAAGCGAAGATTTACCACATATTTTTGATCGCTTTTTTAGAAGCGATAAAGGTAGAAGAAGGTCTGAGGGTGGAACGGGGTTAGGGTTATCAATTGCAAAGTGGATTGTGGATGCCCATCATGGCAATATTAGCGTTGAAAGCAAGGTAGAAAAAGGGACAAAGTTTATCATTAAATTACCAATAAAAGATGGCTTTAAATAGACTCACCCGCGGGTGGGTTTTATTTAGCCTATAAAAATGTTTATCTTTGTTAACACACTAAAGTAAGTAACTTTTATTGTTAAATAATCAGCACTCATATCGCAAATGTGCAGCTAGGGCAAATGCTAGCGTTACTCAAGTTTTCCTCGTGAAAAATGATATCGGCTTTTTAAAACTATAGACAGTTATTTCCTTTGCTTACGAACGTATTTTCGTTATACTTATAATTGGTAGGAGGTGTGAATCATGCCCAATCAAACTATAAAAAATAAATTGGCGCTACTACCAGATATGCCAGGTTGCTACCTGATGAAGGACTCCAATGGAACCATTATTTATGTTGGAAAAGCAAAAGTGCTGAAAAATCGTGTGCGGTCTTATTTTACAGGCTCACATGATGGGAAAACCCAACGTTTGGTAAATGATATCACTGACTTTGAATATATTATTACCAGCTCCAATGTTGAGGCATTATTGCTGGAAATTAATTTAATAAAAAAACATGATCCAAAATACAATATCATGTTAAAAGATGACAAGACATATCCGTATATTAAAATTACCAATGAACGACACCCAAGGTTGATAATTACGCGGAAAGTCTTGAATGATAAAGCAAAGTATTTTGGCCCATATCCAAATGTGACTGCTGCCAATGAGACGAAAAAAATAATAGAAAAGCTTTATCCGCTCCGAAAATGTAATGGGCGACCAGGAAGAGCCTGCCTTTATTACCATATAGGGCTATGTATCGGTCCTTGTATTCGGGATGTTAGTCAGCAAGAATATATTGATATGATCGAAAAAATCACGCGCTTTTTAAATGGTGGACATGCAGCGGTTAAGAAGGAACTTACTGACAAGATGAGTAGTGCTGCTGAGAAGCTGGACTTTGAAAAAGCAGCAGAATTCCGTGACCAAATTAGCAATATAGAAATCACTCTTGAAAAACAAACGATGACAAGCATTGATTTTACCGATCGAGATGTATTTGGGTATGCTGTTTATAAAGGCTGGATGTGTGTGCAAGTATTTTTTGTTAGACAAGGGAAGTTAATTGAACGGGATGTTTCTATTTTTCCTTGTTACGATGACCCAGCAGAGGAGTTTTTGTCCTATATTGCTCAATTTTATAAGCGCGTAAATCATCTACTACCAAATGAAATTTTTCTGCCGGATTCCGTTGATGCGGAAACCATTAAAGCTTTGTTAGGCATACCCGTCTTCGTACCAAAGCGTGGGAATAAAAAGGATTTGACCATGCTAGCTTACAAAAATGCAAAAGTAGCATTAAAAGAGAAGTTTTCATTGCTTGCGAGGGATGAAGAGCGGACGCTTGGTGCGGTTGAATTGCTAGGGGAAGCAATGGGTATTCCTGCGCCCCGCCTGATCGAAGCATTTGATAATTCGAATATTATGGGTACAAATCCTGTTTCCGCAATGGTTAGCTTTACTGATGGACGTCCCAATAAAAATGGATACCGTAAATATAAAATTAAAACTGTTGAAGGCGCTGATGACTATGCAACCATGCGAGAAGTCATTCGGCGACGATATTGGCGTGTTTTGAAAGAGAAAATGCCACTTCCAGATTTAGTGTTAATTGATGGGGGAAAAGGACAAATTGAAATTGCCAAAGATGTACTTGAAAATGAACTAGGCTTAGATATTCCTGTTGCAGGGTTAGCTAAGGATGATAAGCATAGAACATCGATGTTGTTATTTGGTGATCCACTTGAAACAATACCGCTTGAACGGACGAGCGAGTCATTCTATTTATTACAACGAATTCAGGATGAAGTGCACCGTTTTGCAATAACGTTCCATCGTCAACTACGTAGTAAAAATAGCTTTAGCTCACTGTTGGATGGGATTGCTGGAATCGGCCCAAAACGAAAAAAAGAGCTTCTTAAACATTTTGGTTCTGTTAAAAAGATGAAGGAAGCCACAGTTGAAGAGGTACATGCACTAGGGATACCTGAGTCAGCAGCGAAGGTTCTTTTGGAAAAATTGCAGAAGAATTAATTCAATAAAAAAGCATGTCTGAATAATTTCAGACATGCTTTTTTTGGCTAAAGGGGTCGATTTAAAGCGATTAGATATTCAAAAGACGAAAAAAACCGGTCAATCGTTAAAATGACCGGTTTGAAGAATTTTTTAATTATTTAAATCGCATTTATCTAAAGGAACAATCTTAGTTTTCTTTGTATATTTGTAGCCGAGCCATAAAACGAGGAATAGTGGTAAACCAATATAAGATACCATAATACCATTCCAATCAATATGGTCACCCATAAAGGCTGAATAATTTTGTCCGAGCACTACGAACCCACATAATACGAAGGCAAAGATTGGGCCAAATGGGAAAAACTTTGATTTGTATGGAAGAAGGTTAAAGTCTTTTCCTTGAGCAACAAATGCTTTACGGAAACGATAATGACAAATAGCAATTCCGAGCCATGCAATAAAGCCGGACATTCCGGAAGCATTCAAGAGCCAGATATACACTGTTCCATCTCCAAATAGAGAAGCAAAGAAAGCAACAGTGCCGACAAGTGAAGTTACGATTAACGCATTTACTGGAACACCACGTTTGTCTAATTTACCAAGAAACTTTGGTGCTTTTCCCTCGCGTGCTAAATCCCAAAGCATACGAGTGGAAGCATACATCCCTGAATTTCCTGCAGATAATACTGCAGTTAATATAATCGCATTCATGACTGAAGCTGCGAAAGCAATGCCGGCTTTTTGGAAAACAAGAGTAAAAGGACTCACTGTAACATCGCCGCTTGCTAAATTTCCATTTGTGTACGGAATGATTAATCCGATAATAAGAATCGCAAAAACATAGAATAAAAGAATACGCCAAAATACTTGTTTAACAGCCTGTGGAATAGATTTAGCTGGATTTTCAGTCTCACCAGCGGCAACTCCAAGAAGTTCTGTTCCTTGGAAAGAGAATCCGGCTGCCATAAAGATACCAAGCATTGACATGAAACCGCCGTGGAAAGGTGCATCACCAATCGTAAAGTTCTTTAAGCCGATTGCATGACCTCCCATAATCCCGAAAATCATTAACGCTCCAGAAATAATAAAGATAATGACAGTTACAACTTTAATAAGTGAGAACCAGTATTCTGCTTCTCCAAATCCTTTTACTGAAAGATAATTTAATAGAAACATAATAACTAAAAAGATACTGCTCCAAAGTAATGATGGAGTATGTGGGAACCAAAATTTCATAATCATGGTTACGGCTGATAATTCAGCTGCAATCGTAATTGCCCAGTTGTACCAATAATTCCAGCCTAGTGCAAATCCTAGTGATGGATCAACAAACTTTGTTGCATATGTGCTGAAACTTCCAGCTACAGGCATGTATGCTCCCATTTCTGCAAGGCTTGTCATAAGGAAATAAACCATGATTCCAATTAATAAATAGGAAAGAAGTGCTCCACCTGGCCCTGCGGTATGGATGGCCCCACCACTTGCTAAAAATAAACCAGTTCCAATCGTTCCGCCAAGGGAAATCATTGTTAAGTGACGGGCTTTAAGACCTCGTTTTAATTCTGTCACTTCATTATTTGTCTTTCTTGCTGTAGCTGTTTGCATTATTTTGTACTCCTTTTTTTTATTCTGGAAGGAGTTTGGGAATAAAAAATACCACACGAGTAGAATCGAGTGGCATATCAATACCCCGCATCATACCTTCCGAAAGATAGCTCAACACGTTTCACTGGTAAGGCAAAACGTGACAGTTCTGTTCCTATTCGAAAACAGACCCAGCATGCTTGAATTAAGAGTCAAACACACTTCGGCAGCCTTTCCTTTCAAACGGAGTCTTCAATCTCTCAACATCTCGTCCATTCTACTCATAAAAGCCGCGACCTCTACCTCATCGGTTTGATGAGGATTTGTCATATTAAGTTCATATACACTTAATATAATATAATTTTTTTGAATGGAAAGGTCAATATATTTTTTTGGCTAATCAGAAATTTATATCCATAAATTCTACTAGTGCATAAGGACAACTACGCCTAATCATTGCCCTTAGGGGCTTGCTAATCGGCAAGTTTTTTATATAAAACCTTTTAAGAACATTTTTATAATTAAAACCGCACAGATACGAAAATACAGACTAATAATTATTTTTGTAAAATACTTTTAAATTTACATCAGCGAAGTGAATCTGTATTATTTTTAAGATAGACATAGGTAGTTGCAGGGGGATATTATGCAGGTTTTTGGTATTATTTTTGGATCATTTATTGTTGTAATAGCATATAATTTATTTTTAATTCCACATCAAGTGTTAAGCAGTGGTGTAAATGGAATATCGATGATTTTGGGAATGCTTACTCCACTTAATACTGGTGTAGCTAATTTTCTCTTGAATCTCCCTTTGTTAATCATAGGGTATAAACTATTGGGCAAAAAGTTTATCTGGAAATCAGTCTTTTCTGTAATGATTATTTCGTTTGGCCTTTATTTTATTCCAGTACATGCGGTTGCAGAAGATGCCATTCTTTCTTCTATTTTCGGAGGTGCATTGACGGGACTTGGAGTCGGAATTGTTTTACGCTGTTCCGGATCAACTGGGGGATTTGATATTATTGGAATGCTTGTTTCGAGGAGTAAGGATTTTCCGCTGGGGCTAATAATGTCAAGTATGAATGCAGTAGTCATTGTGATAAGTGGATTTTTATTTGATTGGGATAAAGCTCTTAATACGATGGTTTCTATCTACGCTACTGGTAAAGTTGTTGATGCATTATACACACATCATATTAAACTAACTCTAATGATCATCACCGATAAGGGCGAGGAAATGAGACAACATTTATTAACCAATTTATATCGTGGTTTGACAATTATGGATGGAGTAGGCGGATATTCAAATGATAAAAGAAATATCTTATTTATTGTTATCTCCCGTTACGAGCTCCAAGATGTAAAAAAATTTATTGCAGAGGTTGATGCAGGAGCCTTTGTCAATATTACCCAAACAATTGAGGTAATGGGTTTATTTCATAAGAAAAGTCCACAATAGAAAAGGAAAGACTTGCTAAAGATTAAATAATGCAAGTTTTTTCTATTTTAAAATATAATACATCATGCTTGATGTATGGCTGCAATAAATAGTATGATTGAAATTGACTTACTTAAAGTAAGCTGTGGATCATTTGGGAGGATAAATCAATGACTAATGCTTCATCTAAATCTTTAACTGAAATTATTAAGGAGCGCCATTCCGTTCGAAAATATGATTCAACTTATAAGATACCAAGAATAGAGATTGAAGATATGCTGAGAGAAGCAATACTTGCACCATCATCTAGTAATTTGCAGCCTTGGCGGTTTATTGTTGTCGAAGATCAAACATCAAAAAAAGAATTAAGAGCAATTGCTTATAACCAAGAACAGGTGGAAACAGCATCAGCTGTAATTGCCGTTTTAGGTGATATAGAAATGCATAAAAGTGCAGAAAAAGTGTTTAAAAGTGCAAATGAATCAGGTTTCATGACAGAAGAAAATACAAAAAAAATGATTGATAATACTGTCAACTTATATTCAAATGCACCAAATGAAATAAGAAAAAACATTGCAACTTATGATGCGGGTCTCATTTCAATGCAAATTATGCTAATAGCAAAAGATAGAGGATATGATACTGTTCCAATGAGTGGATTTGATAAAAAGAAATTCATGGAGAAATTTGAAATACCTGAACGTTTTTTCCCAATAGTCCTTATACCTTTAGGAAAAGCGATGGAACCTGCTCACTCAACAACGAGGCTCCCATTGGAAGATGTTCTATTGAAATACGTTTAAAAAAACGTTCATAAGAGCAATTCATTTTATAGATAGATTATTTTTATTTGCTCGTTAGTAAATAATTAGGAATCAGAATATGTACGAATTTTTGAGAAACCAGTTGCCGGTTTCTCTTTTTTAAAGGAAAATAGAAATAATTACTTAGAAAAAGGAGAGATTCCCCTGTTTATTAAATTTACAAAACAACAAAAAGATAAAATGATAGCTGATATTCAACGTTTTTTTTATGAGGAGAGAAATGAGGAAATTGGAAATCTAGCTGCAGAAAATGTGTTAGAGTTCTTTAAAAGCCATTTAGGACCACATTTTTACAATGAAGCCATTAAGGATGCTCGAACGTTAATGGGAGAAAAAATGGCATCAATTGAAGATGACTTTTATATGCTGGAAAAGAAAGTTAATTAGAAGGAGGAGGGTATAATGCGTCCTATTATTTTAGGCATTTTTGCCGCCTTCTTCTTTGCTTTTACGTTTATCCTGAATAGAAAGATGGATCTTGCTGGTGGCAGCTGGATTTGGAGTGCTTCACTGAGGTATTTCTTTATGATCCCATTTCTCTTTGTGCTTGTTTTGGTTAGGAAAAATTTTAAACCATTGATTATGGAAATAAAGAAGCAGCCGGGGAAATGGCTTTTATGGAGTTCAATTGGATTTGGGTTATTTTATGCTCCAATCTGTTTCTCTGCAGCATATGCACCTGGATGGTTGATTGCTTCGACATGGCAAATTACAATTATTTCGGGTTCTTTGCTAGCTCCACTTTTTTCAGAAACCATTATGGGTGAAAAGGGGCCAATACAGGTAAAAGGCAAAATCCCCTTTAAGGGACTTAGTATGTCAGTCATTATAATAGCAGGAATTATTCTAATGCAGGTAGAACAGGCTAACCACCTCACGCTTCTCGATTTTATTTATGGAGTAGTCCCTATTGTTATCGCCTCATTTGCCTATCCTCTTGGAAATAGAAAAATGATGGATGTCTGTGAGGGACGTCTTGATACGTATCAACGGGTATTAGGGATGACACTTGCAAGTGTACCATTTTGGATTATTTTATCAATCTATGGTGTTATCGTTGATGGGCCGCCAAGTGTAGATCAATCGATTCAATCAGGTTTTGTAGCTATATCCTCGGGGGTAATTGCAACTGTGTTATTCTTCCAGGCAACAGACCAGGTTAGGGGAAATATGCAAAAACTTGCTGCAGTGGAAGCAACCCAGTCAATGGAAGTATTATTTGCTCTTATTGGAGAACTGGTTCTTTTGAAATCTGCGGTCCCTTCACTGCTATCGTGGGGTGGAATCGTTCTTGTAATGACTGGGATGGTTTTGCATAGTTTTGTATCCCAAAAACGCAGTATTCCAAAAATCAAAAAGGCAAGTGCATAATGATGTGATCCTTATCATTTTCAATTGATAAGGATCTCTTTACGTTAATCATTAAGGTAGGGGGCAAGTTTTTTGATTGTTTCCTGCATAATTTTCGCATTTCTTTTATACATGGCTTTTGTTTTCTCACATTCTGTCTCAAGAGAGAATGACTCTAAATCGGCTTGTGTTTTCTTCAACATCGCCATTAAAAGTGGTCTCTGCTGCGGAGAAGGAACTTTAAGCTTGTCATCATAAATATCTATGGTTAACCCCCCGTATGAATCCACCTGCCCTAAAAAAACATTATCAAGTGTTGCGTTAAGTTTTTCTAATTCCATTTGCAGCCAAAGTCTACTTTTTCCGGATGACCTAAGTGCTTCATCTAAAATTTTCCCATCCATTATTACCGTTTGAGGCTCTTTTTCATTAGGCATTTTCATTTGCAAATCTTTTGGAGTCAAAGGTCGATTTTCTTTTTTCAATAGTGTACTTAAAGTCCCTCGCGGCTCAAGAACAGCAAATTCAACATCGGCGAATCGAAAGATATCTTTTTGTCGAAGTAGAGCTGATACTTCATCGATTGTGTATTTCTCTTTCTTTATATTTTCCTCTAAAATTTTCCCGTCTTTTATAATAACTGTGCCTCGTCCTTCGACCATATCACGGAATGATTTACTCTTTAAAGATAGAATATCCACTAATAATGTTGCAACCCCAAAAAAGATAATAGCAAGTGCTCCATGAAATAAATTACTTTCTAAACCAGTGATGGCCTCACCGGCAATACTTCCAATTGTAATGCCAGAAACATATTCAAAGAAAGAAAGCTCTGAGATTTGTTTCTTTCCAAGCATTTTTGTTGTGAGTAATAAAAGTATTAAAAATATAATAGAACGACTTAAAATAATAACCCAACCTGGCATAATTTTTTCACCTCAGATTTAAGACCCTTTATATTGCGGTTCTTCTCGTTCGAGTTCATAAACGCGGGTTTGAAGATCATCCTTAATGTCACCCATCTTTAGCATTGCCATATGGAAGGCTTTTGTTGCATTTTCATCAAGGGAATTTAATGCAAGTGATGATAACTCTGCTTCTATTCCTTTTACAGTTGTAAGGCATTGCTTTACATTTGATACGATTGTCATTGTGCCACTTCCTTTATTTTGCAATAGAAAATGAAAAAATGGGTTGGCATGGCTGCCAACCTATTTGCCCCATTTATTGATTGTATTGAGGTTCTTCTGCTTGAATTTCTTTTAATCGTGGTTCGATGGTATCTAAAACTGTTTGAGTTTGTTGTGCAGCTTGTTGATAAAGTTGTTTTGCATTTTGATTATCGGTTGCTAATGCAAACGTTTCAAAGCTAGCTTGCGCGCTTTTTAGACCTGCGAGTGCTTGTTTTACTTGAGTTCCTACTGTCATTTAAATAATCCCTCTTTCATTTATGATTGAATTACAAAAATAGTATGCCGATTATTTACTTGTTTATGTGCTGGCAATTTATTGAAGATGATGCTTTTTTAAAAATGGCTATTTTCGCATAGAGTGTTATTTTTCGTACCTAGTCTAAAAACCCGAAATAGCAATAGTATCGTGCTCTTTTCTTAAAAGCTTCCTACGGTTTTCATCGGTAAACTGGAATCCCATTCTAATTTAGTTTCAAATAGCAACAAAGTTTAAGAAAAGAGCCTTAAAAATAAAGCTTTATATATTTACATTTTTTATAGTGATATATGCATATAGTGTAGCATTGGGCTATTTTGAAAAAGGGGTGGACAAATGAAGAATATAGGCAAGGATGATTTTGTAAATGGATTCGTTCCAAATCATAACCATGGTTCTGTAGACTATACAGGTGTTACCGATGGGCATGTGCATCAGTGTTTGGATATTACATTTCCACCAACTATGTCACAGGATGGCAGCCATATCCATTATACAGAAGGATATGTTTTGTTTGAGGAAGGGCATAATCACCATTATCGTTCCTGGTCAGGACCAGCAATTCCTGTCGGCAACGGAATGCATGTTCACTATTACGAATTCCAGACAACCGAGGATAACGGACATAGTCACCATGTTAAAGGAATAGATCAACCTTCTCCCGGGACAAAATAAAGCAAAGAACTTCTCTTAAGATTACAGATTCCGTTTCCTAGTACAACATGAAAATAAAATGGAAAATGGCTAGCAAATTGTCCGATGATTTGCTAGCCATTTTTTGCTTTATTAAAGGGTTTTTTGCTATGTAAGTTCCTTTTTTGATTGAACTAGGTATATACGTTTAATAAGAACTGGGATATAAATACAAGAAGAGCCCAGTTGTAAGCTTTTTTAATTTTAACAAAGTCTTACTTTTAAGAAATTTTCGATATTTTTATATATATACTTCAAGATTAAAGCCGGATGAATTAAAATGAATGAAGTTATTTAAGTTAAATATGTACATAGGAAGGAAAATGAATATGATCGATTTGAGAAGCGATACTGTAACAAAGCCAACTGAAGAAATGAGAAAAGCTGCTTACATGGCTGAAGTTGGTGACGATGTTTATGGTGAGGATCCGACTGTAAAAAAATTAGAGGAAACAGCAGCGGAAATATTAGGGAAAGAAGCAGCCTTGTTTGTTACTAGCGGTACGCAGGGCAACCAAGTTTCCGTTTTAACACATTGCCGTTCGGGAAATGAAATTATACTAGAAAATGAATCACACATTTTTTATTATGAATCGGGAGCTGTTGCTGCTTTTGCTGGTGTACAAACAAGAACAATTCCGGGTATAAGGGGTGCAATGGACCCAGCTGCAATAGAAGCGGCCATTCGCAGTGAGGATCAGCATTATCCAGAAACGGGCTTAATTTGTCTAGAAAATACGCATAACCGTGCAGGGGGAGCCATTATTCCCGTAGAAAATATGAAGGAAATTTACTCTATTGCAAAAAAACATCAAATTCCTGTACATGTTGATGGGGCAAGACTGTTTAATGCAGCTGCTGGATCTGGAAGACCTGTCACAGATTTCACTCAATATTGTGATACGGTGCAAATTTGTCTCTCAAAAGGTCTTGGCGCACCAGTAGGTTCGATACTTTCTGGAAGTGAAGAATTTATTAAAGCAGCAAGAAAATGGAGAAAAAGGCTGGGTGGAGGCTTAAGACAGTCAGGCATTATTGCAGCACCTGGTCTGATTGCCTTAACAAAAATGAAGGACCGCCTTGCCCTTGATCATGAAAATGCACGTCGATTGGCGGAAGGTATTCAAAATATTTCTGGTTTAGATGTAGCTAATCAGATTGATACCAATATAATTGTCGTTGATGTGCGTGGTAAAAATATGAATTCTGACCAATTTGTCGAAAGGTTAAGAGGCCAAGGAGTTCTAGCCGGAACGTTTGGAAATTATTTTGTACGATTTGTGACCCATTTTGATGTTTCGAAAGAGGAAATTGAAAAAGCACTTGCCAACATTGAAAAAGCAATTAGATAATTTAGTGTAAAAAGATCCTCAAATGGAGGATCTTTTTGGTGAGAAGAATTAATATCCATAAATTCTTTTCGTGCATATATAAAAATAATTACGCCACTATTATTGCTCTTCATTGCTTTTTGAGGCTAACAGCGCACTTTGTTTTCCTTATCGATACATCGTCCACATTCCTATATCTTTGAATCCAAGCCTTTTATAAATTTTACCTGCTTCCGGATTTGAATAAAACAAGCATAGAACTTTTCCTTCGTCCAATATCTCTTTACATAATCGTTGCATAATGGCAGTGGCAAGTCCTTGGCAGCGATTTTCATTTCTGGTGCATACCCCAACAATCATTGCGGATAAGGAATTCTCAGCTGTTGTTGAAGCACAACTTGTCATTAAACCCTTATTCTCTGTGTAATATGTTCTGCCAGTTTTCGTTTCCATTGATTTCCTTAAGATCTCCGCAGCATCCTCTTGGACATGAAATTCACTGATAGTTTTACGAAGATTAATAATTTGGTCAACATCATTCAAGGTAGCTTGTTTCATTTCTATTGAGGTAGTACCTAGGAGATCACTTGAACGACATTCGGCAAAATAAGTGAGTTGTTTTTTACCAAGAGTTAGTCCTTCGATATTTTCAAATTTTTCTACTATATCTGCTTTGCCAGATAAAACAACGGTTTTTGAATGATTCAACATGATGGTTGCAAATCCTTGAACATCAAAGTCACCTTTGGCATAGACAATAAACGATTGGTAGAATCTAAGTAAAATAGCTTTTATTTCCTCTTGGTCATCATATTCCGCCCATAATTCCTGAAAATCAGTATCATAGCCAAAACCTTCAATGTCTCCAATAATAAATAAATTAATCGATGGTTCCTCGCTTAAAAAGGCCATAACGTCTTCATGATCCTGTTTTGAAAGTTTTTTCATCAAATCCTAACCTCCCTCATACCTATTCCATTAGATTAATTAAATTAAAAGGAAAATTCAATATATTTTAAAGAATAGTATGAAAAAAGTAAGGAAAAATATAGGCGGAAAGGAGTCGAACAGAATGTCCAAAAGAAAAGGATTTAGAAAAAATGAACCAACAATCGCCCCTGGAATGGATGATCAAGAAGAATTAGAACAAAAGGCCTCAGAAAAAGAAATTGAAAAAGGGGAATTTACGAGTGTTACAACTTTATCATTCGATGAGGTTGATCCAAGCTAAAAAAAAACTGCCTGAAAACCAGGCAGTTTTTTTTTGGATTTATAAAGTGCCGAAGATTGCCACTAATTGTGAAGCAAAGCACATATTTACGACTTTTAAGGGTTAATAATACAAATAGGGGCGGATTTTCGATATAATAGATGTAGAAACATATTTGAAAGGGGAAGGATAAATGATTGAAGCAGATGAGAAAAGCTTGGAAGAACAGAAACAAATGATTGAAAAAATTCAACACCGTAGCCTGACAAAACGGAAAATTATTCAAAGAATATTATTAATAACACTTGGTGCCACTTTGATGGCAGTGGGGCTTGAAATTTTCCTTGTTCCTAATAAGGTTATCGATGGAGGGATTACAGGCATATCGATTATGCTCTCCTATATAACTGGCTGGAAATTAGGATTCTTCATCTTTCTTCTTAATATCCCATTCTTTTTTATTGGCTACAAACAGATCGGAAAAACCTTCGCATTATCCACTCTTTATGGAATTATTGTGCTCTCCATTGTCACCAGTTTACTCCATCCAGTTCCAGCCTTTACTCAGGATATTCTCCTAGCAAGTGTTTTTGGAGGAATTGTCCTTGGTATAGGAGTGGGCATTGTTATTCGTTATGGTGGTTCATTAGACGGAACAGAGATTCTTGCTATTCTTTTTAATAACAAGTTACCATTTTCTGTTGGTGAAATTATTATGATTTTTAACCTTTTTATTCTTGGAAGTGCTGGTTTTGTTTTCACATGGGATCGCGCTATGTATTCATTAATTGCCTATTTTGTTGCTTTCAAAACGATTGATATTACTGTAGCGGGCTTTGATGAGTCGAAATCTGCATGGATAATTAGTGACAATTCCAAACAAATTGGCGATTCTATTATGAGTCGACTTGGACGTGGGGTTACCTATATAAATGGGGAAGGTGCCTTTTCAGGAGATGATAAGAAAGTTATCTTTTGTGTGATCAATCGTTTGGAGGAAGCCAAATTAAAGGAAATTGTCACTGAATGTGATCCATCTGCTTTCTTAGCAGTAGCGGATATTGCAGAGGTGCGCGGTGGTCGATTTAAGAAAAAGGATATTCACTAGGAACCTTTATGAAGGGATATGTCTTCATGTTTTAATATAATTCTATCCTTCGGGAAATTCTAATAATTGTAAAAAAAATATGGAGGGAATTTTATGATTAATGATGATGATGATGAAATAAGTGAAGGATTAAATCAAATCTTTGAAATCATCAATGCAAAAGGTGACGTAGGAGAGTTGCAGGAAATTGTAGATAATGCGGAAATAAATAAAAAACATAATCAAAAATTTGACGAAGGAAAATAGTGTTTTTGCTCAACTCCTGTCGTTTGATGGGGAAACGTAATGCCTGAAAAATCATGTTTTGTCGCACTTTGCGGTTACCTAGGAAATATTTAAATAGACTATTTCAATTCAAAAAGATGGAAGCAAGAAACCGCTACCATCTTTTTTGGGTTAACTGGAATTTTACTGTGAAACTACGAGTTTTTCAGTGAAATTATATTGCAACAAAATCTCTAAAACAAGAGTTCATAAACTTCATTTAATTCATGGGCCCTTTTTTCATCCTGTTCTTCCTTGGCATAATTAATTTCGTTTGGAAGGATTCTATTTAAAAAGTCGATTTCACTACTGTTTAGATGTCTTACAAAGGATTCTTCTGTTGTAAAATTTCCTTCCGACAATTTCCGGTATAAATGCCGTCCTTCAGATTGCTCATCATTATAATTTGATAAAGTTTCCCGAAGATATCCAAGTGTTTGATCCATTACTTTCACCACCCTTAAACATATAAACATGGTTATTTTTTGAAAAGTAATGAATATTATACCCTCAAAAAAGTGGAGGCACTTACCAAAATGTATTCATCATATTTTACTTTGTACAGGTAATAATCCGAAAACCTAGCGAATCTTGATAGTTAATAATGATTTGAGCATGTTGATTTAAAATGTCAAAAAGTTCTGGCTCCACATTCTTTGAGAAGTGGAATTCAGGTAGTGTGTTACTAGTCGATAATGCAGGCTTACCATCGTTTATTTGAATATTTTTAAATCCTGCCTCCTCTAATAGGTTTCTCCAGTCCTGTTCGAGTAGCAAGGAATCTAAATCATAAAATTGTTTGATTTCATTTTCATCATCAACAGCCAGGGGAAAGTTAATGGTCATCTCATTTGCAATAAGGCGCCCACCTTTTTTTAATACTCTTGAAAATTCTTGAAGCGCTTTTCTTTTATCCACAAAAGCAAGCACCGACTCAGATAAAATAAGGTCAAAGGAATTATTTTCAAAAGGGATTTCCTCAATTGATCCTTGAACTAGTTGTATAGGTAATTGTTGTTCAAAGAATCTTTTTTTTGCCTTTTTTACCATGATTGGGTTAATCTCGATGCCCCAAACATTTGCCTTAAATTGATTAAATAAATAGGCTGCAGTTTGTCCAGTACCACAACCTGCATCAAGTATAAATGAATTGTTAGATATATTTTCTTTTGAAAGTACTTCTTTTGTTAACAGGATCCCACCAGGGTGAGCACCGCCGACTCCAAATTTAGCCAAAAAATCGAAATACGAATAGATTCCCATAGACACCACCTATAACCTTTTTTTGCATATTATGTTGGGGAGTAGGCAAATGTTCATAGATCCTTTATTTTGGAAAAGGCTATAATAAGTATTTATGTTGATATTTGAATAAAACGAACCGTTATTCTAACGCGAATACATAAATAAGGGCGAAAATAAGTGATTTCGAGTGGCGTTAATAGACATTATTGTTTAACAGAGCCATTTTTAGAGTAGTAATAACGGCAATTATTACTCGAGTAATCCGAGAAACCAATGAAAATAAAATAAGCGGAAATTTTTCGGTTAAAGGCAGAATGGAGCTCGTTTCGGGGTGTATAAGCGGAGGTTTTCCGGTTACGTAATGCAAAATCCCCTATTTTCACGGTTTTTGAGTCAATAGGCGGAAACTCTCCGTCTATTTAAGCTTTTTTTAATTCATTTTACTAAGTAAGAGGAATTCTTCCGTCTATTAAGAATTCGGACAGGTATCAAATATCAACATTACCTTTAACAGTACCAAAATGATAAAAATGATCTTATTAATTAGAAACTGATGGTTTTTCATGAAGATAAGGAAAGTTGAACATCTATATTAAGCATAATTAGGCAAAAATAGAAAAAGATAATGCTTAATGGTTAAGTGAGAAGGGGGTTTTACCTTGTCAATTCATGTAGCAAAAAAAACGATTCCAAACTGGTTTACCATCGGGAATTTATTATGTGGTCTATTTTCAATTACCTTCAATATGAGTGGATTCTTAAGGATGGCGGCGCTTTTCATTTTTTTATCAGCCTTTCTAGATTTATTTGATGGACGAATTGCAAGGAAGTTAAAGGTAAATAGTGAATTTGGTGTAGAGCTAGATTCGCTTGCTGATGTCGTTAGTTTTGGAGTGGCACCTGCACTTTTATTTCATTCTTTATCGGATCCATCCTTTTTTACATCGATTGCTTTTATGCTTTATCCAACAATGGGAGCATTAAGACTTGCAAAATTCAGCGTGAAACCCACCATTGGCTATTTTATGGGCATACCGATAACAGCAGCAGGACTGATTATGGCAGGAATGGGATTATTTCTTTATAGCAACCCACTAATTACGATCCTATTAGCAGGGTTAATGGTAAGCCCGATTAAAGTGAAGAAGTTTTAAATTACAACTTAATCATAATAATATTATGTAATCTCGAGAGTTTCAATAAGGAAAAATGGTAAAAACTAGGAATTATTTTGATTTCCACTAACTCCCACTATAACAATTCTCCTAACCCTACTATACTTTTGTGGGGAGGGGATCATTTGGCATACATTATTTGTACAACAATAATCCTAATTTTTTTGGCAATTTTTATAAAAGCACACCGAAATACTAAAAAAGTTATGGTTAAAACGATTACCGTTCCAGTATCAAAAGGGAACCGCCCATTAAAAATCCTTCATTTATCAGATATACATCTTGAAAATATTTCAATCTCACCAGAAGAACTTTTTCAAAATGTCTCAAATCAATCTATCGACCTTATTGCTTTAACAGGTGATTATCTTGAACGAAAAAAAAATATCCCAAAATTAATTCCTTACTTAAATAAATTAAAGGATTTAAATCCAAGGTTAGGAATATTTGCTGTCTTTGGGAATCATGATTACTATCTTAAAGGGGAAAATTTTGATTATTTAAAAAGAACCTTAGAGAAACATGGTTGTATTACCTTACAAAATCAGCATATTACCCTAGATGATAACGGAAGGGTATTAAATATTATTGGGATTGATGATTATCATACAAAGAAAAGCAATCTCCAAAAATCATACCAAAATTTACCTAATGGCTATAATCTTGTTTTAACCCATGATCCAAACATCGTTTTAGAAATGAAATCATTACCATACGATTATCTCTTATCAGGACATTTTCACGGGGGACAAATCCTTTGGCCAAAGCCCTATCACTTGCTAAAAATGGGTAAGCTCGTTCGTATGAATATTATAAAAGGTCTTCACTATCAAGATGGAAAGCCTTTTTATATTAGCGAAGGGCTCGGGCAAACCGGGGTAAATATTCGAATTGGAAGTCGTCCGGAAATTACCTTTCATCATATTTCGTAAAGCCGAGACTCCTCGGCTTTTTTTTATTTAAAAGGAATGTTCCTTTCATTACCATTTTAAAATTTGAACTTATTTATCATCCTAATAGTAAAGGTGGAAAAGGAGTGAATCCAAGTGAATGTTCGCCTTACTATTTTATGGATTTGGAAAATTTGCGATCCATTGTTTTATTTATGTACTAGGCTAAATTATGTTAGACCTTCGGAAGCAACAAAATCAAAATCAAAATCAATATTCAGGGTAAGAATTACGAAATACAAAGGAAAAGAAATGATTCTTTCTGATGGCACAAGAATTTGTAAGAACGATCTTTTATTAAAAATACACTTGCATAATGTACGTTTATTAACGGAGTTTCTTAAATTGAATAATGATGTGTGTAGGGCAAGGAAAGTTTATCATACTGTTTACCATTCGATGACGCCATTAGCATTTTATATGAAGGCCCACCCACAAGAACGAAGAATCAAAGGGGTGATCGGAATTACTACTATCAATAAAGGGGCACTATTAGGATTTGATTGTTTTTTCCCAACCAATTCATTCTATAAATGGTTTAAAAAAATGGGTCAGCTTCCAATATCACTACTGTCTAACTCTACATTCAAAAGCTTTAAGAAACACAAGCTCACTTATTTAATAATGTCGAAGGAAAAGCTTTACAGCAAGTACATAAAGGAGGATCCCTTGTAAAGATTAGAATTGTTTACCAGACATATACCGGTTAGAAATGCGGAAAATTATATTGAAGGGTTGAAGTTTTCCCTCCATTCCGTATAAGAAGGAGTGCAAAATATGAAGATTATGTCGCTACTAAAAAAACAGCCATACATGAAAATGTTTACGAAGAAACGTAGTAATAAGGGGGCTGTATGGGCATCTATAATCAGCCTCGGGGCAACTGCTGCAGTGTGGGGAATGACAAAAGGAAAAATGAGGGAATCAAAGATGCAACCTCTACAGAATATGTTTAAGAGTTTAACTGCCAACAAAAACATTCCCATAATGAATGATGCAGCCCTAACAGAGTTTTCTGAGGAATTTATTAACAAAGCAACAAACGCAACAAATGCAGCACGAGCACCATTTAATAAAAAATAGCTTTTTTGAAACAGATTTTTTTACCTAATAAAATGACAGTAGAAATGACGTGTGAATTGGCACACGTCATTTTGTTTTTATTCGGTTATTCCATCATGTGAACCAAGACTTTAGATTAACTGTTAGGAAATGGAACCTTTCGAGGTCGATAGTTAATTACTTCCGAAGAAAATACCTTGATAATTAAATTGCCCCCTAAGGTTTTTGCTTGGATTAGAATCGGTTGATTATATTTATTTTTAAAAACAAAATCAGGTCCATACCAACTGACTGTTGCATCACGGCCATGGGGGATATACGGAACTTCTCTACTGTGAGAAAACCGTTGAACGATCTGCAGCCCCGCATTGTCAACAGCATTAAAAAGGGTTGACGATACTTGGCAAATCCCGCCTCCAATATCTTCAGAAAGTTCACCCCTAATAATAACTGGAGCACGTAAATATCCTTTTTCAACTGTCCTTTTTCCTACAACCCTGTTAAAAGAAAATGTTTCACCAGGAAAAACGACAGTATTATTTAGGGCGTTTACCGCAATTTTAATATTGTTTGCTCTCGTTTTGTTTCGAACATTAAAAGTTGTTACATACCGACCGATTCGTTCACTTCGAATATCTGCAAGTAATTCACTATCTACCCTTGGATAGATTGCTATTAAAGGAATTTCAAACTTCGCAGGGCCATTATTAAAATAATAACTATAAAACTGTTCCATGAAGGCTTTTTGATATAATTCATAACCAACTTGTTCAGTTAAAATATTCCCTTGCTTATCAATTACAGCATTTTGGGGCTCCTTATATACTTGTTTATCTAATTTACCCAAGAATTGATTAACCTTTTCTGGATCAATAATCGGAAGTCCGGGTAAGACCGTAGAAAAATCTGATCGATTGATCATAGAAATGGTTTGACCATCTTTTGTAAGGTATAAGCTGCTATCAGGGATATGTACTTGCTGAAAAATTAATAAAATAGGTAAAATCCAAGAAAAATTCATACGCTGACATACCTCCTCGTATTAATATGGATCAGAATTTGCCATTTCATGTAAGGAATGTTGTGAAAAAAGCTGTATATCAAGCAGATAGGTGTTACTATTATATATATATCATTATGCTAGCATTTATATATCACTTTGATAGGGGTGTCTGTCTTGACTGATTTGGAGAGAATACAGTTAAATGTAAGGATAACTAAAGAAACATCTTTAAAACTAGACGAAATCGTGGCATATTATCAGGAGAATCTAAAACTAGGAAGAATATACAAAGGTGATGTTTTAACAGATATCATTGAAAAATCATATGAAGTAATGAAAAAACAAGTGAAAATGAATAAAAGGATTTAAAGAACAAAATGTATTGGTTTTTAAACATAATACCTCCTATATGTCTCTAATTATTAATGAACTATGAACAAAGTATTAATTAGTAGGGAAGATTGCTCCAGAATATTGATATGCTTGTTAATTCGTATAAACTGAATTAAAAGACAAGTAATTTGGAAATAGGAGATGAACGGAAAAATGAAAATATTAGTGATTGAAGATAATAAAGGCGTTTGCTCCATGATTGAAATGTTTTTTGCAAAAGAAGGAATTGAAGGTGTGTTTGTTAATGATGGGCTAGAAGGATATAACCGTTTTAGTCAGGAAACGTGGGATGCTCTTATAGTTGATTGGATGCTACCGGGAATGGATGGAGTTACATTATGCCGGAAAATTCGTGAAGAGAAAAATACGGTACCCATCATTATGTTAACTGCAAAGGATAGCGAATCAGATCAAGTCCTGGGACTAGAAATGGGAGCAGATGATTACGTGACAAAACCGTTTTCGCCACTTGCATTAATGGCACGCATTAAAGCAGTGACCCGACGATTTAACAATAACATAGCATCAGGCACATATGAAGATGGTGTAGTTCAATCAGAGCATATTAAAATCAATAAAAATACACGAGAAGTTTTAATCGATGGAGTATCGATTACAAATTTGACACCAAAGGAATTTGATTTATTGTATTATTTCGTTCAACATCCAAGACAGGTTTTTTCAAGAGAGCAATTGCTTGAACGAGTATGGGGCTACCAGTTTTATGGTGATGAACGTACCGTTGATGTTCACATAAAACGACTCCGCAAAAAAATTGAAACAGATACTCAGCCATTCTTCCATACTGTTTGGGGTGTGGGCTATAAGTTTGATGAGACTATTAAAGCAGATGAAGTTTAAATATATATATCAACAATTTATTAGCCATATTAGTGTTATTTTGGTGGCGTTTTTGGTGCTGAGTTTCTTGTTTGCCCATTATGTTGAAAATTTAGTTTATGAAAACAAAGCAGAGGAATTAATTTCTTATGGAAAAGCCATTTTAAAAAATATTGAATCAAATCCTGCCCATACTGACCAAATTATAAATCAGTACAGCTCTGTTTTAGCAGGGAGAAAAATAAGTTTTAGTATATTTGATAAGGATGCCAATCTTTATTCTGTTGGAAAACAGGGACCAGCTTGTAAGCTATCTGATTCTGAATGGACAAAAATTACAGAAGGTCAGACTGTCATTGTTAATCAAGATTTTAAAAGATTTGGACAGGAAGGTGTTTCGTTTGTAGTTTTGCCATATATCAATAATGGCAGATTTATTGGTGGAATTCTGTTAACATCTCCAATTAGTGGCACTAGTGAAATGATTAGCCAAATTAATAAATATTTACTGTTCACTATTCTAATTGGACTTACGGTTTCCTTTTTACTGAGCTGGTTATTATCAAGAATCCATGTGAATCGAATTAAACGGCTCCGTGAAGCAACTTCACTTGTTTCTACGGGTGACTATACAGTAAACGTTCCTTCTTCCACATTCGATGAAATTGGCGAATTGGCAAATGACTTTAATCATATGGTTGATAAGATAAATACAGCTATGGAAGAAATTGATAGCCTTGAAAATAGAAGAAGGCAATTTATGGCTGATGTTTCACATGAAATGAGAACCCCATTAACCACGATTAGCGGTGTGATCGAAGGCTTAAAAACTGATATGATTCCAGAAGAAGATAAAGAAAAAGGCATAAACTTGGTTAGTCAAGAAGCAAAAAGACTAATACGACTTGTAAATGAAAACCTGGATTATGATAAAATTCGCTCAAACCAAATCAAATTATTTAGAGAAGATATTCAGCTGGAAGAATTGCTGGAAATTATACAGGAACAATTGTCTCTTCAAGCTGAAGAGAAAATGAATCAAATCTTGGTAGAGGTTGAAAAAGATGTTTTTGTCAATGCAGACTACGATCGACTTATTCAAATATTGATCAATATAACTAAAAATAGTATTCAATTTACTGAAAACGGGACAATTTGGCTACGTGGAAGAATCGAAAAAGGTGAAACAGTTATTGAGATTGAAGACACGGGGATTGGGATTGATCCTGCCGAAGTGGAGAAAATCTGGCGCCGTTTTTATAAAGCGGAAATATCTCGAACAAGTAATCCTTATGGTGAATTTGGATTAGGATTATCGATTGTCAAACAGTTAGTTCTTCTTCATAACGGTGAAATTAACGTATATAGTGAAAAAGGAAAAGGGACGAAATTTGTGATCCGTTTTCATCCATTGTATGAATCCTAAAGCTTTAGGGAACTTTCCTTAGCTTTATTTTTTTAAAAAAAGTTCTAAGCCTCTTTAAAGTTTGTTAATAGTTTCTTCATATATACCAGATATAGTAAAACTATCAATAAACCAAAAGGAGAGATTTCTAATGGATTTTGTAAAAGAGTTTCAGTATGAAGATGAACCAAATAAAGAAGATACCAAGGATACTGGTGATCTAACAGATACAGCTGATGCCATCAATATAACGGATACAATAAGTACATTTGAGACATCAGATACAACGGAAAAAACAGATTCAACAGATAGCACAAATGACAATGAACGAAACAATACTGTTAAAAGAGAGGAATTTAAAAAGGCTGGTAGACAGACTTACTTAAAGGGGGTTGTTTCAACGATTGCGGCCGGAGTTGTTGGCTCCGTTTTAACATTGACCATTCTACCCCACACTGATTACATAAAAAGCCTAACTGCCGGTGGAAATCAGGCAATTGTTAATTCGGAACAAACGGCGAGTTCAGTTCCAACAGTAAAGACGGTATCGGCACAGTCAGGAACAGTAACTGCCGGGACAACATCTATTGCTGATACAGTCGAAAAAGTATCAAAAGCAATTGTAGGGATTGTCAATTACCAACAGCAGCAAAATGGAAACTTTTACGGTTCCGGCAATACACAAAATGTTGAAACTGGTTCTGGCTCAGGGGTTATTTTTCAAAAAAATAAAGATTATGCATATATTGTAACGAATAATCATGTTGTTGAAGGAGCAACTAAACTCGAACTTTCCTTGTATAATGGTGAAAAAACAACGGCAAAAATAGTTGGAACGGATGCATTAACGGATCTTGCAGTGCTTAAGATTGATGCGAAATATGTAAATGATACTGTTGATTTTGGGGATTCTTCTATCCTTCGACCGGGAGATCCCGTATATGCGATCGGAAATCCACTCGGACTTGATCTATCGCGAACAGTTACCCAAGGGATTGTAAGTGCGACGAATCGCCCCATTTCAGTTTCGACCTCGGCCGGTAATTGGGAAACAAATGTTATTCAAACGGATGCAGCTATTAATCCTGGGAATAGTGGGGGAGCTTTAATCAATCCACAAGGGCAAGTCATCGGAATTAATAGTTTAAAGATTTCTGAAAGTGGTGTGGAAGGGCTAGGATTTGCGATTCCAAGTAATGATTTACTGCCAATTGTTAACCAATTAATTAAGAATGGAAAAATAAATCGCCCGTATCTAGGGGTTGGTTTATCTGATCTAAATGAAATCCCACAAATGTATTGGCAGGACCTTCCTGCAAATGTAAAAGGGGTTATGGTAACGAACCTCGATCCTAATTCACCTGCAGGACGGGCTCACTTTCAACAAAAAGATGTGATTGTTTCAATGAACGGAACCCCTATTGAAAACGCAAATGAATTACGGAAATATTTATACACCAAAGTAAACATTGGAGATAAAGTAAAGTTTGAAATATACCGAAATGGTAAGAAAATCTCTGTACAAGTAAAACTAAGCAATAATAGCTAACTAGAGTAAAAGGTTCTAATTATCTTGATCATAGGCACGATATCCCTATTAAAACTAATCATTTTTAAATCAATGGTCAACACTTTAACCAAGTAGAATATGATATTGGTGAACAACATTGGAGGTGACCAAATGGGGGTTGTGAAGGCTAGGGAATCAGATATTAATCTTTTAGCACGATTACTTAGAGCTGAGGCTGAAGGAGAAGGCATACTTGGTATGCAGCTCGTCGGGAATGTTGGAATAAATCGGATTCGAGCAAACTGTTCAGATTTTAAAGGGTTGAGAACTATTCCGCAAATGGTGTTTCAACCGCATGCATTTGAGGCAACTTTAAAAGGATATTTTTATCAACCAGCAAGAGAAAGGGAAAAACGTTTAGCTCGTAAAGCAATAAATGGTGAAAGACACTGGCCAGCGAAATTCAGTCTTTGGTATTTTAGACCTGAGGGAGATTGTCCACAAACATGGTATAATCAACCATTAGTTGCTCGCTACAAACTACACTGTTTTTATGAGCCTACTGCTGAAACATGCCTAAATGTTTATAATACATTTTGAGGAAAATCAACTGGAGCCGCTAAAAATGCGGCTTCTTTTTTTGCGTAACCCTTTTCGAAAAACAAGGCGTCAATTATAATGAGAAATGTAGAGTAAAGTTAAGGGTGATGAAATGAATACGATCCATTTTACGGGCACACAAGTGCTTTTTCTTATGATTATGACATTGGCAGGAGTTATTTTATCTGTTACCTTTCATTTCCCACTTGTCATTGGTTTTCTACCTGGATTTCTTGTACTAGTGATATTTTGTCTTTCAAAGCAAGTCAGAGTAAAAGATCTTTTTTATATTTGTAAAAATGGAATTTACAAAACAAAAATAGTGCTTATTATATTATTACTTGTCAGCTTTTTACTTCCATCCTGGTATTTATCTGGGACTATCAGCCAAATGGTGACTATCGCTTTGGATTTGATTACCCCAAAGCACTTTCTTGTATTATCGTTTCTGGCAACGATGATTTTTTCTATGATTCTAGGAACATCAGTTGGAACGTTGAGTTCAATTGGAGTTCCGATTATGAGTACAGCGATCGTACTACATCTTCCTGTTGAAATGGTGGCAGGTGCACTTATTTCAGGGGCATTTGTAGGGGATCGGACCTCACCTTTTTCAAGCTCACATCAGCTTTTAGCGAATACGGTTGAGCTACCAATTAAAAGGCAAGGGAAAGCGATGTTTTTCACGACTATTGTGGCAATAGTTATAGCCCTTTTCTTCTATAGCATATCCGATATCGTGATTTCTGGTTCTATCTCATCCCATATACAGTCTGTAGCATGGAAGGATCTTTCTATTGTAAAATTTTTACCGCCATTATTATTAATATTATTTGTGCTTTTTCGATTTAGTATTGTTACCGCCTTTCTCGCAAGTATCCTTTCTGCATGTGTTATTGCAGGTCTTGATGGAATTTTAATAGTAAAAATGATCCGAGATTTTTGGCAGGGAATAGAAGGCCTTGGAGGCGGTCTTATTCACATGTACCAATTATTGCTATTTTTAGCATTAGCGGGTGCCTATAATGGTTTATTAGAGGAAATGAATGTGATAAAACCATATTTAGATCGATGGCTGCAAACATCCCAATCACTGTTGAGTGATACGATTAAAACACTTGTGGCGACGCTGTTAATTAGTATGATTGCCGCTAACCAAACATTACCGATAATCCTTACAGGTAGATCGTTTCTTCCGCATTGGTCGACTAAGTATGGCAAAGAAGAACTGGCAAGAGTTATGGGGGATACAACGATGTTATTTCCGGGTATTATCCCCTGGAGTGTATTTGCAATCATGTGTAGTACAATTGTGGGCGTGCCACTTTTGAATTATTTGCCCTATGCTATTTTTCCATGGATTTTACCATGTATAACATTGATCGTATCACTTTACAAACAAATGAGAGTGGTGAAAAAATCACCATCAGCAGTTATGTAAAAAAGTTGATTCTTTTGGGGCACCAGTTTGGATTTAGGCATGAATCATTATTTTCTAACATATAAGTAGGGTAAAGTGTTAGGACAAGGATGAGGAAAATGTTAAAAAAATTTATCATAATTGGCTTTGGAAGCACATTGATTGGAATTGGAATTAACGGTTTTATTCTTCCGCTTCATCTGATTAATGGTGGAATTTTCGGAGTTAGTCTTTTGCTTAATTATATATTTGAGTTTAAACCGGGGCTGACATTTATTTTTCTTAATTTGCCGATTTATTTACTTGCTTATAAATATGATCGATTGTATTTTTTTAATGGTTTACTCGGAGCGATAATTTCAGGTTTTACAATTGAATTATTAATTCCTTTAAAGGGAATGATTCATTTACCAATGCTAAGTAGTGTTCTACTAGGTGCGTTGATCATAGGAAGCGGAGTAGCATTGATGCTAAGAAACCATATAAGTCCGGGTGGATTAGATCTATTGGCATTGCTTGTGTCAAAATGGTCTAAACTTAATGTTGGTATCATTATTTTTATATTTGATACATTGATCATCTTTTCAGGCATGCTGTTACTCCATGACCCCAAATTATTGTATTCACTCCTCATTGTTTCGATTGTAGGGTTACTTACTAGTTTATTGACCAGCTTTAGAAACATATATGTATTTGTAAATATGAAATAAAAAAAGATTATACAACTTCAAAAACAAGGACCTAGCTAGAATCCCTTTGATCCCATCGAGAAAAAAATATCATAAATAAAGTCGCCCTTTTCCTTAGGAGTAAATTTCATAATAACATTTATTGGAAAGGGAAGTGAGGAAACAGATGATGAAACAGATGATGAAACCTGTACGTGACCATTTAAAAATGAATCTAAATCTTTTATTTGTCGGATTTAACCCGAGCATTCGTTCTAGTGAAACAGGACATCATTTTGCTAATCCGAATAATCGATTTTGGAAAATTTTATTTGAAGCAGGCTTGACGCCCATTCAATTTCAAGCTTCCGAAGATCACAAGCTTTTAAAATTAGGTTATGGAATAACTAATATTGTATCTAGACCAACAAAAGCAGCAGATGAGATTACCAAAGAAGAGTATTTAGAAGGAAGATCTATCCTTAAAAATAAAATTGAGGAGTTTAATCCGAAAGTTATTTGCTATGTAGGAAAGGGAGTTTATAAAGAATTTAGCCAGAAAAAAGTCATACATTGGGGGCGGCAGACTGTCCCTGTTATTCCTGGAACAATTGACTTTGTTGCACCATCATCAAGTGGTCTGGTTAGAATGAAAATGGAAGAAATTATTACAATATATCGTCAACTTGCTAATTTGATGAATTCAGAAGTGAAAGAAAACCATCGAGAAAAATAAACATGTTCGATGGTTTTTATCATTCAGTTTATATTATAGAAAAAGTTTATGAAACCACGTGAAGTTGGCATTATCGGAAAGCAATATACTAAGCGAAGATAGCTATTCTTTATTACCTCTCAAATTTATTTTTATATTGTGCAAGCGTTAGTAAAGGGAAAATATAGCGATAACTATGATAATGAATATAAAAGCCGCCAGCCATTCCCTGCCCCTTTGGATAGTCAGTTGTCCAATCATCTTTTTCTAATGATGCAAGTAGATAAGAGATTCCTTTTTGGATTTCTTTTGTTGGCTTTGGAGATGCGGCAATCAAAGCATCAAGCGCCCACGATGTTTGTGTTAATGTACTAGTGTGTAAAGGGATATATTTTCTTTGAATATCGCTATGACAGGATTCACCCCAGCCACCATCTTCATTTTGAATTCCTTTCAACCAGGTCACTGCTCTTTGGAGCGATGGATGGGAAGGTGATATCCCAGTTGCGGTAAGTCCAGTGACAGCTCCCCATGTTCCATAAATATAGCAAATTCCCCATCTTCCATACCATGAGCCATCCTTTTCTTGATTTTTATAGAGCCATTCAATTCCGTTCTTGATTGATTGATTATTTTTTGAGATATTCGTAAAGTTTCCGAAAAATTCAAGCGTTCTTCCTGTTATATCAGCACAAGATGGGTCGATCAACAAAAATTCGCCCTTTTCGATGGGTAGCCTTTTCAGTAATTTATTATTTGTGTTTTTTTCAAAACCAGCCCAACCACCATCATCATTTTGCATTGAGAGTAACCATTTGATTCCTCGCTCCCATGCCTCATTGCCGGAGGTATGATTAGTACGTACCCCTCTAGCAATAGCCCTTAATGATGCTGTTGTATCATCCACATCTGGATTGATGGTATTTATAGTAGAAAAGCCCCAACCTCCTGGTTTACTATTTGGATTATGGATGACCCAATCTCCAAATTTATGATGTTGGTGTTCTAATAAATAATGGTTTGCTTTTTCAACCATTGAACTTTGCTGTGAAACTCCTGCTAACTGCAATACAAAACTGATAAGTGAAGTGTTCCAAACTGATGCCGTTGTATATTGAATATGAGGGCGCCCGTTAATTTCCGTTTTCATTGATTTTAAGCCATTTACTGCTTTCGTTATTACTGGATCATTTTTAGCATGGCCGAGTGCAAGCAATGCAAAGATCATTAGAAAAGTAGAACTAAAATAGCTATAAAGGGTTCCATCAGGCTCAATGTGATCAAGCATATATTTTTTGGCACGGTCGATTGCTAATAAATGAAGCCTTTCGGGTGTGCCAATTAAGTTTTCCACCCCGTCTTTTAAATACGTAAGCAATGATTTCATTTCAGGAGAACGTTGCCAGGAATCTTGGCCATATTCTCGATGGGTATATAATTCAGAAAGATCCGGACTTTTCTCTGTTTTCTTGGAAAACTGCTTATCAGCAATAATCATAATTGGGGCAAGATTTGAGCGCCCGTAAACAGAAAATTGGTAGAAGTTGATTGGGTAGGTTAAGGGGAGTAGAATTAATTCAATTGGAATTGGGATAAATAGAGGTTGTTTGTACTGACCAGTAAGCGAAAGCATTGTTTTAGTAAAAATGCTTGTTTTTTCGATGCCACCGTTTGCACTAATAAATTTTTGTGCCGCTTGTAATCGTGGATCCTCTTTCTTGAAATAGCCTGAATATACGAGGGCATAATAGGCTTCTGTGGAAGTAGAAAGATTTCCATCACCTTCATCGTGAAAAAGCTTCCAGGCACCATTTTTTTCTTGCTTACTGATAATCCTTTCGGCTAGACCCTTGATTAAGTTTTCATCATTGATTTCTAAAGTTCGAAGTAAAACAATCATATATATATCGGTTGTGAGTCCTGTTTCAAATGGGTAATTCCACGAACCATCAAGAGATTGATCTTTTTTTAATCGCTCTATAAGCAAATCCATGCCTTGATTAGTTGTAATCATGTATCCATTCACACTCCTCTCATTATTATTCATATTCGTGAGGTGATTAGAGAATACGTGGAGAAAGGTATGTAGTATGAATCAATAGTTGATCCAATTATTATTAAAATAAATAGTAGTAACTTGGGTAAATAAGTTAATTTGGAATAAATTTGAGGTATATTATTCATTGTTATTAATAAAACAAATCTTTTTAGGTTGAATATATCGTTTGAGAAATAACCGATGGATTGATGAAAAAAAGATTTTACGGTAACGAATGTAAATAAAGTAAGCACTCTCTTTTCTTTATTCTTCTAAAAATGATATTATAAAGATTGATTTTATAGAAAAGGAGAGTTTTTATGAATAAAAAAGGTTACATACTAATGAAAAATGGTGAAAAGATTGAGTTTGACTTGTTTCCAAATGAAGCACCTGGAACAGTTGCAAACTTTGAAAAATTAGCAAAGGAAGGCTTTTATAATGGATTAACCTTCCATCGTGTAATTCCTGGTTTTGTAAGCCAAGGAGGGTGCCCTCAGGGGACAGGAACTGGTGGTCCTGGCTACACAATTAAGTGTGAAACAGAAGGCAATCCGCATAAACATGAACCGGGTTCACTTTCTATGGCCCACGCTGGAAAAAACACAGGTGGAAGCCAATTTTTCATTGTTCATGAATCACAACCACATTTGAATGGTGTTCATACAGTCTTTGGAAAAGTAACATCTGGCCTCGAAACTGCTAAAGCAATGAGGAACGGTGATGTTATGGAGAAAATGGAAATATTCGATGAAGAATAGGTAACATAAAAGAGAGGGCTTAGGCTCTCTTTTTTTCATTATAAAAAGTTTCTCTTATTAATAGTTGGGATGTAATGGCTCTTATTGGGTAAATTATTGTAAATGGTTCAAATTGGGGGTTATTATGAAAAAGATTATTTACTTGCTCATTCCTTCATTTTTATGTGCATTTCTCGCAATTGGAACAAATGCTCATGGTGAAACTAAACAATTAAAAGCAGCCATTATCATTGATGATTTCGGGGGATGTACGGTCGGGGCAGAAAAGTTTTTAGAAGGGGAAATACCAATTACTGTAGCAGTTATGCCATTTACAGATCATTCAACGGAACATGCAGTCTGGGCTCATAAAAATGGTTTTGAGGTGATGATCCATTTACCAATGCAGCCAATAAGAGGGAAAAGATCCTGGCTTGGTTCAAAGCCCATAACAATTGACCTCTCCACAAATGAAGTAAAACAACGTGTTTACGATGCGATTAAAGATGTCCCTTACGCCAAGGGATTAAATAATCATATGGGCTCCCTTGCAGTAGCAGATGAACATATAGTTCAAGCGATTGTAGAGGTTGCAAAAGAAAAAAATCTATTTATTGTCGACAGTGGTACGAGTCCTGATTCAAAATTTCCAGAGATTACGAAAAAGTTGGGAGTGCCACTTATAAAAAGAGATGTATTTCTAGATGATATTTTATCTACATCCCATGTTAGAAAACAAATGGAAAAGTTAGCAAAGGTTACTGAGTTAAAAGGCCAAGGTTTAGCCATCGGTCATGTGGGCATCAAGGGAGAAGCTTGTTCAGCCGGAGTCTGGCAGTCAATGGATTTGTTTAAAAAAAGAAACATTAAAATTGTACCCGTCTCAGATCTTTTAACAAATGAATTAACAGAAAAGAATTTTCTGCCTTAAAGAAGAGCATATGTGATTGCTCTTTTTTTCTGTTAAGCTTCATTATTGTTTTTCATTATAATTAGGGAACAGGAGATAAGATCAATTATTTTAGAAATGGCTCTATTAAATATTTATATTGATATTCGAATAAAACGAACTGTTATTCTAAAATAAATATATAAATAAGGGGATATATAAGTGATTTCGAGTGGCGTTAACAGACATTATTGTTTAACAGAGCCATTTTTAAAGTAGTAATAACGGCAATCATTACTCAAGTAATCCGAGAAACTAACGAAAATAAAATAAACGGAGATTTTTCGGTTAAATGCAGAATGGAGCTCGTTTCGGGGGTGTATAAGCGAAGGTTTTCCGGTTACGCAATGCAAAGCCCCTCATTTTCGCAGTTTTTGAGTCAATAGGCGGAAACTCTCCGTCTATTTAATCTATTTTTAATCCAATTTACTATTTAAGAGGAATTTTTCCGACTATTAAGAATTCGGACAGGTATCAAATATCACCATTTACCTTTAACAGACATCTATGCAAAATTTTTGGCACATCTATGAATGAAATAACAGTTATCCACAGTTATTTCAGGGTAGAGCCTTCTTTTATAAAAAATTGAAAAGATTAATTAGTGCAACAAAAATGGGGATATCTTTCAGGTTAGGAAGCGGTTGGTGCTTCCGAATTGCATAGATTAAGAGACAGATAGAAAACTATTAAGACGTATAAACAAATCTCTTTAATATAGAAGAACTTCATTATCCCACTCTTTAATACCAACCAATTATATAGTGAAACAAATTATTTTTCATGATAGTCTTAAATTGATAGAATATCTCCAACCACTGTTTTAAATCCAAGCAATTTTGGTAGAAGATCAATCTGAAAATTGGAATAGTGAATATATAGAAGAAATAATAGAGGGAATACGCATATTATCTGAGATTGTAAAAGGAGAAGATTAAAAATATGAAACTAATATCTTGGAATGTAAACGGACTTAGGGCCTGTGTAAAAAAAGGATTTTTAGATTTTTTCAAAGAAGTTGATGCAGATTTTTTCTGTGTCCAGGAGACAAAATTACAAGCAGGACAAATTGAACTTGAATTAGCAGGATACCATCAATATTGGAACTATGCTGAAAAAAAGGGATATTCCGGGACAGCTATATTTTCAAAATTTGAACCAATTTCAGTTAAATATGGTGTTGGAGCAAAAGATTCGGAGCAAGAAGGAAGAATTATTACGCTAGAGTTTGCGGATTTTTATTTAGTTAATGTATATACGCCTAATTCACAAAGGGATTTGGCAAGGCTCGGCTTCCGATTAGACTGGGAAGATGAAATCCGTGCGTACCTTCAAGAATTAGATAACGTTAAGCCTGTTATCCTATGTGGAGATCTAAATGTAGCTCATCATGAAATTGATCTAAAAAATCCTAAATCAAATCAAAATAACTCTGGTTTTACCTATGAGGAACGGGGAAAAATGACGGCGCTACTTGAAGGCGGTTTTGTCGATAGTTATCGGCATTTTTATCCGGATGATGAAGGGGCATATACTTGGTGGTCATATATGAGCAAGATTCGCGAACGGAATATTGGGTGGCGAATTGATTATTTTATCGCTTCTGAAAGATTGCGAGATCGTTTGCAAGGTGCCAGAATTTATTCTAAAGTCATGGGCAGCGATCATTGTCCAATTTTACTAGAAATTGACCTTTCCGCTTAATTCTAATTGAGTGGTAAGATTACAAACAGTCTAATACTTGCCTTATAAGAAAACTCCTTGTAACTTACAAGGAGTTTTCTTTATGCCTAAAATTACCCAACTAAATTTCGTTCAAAGCTGTGCCAAATAAATCAAATTCAGGTTCATCTTCGACGTTTCCGACGTTACCTTCATATTTTGTATATTCCCAATCATCTTGCGGAGTAAAGGCTTCTTCCTTTTCTTTATGATATGGCTGATCATTCAATACCATTGGTAATCATCTCCTATTTCCTTCATATATCATAGGTTTCCAAATAATAGTAAAATAATTCCCCTTATTTGAACGCATCTAGAAACAAAATCTAAAGGAATAAAAAATAAAGAAAATATTAGTGGGTGTAAATGGAAATAATAGTAGTCACCAACATATGAGGGGTGAGATTCAATGTTTCGCAAAAAGGATTTAAAGGGCCATAGTAAGAATGTAGTGGAGCAAAGTAAGAATAACATTGAAAATGATGCCCATTGTTTAGTAACATCCCTTGAAGCAAATATTGAATTGTTTACTAAAATATTTAATAATGATGAAACACTTGTTGTGAGAAGGTTTCAGAATAAGTATTTGAAAGAGGCAAAGTGCTGTGCCGTTTATATTGCAGGAATGGTTAATACAGATATGCTTAACGAAAATGTTATTCAGCCTATTTTGCAAAACAACCTGAGGGAGGATATTTACACCCATAAATTATTGGAGGAATTACAATATAAAATAATTGTCTCTGATAATGTGAATTTGGTTAACGATTTAAGCGAACTTGTAAATTCTGTGATTAGTGGAGATACCATTTTATTATTAGAGGGTTATGACAACGCTCTTATCATTAGTACAAGAGGTTGGCCAACAAGGTCAATTGAGGAGCCTGAATCTGCAAAGGTTGTCCGTGGACCACGGGAAGGATTTACGGAGTCTCTTATGACAAGTTTGTCTTTAATACGAAGGAAAATTAATACTCCAGAATTAAAATTCAAATTTCGAGAAATGGGTGAAAGAACACACACGAAGGTTTGTGTTTGTTATATAGAGGGGTTGGCAGTAGAAGAAATATTGCTTGAATTGGAAAAACGGTTAGATGCAATTAAAATTGATGCAATCCTTGACTCGGGCTATATTCAAGAGCTTATACGAGATGCCCCGTTTTCACCATATGAGACAGTTGGATATAGTGAGAGACCAGATGTTATTGCTGCTAAACTACTTGAGGGAAGAATCGCAATCGTTGTAGATGGAAGTCCCTTTGTTTTAACGGTTCCATTCGTACTTGCTGAATCTTTCCAATCGGACGAGGACTATTATAATAACTTTATTTTTTCTTCTTTTAACAGAATGATTCGAATGGTTGGGGTTTTCGTTGCAACAGGTTTACCAGCTGTATACCTAGCTATTGTGACATACCATCAGGAAATGCTACCTACGCCCCTACTGATTAGTATAGCATCAGCGCGTCAGGGAGTCCCCTTTCCAAGTGTTGTAGCTTTATTTTTTATGCTATTAGTTTTTGATGTCATAAGGGAAGCTGCAACTAGAATGCCTACCCCGATAGGCCAGGCTGTGAATATTGTTGGTACCCTGGTATTAGGTCAGGCAATAGTAGAAGCAAAAATAGTCAGTTCTCCCGTCATTATCATAACGGCCATTTCAGGTATTATGAAATTGTTAAGTCCCACTGCTTTGGGATCTATCATTGTTTTGCGATTATTTTTCCTATTACTTGCTTCTGTTATGGGGATTTACGGGTATATATTAGGAATGATTATAGCCACTTTGCATTTAATGAATGTTCGTTCTTTTGGCGTACCATATATGTTAGGCCTTTCCTCTGTAAAAAATCATAATGGACAAGATATATGGATTCGAGCTCCATGGTGGACAATGACATTACGCCCTAAGATCATTGGTGCAAGGAATTTAGTGAGGCAATCAATGAAAAAAACAGTGGGAAGTAAACCCAAATGAAAAAGTTCCTACTACTAACTATTGTTCTTATTCTTAATTTATCGATCCTAACTGGTTGTTGGAATTATCGGGAAGTTGAGAAACTTGCTATCGTTGCAGGGGTTGCTATTGATAAAGGTAAAAATAATCAATTTCGAGTAACAGTTGAAATCATACAAATTAGTGGTGGAAAAGATACAAAAATAACCTCAAAACTCGTCACAATTGAAGGAAAAACAATCTTTGATGCAGTAAGGAATGCAATTTCGTTATCAGGGAAAAAACTGTATTGGAGTCATACCAAAGTAGTTGTAATCAGTAAGGATATAGCAAAAAATGGAATTTTGAGGGTAGTGGACTGGTATAATCGTGACTCTGAAACAAGGTCAGATGTTAATCTTCTTATTTCAAAGGAGAAAACAGCAAGGGAAGTATTGGAGGGGACAGGTGTAACAGATGAAATTAAATCTTTTGAACTAGCTGATACCTTAAAGAACGAAAAATCTTTAAGTAAAGCCCCTACATCAGAAATTTGGCAGTTTATCAATGACTTAGAATCTCCGGGCATTGTAAACGTAATCCCAACAGTAAGCTTAAACCAAACTGAAAATAATTCGACCCCTCAAGTTATGGGTTTAGCTATTTTTAAGAAAGCAAAGCTAATAGGTTTTTTAAATGGACGGGAAAGCAAATCAGTCCTTTTTGTTAAGGATGAAGTGAAGGGTGGTTTACTTGTACAAGGTGTTCAGGGGAATAAATCCACACCTGTTTCATTGGAAATTTTTAAAAGTAAAACAAAGATGGAGCCTGTAGTAAAAGCGAATCATGATATCGAATTTAACGTTACTATTAATACAACTGTAGCAATTGATGAAATTGGAAATAGTGAAAATCTCACTTCCGAACCACAGCTTGAGAAATTGAAGAGAAGTACGGAGGCAATGGTAAAAAAATATGTTGAGAATTGCATTAAAAAAGTCCAATCCGATTATGGGGTTGATATCTTTGGGTTTGGGGAAAAATTACGTGAGGAAAAGCCACGTATATGGAATCGAATAGGTAATAATTGGGAAGATAAATTTAAAGAGTTAAAAGTAAATGTGAAAGTTAAGGTTGATATAAAAGGAAGTGGAATGTTTTCACAACCTATTGAAGTGGGGGATTAAAATTGATTGCGTTACTATTATTCGGATATTCTTTTTTAGGCCTATATGAGTTTATACCCTTATACAAACAAAAACATTGGCGTGATTTTTGGGTAAATACGATTTTGGGGATTTGCTCATTTACGATTGGTATCCTCCAATGTTTTGATATTAAGATTCCAAATCCTTCAGAACCAATAAAGGATATCGTTACATTAGTATTTGGAAAGTGGGTCTAAAATGCGTAGGGAACACATTTCAGATAAAGAAGCTATTTTCCTTATGATCATTTTTATTATTGGTAGCTCGTTTATTCTTGGAGTGGGTGGTGAAGCTAAAAATGATGCATGGATCAGCGTCATTCTGGGGATTTTCATGGCAGTCCCAATGATCCTTATTTATGCAAGATTGCTTTCACTTCTACCTGATATGGGCTTATATGATATTTTAGAGTGGGCGTTTGGAAAAGTGATCGGAAAACTATTCGCTCTTTTTTACATTTGGTATTCCTTTCATCTTGGAGCCTTGGTCATTAGGGATTTTGGTGAATTTACTGCTACTATTGCTATGCCAGAAACACCGATGTTTGTTTCAATGCTTTGTTTGATGATTGTTTGTATTGTGGCTGTCAGGTCAGGAGTTGAGGTGATGGGAAGAATTAGTGCTGCTGTGCTTCCATTACTATTTATAATTATTACAGCAGTCCAACTGATGGCGATACCTAAAATGAACTTTCATTTTCTTAAACCAATACTCGGAAATGGATTACTTCCAGTCATAAAGGCAGGGTTCTCTACCTTTTCTTTCCCTTTTGCAGAAACCGTTCTATTAATGGGTGTTTTTTTTTCATTGAAAACAAAAAAGTCACCATATAAGGTTTACCTATTAGGAACTGCTATTGGGGGAGGCTTAATTGTCATCATTACCATCCGAAATATTGTTGTGTTGGGGGAAACGTACACAAAATATTATTTTCCTGCACATGTCGCTGTTAGTATGATAAGTTTAGGTGATTTTTTGCAAAGAATTGAATTATCCGTTGCGGTAATATTTGTATTCGGGGTTTTCATCAAATCGAGTGTCTGTTTATTTGTATTATCTAAAGGAATTGCTAAACTATTCAACCTAACTGATTATCGGTCGATTGTTATTCAGTCAGGGCTTTTAATGCTTTATTTTTCAGTGATTTTTTCCGATAATATTATGCAATTGACCAGTTGGGCTTTCAAAATATATGCCTATTATGCATTTCCTTTTCAAGTAATTTTCCCAATTATTCTTTTAGTTACAGTAGAGATAAAAGTAAGAAGAAACAAGAAAAATCTCCTGGATGATAGTAGCTTTGTCAACAATAAAAGCTAATAAAGCCAAAAAGAAAAAAGCCGGTTCGGCTCTTTTCTTTTTATTCTCTCCGAAATCGTCCCATAACTTCAATTGCCTTTGTAATATGAACAAAAGCACCTGGATCTTGCTTACGGATGGCTTCTTTTGTTTCAGGTAATTCGTATTTTGTAATAACTGTGGTTAAAACCTTTTTTGGATGATGGGTATAAGCACCTTCTGCGTTTGTCATGGTAATTCCGCGTGGATGCAATTTTATTAAGGTTTCACTTAATTCTTTCCAGTTTTCAGTAACTATCGTAATCGTTAATTTTGTGTAATTTGTGTAAACAGTATCAACAGCTCGACCTGATGCGAATATGGCGAACAATGTGTAAAGCGTTTTATCAGTGCCAAACACAAATGCAGATGTAATTACAACCCCCAGATTCATGTATGTACTCAAATACCCAACAGATATATCCTTCTTCTTCGAAAGGATGACGCTAATAATGTCGAGTCCCCCACTGGAACCACCCAAACGAATAGTTGCGCCCACACATAATCCGAATAGAACTCCACCAAATATACATGACAACAGAATGTCATGGCTAAATGCATGGACGGGAATCATTTTCATTGCCAAGGAAAGTAGGAAAATTGAATAAATCGTTAAAAACATAAATCTTTTTCCTAGATGAAAGTACCCCAATATAAATAAAGGTATGTTGATAAGTAAGATGATCCAGCCAGTATTTAAGGGGATATACTGATGGATAATAATTGAGATTCCAGTAACTCCGCCTGTGAGTACTTTATAGGGAATTAGAAAACTATTTAAAGCAAAGGCCATAATAAAGGTTAGAATCGTAATAGCTAAGGTTCTTAGTAAGATTTGTTTCACTTTGATGCACCTCATATTCATTTCTAAGGATTAGTTTCTCCCATGTTGTAGTTTATATCGAAATAAGTGTGTTTGCTAGCAAAGATTCTGCAACAAACAAAATAAGAAAATTCATAATCATTCTATTTATTTTTTAGAAATTAAACAAATTATTTTTATTGATTTTAAATGGGATATACTATATATTAAAAAGTATAGCACATTGATAATTAATACATCATATATTGCATCTTTATTGATGAAAGGGGTGGACACTATTAAACTGACAAATCGACAGGAAGAAATTTTGCAAATTGTTAAAAGCAATGGACCGATTACGGGAAAACAAATTGCTGATAAGCTTTCACTCACACGTGCTGCTTTAAGACCAGATTTAGCTATTTTAACAATGGCAGGAAATCTTGATGCTAGGCCGCGTGTCGGTTATTTTTTCAACGAAGATCGGGAAATGGTGCTTCAAGCTAAAAAGTTTGTTCAGCAACAAGTAGCAAATTTCAAAGCACACCCTATTGTTATTCAGAAATCTACTTCTGTTTATGATGCGATTGTCCAGCTTTTTTTAGAGGATGTCGGTACCTTATATGCGATTGATGAAAATGGTTATTTAGCAGGTGTTATATCACGAAAAGATTTACTTCGAACGGCAATTGGCAATAAAAACCTTGAGAATTTGCCAGTTAGCGTTATTATGACAAGAATGCCAAATATTATCATGATAAAGCCGGAAGAAACGTTATTGGAAGCAGCAAACAAAATGATTATCAACCATATAGATTCACTGCCTGTTGTAAGGGAAGTTGATCAAATGCCACATACATATTTGGTCATTGGTCGGATTACAAAGACGACGATAACACGTGCATATCTTGAAATCAGTGAACAATAAGGGAGTGTGAGCGACTTTGAATCAGAAGGAAATAGTATATATTATCTCTGACTCCGTAGGGGAAACGGCAGAATTTGTTGTAAAAGCAGTGGCAACCCAATTTAATGGTGGTCATGTAGAAATTCGCCGCAATTCCTATGTAGAAGAGATTGAAGATATTGAGGATGTTTTAACTCTTGCTAAAAAGACACAATCAATCATCGCTTATACACTTGTCATTCCATTTCTAAAGGCATATTTGGATCATCGTGCTGCAGAAGAGGAAATCCATGCAGTTGATTTGTTAAATCCCCTCATGGATGCATTTATGCAGAAATTTAACAAAATGCCAAATCAGAAACCAGGATTATTACGCAAATTAGATGAAGATTATTTTCGAAAAATAGAAGCTATCGAATTTGCAGTGAAATATGATGATGGCCGAGACCCCCGTGGTGTTTTGCGAGCTGACATCGTTCTAATGGGAGTATCACGGACATCGAAAACGCCACTATCGATGTATTTAGCTCATCAACGTTATAAGGTTGCGAATGTTCCACTGGTTCCTGAGGTACCACCGCCAGATGAACTTTTCAAAATACCACGAAAAAATTGTATTGGATTGATCATCTCACCGGACAAATTAAATGCAATTCGTACGGAACGGCTTCGTGCCCTTGGGCTTGGATCCCAAGCAAATTATGCAAGTTTTGAGCGTATTTTGGAAGAATTAGATTATGCTGAAAAAATAATGAAGCGTGTTGGTTGTCCAATCATCGATGTTTCCAACAAAGCAGTCGAGGAAACGGCTAGTTTAATTTTAGATGTATTAAAGAAAAGAGAGGAGCATTAATATGCAGAAATTTGTTTATCTATTTAACGAAGGTAATAGCGATATGAAGGAACTTTTAGGAGGAAAGGGAGCTAATTTAGCTGAAATGACACGAATTGGTTTACCTGTCCCTTATGGTTTTACCATCTCAACACAAGCATGTAATGCTTATTATGAAACAGAAAAGACCATCCCAACGATTGTTGAAAATCAGGTATTAGAGGCACTAAACATTCTTGAGGAAAAAATGGGTAAGAAACTTGGCGACCCTGAAAATCCATTACTCGTTTCTGTTCGATCTGGAGCTGTTTTCTCAATGCCAGGGATGATGGATACGATTTTGAACCTTGGAATGAATGATGAAACTGTCGAAGGTGTTGCTAGGTTAACAAATAATGCGCGGTTTGCTTATGATTCATATCGCCGTTTTATTCAGATGTTTAGCAATGTAGTTCTTCAAATAGATGGTTTTTATTTTGAACAATTTTTAGAAGAAATCCGTGAGGAAAAGGGATATACAACAGACCCAGAATTGACTGCTGAAGACTGGCAGGAAGTTATTGCAGGCTATAAAGAAATTGTTATAAAACATACGCGCAAGGAATTTCCACAAGAACCTAAAGAGCAACTATTCCTTTCTATTAACGCTGTATTTGACTCATGGAATAATCAGCGGGCAATCGTTTATCGTCGCCTAAATAAAATTCCTGGCCATTTAGGTACTGCTGTTAATATCCAAAGCATGGTATTCGGTAATATGGGCAATGATTCGGGAACTGGTGTTGCCTTTACTAGAAATCCATCAACAGGTGAGTCTATTCTTTATGGAGAATATTTAATCAATGCCCAAGGGGAAGACGTTGTTGCAGGTATCCGTACACCTCAGCCAATTGCAACTTTAAAGGATGAAATGCCAGAAGTTTTCAAGCAATTTACAGCAACCTGTGATCGTCTTGAACAGCATTATTTAGATATGCAAGATATTGAGTTTACGGTTGAACGTGGAAAGCTATTTATTTTACAAACACGTACTGGAAAACGCACAGCACAAGCAGCAATTCAGATTGCAGTAGATATGGTTGAAGCAGGTATTATTGATAAAAAAACAGCTCTACTCCGTGTAGATCCTGATCAATTAAATCAACTTCTGCACCGCCGAATTGATGATACATTTATTCGCAAACAATTAGCAAAAGGATTACCAGCATCACCTGGTGCTGCAACAGGTAAAGTTGTATTTGATGCGGATGAAGCTGAACTTTTAGGTAATGATGGACAAAAAGTCATTCTTGTTCGCCCTGAAACAACGCCTGATGACATCCATGGTATCATTGCAGCCCAAGCGGTTGTTACAAGCCGAGGTGGAATGACAAGCCATGCTGCCGTTGTTGCAAGGGGTATGGGAAAAGCGTGTATCTGTGGATGTGAAGCTTTAAAAATTGATTTAAAAGCAAAACAATTCTCAATTGGTGAAACAATTGTCAATTACGGCGATATTATTACGATTGATGGGTCGACTGGTGAAATTATGCTAGGTGAAATTCCAATGATTGAGCCTGAACTTTCCGATGAGTTCCAGCTACTCCTTTCTTGGGCTGATGAAGTAAGAGAAATTGGCGTTCGTGCAAATGCTGATAACCCAACCGATGCTAAGAAAGCATTTGAATTTGGTGCAGGTGGAATTGGGTTATGCCGTACAGAACATATGTTTATGGACAGCACGCGAATCCCAATTGTTCAAAAAATGATTCTTGCAGATAACTTCGAGGATCGAATGGAAGCTCTTGACCAGCTATTACCAATGCAACAAGGTGATTTTGAAGGAATCTTTGAAGCAATGGAGGGACATCCTGTAACAATTCGCTTATTGGATCCACCTTTACATGAGTTCTTACCTGATAAAGAAGAACTCCTTGTAGAAGTAACAAAACTTCAAATTTTAGATCCAAATTCATCTGAATTGAAGAAAAAAGAGCAACTTCTTAAAAAAGTTCGCCAGTTAGATGAATTTAACCCAATGCTTGGCCACAGAGGCTGTCGTTTAGGGGTAATCTATCCGGAAATATATGAAATGCAAGCAAAAGCCATTTTTTATGCTGCTGCAAAATTAGCGGATAAAGGGATGGAAGTAAAGCCAGAAATCATGATCCCACTTGTAGGACATGTTAACGAATTAAAACAAATGCGCCAATTGGTTATTGATTCCGGAGAAAAAGTAAAAACCGAAACTGGCATAGAGACTGAATATACGATTGGGACAATGATTGAAATCCCACGTGCTGCCTTAACAGCAGACCAAATTGCAGCCGAAGCAGATTTCTTCTCATTTGGAACAAATGATTTAACACAAACAACCTTTGGTTATAGCCGTGATGATGCAGAAAGTAAATTTTTGCAAGCATATATTGAGCAAAAAGTTCTTCCAGAAAATCCGTTTGCAGTACTTGATCAAGAAGGTGTAGGTAAACTCGTAGAAATGGGAGTGAAGTTAGGTCGCCAAGCAAAACCAGGACTGAAAACTGGAATTTGCGGGGAACATGGCGGAGAGAAGAGCTCTATCGAATTCTGCTATAAAACAGGACTTGATTATGTAAGTTGTTCTCCATATCGTGTACCACTAGCAAGGCTTGCTGCTGCCCAAGCAACGATTCGAAATGTGAAGAATTAGGGAGCTTTTTAAAAAAAGGCTTAAAATTTGAAGGGACCTATGCTTAGTGCATAGGTCCCTTAGATTGTCGAGAAAGGAGTATTTTTCTCGGCAATTTTTATTTTGTTAGAATCGAAATTCCAAATTTATTGATTATCTCTGCAAATTGTCCTGTTGATTTCCGCTCCTGGCACTCGCTTTCCGCGGGGATGTCCTGGAGCCTCCTCATCGCCTTTGGCGCCTGCGGGGTCTCCAGTGACCTCTCTGTCCCGCAGGAGTCGAGTGCCCTCCGCTCCAATCAACAGGGGGCAAATCAACTTATCGTATTGCAACACACTTTTCTAACCTTGCTAGGTGTGTTGCAATCTTTTTTATATTTTGGCAGGATGCAGTAAAAAGAGCCTGATCACTTGCATTCTTCAATCCCCGTAACCGGCAATAGTGAAGCTCATGTAGCTCTTCCTGAGTCTGCGAAGCTTCGCTCAATTTTTTCCTTTCCAATTTATAAAGCATTTTTTATAAATATAACCAATAAACATGATTTTAAAAGGCTCTTTTCATAAAGATTGTTGCTATTGAGTAAAGCAAGGAATAATCTACCTTTTACGGTATTATATATGAAAAGCCTTATTTAGCTAAAGTGCAGAATAATTCAAAAATCATATCGAAGAAGATAGATAAGTAAAGGAGTTCATAATGAAAGAAATAGAGCGTTGTATTGTAATTGGAATCGCAGGCGGTTCTGGAAGCGGCAAAACCACCTTTTGTAGTAATTTGGCAAAGAACTTAGATGTATTAAAAGTTAAAACAATATCTACTGATGATTATTTTAGAGAGGCTAAGCCTAAAGTAAATGCTCCTTACAATGGGAAGGAATATGATGATTATGACCATCCAACTTCTGTGGATATGGATAGATTAATAAGAGATATTAATCATTTTATATCAGCAAAGACTTTTGATGTTATTATAGTTGAAGGCTTAATGGTCTTGTATTTTGAGGAAATTAGAGAAAAAATAGATTTGAAGATATTTGTTGATTGCCCATCAGATGAGAGATTAGTTAGGAGATTAAAAAGAGATATAAACGAACAAACCTTTGACGAAATCTCTTCAGCATATCTTGATTTAGTCAGGCATCGTCATAACGAGTTTGTTGAACCTACAAAATGGTACGCAGATTTAATCTTAAACGGTTCTATAACTCCTAATAAATCCTTAGATATAGTACGTAATTGGATATTAAATTAACAACATAATTTACTTATTCAAGGTATCGGGTGCTTTAACTGAATAAGGAATACAGCCGTTTCGTAAAAGAATGGCTGTTTTTTTATACTTCACGTAGGAAATTGACCGTAATACTATTTGAATTTTGGCAAGCACTGAGGAGCATTTGGTTTATCTGCTCTTTTTCCGCCATCTTCTTACTTTGCTGAAGGAAGCTGAACCAGTAGAGGTAGTTATCAAAATACTTCGTCGCCACTCCTTGGAACCTATCCATCTCTTTAGTCGTTTGTAATAGTTGTTGACGTTTTAAAGATGGTAGATACCTTTTTTGACATACTCCTCTTTGCTTGGTCCCTGAGGCTAAATCAAATGTTATAGCCCTTAAGCGAATTATTCTTTTTTTCTTTTTGGCTCTGTTAAAGGTAAATGTTGATATTTGATACCTGTCCGAATTCGTAATATTATTAGCATAAGAACAAGTATTCGGAGGAGGTTGTCAAGGTGTGCAAAGCGTTTAGCAACTTGTTAAAGTATATCAACAAATTACCGCATACCAAAAAAGAACAAGTTTACCAATAGGTTAAACGCTATGTTGACGCTTCATCCTCTGCTGGTGGTCGTTTAATCAATGAAATGAGGGAAACTCACTTCATTCAAGGATTTGAGTGTCCTCATTGTGCTTCCGACCACGTTGTTCGGTTTGGAAAATATAATGGTCGGCAACATTATCGCTGTAAATGTTGTAACAAAACCTTTACTGACACAACTAACACGGTTTTGTACCGTACTCGAAAAGGCAACGAATGGAATACTTTTGTTGACTGTATGTTCAATGGATATTCCCTGCGAAAATCGGCTGAAATCGTAGGGGTTGCTTGGGTTACGCTTTTTTATTGGAGGCACAAACTGTTAAACGCCTTAAAACAAGTGGATGTTGAACATTTTGAAGGTATCGTTGAAATTGACGAAACCTATTTTCTGTACTCTCAAAATGGGCAACGGGGCATTACTGAACGTAAACCTCGCAAACGTGGCGGAAAGTCCAAACATAGAGGAATAGGCCACGAACAGGTTTGTGTTCTCGTTGCCAGACACCGAACAAAAGCAACTGTCTCCAAGGTTGCCATTAAAGCACTAAACAGCATATAAAAGAATTTCTATTAACATCATTTGTATTTGAAATGACGGACACATATGACAGTTTACGAATGTCAAAATTCAATGTGTAACTCTTATTCAACTGAGTATTATATGAAGGAAAAGGATTGTCGTTTAGTGTGTATTTATCGTTAAGGGGTTGAATAAGTATGACAAAACTAAAATTTATCTTCCACACAGAACCAGACAAAGTTTTACCTGAATTGTTTGAAGAAGATTTAGTTGATATAGATTTTTGGTGTCGATTAGATATTCATATAAATGGTCAATCATTTTTTGAAAATTTTTCACCCTCATATTACGGTGATTCGTATTTTACTGAAAATTATATCAATCAGAGTGGGATTGGAGTACCTGTATTCCCTTTTATTCATTCTCTATTAGCTACTCCTAAAATGTTGAAAGTGAAAAAACAATACTTTTTACAAGATGACCAAACCAGTATAGAGCTTTGTGTTCTTTTGGATGAAAAAGAAGACATCGTTTCTTTTGCATCCTGTGTCAGAGATTGGGGAGAAGATAAGTATTATTGGTATGATGGAAAAAAGGTCTGCTTTCAAAAAGAAATGCCAATAACTGAGTATAATTCTATGAAGTATAACGATTTTGAAGAAGGATGCATCGAAAGTGTAGAAGTGTATATCCAATCTTTATTAAGAAAATACCCCGAAATTAATAAATATCCCTACTTTCCGAAAAACTTAAATAAAGAATAAGAAAACCCTTATAAATAGGGCTTTCTTAAAAATTCATGCAATTTATCAACATTAAAATTTAACAGAGCCTTCTTTTTAAACTCAATCATTTGATCAGGCAAAGCAGAGTTGATAGTATTTCTATAATTATTAATAGGGATTCGAATCACAAACTTTACTCCTGCATCTATTAGATAGGTAAAAAGTAACTGAATGAAAAATTAAAAGAAAGTGGATTAAAAAACGATTTTTGATAGAGGGTATCTTTCTATTGCTTCGCCACACCCGCTCACTTGCATTGCATTTTGTTATAATGGATTTGACTATCTTGTTGTTTTCAACTGATTTTATTTTATCCACCTGAGTTGATTGGAGCGGAGGGCACTCGACTCCTGCGGGATGTAGAGGTCGCGGGAGACCCCGCAGGAGCGAAGTGACGAGGAGGCTCACGGACCTCCCCGCGGAAAGCGAGTGCCCGGAGAGGAAATCAACGGGCAAAGTTATGGACCGAAAACAACAATTTATGCGGAAATTCTAAAAGTAATTGTTTATTTACACCATTTGGAAACGTAAGTTAATGACATTAGGGGAGATCTCGCAGGCGCATCAGCGCCGAGGAGGCTACCCGGCACGCTCGCGGAAAGCGAGCGCCTGGAGTGGAAATCAACAGACTTGTTTAAAATCCTATATACTAATATCAATATAATTAATTAACGCGGTGAAATATTAAACAATTTATATTTTTGGCTTGTTGTAAAACTGGATGATTCAGAGATTTTCAGCAAATACTATAAAAAATTTGATAAAAAGGTGATTTAATATGGGGGCAATTGAACGAAATGGTTATCAATTTATACCGGAATTTAGTGTGATTCAGCAAAAAGGCGCTATCCATGTCTATAACCGTAACCATTTTATCGAAGAAATTAAATTTGCGTTTTCTGGAAAATTTCCAGAGATTGATCAAATTGAAGAATTGGTTAATCACTATTGTGAAGATCATCAAATCTAAATTCATAAAACCGAATATTTGTTCGGTTTTTATTTTTTATGATAGAATAATGGTATTGAAAAATGTAAAGCTTGGGAATGGGGATATGATACTTGAATAAACTTTCTATTATTTACCCTCTGGCTATTGATCAAACAAAGAATAAAATATTCGAAGATATTGACCGTTATATCGGTGGTCGGGAGATGATTCCAACTTTCGAGGAATATTTGATAGATCGAAGCCATTATATTGAACAAATATGGATTAATGTGTGGTTAAATAAAGCAACAAATGATGTACCAAGGAAAGAGAAAAAGCAATTTATCAGAGAAAAAGGCTTTGAAGTAGAAGGGATTGACAAAAAGGTAATCAATAAACTGTTTAGAAATGAAATGAGAACGTATCGCCCTTTTGATGTCCTTTCCTGGTTAAAGGATACTTTTTCAGGGAGGGGGCATGTATGGGATGAGAGGCATCACAAGGCCCGATTGGAATTTCTCAAACAAGAAGAAACTTTTAAGCTTATTAAATTAAAAGAAGATATTCAAAATGAAATTGAGAAAATTAGCGATGAATTTGTTGAAGATAATATAGATCGTTTATATTTATATGTTAGACATTTTATTGCCACCCGTCTGGTAGATGACTTTCATAAAAAGGTAAAATTTCACCGTGAAGATGTATTTGCGCTCGAAGAAAAATTAGTCGAAGAAGGTTCCTTTGATCCCTCTTTATATACAACCATCTCTGACTTTTTTCTTGAACTAACTGGAAATATCCACAAGACTTTACACTGGGGGCGAGGCTACTTCGAATATGAAACCTATTATTATGAATACGAAAGGTTCATTGGAAAATTTCTATCGGAACTTTTACCAGAAAAAGTGCTAGATATGATAACTCCACACGTACGGGAGCAATTTGAGCTGACCTTCCACGAAAAAATTTCTCCGTCTTTCATTAGGTCTAGTATCGGTGAAATTCTTTATGGCCTTGAAACGGAATTTTTTGAAGACATCCAACAGGAATATGTTTCCGATCTACTAAATTTAGCTGAAGTCCCATTTAATGAAGCTGCACATCAAGAAATTTATGAACGGGATCTCAAAGAAAGAGAAAGGAAAAAAGAGCAAGAACTTGCAGAAATCAAACGAAAAGCAGAAGAAGAAGCACGAATAATGGATGAAATTTTTGGGCACGAATACAATCCATCTCCAGGACGAAAAATTAACTACGTTCTTCATATTGGTGAGACCAACACAGGGAAGACTCATCATGCCCTGGAACGGATGAAGGAGGCAAAAAGCGGATTATACCTAGCTCCACTTCGCTTACTGGCACTAGAAGTATTTGATAAATTAAACGGGGAGGGAACTCCATGCACATTAAAGACCGGTGAAGAAGAGAAAGTGGTTATAAACGCAAATCACATCTCCTCAACGGTCGAAATGTTTCATGAAAAAGATTTTTATGATGTTATTGTTATTGATGAGGCACAAATGATTACTGATAAAGATCGAGGTTTTTCATGGTATAAAGCCATTACGAAAGCAAATGCCAATGAGGTACATATTATTGGGAGTAAAAATGCAAAAACAATGGTGCTACAATTATTAGGAAACGCCAATATTGAAGTACATGAATATAGCCGTGAAACACCGCTTGAAGTAGAAATGAAGGAATTTAACATTAAGAAAATCAATAAAGGTGACGCATTGATTTGTTTTTCGAGAAGGCGCGTCTTGGAGACAGCGGCAAGGCTTCAAAACGATGGACACGCAGTTAGTATGATCTATGGTAGCATGCCACCTGAAACTAGAAAAAAACAAATCGAACAATTTAATGAAGGTAGGACAAAAGTTATTGTTGCAACAGATGCGATTGGAATGGGATTAAACCTGCCTATCCACCGGATTGTGTTTTTGGAAAATGAAAAATTTGATGGAACAAGAAGGAGGCAATTAACTTCACAAGAAGTTAAACAGATTGCCGGCCGAGCAGGAAGAAAAGGAATTTATAATGTAGGGAAAGTTGCATTTATTAGTGATATTAAAAACATGAAGCGGTTGCTTTTGCAAGAAGATGAACCCGTTCATACCTTTGCAATTGCACCTACAAATTCTGTCTTTGAGCGCTTTCAAAAATACTATCGAGATCTCGGTACATTTTTTGAACTTTGGGAGATGTTTAAAAGCCCAGAAGGTACAAAGAAAGCAACTCTCACAGAGGAGCGGGAGCTCTATAACATTATTCGCGACACTGATATTGAGGGAAGGCTATCGTTAATGGATCTTTATGGCTTTTTGCACTTGCCATTTTCCACTCGGGAGCCAAAGCTTATTAGTCAATGGGAACAAACAATGTTTGCGATAGTAAAAGATCAGGAACTTCCTGAACCTGAAATGAAAAAGAAAAGCCTTGAGGAACTAGAGCTGACCTATAAATCCATAGGGCTCCATCTCTTGTTCCTGTACCGGTTAGATCGAAGAACTGAGGCTCTCTATTGGGAACGAGTACGGGAAGAAATCAGTGATCAGGTCCACGAAAAATTAAAAACGGATGTAAAAAATTTCACGAAAAAATGTAAAAATTGTGGAAGGAAGATTCTATGGGAAAGTAGTTTTCAAATTTGCGATTCCTGCCATTCGGCTCGATATCGAAAGAGATTTGATGATGACTTCTCCAATTTTTAGGAAATGAACATAAGTTAAGTAGGTGGTATTCCTACTTAACTTTTTTTATATGTGAAAAACCAATAATTTTTGAGCCACAGTATAACAAATTGCTGGATGGCAATAGTAGGGTATTAGGGAATGAAAGATTTTGGAAGCTTGATTAACAATTATATGGAAGGTTGGAAGCAGGAATGAAAAAGAAATCGATTGTACTCCTTTTATTCATTTTCATTTTGGCTTTGGTGCCAACACTTCAAAGTCAAGAACCTTCTGTAAAAGCCATGGAAGACCAAGAAGCCCTACGAATAAAATTGAATCAGCTTTTAAAGAATGAGCCTGACCTAAACGGAGCCATCGCAGGAATCAGCATTCGTTCTGCTTCAGGTGGTCAAATCATCTACAGCCATTTTGGAGATGTCCGGTTGCGCCCAGCCTCCAATATGAAATTGTTAACAGCCGCTGCTGCTCTGTCTGTTCTGGGTGAGAATCATACCTTTTTAACTGAGGTTCTTACAGATGGTATGAAAAAAAAGAATACGCTAAAAGGAAATTTATATTTAAAAGGGATGGGAGACCCGACTCTTTTAAAGAAAGATTTCAATATGATGGCAGAAAACCTCAAAAATTCAGGTGTGAAAAAAATAAATGGAGACCTTGTAGGCGATGATTACTGGTACGATAATGTCCGCTATTCAATTGATTTGCCTTGGAGTGATGAATCCACTTATTACGGTGCGCAAGTGTCAGCATTAACTTCCTCACCGAATAAAGACTTTGATGCTGGAACCGTTATTATTGAAGTCTTGCCCGGAAAAAAGATTGGCGATAAAGCGTTCGCTAAAATTATTCCAAAATCTAATTATGTGAAAATCGTGAATAAAGTTAGGACAGTGGCACCAACTGAAAAAAAGAAAGTGACCTTTGATCGGGAGCACGGCAAGAATATAATTACAATTAATGGAATAATTCCAGTTAAGGCAAAAAAGTCAAGAGAATGGATTTCTGTATGGGATCCAACACGATATGCAGTAGTCCTATTTAAACAGTCATTAGCAAAGCAGGATATTAAAATAAACGGAAAAATAAAAATAGGAGTTACTCCCAAAAATGCTCAAGTCCTGACTTCTAATAAATCAATGCCATTATCAGCTCTTCTTATCCCATTCATGAAATTAAGCAACAATGGACATGCAGAAATACTGATAAAGGAAATTGGAAAAGTTTCAAAAGGAATGGGAAGTTGGGAGAAAGGACTATCGGTCCTGAAAACAGAACTAACTAAATTAGGAGTTAATCCAAAAACAATAGTTATCCGTGACGGTTCTGGGATTTCCCATGTTGATTTAATTCCACCTAATCAAATTTCGTATCTTTTATATTCCATTCAAAAAGAAAAATGGTTTCCATTCTATTTGAATTCATTACCAGTGGGAGGAAAAAACGAAAAAATGCTGGGGGGTTCACTAAGAAATCGATTCAAAAATTCGACTGTAGTAGGAAGGGTTCAGGCAAAAACAGGAACCATTTCTACCGTCAGTTCATTATCTGGTTATGTAAAAACAAATAGTGGACAAACGTTGATTTTTTCAATCTTATTAAATAATTTACTGGATGAATCAAAGGGAAAAAAGATAGAGGATAAGATAGTGGGTATTTTAGTTAATCAATAGGAGAGTAAACAAGCTGTATCGTTAAGGTACAGCTATTAATATCGGCAAATATGTCATGCATTTTTGTTAGATATTCTTATTTATACGAGCTATTTGTAAGAAAATCTTGCATTTTAATCTAAATGTTGGAGCCAATTGTGGTCAAAAAGCCTGTATAATAAATAGAAATGATAGATTTTCAATTGAATAGATTCTATCACGAAAGGATTTTTACAATGGAAAGAGTAACTGCAATTTCTCTATTAAATGTGATTGGTGAATTGCTGATGGATGAAACTTCAATCGCTATTTCAAATGACAAGGAATTTATCTATTACCAACCTAGTAAACGAATTGATCTGAAAATCAAACCTGGGGATCCCGTTAAAGAAGGAACGATAACACATAAAGCCTTAATGCAACAGCAAAAGGTTTCTGAATTTATTAGTCGAGATGTATACGGAGTTCCTTATCGTGGGATGGCAGTTCCGTATTTTAATGATGGAGAATTGAAGGGGTGTATAACATCGATTTTTCCAACGCTCACTGATGCAAAATCTGTTGTGACGTTGAAAATTAATGATGGTTGGATTCCAATTCCTTTTTCAAATGTCATGTACGTCGAGGCAAAGGATCGAAAGACCTACGTACATGGGGAAGATATTATTGGCACCCATAAGTTTCCACTAAATGATTTTGAATTTCTTTTACCAAAAGACTTTTTTGTCCGCTGCCATCGTTCATATATTGTAAATGTCCATTATATAAAGGAAATTTACCCTGACACCCATTCAACATTTGTTCTGCTTATGAGAAATAATAATCGGATTCCTGTAAGCCAATCATATTCAGCTCATTTCAGAAAATTGCTCGGATTCTGAATATTCTATTTCATGCTTGTATCCTTCCGTTTCATCCTTATATTTTCTAATTCTGTCCTAAATTACCTATTGTGAAGCTAGAATCGCTTACAATAGTGAATGGGGTATAATGTTATGAAAGGGTGGGGGAAAATGGAAAATAAGTTACTGCGTATTAAAAATGAGAGCTTACGTGAACGAGTTGTTTCAGCAGAAGAGGCAGCATCTTGGATTGAAGATGGTATGACCTTAGGACTAAGTGGATTTACTAAAGCAGGAGATGCAAAGGCAGTTCCTTTAGCATTGGTAAAACGGGCTGAAAGTGAACCTATTAAAGTAAATATTTTTACAGGTGCTTCACTAGGGGCAGATATTGATAAAATTATGGCTGAAGCAGGTATTATTAACAAACGTTTGCCATTTCAGGCAGATGCAACAATGCGTAAAAAAATAAACTCTGGAGAAATGCTATTTACTGATATACATTTATCACATGTGTCTGAATTGGTTCGTTCAGGTATTCTACCAATTGACATTGCTATCGTGGAAGCAGTTGCCATAACTGAAGATGGGATGATTGTTCCAACAACTTCAATTGGGAATTCTATGGCTTTTGTTCAACATGCAAAAGAAATTATTGTTGAATTAAATACTTTACAACCTGAATCATTTATTGGAATTCACGACTTGTATGCTCCTGGACCTCAAGGGGATCGTGGCCCAATTCCTTTAGTAAAACCTGATGATAGAATTGGAACTATTGGAATCCCAGTAGACATGAATAGAATAAAAGGTATTGTCCTAACAGAGTATCAAGATTCACCATCAACAATTGTTCCACCTGATGAAGAAACCCTTGTAATGGCAAACCATTTAATGAACTTTTTACGAAATGAGATTGAAGTTGGTCGATTGACTCCTGAACTTATGCCATTACAATCAGGAATTGGTTCTGTGGCAAACGCTGTATTAGATGGTATGGTAGATTCAGAGTTTACTAATTTAACAGTTTACTCCGAAGTACTACAAGATGCTGTATTCGACCTAATGGATGCAGGTAAAGTGAAATTTGCATCCTGCTGTTCGATCACATTGTCTGAAGAAAAAATGGAAGCGGTTTACGGAAATTTCGATAAATATCGTGATAAAGTGGTGCTTCGCCCGCAGGAAATTTCCAATCACCCAGAACTCATTCGTCGTATGGGATTGATTGCAATCAATACAGCATTAGAAGCTGATATTTACGGAAATGTCAATTCAACTCATGTACTTGGTACACATATGATGAATGGACTTGGCGGATCTGGTGACTTTGCTAGAAATTCTCGTTTAGCCATCTTTGTCACAAAATCGATTGCAAAAGGCGGAAAAATTTCAAGTATTGTTCCATCTGTTTCACACACTGATCATACTGAGCATGATGTAGATGTTCTCGTTACAGAGCAAGGGTATGCAGATTTGCGTGGCTTAGCTCCAAGAGAGCGCGTTGGACTCATTATTGAAAATTGTGTCCATCCATCATACCGTGAGCAACTAAGGAATTATTATGAAGAGGCACTAACAAGAGGCGGTCAAACTCCGCATGTTCTTGAAAAAGCTTTATCATGGCATGTTAATTTTGCTAAGAATGGAACAATGTTGCAAGAAACTTTGCAAGCTGCCAACGAAACAAAATAAATGCCATTTGAATTTTTAAAAATAGACAGGAGATTCATTCTCCTGTCTATTTTCTATTCCATCATAGAATAAAGATCGATTGTTTCTTAGTAAGAATTGAGCAATGTAAGTTAGTTTTGTTACTTAATATGATAATATAAGAGTTAATTTTTAAGAATTTATGAGGTGTGAAAATGAAAATCGAAGTTTGGTCAGATTTTGTTTGTCCTTTTTGTTATATCGGAAAGCGTCGTTTAGAGGAAGCACTAGCTCAATTCTCCTTTAGAGATCAAGTAGAGGTAGAATTTAAAAGCTTTGAGCTTGATCCCTATTCACCAAAGTATAATGGAAAAAGTATTCATGAAGTTTTAGCAAAAAAATACGGGATGAGCCTTGATCAAGCAAAACAGGCTAATCTCAATGTGGGTCAGCAGGCAGCAAATGTGGGGTTAACCTTTCATTTTGATTCGATGAAGCCAACAAATACATTTGATGCCCATCGGTTGACTAAATTTGCAAAAACCCTCAAAAAAGAAGGAAAAGTTACTGAAAAACTCCTTTATGCGTATTTTAGTGAATCTCAGGACTTAGGTGATCATAAAACATTAGCAGAAATAGCCGTAGCAGCAGGAATTGACCGCGAAGAAACGTTAGCAGTCCTGCAGGACCAGTCAGCTTTTGCAAATGAAGTTCGTTTAGATGAAGCAGAAGCTAGGAAATATGGCATCAGTGGTGTACCCTATTTTGTTTTTAATCAAAAATTTGCTATCTCTGGTGCACAACCAACTGAAATGTTTTCAAATGCTCTCCAAAAAGCTTGGCAGGAGGAATCAGCTACGCCAATACTGAAGGTTTTATCTACTGAAGGTACAGAGGATGCAAGCTGCTCAGATGGGAATTGTATAATACCAGATAAGAAAAAGTAATAATTAGGAAAAAGCTGTGTTGTTCGGAAATAAGTAGTTCCTTTTTTGTGGAGAAACATTTCAAATAGCCTAGGAATAAGCATATCAATTAACATACAAATTGGTATGCTGTTTTTTATTGGAATAAGAAAAAGTCTTCAAATAATGTTCTTTAAAATTTGTCTATTGATTTCCGCTTTAGGTGCTTGCTTTCCGGGGGGCGTTCGTCGAGCCTCGTCGCAAGCTCCTGCGGGGTCTCCCCTGTAACGCTAATCCCCCAGGAGTCAGCACCCTCCGCTCCAATCAATAAGGCGTCAAAGGCAAAAATGAGTTTTAAAAATAGGCGATGTAAAAAAGGTAAATTACTGCATTATTTGGGGGGATTGTCTTTCAATAAGGTCATGAACAACCAAAATCGGTCGAGCATCATCAAAAAGGGCATTCATCAGGGTCATGAACGACCAAAATCGGTCGATCATCATTAAAAAGGTCTTTCATCAAGGTTATGAACGACCAAAAGTGATCAGTCATCATTAAAAATGGCGTTCATCAGGGGCATGAACGACTTAAATTAATCGAGCACCATAAGAAAAACTGGGAATAACCCGTAACAGGTTCCGTTACCTATCGCAAACATTAAAAATGTAAATTAAAATGAGTGCCAAATTGTATATGAATTTGTCACTCATTTTTTTATGATGTAAAGCTTTTTGTGCAGAAATTACACTAAAATTTGTATAGGAAAATTCACACCAAATTGTAGTGGTACACTGGCTGTTGTACTACTACAATTTAACCAACATTTTGATATACAAATCCTTATACAAAAAATGATTAGACTGGAAGTTAAGTCTAAGTATAATTGGATATTTATGTTCAGATGAAATAAAGTTTGTGAATAAACGCACTTAAGGGATAGGTTAGCTTAAAAAGGATCAGATGGAACACTCAACCTTTTACTATAGTGGCTATTTATGACCATGCCTTTTTTAGAAGCTTAACGCCTAACTGTATTTCACCGCAAGTTAGATGGCTAAATCCTAGCTTAATAATTGGTTCATCTGATTGATTCTTAACAAAATAAATAGAGGTAGGATAAACTTTCACCCCATATAAAGAAGCTTGCTGAATTAACCATTTTTCTGAAAGATCTAAATGCAATTTTACTAGTAAGTATAAACCAGATTCTTCTCCAATAATGGTTATATTTTGCTTGAATTGCTTCTTTAATTCTAAAACAAAGCACTGCATTTTTCGCTTATAGACAAGTCGCATTCTTTTAAGATGACGTATCCATTCTCCTTTTTCCATAAACTTTGCCATTGTAAGTTGGCTATGGAGGGAAGTCATACTATCGAAATTAATATATTGCTTTTTATAAAGATCTAGAAGATTCTGTGGAAGTACCATATAACTTAGACGAATTCCTGGAAGGAATGACTTTGAAAAATTCCCTATATATATAACCCTAGTAGAATCTATAGAAGCAAGTGCTGGCAATGGTTTTTGCGAATACCGGAATTCACTATCATAATCGTCTTCGATAATATAGCCTTTCAATTTGTTAGCCCAATGGATAAGCATCTGTCGTTGTTGAATGGTCATACTTACCCCTATTGGACTTTGATGGGAAGGAGTTACAAAGATTAACCTTGACATCATATCTTCTAATTTTGAAAAATCAATACCTGTTTCATAAACTGGTATTGTTTCAAGTGCTAAACGATGGAATTGAAAGGCCTTCCTAGCTCCATCAAATCCTGGGTCTTCTACAATTATGCTTGAATATTCATCCTTTAATATGTGTACAAGGTTAATCAACATTTGTTGGGTACTACTGCCGATTATTATGGAATCTGGATGTGTTTTAACACCACGAGATTGCAATAAATAAGTAGCTATTTGTTCACGTAAGCAGTCTTCACCGAATGGTTCCCCGTATTGATAGCTCACCGTTAATGTTAAAACGTGATTAGCAATTTTTCTCCAAGTTTTCAGAGGAAAATTGTTTTGATCGACGGCTCCTGCTCGGAAATCTATTATCACAGGTGTTACCGATTTTGTTTCCTTTTTATCTGTAGGAATTGAAACATTTTGAAATAACATTGGCTCCAATTCGTTAACAAAATATCCTTTTCTCCCTTCACCACGGATATAACCTTCAGCTACAAGTAGCTCATATGCCATTAACGTCGTATTTCTGCTTACTTGAAGGGATTCTGCAAGTTGACGAATAGAAGGCAATTGATCGTTAGTTTTTATGTCACCCTTCTCAATAAATACTTTAAATTGTTCATAAATTTGTTTGTATTTAGGGGAACCTTCTCTAAAAGCAAATATTGTATTTTTCATTAACTACCACCTTTGACATGTATATTTTTATATAATTGTACCTTTTTAGATGTCAGATTGCATTATACAATAGCATTGTTAGTTTTCAAAAGAACAATGGGGGAACTCGAACGTGATAATTTTTTAATTTAAATTTTTCATTAATTTTTCTTAATTTGTTTGCTTCACTGATTATTATTTACGTTAAGATCCATTCAATTAAATTTTTCAACATTCCATGACAATTGAGTACACAATACGATTAACTATTTCGACAGCAATGATAATATTTCTAGTTACAGGAGAGAATTATTAATGGATAAAATGCTTGTAATTAATGCTCACTCGAATGGTGATTCTCCATCTTCTTTTAGCTTGCAGGTATACAATCATTTCTTGAAGCTTTATAAAGAGCTAAAAAATCCAATAGAGAGGATTGAAATAATAAATCTTTACAGTGAAGATATACCCTCCATTGGTCCTACTGTTTTAAGTGCTTGGAAAAAGTTAGCGGAAGGTGAACGGATTACAGATGAAGAGAGAAGAATTACTCAGCGTATGACTACGATATTACATCAATTTAAAAGCGCAAATAAGTATGTAATCGTTATACCTCTGCATAACTTTAACATACCTTCAAAGCTAAAAGACTATATGGATAACATTCTTATTGTTCGGGAGACTTTTAAATACACGGAAAATGGACCAATGGGTTTACTAAAAGATGGCAGAAGTTTACTCGTTATACAAGCCAGCGGATCAATTTATACAAATAACGATTGGTATTCCGAGGTTGAATACTCTCATAAATACCTGAAATCAATGTTTAATTTAATGGGAATTGAAGATTATCAAATAATTAGGGCCCAAGGGACTGCTCTATTAAATCTTGAAGACATATTGGAAAAAGCATATAAGGAAGCAGAAGAAGCTGCCGTACGTTTATCGACTGAAAAACTTGAAAATGAATAGACGTCTCTTAGTATCTATCATAGTAGGGATGTTTAAAAGAATAGAATAACAGAGTTTTTAGGGAGGATTAAATGAATCGAGATTGGACATTTGTTTTCGAAGCAGCTTTTTTTGAAATATTGTGGGTAATTGGGTTAAAACACTCTAGTAATTGGGGTTCGTGGATTGGCACAATTATAGCAATTTTTATTTCAACTTACTTGTTGATTTGTGCTGCCAATAGGTTGCCAGTCAGTACTGTTTATGCAGTTTTTACTGGTATTGGCACAATGGGAGCAGTTCTGGCAGAAATAATTATTTTTGAAGAACCATTCAGTTGGATTAAATTATTCCTTATACTTTTGCTGTTGGCTGGTGTGGTCGGTCTCAAAATGTTAACAAATGAAGATTCGGATGAAAAAGGAGAGGCGGTGTAGTGGATTGGACTTATCTTATTTTAGCTGGTGTATTTGAAGTGGTTGCAGTTTCAGGTATGAACGAAATAAGTAAACATAGAAACTTAAGGTCATTTACCACTTTTTTAGGAGGGATGATATTGAGCTTTGGGTTTCTAAGTTTAGCAATGCAAGTACTCCCGATGGGGACTTCATACGCAGTCTGGACTGGAATGGGTACCATAGGGGGTACACTAGTAGGGATGTTAATTTATAAGGAATCACATGATTGGAAGCGAATTTTATTTATAAGTATGACCTTAATAGCAGCTATTGGTTTGAAACTGACAGCGTAACAATACAATTGTTAAGAACAGGGGCCTTTAAGGTTGTCTGTTATCAGAATATGACTAACAGATTCATATCCTGATAACAGACATTCTTATAGTCTGTAACAATATTTAGGAGGAATGAACATGGAACAACGCATTAATTATTTGGAAGTAGCACCTGAAGCACTTAAAATTATGATGGAAATGGAAAAGTATAATGGATCTACTGGAATAGATCGTAAACTCCGTGAATTAATTAAAATCCGTGCTTCTCTAATTAATGGCTGTGCTTTTTGTATTAATATGCATACGACTGACGCTCGAAAAATGGGTGAAACGGAACAGCGTTTATTCTGTGTCAGCGCATGGAGAGATTGCGATTTCTACACAGATGCTGAAAAAGTGGCATTAGAATTAACTGAACATGTAACGTTAATTCCAACTAAGCGTGTACCTGATGATCTTTATAATCTAGTGCGTAAACATTTTAGTGAAAAAGATTATGTAGATCTTGTTATTTTAATCAATCAAATTAATAACTGGAATCGAATCTCCATTTCAATGGGAGCTTTCGCAACAACTGCAAAATAAGAAATTTTATTTATGTATGCACTACAGCAATCATGCGCTATCCTTGTTAAGGGATTAGCGCTTGATTTGTATAGTATGGCTAGATTGATTCAGAATCAAGAACCATTCAAGCTTGGAACTTATTTGACATTCGTGCAGTTTGACAACACACTGTATGAATTAGAGGTAACTTAAGGCATTTTTAAACATGTAGCAGATTTTCTGAATGAATTATACTTTACGATAGCATGCTGTTCGAAGCGAAAAGACTTTAAAAAAGCTCCAAATGTTATGATCATTGAGTATTTTGTATAAAAACTACAAGTAAGTATCACGAAATTGACCATAGTCTGTATTAATAATAAAATTTATTACCTTTCACAAATTTAATTATAAAATTAAATTTGTGAAGAAGACTTATCTATGTTTCAGAGGAGTAAAAATGAAATATTCAACTTTATTATTTGATTTAGATGGAACATTACTTGATTTTAATGCATATGAACAAATTGCTCTGGAAAATTTATTTTCAAAACACAAAGTTCCATTGACTAACGAAATTAGAAATACATATGATTTGATTAACAAAAATTTATGGTTACAATATGAAAAAGGTGAAATACCATTAGAACAAGTGTTAAATTCACGATTTTCAGAAGCGTTAAAATTACATAATATAGATATAGATGGTATTGATTGGGAAAATAAATATCGGGAATATCTCGCTGATGGATATCTCTTAATTGATGGTGCATTGGAAATATGTGAAAAGCTTTCGACAACACATAGAATGATGATTGTTACAAATGGGATAAGAAAAACTCAAATCAAAAGATTAAAAATGTCTGGTTTGTATAAATTCTTCAGTGAAATATTTGATTCTCAATCAATCGGCTTTCAAAAACCTGATCGAAGATTCTTTGAACATGTCATCAATTATATTGATGATATAATTTTAGATAAGTTGCTTATTATTGGAGATTCTCCAAACACTGATATATTAGGCGGAATCAATATGGGTATCGATACTTGTTTGTTTAATCCATCAAATAAGATATCATCTGGATTAAATACAATTAAAAGCACATATACGATAAATTATTTATCAGAGTTAAAAGAAATCTGTAAAATTTAATCATTAACAACAAAACATTTCCCCATTGTTCTAAGTGCACAACATTATAATTTTTATCCCACGAATTATATTGAATTCTTTTTGCAATAATCTTTTACTGCGTTGACCATTTCATCATTAAATTGGTTTAATATAAAATGGTCAACAGCTTGTTCATCCCTTTTGAATGTTCATGCCTGTTTTGACCCCTTTTTACGATATATGCTATATGACATTTGAAGTAGGTTTTACCATTTATTTGAATATTATAATTATATTATCCAATACCTTAAAATACAATAAAGCTTACGAAAACAGCCATTGTAAAAAATATCCTTATTAAACAAACAGGGACAAGAAATGATAAGGCGGTCATACAGATGATTGCTTTATTTTTTTGTGAAAACAAATTGGAATATTATGTTAAAATTGATTATTAAGATTTTGTGATAAAGGTCAGAAGAGTTGAAGAAGAGCTTTTTTAAATTTATGAGGAGATGGGGGATTTTGATGGTCGAGAAAACTGAAACAAATAGTAATTCTATAACTTCCTTAGCTCTTGGCATTCTATCAATCATAATACCTATAATTGGATTAGTTCTAGGTGTTATAGGAGTTGTAGTTTCAAGAAAAGCATCGAAAGAGATTTTAAAAACAAAAGAAGGTGGCAAGGGACTAGCAACTTCTGGTTTAATTTGTAGTGTGGTGGGAATTGTAATACAACTCTTTGCAATATTGGGTTATGTCGCTTTCACTTCTGTTACTAACTTAGGCTAGTTATTGTTGGATTATTGCTTATTTCACATCGAGTGCTTTCCTGAAAGAAAGGTAATGCCGTTTCCTTAATCAAATAACAGATACATATTATTGAATATGAGAATATAAAAGATTAAAACTTTATAAAGGGGGATGCGGTATTAAAGACTTTAAAAACAAACGATATTGGATACTAATGCCGTCATTATTAATAATTGGAGTTCTACTTCTCTTCTATTTAGCTGAAGAATTTCAACCACTTGCATTACTTACTGGACTAGTATTCTGGCTTGTATATTATGCTTGGAATAATTTTAGTAAAAACAAAGATGAATAAGGTTATTTTTGTAAGTTAATGTGCTTTCTTCTTAAACAAACGGGGGCTTAGTATTTAGAACTAATCCATTTTATTTTAAGGCTGTTTTCGTAAATATTGTTGCTATATTAAAAAAAAATATGATTGACTTTCTATTAATTTACATTAAAATCCAATTAAGGTAGGTATTTGAATGAAAAAGAAAACTTTCTGGATTCCAATAATTGTATTTATTGTTACAACTTCTGTATTATACTTGTGCGGTCATTTGTTTAATATCGAATCTTTAAAATGGTTCAATTTTGAGGAAACCTCAAATGGCGGATTTACCTTTGGTGGTTCATTGAATCCAATTATCTTTGGTTTTGTTATTGGATTCATTGCGGAATGGATATATAAAAGCAGGAATAAAAACCGCACAGCTTAGTAAAGCATTTGGTTTAAGAACATCTAAACATATTGACGGTTGCATAATTTGAATAATGAACAGCACTAAACAAAAGTTGCTTTACACGTTCTTCGTGAGCAACTTTTTTACTTTGTTCCAAATATCGGAACCAGTATAGGTAGTTGTCAAGATATTTCGTAGCTACACCTTGGAATCGCTCCATAAACTGTTTCAATCGCTTGTGGTAAGCATCGACGTGCTGGATGTGATAAATGGATTTCCGCACATAAACACCTTTCCTTATATTAACCATTTCGTGCTGTAAGCCCTTATCTTTGGCGAATTTTTTGTAGTTAGTTGCTGTATCTGAGCATAGCAAAGTTGAGGTGTCGATATGGTCCCCTAACACCCGTTTAATATCGGTACTTTTAATACGACCTATAAGAAGGACTTTTTAGTGCCCTCGAAAAAACCCAAGGATTTTTCCATGTTAAATAAAATGTTGATCCAAATGTGATTTTGGTCAGATATTTACGTTTTTCTCCACGTTATCGGAACTACTTATTTTCGTAAAACACAGCTTTTTTATTTATTTAACTCTCTAAAATTAATTAATATAGTGCGCATTTACGATTAATTCTGAGTCATGAAATAGTTTTGATTAACGAAATGATATTGAAGGCGCTTTGTGAATACTTAAGTAATATTTCTCTTGTTAACCCATAAAATAAGCACTTTGTTATGTTGATATTTAATCTGGATGCATAGACTGCAATGAAGGTGCAAACATTTCTTAGCTTTTGGGAGGGTTTAAATAGTTCGAAGCAATGATCACTAATTTAATAATAAAAGCCTTTTCATCCGAAGAAGAAGGGTAAAGGTAATATAGCGAATACAAAAGTATGTGTAAAAGGTAGGTGTTGTAAAAATAAGCTAAACGAGGGTTAAAACAGGAGGAATAAACATGCGGAATAACTATCGCTATAAAATTATGTTAATGATGGCGCTGATGGTTATTATCAACTATATCGACCGTGGTGCTATTTCATATGGACAAAAAGAAATTATTGGAGAGTTTGGATTTGACACGATTGCATGGGGAGCAGTGCTTGGATATTTCGGTTATGGTTATTTATTTGGCTCACTTTTTGGGGGTATTCTCTCAGATAAAAAGGGACCAAAATTTGTTTGGATTTTAATTGGAATCAGTTGGTCGATTTTCGTTATTGCAACTGCATTTGCAGGGGATATGGGTAAAGCGTTGTTTGGTGGTTCAGCTTTAGCAGGCTTCGCAGTTGTACGTATTTTATTTGGATTTTCAGAAGGACCAACATTTTCGACCATTAATAAAACAAATGCCAACTGGGCAACCCCAAAAGAGCGTGGTTTTGCGGCATCTGTGGGGCTTTTAGGCACTCCTTTAGGTGCGTTGTTAACGGCACCTGTCGCTGTAGGGCTTTTATCAATTGTGAGCTGGAAAGTTGTGTTCGTTATTCTTGGCTGTTTGGGGCTAATTTGGATTGTTATATGGTCAAAGATGTTTACAGATTTACCAGAAAAACATCCTAAAGTTTCAAAAGACGAACTTGAAAGAATCCGCTCAGTCAAAGATTTATTGCCTGATGAAAAAATAATTGGGCAAAAAGATGATTTGGTAAGATGGTTTCATTTCTTTAAAAATCCAACTTTAATTTTTAATGCTATAGGGTATTTTGCCTTTCAATATGTTAATTTTTTATTACTGACATGGACACCAAAATACTTACAAGATCAATTTGGTTTCCAATTATCTTCTTTATGGTATTTAGGAATGATACCTTGGGTTGGAGCTGTCTTTACCGTGTTACTTGGTGGTAAAATCTCTGATTTCTTACGGGCAAAAACAGGAAGTTTACGGATTGCAAGGTCAGGCTTAGCAGTTGTTTCATTACTATGTACAGCAATTAGTTTTATAATAATTCCTATCCAACACAGTATTGTAGGTGTAATGGTTTTAATGTGTATTGGTAACGCCTTCAATTTCCTACCGAATTCTGTTTATTGGTCAGTCATCATTGATACTGAGCCAAGTCGAGCAGGAACATTTGGTGGTATTACTCACTTTATCACGAATATAGCTACGATTCTTGCACCTACATTGACTGGATTTTTAGTCGTAACATATGGTTATTCCTCGATGTTTATTGCAGCAGGAATTGCTGCGGGAATTGGAATGATAGCCATGACATTCGTTAGGCCAGGAATAAGGAAAGCAAAAACTAAAACTCCTCCTTCGGAAAGGTTGAGTATCTAAGGCAACATCAAAGATTTTTGGGGAAATTTTTAAAAAAGGCAGTTAAACTCAAACAAAGGAAAAAGACCCTAGCAAAATTATTGCTGAGGTCTTTTTCTATTGGCAAACTTAACTGAAATTTTCATCCGACACTGAAAATGAAGACCCGCTTGATGTATGGTCATTTACCCAATTAAGAGATGTTTCAGAAACAGCACCCCAGTTTGGAATTAAGTCTTTATGTGTCTCAACCCAACTCATACAGAACTGTGGATCTATATTATAATCATCGCATCTAGATAAAAAGGATTGAATCGTTGTTTCATTACAGTTTTCCCATGTGCCACAAGTGTTTGCCCAAATATTTTCCATCTTAACCTGAGTAGCAACCTCGTCGACAAAATCAAATGTCATATAAATTCCTCCGTTGTTAAAGTTTTACTCGCCAAGATCATTCCAATGCGCCTTTTAAACAGGGGTTTCATAACCTTTTTCTACATCCAAAGAATATTATCTTCATAATGATTGATTGTTAAACCATAAAAATCCAAAGACCGATATTATTTAATTGCAAAAAATTAATGAAAAGAGTCTTATAAAAAAAGATGACAATATAAAGTATGCCCAATGAAAGGTTTTTGCAAAAAGAAATTACTTTACTTTATACCCCTAGAGGTATAATATTGAGTTTGTTCAATTGAATTGAAGAGAGCAGATCTTCCAAATTGCTGATTTATTTTAAAACGCCGAGAATGCTTTGATTGAAAGGGTGAGTACATGTTTCCGTTTCTTATCTTGATAGTAATAATAGGAATTTATGCATATAAACGTTATGTTCCTGTTTTTGGAGTATCGGAAGTTATTAGTTATTCTATTGAAGAAGATGTTGTAGTTTTGGATTTAAGGGATTACCAATCCACTTTTAATGAACCAATTTCTGAATCCCTTAATATTCCTTATTCTTATTTAAAGCGATATTATAAAGAAATTCCTAAAAGGAAACTGCTGATTATAGCAACAGATGCTATAGAAAAAAATTTAGCAATTCGCTTTTTATTACGAAAAAAATTTCAGGTTATTGGTTTTAAAGTAATTAAAAATAATGGTGGTGAAAATCAGTGGAATATAACAAGCAAACAAAAAATCGTTTAAAAAGGATTGAAGGTCAAATTCGTGGAGTTTTAAAAATGATGGATGAAAACCAAGGTTGTGACAAAGTAATAAACCAATTATCTGCAGTCTGTTCTGCTGTTAATCATACCATTGGTGTTATTGTTACGGAGAACCTGAAAGTCTGTTTATTAGACCAAATGAACGATGAAGAAAGATCTGAGGAATTGATCAAGGAAGCTGTTAATTATTTAGTGAGGAGCAATAAAAAGTAGTATTGACAATAAAGTTTTTATAATATACGAGGATGGTGGAAAGTATGAGTGCAGTAAATATAGTTATGTTGATTACTTTGGTTGGTTTATTGGTATGGCGTCTTCGTCCGGTTAAGGGCGTTCGAAACATTACGACAACAGAATTGAAAAATGAACTAGGCAACAAGGATAAACAATATATTGATGTTCGCACACCGGGTGAGTTCAAAAGTAAGTCCATAAAAACGTTTAAAAATATCCCACTCGATCAACTATCAACTAAAGCCTCTTCTTTATCAATGGAAAAAGAAGTAGTTATCATTTGCCAAAGTGGTATGAGAAGTACCAAAGCAGCAAAAATGTTAAAATCTCTAGGATTTACTAAAATTACAAACGTTAAAGGCGGTATGAGCGCTTGGCGATAGGAGGTAATGAATGATGAAAACAATAACAGCAGGAGAAGTACAACAAAAATTAGAAAAAGGTGTGCAATTAAATATTATTGATGTTCGTGAAACTAATGAAGTAGCAATGGGTAAAATCCCAACAGCTATCAATATTCCACTTGGGTTGATTGAATTCCGTAAGCAAGATCTTGATAAAAATAAAGAGTACATTATTGTCTGTCAATCAGGTGGAAGAAGCTCACAGGCAACTAGATATTTAGATAGTTATGGTTTTATTGTAACAAATATGGATGGCGGAATGATGTCATGGGAAGGCGAAGTTGAGTAATTTTTTAGTTAGAGTGTCTTGAAAAATTATTTTTATTATGACTTGATCATTTTCCTTAAGTTTGAATATCATACCTGTATGGGTATAGAAAAGGAGTGTGGATATTTATGAATCAAATTACTGTTTATACGACGAATTCGTGTCCTTATTGTGTTATGATGAAGAATTATTTAAAGGAACAAGGGTTACCTTATAGAGAAGTTAATGTACAGCTAGATCAAGTAGCTGCTAATAAATTGGTTGCTACCACAGGCCAATTAGGGGTTCCACAAACAGAAATCAATGGGCAATGGGTTTTAGGTTTTGATCCAGAGAAAGTTATGAGGTTAGTAAAATAGAGAGCGACATCCGCTCTCTATTTTTTTCGCTAAGCAGAATTTGAATCCATAAATTCTGCTTGTACATAAGAGCAACTACGCCTTTGTCAGCGCCCTTAGGGGCTCGCCAATCGGTGAGTTTTCGTTAACCAATTAGTGTACATACTATTTTTAAGTCTTTGTAACCAGTAGTTAATTAGGTTCGTTTTTTGTCAGTGTAGTGGTATATTGGTATGTAAACCAGGGTATCTAAAAGATATCCTGGTTTATTCGCGAAACGTGCACCTAAAAGATTCTTACAAAAACGGTAACTCCAAACACTCCAAACCTCTGACGAGAAATAATTTGAAATCCATTATTTAATAGACAATCTCTTGCATCAACAAAACGGTCTCCATTTCCTAAAAAGCGAGTACATGGAGTAGCTCTGCCGACGATTGATGCATCTACAATTGTTCGAAAGGATCTCGGCTGAAGTGGATTTCTTACCCAAAGGACTGTAACAATATCAGGAGGTCTTGGAATAGAAACATTGTTTGACATGGACATAGACATACTATCACCTCCTTATTTATAGGATTACAATATTAAATGAAAAAAAATGGCAGCTTGTCTCATTAAATATCACGATTAATCAAAATAATTTTATGAAAAAATTTCAGAAGTTAGAGTCATCTAATTTAAATGAAGGTATTATTTAGTTAGGTCCTGGAGTAATTGGGTATAAGGATGAACATTCTGATATTGATTTACAATATGTAGTAGTCTTTCAAAGGAGATGATGGTTTGACTAAACTTTTAATAGGGGGCATATTGTCTTTAATAATCGCGATGGGGATTGGAAGGTTTGCCTATACTCCAATTCTTCCCCTTATGCAAGATGATCTTTCGTTTTCAAATGCAGTTGCTGGTTACCTTGCCACAAGTAATTACGCAGGATATTTGATAGGAGCAATATTAACAGGGGTCATTCCTTTGAAGAAGCACAGAACGATTTTTTTGAGGTTAAGTTTGATTATCAGCATAATAACCACTGCATGCATGGGTCTAACTCATTCTGATATACTTTGGTATGGGCTTCGCTTTCTGTCTGGCTTTGCAAGTGCTTACGTGTTCGTCTTAGCCTCTAGCATCGTGTTAGATTTATTATCTGCCAGAGACAAGACAAATTGGTCAGGCATTTTCTATGGAGGAGTAGGGATTGGAATCTTTTTAACTGGGCTGATCATTCCAATTTTAAATCGTTCATTTAAGTGGGAAGGCTCATGGGTAGGATTGGCTATCTTAAGTGTAATCTTTACTTTCTTTGTATGGATCTGGCTAAAAGATACTCCCCACATTCCTGATCGGATGATTAAACAAGAAATTTCAACACAGGTGCCTCCATTAAAATGGCTCCCTTGGCTGATTATTGCCTATGGATTGGAGGGATTAGGGTACATCGTCACGGGTACGTTTATCGTATCGATTGCTCAAAAGACCCCAAGCTTTAGTGGTGATGCTATCTTTGTTTGGATGATTGTAGGATTGGCAGCGGTTCCATCTTGTATAATCTGGTCTTCACTAGCTAAAAAATGGGGCTTCGTTAAAACTTTAGTATTTGCAATGATTTTACAATCCTTAGGCATTGCGATGCCTGTCATTTTGATGGCCCAAACTGGTCTAGTAATAAGTGCATTATTATTTGGAGCTACATTTATGGGGATCACTACAATTGCTACAACTTTAGCACGGCAAATGAGCCCATCTAATAGCAGTCGGATTATTGGCTATCTGACAGCTGTTTATGCTGTTGGGCAAATGATCGGACCAACAATTGCTGGAATTTTATCATCATTCACTCATAATTATAATTCTGCTTTGCTAGGAGCCGCATGTGTAGTATTAGTTGGCGCATGCTTGCTGTTAAAAGGAATTCAATTTGAAAAGAATCCTAACTTCAGTAAACAATACTAAATTACAAAAATCATAAAAAATGAAATGGGGTATTATTGTGCCATATGTAAATATCAAAATTACAAATGAAAATGTAACTCCAGAAAAAAAAGCATTACTTATTAAAGGAGCAACACAATTACTAGTGGATGTGCTAGGTAAAAACCCTAATACAACGGTTGTGGTTATTGATGAAGTAGATACTGATAATTGGGGGATTGCAGGAGAAACAATAACGGTTCGGAGAAAAAATGGGCAGTAATAGGCAGTTCACAAATATCTAAGCCCAGTAAAGAAGGTGGAATGTCCCAAAACACTAGGATTTTGGGACATCCACTTTTAAATGTTGAATCATTTGGTAAGCCAGTCCATTACGTGAAGTGGATATTGAACATCCTATAAGTGTTATCTAAAGCTTCCTAGGAATTAAAATCCATTCAATTGCTAAAAAACTGACAAGTATAATATGAAGATTCTCATGTTAAAAGGATGAATTTCTGCACTATGCGGGTTCATCCTTTTAATTTATCATAGTAAGGATAGTGTTAAAAACTTTGTTTAAAAGTAATTATTTTTGTAAAATAGCTCATTTAATTTGGATCTGAGGGGCCTATTTTAAAAATTTCCATCCCTTGAATTTATCATGAGATTGTAAGAACTAAAAGTGCAAAATATCCCAAAAAAAAGTAGAATTAACAATGTACAATCTATTAAATACCTGAATCGTGATCGCTCTAGACATTTTATTATTGTGGATGGTTTAACAACGCAAAGGGGGAACTGAACCAAGTTAGGATTTTTTAGTAAGTCATGGATATCGTAATTAGAAAAATGATGGAGTATTTTTTAATCTATAAAAAAAAATAAAAGGAGCGTCTAAGTATGTTAAGGTTGTTTAGGTTTTTAAAACCGTTTACATTAATGATTATCGCTGTGCTGGTCTTCGTATTTTTGCAGACATTAAGTGATCTTTATCTACCAACCCTGATGTCTGATATTATCAACAAAGGTGTGATGCAAGGTGATTCTGGGAAAATTATGCGAATTGGCGGTTTGATGCTCTTGATTGCAGGAGGGGGAGCAGTTTGTGCAATTATTGCCAGCTTCTTATCCTCAAAAGCCTCTGTAGGTCTCGGGACAATCCTGCGCAGCAAGGTTTTTGAAAGAGTTGAAAGCTATTCGTTACATGAAATTGATAAATTTGGTACAGCAACACTTATAACCAGGACAACTAACGATATTAACCAAGTTCAAATGGTTTTAATTATGATCTTGCGCATGATGATCAGTGCTCCCATGATGGCGATTGGAGGTATTATCATGGCTTTGCGCGAAGACAAGGAGCTTACGTGGGTATTAGCAATCGCTATACCTGTTTTGGCTGGTGTGATTGCTTTAATTGCATCTCGTATGTTTCCAATTTTTAAAAGAATACAAGGAAAAGTTGATAGAATAAATCTTGTTTTACGAGAAAAGCTTGTTGGGATTCGTGTAATCAGAGCATTTAACATGGTTGCCCACGAAGAAAAACGTTTTGAACATGCGAATGTTGACCTTACAGACAATTATATAAAAGTTAATAAAATCATGGCTTACATGATGCCGGCAATTATGCTAGTCATGAACTTTACTTCGTTAGCCGTTTTATGGTTTGGTGGAATCTTTATTAGTAAAGGCAATATGGACCTAGGCGCGTTGGCAGCATTTTCCCAATATGCCATGCAAATCATGTTCTCCATGCTGATGCTTTCCTTTATGTTTATCATGGTTCCTCGTGCCCAAGCAGCAGCAGTTAGGATAAATGAAGTTTTGGAAACTCTCCCTGGGATAACCGATAGAGCGAAGGTTGAAGGCACTTTCACACAGAAAGGCTTTGTTGAATTTAAAGATGTCACATTCACTTACCATGGCGCTGAACAACCTGCTTTATATGATATTTCATTTTCTGCAAAACCTGGAGAAGTAACCGCTATTATCGGGAGTACAGGTGCAGGCAAGTCCACTCTAATTAACTTGATTCCACGGTTCTACGATGTGGACTCTGGCAGTATTCTCATTGACGGAGTAGATGTTAGGGAAATGTCCCAGGAGACCCTCCGTGCTAAAATTGGGTTCGTACCGCAAAAAGCCATCCTATTTTCAGGAACAATTACCGAAAATATTAGGTTCGGTAAAGAAGAGGTTACAGAAGACGAAATTAAACATGCGGCTAAAATCGCTCAAGCAACTGAATTTATTGAGAGCATGGACGGAGGCTTTGAATACCAAATCGCTCAGGGAGGTACAAACGTTTCGGGTGGACAAAAGCAGCGGCTGTCCATTGCCAGGGCACTAGTAAGAAAACCAGAAGTATATGTTTTTGATGACAGTTTTTCAGCCCTTGATTTCAAAACTGATGCCCGTTTGCGAGCCGCTTTAAAGCATGAAATAGCAGAAGCAACAGTCATTATTGTTGCCCAAAGGGTAGGGACTGTTATGGATGCTGATCGGATTATCGTACTTAATGAAGGTAAAATTGCCGGTATAGGAACTCATAAAGAGCTTTTAGAAACTAGTCAAGTATACTTGGAGATTGTTTCCTCACAACTTTCTGAGGAGGAGATTGCATGAGCGAACAAAATAAAAATCTAAGGAATGTAAAAGATAGAAAGCAAAGTGGAGGCGGAGGATTTGGTGGAGGCGGGCACTTTGGTGCACCGGTTCAAAAAGCCAAGGACTTTAGAGGAACTCTTAAAAGACTTATTAGATATCTAAAGCCACATACCATTAATTTAATTATCGTTTTAGTATTTGCCATTGCCAGCACGTCATTTACTATTGCTGCACCTAAAATCATGGGTAAAGCCATGAACAAATTACAAGATGGTTATATGGCGAAAATGATGCTGCACAAAATGAGTGATGCCCAAAAGAAATTAGTTGATCAGATAAATCTGCAAATGAGTCAGATGCAGAAATCACCAAATGCTCAAGGGGCGTTGCCACAAGATCAAACAAAAGTTAATCCAGAAACAGCCAAAGTAATTCAAGAATTTATGAAACTTCCTATGCTAAATACGGTGAAAAACGCAGATCAAAAGGCAGATATTGTCCAGAAAATGCTGGATTTAAACAAAAAGATGCCTTCAAAAGACCAATCTGGAGCGAAGAATGTTTCATTAACCAAGAAACAAATTAATGGAACTCTCAGAGCAATTAGAGAAACGAACGGAGAATATGATTTCCATTATATTGGTAATATCGCATTAGTTCTTTTGGGAATGTATGTAATAAGTGCCTGCTTTAGTTTAATTATGGGATTAGTCATGTCCGGGGTATCACAGAAGACTGTCCGAGATCTACGCAGAGAGGTTGATCAAAAACTTGCGAGATTGCCGCTCAAGTATTTTGATAGTCATCCCCATGGCGATATATTAAGCCGTGTTACGAATGACTTGGATACTGTAGCCAATACCTTGCAGCAAAGTTTGACCCAGATTATCACGTCGGTGATTACGATTATTGGCTACATAATTATGATGTTGACAATCAGTCCGATCCTTACTTTAATCATGCTGGCGACTCTGCCTTTGTATGTTGTCTCAACGGCCCTCATTGCTAAAAAGTCTCAAAAATACTTTGCATCCCAGCAAAAGGAACTGGGGGATCTTAGTGGGCACGTGGAAGAAATGTATACGGGCCATAAAATCGTTAAGGCATTTGGGCAGGAAAAAAATTCAATTGAGCGTTTTGAAGGTATAAATAAAAACCTATATAGTGCGGGTTGGAAAGCGCAATTTATTTCCGGCATGATGTTTCCACTTATGAACTTCGTTAGCAATTTAGGATACGTTGGAATTAGTATAGTGGGTGGTATATGGATTACCAAGAATATCTTAGGTTTAGGGGATATTTTGGCCTTTATTCAATACTCACGCTCCTTTACGATGCCGATTGCTCAAACAGCACAAATTGCTAATGTTATTCAGTCAACCGTTGCTTGCGCCGAACGTGTATTTGAAATACTCGATGAGGAGGAAGAAATTCCAGATAGCCCAGACGCAAAAGTAATCGAATTCCCTAAAGGAGAAGTAAGATTTGAACATGTGGATTTCCGATACAAAGAAGAAGTACCGCTAATTGAAGATATGAACCTGGATGTATTGCCGGGACATACGATCGCCATTGTAGGGCCTACCGGAGCTGGGAAAACCACACTTGTTAATTTATTAATGCGATTCTATGAAATAAATGCGGGTAAAATTAGTATCGACAAAGTTGATATAAGAAATATTAAACGCAATGAACTTCGGAAGATGTTTGGCATGGTTCTACAAGATACTTGGCTATTTAATGGAACCATTAAGGATAATATTGCATACGCCAAGCAGGGAGCAACGATGGAGGAAATCGTTAGGGCAGCCAAAGCGGCTCATGCTGATCATTTTATCAGGACACTTCCTGAAGGATATGACACTGTCCTAAATGAAGAGGCAACCAATATTTCTCAGGGACAGAAGCAGTTGATCACTATAGCACGAGCAATCCTTGCAGACCCTGCAATTTTGATTCTTGATGAAGCAACAAGCAGCGTTGATACTAGAACTGAAGTTTTAATTCAAAAAGCCATGTCCAATTTGATGGCAGCTCGTACTAGTTTCGTTATTGCACATAGACTATCCACTATTCGTGATGCCGAACTTATACTTGTAATGAACAACGGTAAAATTATTGAAATGGGCAACCATATAGATTTGATTGCTAATGGTGGATTTTACGCCGATCTTTACAATAGTCAATTTACAGGGCAAAATCTAGACGAAGGAATCATATAAAATACAAAATCAACAGAGTTAACGAACAAATGCATCTTTATAAGAGCTTTCACTAAACATAAGTAGTTCCGTTTTTGTGAAGAAACATCTCAAATAGCCTAGGAATTAGCATATCAATTAACTTACAAATTGGTATGCTATTTTTTATTGATATAACACTATTTTTAGCTTAATTGGATCCAAAATAACATAGTAAATAAGCTGCCAAATAACAGCGTGACAATCATCATGGTCATTGTCCGAATTAGGGTGTTAATTCAGTTTTGATTTGGACAGTTATTTACGTTTATCTCACCGTTATCGGAACTACTTACACTAAACAATGAGACTCTTTTTTTTACATCTACAGTTAAATTTGCTACCACTAGCTGTGAGCTAAGAAAGAAAGTCCCCCCTCATCTAAACTCCTATGGTAATATCTAAAATAAGGTATTCTTGTAAAGTAGGTGTATCCATAAAATGGAGAAGCACAAAGTATTAGCAATTATAGAAAAAGAATTAGTGGTTGCCCTGGGCTGTACGGAACCTGTTGCGATCGCATTGGCAGCAGCAACTGCAAAAAAATATGCGAAGGGAAAAATTAAAGAAATTTGTTTAAAAGCTAGTGGAAATATAATAAAAAATGCTAAATCAGTTGGTATTCCTGGGATGACTTCTTGTGGTCTCGATTTTGCAGTTGCACTTGGAGCAGTAGCTGGAGACCCAAATAAACAACTTGAAGTATTAAATGGGCTTAATTTTGAAGATGAACAGGCAGCGGTAAAACTTATTGAGGAAGGTAAAGTAGCAACCGGCCAAGCCGATACACCGAAAAGACTTTATATTGAAGTGACTTTAAAAACAGATTTGCATACTTCTAAAGTGGAAATTTCTGATAATCATAGTAATATTACTTTAATTGAGGTTGATGGTAAGGTTGTGTACCTTGGTGGATGCGAAAATATTGGCATTCAATTAGAAGAAGAGGAATCAAATTCACTCACAATTGATGAAATTTATGAATGGATTCAAGAAGTCGATATGAGCTCTTTATCTCTGGTAAAAAAGAGTATTGAGCTAAATAGAATTATTGGAAATGAAGGCCTTGTGGGAGATTATGGGCTAAAAGTAGGGAAAACGATCAAGGAAAATGTAAAAAAAGGAATTCTATCAGATGATATAGCCACAGCAGCGATGTCTCTAGCCGCCGCTGGATCAGATGCTAGAATGTCTGGTTCAACCCTGCCGGTAGTAGCGAATACCGGGAGTGGAAATCAAGGAATAGCTGTTACACTTCCAGTTGTTGCGGTTGCAGAGAAACTTCAGGTTTCAGAGGAGAAAATGATTCGAGCAGTTGCACTTAGCCATCTTATTACGATTCATATTAAATCAAAATTTGGCCGTCTTTCAGCATTATGCGGTGTAACCGCTGCAGGAATGGGTGCAGGTGGAGCCATTGTTTATTTACTTGATGGTAATCTACAACAAATTAAAGCTGCCATTCAAAACACAATTGGAAATGTTTCAGGAATGATTTGCGATGGAGCAAAGGCCGGCTGTGCAATGAAAGTCTCTACATGTTCAAATGTTGCGGTTCAATCTGCATTGTTAGCACTAAACAATCAAGAAATTAAATCCACTGATGGATTTATTCATGATGATGTGGAAAAGAGTATAGAAAACTTTTGTAAGCTTGGCAATGAAGGGACGCGTCAAACAGACGAACTAATATTAAAATTAATGTTGGAAAAATAAAGTTGAGAATTTGGTGTCATAAGGCACCCTTTATGGACAAAGTGATGGATTTGTTCATGTAGGGTGCCTTATGTTGTTTTTTTGTATGAAAAATCTGATGTAAAGCATAAGTTGAATTCAATCAAATAATGCTTATTGTTCCAACGAATCGACTTTATTCATAATTAAAGAAAATCCCCCATTTTAAATAATCCCCATTAATCCTATTTTTCTTCCCTCTTTAACTTTCAATTGGAAATATTATCAGGTAAAAAAACGTTGTAAATAATTTGGTATTTTGTTCACAGGATCGCCTTTAACTAATAACTGGTTTTGATGTAAAATGTTACAAAGAGTCCCTGTTTCCAACATGATAATAGAATTATATTTTGTAATCAGGATTTTCTATTCGGATGTACGTGATTTCTAGAGTAGAGGAAATTTTCTTGAAAGTAGTGGATTTAAGTGAGTATTTATAAGAAAAGCCAAGCATTTATTCAATTGATGCCATTAAAACAGTGGGTATTATGTTTACTATTATATTTCATCCCCATTTTCGTAGACAAATCAAATGGGGAGTATGAATCGATATGGTTTATCTATTTTATTCCCTCATATATCTTTTCTTATTATCAGGGGATAAAAGGAGGTATTTTTTCTGCATTTTTGGGTCTTTTTATCCATGGCATCTGGGAATTAAAACAATCCTTTTATGAAGTTTATGATGATGAAAACTACTATACTGTATTATTTTCCACTATTCTTAGTTTCTGGTCAGCAATTGGTACAGGTTATTTAGTAGAAAAATTGAAAGAAAAACAAGGTCAACTTGAAATGATTTCGTTGAATGATGAACTGACCAATCTTTGGAATCGGCGTGGTTTTTTTACAATGGCCAGAAATGAGTTAGCGATAGCAAAAACCTGTAATCAATCTGGTGCAATATTATTCATAGATTTAGATAATTTTAAACTTGTTAATGATATGTATGGGCATCACAATGGTGATCTTTTATTAAAAATGATTGCTGAACGATTAAAAACCTGTTCACGAAATCGAGACGTGTTATCCAGAATTGGCGGAGATGAATTTACGTTTATGTTGATTGATGCATCTAGCCAAACAGCAGAAAAAGTATGTTGTCAAATTATCGATGCTCTTTCCAAACCATTTTTAATTGAAGGAAATGAAATTTTTATAACATCGAGTATCGGGGTAAGTTGCTATCCTGTTGATGGCGAGAATATTGATATACTTCTTCAACATGCTGATCATTCAATGTACACGATTAAAAAAACAGGGAAAAATGGGTATCGATTTTACTCAGAAATGAATGATTTATCAAACGAAAAAGTAACCATTGAACTTGGACTTAGAAATGCTATTGAAAGAAATGAATTTACATTACATTATCAACCACAGTTTGATCTACATACAGGAAATATTTGTGGAGTGGAGGCTTTAATTCGGTGGAACTCAAAAGAACAAGGTTTAATGTCTCCAGCAGATTTTATCCCAATCGCAGAAGAAACGAATCTAATTATTCCGATTGGGGCATGGGTAGTAAATACTGCTTGTAAACAGAATAAAGAATGGCAAAAGTGTGGGTATCCACCTATATGTGTATCAGTGAATATTTCGATCCAACAATTTAAACAACCCAATTTTATTGAAACCGTTCAAAATGCATTGAAAGAATCAGAACTTGATCCAAAATATTTAAAGCTAGAAATTACAGAGAGCTTATTTTTAGGAGACAAAAGGGAAAATATTGAAAAACTAGAAAAATTAAAAAAACTTGGAGTCAAAATATCACTAGATGACTTTGGCTCAGGTTATAGCTCCTTAAGTTATATTAGATATATACCTATTGATGAACTGAAAGTTGATAAAAGCTTTATACAGGATGTTCCAAATAAGTCGAAAGATGAAGCTATCATTAAAACAATTATTGAATTGGCAAACTCACTAGATGTAAAAGTAGTTTGCGAAGGAATTGAGAAGAAGGAACAGGCAGATTTTCTTAAACAAACTCATTGTGATGCCATACAGGGCTTTTATTTCAGCGTTCCATTAAAAAGTGAGGATTTTGAAAAATTACAAATGAAGGAAAACAAGGTGCCAGCCAACATCCAATAATTAGGTGTTGACTGGTACCTTGTTTTTGAACCTTGTTTTTGTATAAAAAATGAAGGAGGTGGAAAGAAAGAAGGATAAAAGTGGGTGTGGTAAATGAATAAAAAATTAACAAACAGCTATCAGATTCTTGACCAATTACGGTTGCCGAACGGTCTATATCTTGCTTCTTTATCAAATGACTACCACTATGTTTGGTTAAGGGATTCCTTTTATATGTCATTACCATTTTTAGATAAGGTCGACGGAAATTTTGAAAAAACGTATCATCGAATTTTGGATCTTTTTAAGGAATATGAATGGAAAATTGATATACATACACGTCAAAGGCCGATTCAACAGTGGGAATACATTCATTCGCGATATTCTGCCCACGAAGTAAAAGAACTGGAAATGCCATGGGGACATGCCCAACATGATGCCATTGGAGCAATTCTCTGGGGAATTGGAATGGGAGAAAGCAGTGGAAAGAGAATCATAAGAGATTTAAAAGACCATGAAATCATTCAAAAACTGGTCTGGTATTTACAATGTATTCACTACTGGGAGGATGCAGATAACGGCATGTGGGAGGAATGGAAAGAAGTCCATTCCAGCTCTGTTGGAGCATGTGTAGCTGGACTTCAAGCAGTAAGAAATATCGTATTTGTTCCTAGTGAATTAATTTTAAGTGGGTATCAAACATTGACTACTCAATTTCCACGTGAAAGTAGTAACCGTCCTATTGATTTGGCACAGATGAGTTTGATTTACCCGTATCAAATCCTGGTTGGAGAGGATGCAAAAGTGGTTATCGATCAAATTGAAACGAATTTATGCCGAGATAGGGGAGTAATCCGTTACAAAGGCGACTCCTATTATTCCACACTTGAGCACGAAGGTAGGCATCATTCTCTCTCCTACTATTATGATACCGAAGCTGAATGGACATTTGGATTTCCATGGCTAGCCCTTTGTCATTTAGAATTGGGGAACATCGATAAAGCAAATGAATACATAAAAAAAACTGAAAGCGTAATGCTTAAGGATGGAAGTCTGCCGGAATTGTACTTTGCCAAAAGTACCAATCATAACGCAAATACTCCATTGGGATGGGGAAATGCAATGTACATTTTGGCAAAGGAGCGGCTCGGAAAAATCCATTAGAAATTAGACAAACTAATTTGCTTTTGCGATGATAAAAAACAAAAAGTGCCTGACTTTTACATCAGGCACTAACCCTTCCGATCCGAACCTGGTTAAGTGTCCCGCAACAAGCGAAGTGTCCGGATGGGTCATTATTAAAATATGCAAAATCACGTCAGAAAATACATAAATACTTACGAAATATCTCACTAGCTTTTAGGTTTTAAAATTTTCACTGTGGTTGTAGATCTTTTTTAAATTCTGCTTTTGGAGCTTCCGCTGTTTCTTTTTTTGGTAAGTTCCTGCGGATAAAGAAAGACAAAATGAAGGCAGCAATTGACATATATGTTGCAAGCATGAATGCGTCATTAATCCCCATAACCGTACCCTGATTAATGGCAATAGCTGTGTGAACTTTATCTGTTGGTAGAATGTGATTATGGCTCATAATATTTTTTATATGTTGTGTACCTTTATTTGTCATGATCGAAACAAAGAATGCCATTCCAATCGCGCCCGCAACCATCCTTAAAGTATTGATCATAGCTGTTCCATACTTATTTAAATTTTGACTTAAATCGTTGAGGCCAGCAGTAAAGATTGGCATCATAAGGATCGACATTCCGAACATCCGTGCTGTGTAAATCCAGACTACATAGGAAAATGTTGTGTCAATATGAAGATTAGCAAGGGCATATGTTGTTACAATCGTAATAGCCAGACCTATAATTGCTAACCATTTAGCTCCATATTTATCAAAAAGCTTTCCAGTTATGGGTGACATAATTCCCATAACAATTCCACCAGGCAAAAGCATGAATCCGGCTTCAAGAGGTGAAAAGCCTCGTACATTTTGCATGTAGAGCGGCATCAGGATCATTCCTGAGAACATGGCCATTGTAACGATGACATTGATAATGGTTGTCAACGTAAACATTTTGAACCGAAAAATCCGAAACTCAAGAATAGGATACTTGACAGTCAATTGACGCCAAACAAATAAAAGTAAGCATACGCCACCAACGATAAACAATGTGAGCACTTCTGGATTTGTCCATCCCTTTGTCCCACCAGTTGAAAATCCGTAAAGTATCCCTCCAAAGCCTAAAGTTGATAGGATTACACCAAGGACGTCTAGCTTCGGACGGCTTGTTTGAGTCACATTTTTAACAAGAAAAATAGCAATAATAAAGTCCAACAAGGCAATTGGTGCAATAATATAAAACAATAACCGCCATGAATAGGATTCAATGATCCACCCTGATAAAGTTGGTCCAACTGCCGGTGCGAAGTTCATTGCGACACCGAAAATCCCCATTGCAAATCCACGTCGTTCAAATGGAAATATGGTGAATATAACATTAATAATTAATGGAAACAGAATCCCAGCTCCTATTGCTTGTACAACACGACCAACCAAAACCATTTCGAAGGTGGGGGCAATAGCGCAAATGAATGTACCAATTGTAAAAGTCCCCATCGAGAATAGAAAAAGTTGCCTTGTTGTAAATCTTTCCATTAAGAAGGCGGTAATCGGGATGACAATTCCGTTTGTCAATAAGAAGATGGTGCTCAACCAGTTTACTGTTGCTGCGGAAAGATGAAAATAATTCATCATTTGAGGTAAAGCTACATTTATTACAGTTTGATTCAAGAATGCAACAACAGCACCGGCAAGCATGACGGCAAAAATCGGTGTTGTCTGGATTGCTTTTTTAGTATTCAATTACAGGTTCCTCCAGTTGTCATATTACTTAGTATCTTTTTTTACTATTCAATAGAATGGAAAAACGGCTAGCACTATGAATAAGTGATTTAGTCCAATAAATCTTAACGAACAATCATAATGAATTTTAAAAATCCGCTTGGAATACACCCTTTATATAATGATAGTTTAGGGAATTAGGTACACAATTATCCATGATAGATAGTGGCATGTTACAATTGATTGGTTTAGTATATAATAATTAGATGGATTTTACTGACGAAGACCATTATACATATACGACAAGTCGTGTTGTCAAATCTTACGTGCAAGAACCATCCAGAAGATAGAAATTCGCTGGGTACATATGAAAAATTAAATTGGGTAAGTAAATAGACATAAATTGCTTATAAAAAATGGAGGAAAAATTCAATGTTAAAAGATAATTTGAAACAATATATTTTAGAAGTAAAAGAACAAGCAAGTCAAAATGGGGATGAAAAGAAGATTGAACTTTTTAAAGAAGAGCGTGAGTACATAGAAAAAAATTCTTTTCTTTTTGATGATCTATTTGGAACTATTTCCTTTACCGAGAAAGATCCTTCATTACGATTTTCGGACGCTGTAATTGAACGCTGTGATAAAGAGACCGAAAATTTACTTGCAAATGAAGTTGCACTATTTTTAAATCAACCAATTCAGTACTTGAAGAAACAAAAGAATGAGTTTATTTATCTTGAGTCTAAATGGTTTGACTTAATAAGAGTTGAATCTATTTCTTTGGAGGCCGATGACGTGTTTGGTACATATGACGTCATGTTGGGATTAAAACTTCAAAAAAAATTCGATGCAACACTTAAATCATTTCTTAATACAAACTTACAGGGTGAAGGGTCGAAATTTGATTTAGTGTTTAGCCATGATGATGGCTTGTGGGATTTAAATTTCGCTTTAAACTATGTATCTGGGTTTCATGAAGAAATGTCTATTGGAGAGGCGTATCAAATTATTTATCATCTTCTTTTTAATTTAGCTGAAGCAGTTGAAATGGGCAGGAGTTAATCACCCATTTTAGAATATTTCTTTTCAATTATTCGAACAATCCTTGAAAGGATAAATGATATCAAGAAATAAAGAAAGGCGACGAAGGTCCATACTTCAATGGATCGGAATGAAGTGGCAACGACATTTTTTGCTACTAATGTTAGGTCAACAACTGAAATGACTGATACAAGGGAAGAATCTTTAATTAGAATAATATATTGGGAAGCAAGTGGAGGTAGCATTTTTCTTAATGCTTGAGGTAAAATAACAAATTGCATTGCTTGAAAGTATGACATTCCAAGAGACCGAGCAGCCTCCATTTGTTCCTTTGGAATGGACTGAATTCCAGCTCGAACAATTTCAGCAATAAATGCACCAGAAAAAGCAGCCATGGTAGAGACAGCAGACCAGTATGGGCCAAGATTTAGGTATTTACCAAGCACAAAAAAGACCCATAATAATAAAACAAGCAAGGGAATGCCGCGAATTACTTCAATATAGGCTCCTGCTAAAATGGATATGGATCTTTTTTTTGAGATTCGACATAAGCCCAGAACCAATCCAATGGGAATACTGAATAGTAGGGCTAAACCGGAAATTTGCAAGGTTGTTCCGATTCCATCCAAAAATAAGGGCCAGTAATCCATAATGATCGTCCAATTTTGTTGATATTCCATCATGGTAGCCCTCCCGTTGTTACTGTTCTTTGTCTAGTTGATCCATCCAATCAATCGACTTAAACCATTTATCATAGGAGGCTAATTCTGCTGGACTGCCTTTATATGAGGTTATAAAAGAGTTTAACCATTGAATGGATTCAAGATCATTTTTTTTAATGGCAATTCCCAATTGTTCGTTTGAAATTAAGGTATAGATACCACGCACTTTATCTGGATACATTAGTTCATAATTACGAATTCCAGGTTCATCGTACATTAGTCCATCCGCTTTACCTTGCATCACAGCCATGGCAGCTGTCGTAATTTCATCAAAGTCAAGAACGGTGGCTTTCTTAAATAATTGTTTTGAAAGCAATGCCCCGGTTGTTCCAATAGGAACGGCGATTTTCTTATCTGGTTGATCAAGATCTTTCCATCCTTTGGTAACTTTATCCTCATTAGGGACCATTAATACTTGACCTGTTGAGAAGTATGGATTCGTAAAACTTACCGATAATGCTCTGTCACCTCTTATTGTCATTCCTGCAATAATAATATCGACTTGCCCTGCTTGGAGGGCTGGGATTAAACCGTCAAAGCTAAAGTATTTAAATTCAATTTTAACATGTAAAGATTGGGCAATTGCCTTAGCCGTATCAATATCATATCCAATAAAATTTCCTTTTTTATCTTTCATATGAAATGGGTAATAACCTGCAGATGTCCCCACGATTAGTTTCTTTCTCTTGGTGATCTCATCAATCGTTGATGAGATTTTTCCTTTCGAGGAAGGCTGAACACAACCGACTAAAAGATAGGAAAAGAGAAGGATCCAAGTGATGGCAATAAGTTTACCTTTACACTTCATACAAGCACCTCTTTTGATTGTTGATTATTTGTAGTTCCTTAGGTAAAAATATATGAAGAAGTGTTTGTACATTAGTCGCTGAACCTGAAAATAACCTAGTTTTACAGGGTTACGAATCTTCCCATCGACTCCATGCATATATTAGGGTAGGACAAGCGTGTAGGAGTGTGGAAGATGGAGGATCTCGTAGCAATTATTCATTTTATTGTATTAGGCTTGAGTCTGGCAGCACCTATTGGTCCAATGAATATAGAAGTTTTTAAACGGGGATTAACGGAAGGTCTTTTATCCTCATGGTTAGTAGGACTTGGTGGTATGTCGGGCGATATGATTTTGCTAATATCAATACTTTTTGGTTTTCGTGACTTTATGCAAAGTACTGTGATCTTGTATCTCATGTATTCCATTGGGATTGTTATGCTTAGCTATCTTGGGATTACAAGTATATTTGCAGCATTAAATAGTGAATTCAGTAATCTCGAATTCGCTCGTAGGAAATCACAGAATGCTTTTCTCGCTGGGTTTACCATCTCACTTGCAAACCCTATTAGTCTCGTTTTTTGGTTTGGTGTATATGGGACATCCCTTCAAGTAGTAACGTCTACACATTCGATTATATATTCGATGTTTTGCAGTTTAGGGATTATCCTTGGATTATTTCTATGGAATCTAAATTTAGTATTAACCGTACATTTCTCAAAAAGAATCATAAATGAGAAAATCATGAGAGGGATCACTCTATTTGCGGGAATTACCTTATTGTGTTTTGGTATTCAATTTATAGTTCGATTTATTGAATTACTATTTTGACAGTAGGTAAAAGAGTGTGAATCGAGGGGAGAAAGGTAATAAATTTGCTAAATAATGAACTGAAAAATGGAAGGAATTAAAAATTATTTCAAAATATTTGTTTTTAGCCTTTCGTTTTTTGGAAAATAGGAGTAAATTATACTTTAAGATGTTTCAATTTTCTAAAAATACATTTATTTTGGTAGGGAGAAGAGCACATGCGTGATAATCAGATTGAAATTACCTTTAGTACGACACGGAAACAAAAACCTTCGGTTGATCAGCTTGAATTTGGAAAAGTTTTTACAGATCATATGTTTGTGATGAATTATACAGAAGGTAAAGGATGGCATGATCCTCGAATTACTCCTTATCAGCCAATCTCATTAGAACCATCTGCGATGATTTTTCATTACGGCCAATCTGTTTTTGAGGGGCTTAAGGCTTATTTGACAAATGATGAACAAATATTATTATTCCGTCCAGATAAAAATTTTGAACGGTTAAACCGTTCAAATGAGCGCTTATGTATTCCACATATTGAAGAGGAATTTGCGTTGGTTGCTTTAAAACAATTGCTTACAATTGAACGGGAATGGATTCCTACGAAAGAAGGTACATCCCTTTATATTCGTCCATTTATCATTTCTACAGACCCATATTTAGGAGTAGCCCCAGCTAAACATTATCAATTTATGATCATTTTATCGCCAGTCGGTTCTTATTATAAGGAAGGTATTAATCCTGTTAAAATTGCAGTCGAACAACAATATGTACGTGCTGTTGTAGGTGGTACAGGAACTGCAAAAACAGGTGGTAACTATGCAAGTAGTTTAAAAGCACAAGAAGTAGCAGACAAACTTGGTTTCTCTCAAGTTTTATGGTTAGACGGAAAAGAAAACAAGTATATTGAAGAAGTGGGGAGTATGAATATCTTCTTTAAAATCAACGGAGAAGTCATAACACCTGCTTTAAATGGAAGTATCTTAGAAGGAGTAACTAGAGGTTCTATTATTGAACTTTTAAAACACTGGAATGTACCTGTTGTCGAGCGGAAAATTTCAATTGATGAGATTTATCAGGCCGCTAAGAGTGGGTTATTAGAGGAAGCATTTGGAACAGGGACAGCTGCTGTTATTTCGCCAATTGGTGAATTCTTTTGGCAAAACGAAAAGTTTGTTATTCAAGATGGAGAAACGGGCGAGGTTACACAAGAATTGTATGATACATTAACGGGTATTCAAAATGGAACAAAGCCCGATCCATTCGGTTGGAGTGTTAAAGTTGAATCAGAAGTAGGGAGTTTCTCCTAGGTAATAAAGGTGTCTAATCCAAAAAAATCCCACCCTACCTTTTAAAAAGGCTAAAGGGTGGGATTTTTTAAATTGTTTGGCGCTTTTTTGGGGATTATTTAAGTGAGCTCCATTCATATTCGCCTCATTTTTTAGGGAATTAATTTGGGTAGACGCAAATCAAAATGGAATATTTAGAAATATTAAATAGTGAATTTTGAGGAGACAAAAATGTGCAATTCACATTAATTGGTTTATAATAAGTCAGGTGGACGCGATATGGAAGAATGTTAAGACAAAATATATATACTGGAGGAAATTTTTATTATGAAATTTTTTATTGATACTGCAAATCTTGTGGATATTAAAAAAGCGTACAAAATTGGAGTTTTGTCCGGTGTTACTACAAACCCATCTTTAGTTGCTAAAGAAGGTGTAAAATTCGAAGATCGTATCGCAGAAATTCTGCAAGCAGTTCCTGAGGTTGAATCTGTATCTGCAGAAGTAACACCAGATGCTGTTAGTGCTGAAGATATGATTGCACAAGCAGAAGAACTTATTAAAATTAATGGTGGAGATAAAAATATTACGATTAAACTTCCGATGACTTTGGATGGTCTCGAAGCAACTCGTTATCTTTCGAAAAAGGGCGTTAAAACGAATGTAACACTTATTTTTACCGTGAACCAAGCGCTTTTAGCTGCTCGTGCTGGTGCTACATATGTTTCACCATTCTTAGGCCGTTTAGACGACATTTCTGAAGATGGTGTACAATTAGTAACAAAAATTGCAGAATTATTCCGTATTCATCAATTAGATGCACAAATTATTGCTGCATCTGTTCGTCACCCAGATCACGTAACACGTGTAGCAATGGCTGGTGCACATATTGCTACAATCCCATTTAGTGTAATTGAACAAATTTCGAAGCATCCTCTTACAGTTCAAGGCATTGAAAAATTTGCAGCTGATTGGGCAAAGGCTCCTAAAAACTAAATTGATTTTTAATGGTAAAAGCTGAAGGAATAAACATCCCTTCAGCTTTTTATTTGGAAAACGACGAGCTGCTTTGAAGACTTGCTTGAAGTCATTTCTCTAAGAGTATTGAAGTTACATGTTAACGGGACAAAAGGCTGCAGCCTCTGAAAAAGAAGAGGGTGCAGCCTAATTTTTCACAAGAAAATTGGAGCAAAAAAGAGCCTACATATTCTCGGGACCAAGAAAAATCCCATTACTAAACGCGGCCATCACTGTTTGTTGATCTTTTGTGAAAGGTACACCTATTAGGATCATCCCATTAGAATTAATTCTGATTACTTCTATTCCATGTGCTCCATTCCAAGTGTATCCTTTTTCCTTTAGTTCCATTTTTTTATTCTTAAACACTTCACTTTTTAATAGATCAGAGACCATTTTATTTCTTTCAGCACCCAAAATCGGTGTAACATCATGACAGGAACAATCACCCGTTGCTGCAATTACTACATTTGTTTCTGCTGCTTTTACAGTAGTTCCCGGAGTAACATACATTGATAAAACGATTAGCCCAGTAAACAATAGTGATAGATACTTCTTCATTATTTTTCCCTCCTCATTTAAATTCCCTCTAAATTATATTCCTCATCTATCGACAAAGTCCTCCAATAATAGAGGAAATATTTATAATAAAGGGTAAATAAGGCTAATAATGTCTAGAAGTAGTAGATTATTTTCTTTTGTTTATTTCCTCTGTGACTATAAAAGCTAGATCATCGTTTCCAAATAATGATAAAACGGCTAGAAGTGTTTGGTCAGGAATTTCTCCAGCCTCTTCTTTGGAAACTGTTAACTCAATTGCTTCCTTTAAAGCTGGATTAGAGGCTTGATCTGGATATGCGTGCAAATATAATTCTTCTGGAAGAAGATCATGATTGATGCACCATTGGGCAAATATGAGAATCATCATTTTCTCCTCGCCCTGATAGTTTTGGACAATTTTTTCCTGTAAGTCTTTGTTATCCATGTAGATTCTCCTCAAATACGTTATAATTTAATTATAGTTGATATTTAGTGTGTTTTCACTTGTTGATATACAGAATATGTTTATTTACTATATAATAAAGTGGATTTTTAGCATTAATTTTCCTGTCTTTGGAAAGATAATGAGTAGAAATTCGATTTTTTGAAGAAATTTTTACAATATGAGAGGGGAATTACATATGGGAAAAATTAAAGAAGGCGAAATCTTTACAATTGGTGATGACGAAAATGAGGACCAAGAAGTTGAAGTGTTAGGCTCAATGGATATAGATGATACAGAATACGTTGCTGTCAGCTTCGTTGCAGACCTTCAAGAAGAAACTGATGAGGACATTGATATCTTCTTTTTAAAGGTCGACAATGATGGCGACTTTTCTGCTATTGAAAGTGATGAAGAATTTGATAAAGTCTCTGCAGCATTTGATGAATTAATGTCTGAGGAAGAGTAGTAGTAGTAGTGAAATTAAAGCTTGTACAGGGTTTTGTTTAAATCAGATTTGCATAAAAATGGAGATTTGTGAAACCAAATGCACCGCAAAAAAAAACGCGGTGCTTTTTGTTAATGAAGACAAAAGAAGCTCAGTCATACTAACTGAGCCATCTCGACCATTTATTTTCAATCACAAGCACTACTTCAATAAATGTACATGTTTATTTTTAGCTATTATTTTTTCTTTCTCTTGCTGCTTTTTTTCTTGCTTTTTTACTTTGTGAAAACTCCGCTCCAAATTCTGTATCTGCAGCTTTACTTCCTCCAGCTTGAGACTGATTGCGATTGTTATTTTGTTTTGTCAATGTTTCTTCTCCTTTCGAAGTCTATCTAAATGATTAGCCAAAAGCCACCCTCTTAAGAATTTTTGAGTAAGCTGTATTGATTACTGAAAAAACTTAAGATTCAAGTAACTCCTTTTTATCTTGCTTTTATATTAGAAAAGTATTCTTTAAATTATAAAGATATTTTATTAACTTTTTATGTCTTTAATTAAGATTATTTCAATAGATTAAGTGAAAATACTCACAATCTCTATGTAATTAGTTAAATGTTGGGCTAAGGTGTGTATCACTGCAGTGACACACACCTTACAAATTCAAGCAAATATCCAATTTGACAGCCTTTTAATGTTAATTTTTAATGTTTGTGATTTGAAATAGAACCATTTTATAAAGCTCCATCTTTCTTTTTTAAAGGATTATTTCTGAATAGAAATGGGAAGATTTTAACAGAATAAGCATATTGCTGTCGAATGCTACTTTTGGGAGAATCCAACATGACTATAAACAAAGAATATCTTCGTGAAGAGGCGCACAATTCAGCATTAAATCATGATCCGGGCATTAGCCCTAAACCATCCAAACACTTTTGGCGGTTTAATGATTCTGATATTGAGAATTTGCGCACATTTGTAAACGAACTAAGAGAGAAAAGATCATCTTGTTCGCAACCTGCAGAGGAGTGGCTTTTAGATAATGCTGAATTTCTTGAAGAACAAGCAGTTGTAATCAAACTTGAGTTATCAAAAAAATTAATTTGTACTCTACCCCATTTGAGTACAACAAATGAATCAAGGATTTTTGCAATTTGTTCTGATTATATCAATCATACAGACGGGAATTTGGATCCGGAATCATTCATTTCATATGTCCGGTCCTACCAAGAAGTATCTGTATTGAAAATGGCTGAAGTGTGGGTAATTCCTACGTTCATGCGAACTGCATTAATTCATCGTTTGTCTGAAACAATGAACACCATTAGGGAACGTCGTGAAGTATGTATGGTAGTGGAGAAGATTCTCTCTGGAATCGAAACGAAGGATTTAACTTCGGAAAAACTAAAGCAGGCACTAGAAGATGCAGGGCAAGAAATGCCTTTATCTGGACCAATGATAGTGCATTTGGTTAAGCATCTTCGTGAACGGGCCGATTATGATACTACCGTGGGTGAATGGCTTATTTGTAAATTGGAAAATGGCCCGGAAAGTTTAGATCATATCGTGTCATATGAACATCAAGCCCAAGCTGCTTACCAAGTAACAACAGGAAACCTCATCGGAAGCTTGCGAAGACTTTCACGGTGGGACTTTCATGAGGCATTCGTGCAAATTAGCATGGTTGAGCAAACATTGCAAAAAGAAAAGTCTGGCTCTTATTCTCTTTTAGACTTTTCGAGCCGTACTACGATTCAAAAAAGAGTGGAATATCTCGCGCGTAGGTTAAATTTACCGGAAAACCTTGTTGCATCAAAAGCAGTGGAGCTTACAGAGGAGTACATAAAGGAATGTGCTGAGAAAGAAATTGAACCTATAGGGTGGAAATCTTCTGTTGCATATTATTTGCTAGAGCCTGATGGGATAAGTTTGTTGAGACAAGCACTGAAAATGTGTGGCAAACCAAAAATTCTACCCGAAACAGGTTTAATGCAGCGTGCAACTGGAACTTATTTTAATACACTCGTTGTTTTTTTCTTTATTGCATTACTTGGCTTTTCATTTTGGATTAGTCAGAGTGTTAAGGTAACGGCGATTGAATGGGTAATAATAGTTGCTGTTTTAGTGATGCCTGCAATGGAATGGGCAGTTACGATAACTCATTGGCTGATTGAAAGGGTTAAAAGCCCCGTCCCATTACTTAGATATGATTTTTCAAAAGGAATTCCAGCTGAAGCACAAACAATGGTTGTGATTCCGGTTATCTGGTCTACCATTGAAGATGTGATCGAATTGACAGATCGGCTTGAATTGCACTATTTAGCGAATAGGGATCCCAATATTCACTTTGCACTATTAGGTGACTTTACGGATGCTACTACAGAAACACATCATGATGATGTCGTGATTATTAAAGCTGCAAAAGAGGGGATCGAGCGATTAAACCGTACATATCCCGAAAGCGCGTTTTATTTATTTCAACGAAGACGGCAATGGAACTCGTCTGAAGGCACTTGGATGGGATGGGAAAGAAAGCGGGGTAAGCTGGTTGAGCTTGTAGAACTTCTAAAAGGAAAGAAGGATACGAGTTTTACTATTATAGAAGGTAATAGGAATGAGTCGTCTTTTGGCCAAATTCGCTATATTATTACCCTTGATGCTGATACAATACTCCCTCTTGAGAGTGCAAGTAGGATGATTGGAACTATGCATTTACCATATAATCGACCACGGTTAAATGATACCCAGACAAGAGTCATTTCAGGTTACGGGGTGCTTCAACCGAGGATCGGAATGAGTCATGAAGCAGCAATGAGATCTCGGTTGGCAACCTTATGGTCCGCTGATCCAGGGATTGATCCATATGCATTTGCTGTTTCTGATCCCTATCAGGATGGATTTGGAGAAGCGATTTTTACAGGAAAAGGAATATTTGATTTAGATGCCTTTTACCAAGTACTATGTGAACGGATTCCAGAAAACAGGGTGTTGAGCCATGATTTGCTTGAAGGAGGATTTTTAAGGGCAGGTTTACTTTCAGATATTGAATTAGTTGATGATTATCCTGCAAGGTATTTTGCCAATCAGATGAGGCAACATCGTTGGGTTCGAGGAGATTGGCAATTACTCATGTGGCTTTTTCCTAAAGCACATAATCGAAGAGGGGATATTCTACCAGTGGATTTATCTATTTTGACTCGCTGGCAGATTATAGATAACTTAAGACGTAGCCTCCTCTCTCCGATCCTTTTTATTATTCTTTTACTTGCTTTCATTTCACTACCAGGCTCTCCATTTCGCTGGATCGCTCTTGTTATTGCTACGTGGTTTTTACCCGTATTCCGTCAATTTGCAATTGTTCAAACGGTCTTTAGAAACACTAGAGGTATCATATTTACGGCTGGACAAGTAATGGTTAACATAATCACTTTTCCTTTTCAACTAGTTGTGATGCTAGATGGGATTAGCCGAACTCTTTATCGGTTACTTTTCTCTAAAAGGCGACTCCTTGAATGGGTCACTGCAGCCGAGGTCGATCGCAAGAGTAATCGTAATGATGCACCATTGTTATATGGCATGTATAGAGGTTATTCTCTAATCATTCTATTTCTAATTACATCGTTTTTAAGTGGGAATTTGAGTCTTCAGATCACAGGGTTTTTCCTTAGTGCTTTGTGGGCAAGTGCTCCATTTATAATTCAGTGGCTAGATCAACCATCTTATATAGAAAGAACTTCATTTTCCAACGAAGAAACAAAGGAATTATGGAACTTATCAAAACAGATTTGGTCTTTTTATGAAGATTATGTAACAGAACAGGATAATTGGCTACCGCCAGATAATGTTCAAATGCAACCTCCGAATGGAATTGCACATCGAACATCACCAACTAATATTGGTTTGTACCTTACTTGTGCTTTAGCTGCTAAGGATTTTGAATTTATAAATACCAATGGATTGATTGAACGATTAGACCGTACATTAAGCACTATTGAGCGAATGGAGAAGTGGGAAGGGCATCTCTATAACTGGTACGACACGGTGACTTTAAAACCATTAACACCTATGTACGTATCCACTGTGGATTCAGGAAACTTTGTTGGTTGCCTTATTACTGTGAAAGAAGGGTTAGCGGACTATCTTGAGTCGTATGAAAAAAGGGAAAAATGGGTTGACACTACGCAGCAAGAAAGATCACTTACTAGTGCATTTTCAGAAGAGTTAACACCTATTACTTCTGGAAAAATTCTTCGAATGAATGCTAGGGGAAAGGGTGGATCCCGAGTTAGGGATCTAATGGATCGATGTGAAAAATTGATTCAAGAAACCAATTTCAGGCCGTTGTATGATCATAAGGCAAGGCTATTTTCCCTAGGTTACAATGCTGACAGACAACAACGAGATGAGGTTTTGTATGATCTAATGGCATCTGAAGCAAGGCAGGCAAGTTTTATTGCAATAGCACTTGGTCAAGTGTCTGTTTCACACTGGCTTGCACTTGGAAGGACCATGACCAAAGCAGGAAATTCTTCAGTATTGCTGTCGTGGTCAGGTACAATGTTTGAATTTTTAATGCCAAGTTTATTTATGAATACGTATAGAAATACATTGTGGGAGAGTACGTATAAAGCAGTTGTTAGCCGGCAAATAGAGTATGCAAGACAAAGGAAAATACCTTTTGGAATATCTGAATCCGGTTTTTATGCTTTTGATTTTCAGATGAATTATCAGTATCGGGCATTTGGTGTTCCTGGTCTTGGCTTTAAACGTGGGCTCGAGCAGGATTTAGTAGTTGCCCCGTATGCAACCATTCTTGCATTGCCTTTTGCAAAAAGTGAATCACTTTCTTCATTGAAAAAAATGGAAAAGTTAAATGGGCGGGGTAAGTATGGTTTTTACGAGGCCATTGATTTCACTCAGACAAGGCTTCCAAAGGATAAGCAACATATGGTTATTTGCAGCTTTATGGCGCACCATCAAGGAATGAGCCTACTAACACTTGCAAACATGCTACTTCCAAAAACGATGTACGGACGTTTCCATCAAAATAAGCAGATTCGTTCTGCAGAATTGCTCCTTCAAGAGCGAATTCCGAAAAAACCAAAGTTGATTAAACACCCGGCAATGAATCGAATCCATCAACCAATTTCAAATATCGTACAGGATTCATCGGAATTAAGAGAATTTATTTCTCCTGACACAAAAGTTCCCGAGGTTTGTGTGCTTTCCAACGGGTCGTTTACAACAGTAGTGACAAACACGGGAAGTGGGTTTACCTCCTATAAAGGAATATCTATTTCAAGGTGGAGAGAAGATCCCGTAATGGATCCATGGGGGAGCTACATCTATATCAGAGATATCAAAAAAGATAAAGTGTGGTCCACGTCCTATCAGCCATGCCAGGTGGTATCTTCCGCGCAACGTGTTCAATTTGGGTTAGACCGAGCATGTTTTATGCGTGAGGACGATGAGGTAAAAACAAGCATGGAAATCTGTGTTTCAACTGAATGGAATGCAGAAGTCAGGCGGATTACGCTGACAAATACGAGTGAAGAAACTAAAGTTCTAGAGGTTACTACGTTTGTTGAATTGGCACTTGCTAATCCAATTGCAGATGAAGCCCATACAGCTTTCAGTAAACTTTTTATTCGAACTTCGTTTGATCCTGAATCGGGTTGCCTTGTGGCAGGACGAAGGCCACGGGAAGAAAAGGATCACACGCTTTGGTCAGCACACTCACTTATTGTGGCTGGGAATACACTTGGATCAGTGGAGTTCGAAACGAGTAGAGCAAGTTTTATTGGTCGAGGCTACCGATTATCTGAACCACAAGGAATCCGTTCTCGTCTACGTGGAAAGGTAGGATCTGTTGCTGATCCAGCTTTTGTAATGAGGCGCCGCATCAGTATTGATCCAGGGCAGCAGGTCCAATTAATAGCAGTTACCTCTGTTAGTGAGAAGCGTGAGGAAGCTATTAGAATTGTTGGTAGATTTGTTCCAGATCAAATAGTGGAAAGAGTTTTTCAACTTGCATGGAACCGTGGGCAAATCGAACTTAGAAATTTACATTTAACAAACCATGAAGCAACAGGTTTTCAACTTTTAGCAGGTCAAATATTATATAGCCCTCCACTTCGGGAAGAACGAGAACAAAGTATTTTGGCTAATACTTTGGGCCAATCTAGCCTCTGGGCATATGGGGTATCAGGAGATCGACCGATTGTGCTTGTTCGTATAGATAACCAAAGTCAAATGCCATTTATCAGTAAACTGTTGACGGGGCATGAATATTTACGTCGACTTGGTTTATTATTTGACCTTATCCTTCTAAATGAATCTGAAGAAGGATATCACCAAAACTTACAAGAGGCACTACAGCGTACTGCTGAAACCGGTGTTGATCGTTTTGGTGCAGGATTGACTGGAGTATATGTTATTGCTGGAAATCAATTGGCCGAACAGGACAAAGCATTGTTGATGGCAGTTTCACGGATAAACTTGCGTGCAGGAGGGGCGAGTTTAAAAGCCCAAATTCGAATTCCAGAGCTCAAAGACCAAGACGCATTACCGGAAAAACTTGATCCAGAAGCATCATCAGGAAGGAAAAAGTTCTCCTCCATTCAGGTTAAGTCAGAGGATACAAAAGACTGGCTGTATTTCAACGGCTGGGGAGGCTTTTCTCCGGACGGTAAAGAGTATCGAATCTTGATTAAAAACGGAAATCACTTGCCAGCTCCCTGGATAAATGTCCTTGCAAATCCTAATTTCGGCTGCCTAATTTCTGAGCTGGGTACAGGTTACACATGGTGGCGTAATAGCCGTGAATGCAAACTGACCCCTTGGTCTAATGATCCTGTGCTTGACCCGCCAACAGAAGTTGCTTACTTAAGAGATGAGGCAAGTGGAGAAGCTTGGTGTGCTACACCATCAGCTGTCCATTCACCATCCACTTATAAAATTACGCATGGACGTGGGTTTTCACAATTTGCCCATGAAAGAAACGGAATCAAACATGAAATGCTTGTTTATGTTCCGCTTAAGGATCCTATTAAGATTATTAAATTAAAATTAGAAAATAAAACAACGGAGGAAAGACGAATTTCTTTAACCTATTATGCTGAATGGGTCTTAGGAGTAAAACGTCAGCAAAATGCGTCATATATTGCAACAGAATGGATAGAATCAGCTAAAATCATGACTGCCCGTAACACCTATCAGGAGACCTTCCGAGAGGCAACAGCCTTCTTGGGAATTTATCCAGAGAAAGTAAATAGTGAAAATGTAGAAGTTTTAGAAGATGAATTATCATGGACAGCAGACCGAAATGAATTTATTGGTCGAAATGGTACATTGGAACATCCTGCTGCCATGAATCGTGAAAGATTATCAGGTCATGTAGGTGCGAATTACGAAACATGTGGCGCGATTCAACGTAAATTCATCCTAATGCCTAAAAGTGAGCAGGTTGTTTATATTCTGCTAGGATGTGATGGATCAAATGAGGCAGTTATAAACTTAGCGCAGAAATATAGTGAACCTTCCACTTGTGAGCAAGCCCTGAAAGATATATTTGATTTCTGGGATCTTCATTTGGATCAAATTAAGGTATCGACTCCATCAAAAGAAATGGATATTCTTTTAAATAGCTGGTTATTATACCAATCACTTGCTTGTCGTATGTGGGCTAGATCAGCTTTTTATCAAGCAGGAGGGGCATTTGGTTTCCGAGACCAGCTGCAGGATTCTCTTGCACTACTGCATACTTGGCCAGAAAATACAAAAAAACAAATCCTGCTACATGCTACACATCAATATGAAGAAGGTGATGTTCAGCATTGGTGGCATGAAGAAACTGATCGCGGTATTCGAACGATGTTCTCAGATGATCTCTTGTGGTTACCTTACGTCGTTTCACGCTATATCGAACAGACAGGAGATCGCTCAATTTTAGAAGAGATAGTACCGTTTCTTCAGAGTGAACCACTTCATGATGGTGAACTTGAACGTTATGAACCGACGCAATCCTCTACTGAGAAAGGGTCAATTTATGAACATTGCATACGGGCAATTGACCGGGCATTAAGTAGAATTGGCGAGCATGGGCTACCGCTTATGGGCGTCGGAGATTGGAATGACGGCATGAACCTAGTCGGTGCCAAGGGTCGTGGCGAAAGTGTATGGCTTGGATGGTTTATCTGTGATGTGTTGAAACGTTTTATGGAACTTTGCCAATTTAAAGGCGACTCCGATAAAAAGGATGGTTTTCAGAAATCACATGGTCAATTAGCTGATGCTCTTAATAATCATGGCTGGGATGGCCAATGGTATCGCCGTGCCTTCAATGATGAGGGAGATTGGCTTGGGTCTATACAAAATAAGGAATGCCGAATAGATGCCATTGCTCAATCATGGTCTGTTATTTCAGGCGCAGCTCCAAAGGATCGTGCCCTTCAGGCAATGAATTCATTTGATCGTGAATTGGTGGAGAGAGATCTATCTGTCATTCGCTTATTGACACCTCCGTTTGATGAAACGGAACATAGTCCAGGATATATCCAAGGTTATCCACCAGGAATCCGGGAGAACGGAGCCCAATATACGCATGGTGTCATTTGGAGCATTGTGGCATGGTGCAAACTTGGTCAGGGCGATAAGGCATTGGAGATGTTTACAATGCTAAATCCATTGACACATACCCGAACAGATAATGAAGTAAGGAAATATACTGGCGAGCCTTATGTTATGGCAGCGGACGTGTACACTGCCGAGCCAAACGAAGGGAAAGCAGGCTGGACTTGGTATACTGGAGCTTCCAGTTGGATGTATCAGGCGGGAATAGAATGGATTCTTGGGTTGCGACGCCGAGAAAATCTTCTCTATATTGATCCATGTATTCCGAGTGATTGGCCAGGATTTACGGCGACCTATCGATTTGGGAAGGCTCGTTATTTGATTAATGTTAGTAATGGAACCAGTGAATCCGAAAAAGGATCTGTTGTGAAAGTTGATGGTAAAGTAATTTCACCATCAATCAATGGAAACCAAGAAGGGCCATGTATCGAATTGCTGGATGATGGAAAAGACCATCAAGTGGAATTGATATTGAATAAATAAGAAAAGTACAAGTGCCCACCGAGAATAGCTTCTATTCTCGGGTGGGCATTATTAATGTAAAAAGTTGTATGTTAAAATGATGAATGCTGCGAGGTTCTATCTTCTAATCAAAAGGAATATATCCGCGAAACAAAAAATTCAAGGTAATTTACAGTTGGATTTCTATAAATCTTCAATTTACTTGCCTCATTTCCACTAATTAAATTTGCGGCTAGGAAAATTAAATGTTGTAGTCTTGTCTTCCCGAAAGAATCATATGATAAAAATAGGATTCTATTGAATGTATTTATGAAGTTTTGTCGAATTAAAATGATAAGGACGACAAGGCACTATAAAAAGGGGGAGAAACGATGAATCTGGCAAACTATATTATGGATGAGGCTTTAATCTTAATTCCTGTACTGATGATTATAGGTAAAATTGTAAAGAATACTCCTAAAATAAAAAATTGGTTGATCCCGTATATTCTCTTGGTGTTAGGGGTCGTTTTGGCGGGACTAATGATGGGATTTAGTGTTAACTCATTCATTCAAGGTGTGTTGGTTGCCGGTACCGCTGTTTTTGGTCATCAAATTGTGAAGCAAACAATAGAAAAAAAAGAATGAATACTTTTTAAGCTAAAAAAGGTTTCCTTTGCTTTATAGTAGAGGAGACCTTTTTCTTGGTTAAGCAGAATTAATATCTATAAATTCTGGTTGCGAATAAGGGCAACTACGCTTCTGTCATCGCCCTTAGGGAAAGTCCAAACTTTTTCTTTTATATAGGCTGTTTTCGCATAGATTGTTTCGTACCTAGTCTAAAAACCCGAAATAACAATAGTATCGTGCTCTTTTCTTAAAAACTTCCTACGGTTTTCATCGGTAAACTGGAATCCCAATCTAATTTAGTTTCAACTAACAACAAAGTTTAAGAAAAGAGCCTTTATATAAATAAAAAAAGGAAAATAAATGACAATAGAATCCTTTTACTATAAAATATTGGATGGGATTTTCCCCTAAATAGAACAACCATAAATGCTGTAAGCTTAGCAACCTAATAATAAAATAGTGAAAAATAAACCCTAATTGAACAGGCAGAACACGTTAATAGTGTGCTGCTTTTTCCTCATAAGGATGTGAAACGAATGACAACAATACATAAATCAGCAGTGCAGTTCAATCATGTTCATTATTCTGTTGATGGAACTCAAATTTTAAAAAATATTACTGATTCTTTTTTTGAAGGTAAAATTACTACTTTAGTCGGTCCCTCAGGAGCGGGGAAGACGACATTGCTCAAATTATGTAATGGTCTACTTTCACCTAATTCGGGAGAAATTTTTATCAAAGACAAAATCATCACCAGCTATGAACCGGTGGAATTGCGTCGGCTTGTTGGAATTGCTCTCCAAAGTGCACCGATGATCGATGGTAATGTATTTAAAAATCTGTCCTTACCCTTACATCTACAAGGAAAACAATTATCCGAAGATGTTGCATTGGATTTATTGAATGATGTAGGTTTAGATGAAGAATTTTTGTATCGAAAAACCAAGGATTTGTCTGGTGGACAACGCCAAAAAGTATCAATAGCACGGACACTCGTGAACCATCCCCAAATCTTATTGCTCGATGAAATCACGGCTTCACTTGACCGAATTTCAACTCAGGAAATAGAAGAGCTAATTATGAAAATAAACCGGAAATATGGGACAACAATTATTTGGATTACACATAATTTGGATCAGGCGTCAACTATTGGAAACTATACATGGGTAATGATGGGCGGAGAAGTGATCGAAACGGGAGAAAGCGATTTGCTAAATTCACCTGTAAACGAGCAAGTGAAACGTTTTGTGAAAGGGGAGGAAGGAGAATGAGCTATGTGGCTCTATCTATCACACTTATTTTCGTTCTGATCCCGCTCATTTTATCGAAAACGTTGCACTTAGGACTGGAAAAGGATACCATCATTGCAACAGTCCGTTCGATTATTCAATTGCTTGCCATCGGATATATTCTGAAATTCGTGTTTGATTCAGAAAATATAATTTATATTTTACTGATGGTAACGCTCATGATTATAGCTGCCACGCAAAATGCACGAAAAAAGGGGAAATCCATCAAAGGCATCACATGGAAAGTGGCGGTAACTCTAGCTTTTGTAGAAATACTAACACAAAGTATTTTGCTCGGATTCAACATCACTCCACCTGAAGCCCAATATATCATCTCGATCAGTGGAATGGTTATTGGTAACTCTATGGTGTTGTCCATTCTGTTCCTTAACCGATTTACGGCAGAGGTTGAAACGCATCAAGACAAAATCGAACTTATACTTTCGCTTGGTGGGACCCCGAAACAAGCAATTCATACACTACTCAATAATTCAATAAAAGCGAGTATGATCCCGACAATCGAGAGCCAGAAAACAATCGGCCTTGTTCAACTGCCTGGAATGATGAGTGGTCAAATTATTGCTGGAGCTGACCCGATTCAAGCGGTCCAATTCCAATTACTCATTGCTTTTCTTATCTTAACAACCGCATCTGTCACAAGTGTCATGCTTGGATTTTTATCGTATCCAAGTTTATTTAACCGGTGCATGCAGCTATTGAGGGGGAAATAGTGAAGTTGTTTATGTTTTAGGTTTAGATTTACCTATTTTTTTAAGATTTAAAGGTTTTCAGGTTAAATAAGGTTTGGATAAAGTGAGTATTTTACTTTTGAAAATGGTATATGACTTGAAAAACCAGTTTTCACCCATGATATTAATCACAAACTATATCATGAATAAATGTTATTTTTATTAATGAGAAAAATAATCATTTATACGTAGAAATACTTATGCATTTCATTAAGAAGGGGAATCCTTATGAGCGAAATCATTAATAACCGTGAACAACAAACGGATAATAAATCTGAACGACATACGATCTTACAACAAATCTTTAAAGATCTTCATAGTGGAAAAAATATAGACGAGATAAAAGCCTATTTTGATAAAACGATTGGCAAAGTTACTGTCGAGGAAATTTCCCAACTACAACACGACGTTGAAGGAATTCCACTTGATGAAATGAAGCGCTTATACTCTACTCACACAGAAATTTTTAAAGGGTCAATCGAAGAAATTCAACGTCCCGAGCGTCCTGAAGAAGAACCAGGGCATCCGGTTCACACATTCAAGCTAGAAAACAGAGAAATTGAAAAATTGCTCAATACTAATATCCAGTACCACTTGGAGCAGTTTGAAAAAGAGGATACAGGTGAAACTGTTTTAAAACTCATGGAAGATTGCAATCTTTTACTAGATATTGATAAGCATTATAGCCGTAAGGAGAATCTTATTTTCCCATATTTAGAAAGGTACGGTATTAATGGGCCAACTAATAATATGTGGAAAATTGATGACTTTATTCGAGATTACATTAAAGATGCAAAACAAAAATTAGCTAACTATAATGGCGACAAACAGTCCGTTATTGGCCTTATTAATTATATCATTACAGAAGTAAGCGATATGATTTACAGAGAAGAAAACATTCTCTTTCCGATGGCCTTAATGAATTTTACAGAAGACGAATGGGTTAAAATTGCTCATGAAAGTGATGAAATCGGATTTTGCCTGACCGCACCAGTAGTAGAATGGAAGCCTGAAAGAAAAGCCTTAGATGAGAAAGCTATCTCTGAGGGATATATTAAAATGGAAACAGGGATATTATCCCTAAAACAGCTAGAGCTGTTATTAAATCATTTGCCTGTGGATATTACATTTATTGACCAGGATGATGTTGTTCGTTACTTCTCACACGGAAAAGAAAGAATCTTTGCACGAACAAAAGCCGTAATTGGTCGAACTGTCCAAAATTGCCATCCACCAAGAAGTGTTCATGTTGTTGAAGAACTGTTGGCAGACTTCAAATCAGGAAAGAAAGACTCAGATGACTTCTGGATCAAATTTAAAGATAGATACGTCTTTATTCGTTACTTTGCTGTTCGGGATGAAAACGGGAACTATATTGGAACGATAGAATTCACTCAAGATATCAATCCGATTCAAGCAATCGAAGGTGAAAAACGGATCCTATCATAATTCAAGGGATGGTTAGTAGACCGTTAAGTGGTACCCTATCATTTATTGACCGCTCGGTGTTTCCAGCACCATCGGTCTTTTTTTATCTAAGCTCTTTTAAACTTCATTGTTGTTTTTCATTACTATTAAATATTTATGTTGATATTTAATAGTAATGAACTGTTGTTCTAAAGGGGATATATAAATAAGGGATTTCGATGGCGTTATAAGACCTTATTGTTTAACAGAGCCATTTTTAAAGTAGGAATAACGGCAATCTTTACTCGAGTAATTCGAGAAACCAACGAAAATAAAATAAGCGGATATTTTTCGGTTAAATGCAGAATAGAGCTCGTTTCGGGTTGTATAAGCGGAGTTTTTCCGGTTACTCAATGCAAAGCCCCTCATTTTCGCGGTTTTTGAGTCAATAGGCGGAAACTCTCCGTCTATCTAAGCTGTTTTTAATCCAATTTACTAATTAAGAGGAATTTTTTCGCCTATTAAGAATTCGGGCAGGTATCAAATATCAACATTACCTTTAACAGCCTTTATCTAAAAAAAATTTTAGTAATCCAATCACTATTCATGCCTAATGAGTGAGTATAATTCCATTTCTTAATTGAGAAGTGTATCCTAATAGATAAGCCAGGCTAAAGGGTGGGTCAGAATGAATGTACAAGCAGATGTTTGCATTGTTGGTTGCGGGCCAGCAGGGGCATTCCTTGGTTATTTACTAGCTAAGAAGGGTATATCTACAGTTCTCATTGAACGTTCTTCCGGAAAAAACAGGGAATTTAGAGGGGAACATATTAATGCTGAAACAGAATTTCTTTTGAAAGAACATAAATTGTTTGAAAAGATTGAGGAGCAAGGAATTCTCAAAATGAGCAAGGTGGAATTCTTTGCAGGAAAACAACTTGTTAAAACGATTACACCATCACTAAATGAGGATCATGTCGGAATTCATGTTCCTCAGTCACATTTACTAAAAACAGTTGTTCAAGAATCAAAGCACTATAAAAATTATCGTCTCCTTTTGAACACAACCGTAACAGAATTGGTTCAAGATGAAAAAGGATTTTATACGGGTGTTAGAGCAAATCAGGATGGAAAAGAATTTATCATAAAATGCTCTATCATTGTAGGAGCTGACGGGCGCTTTTCAACTGTAAGAAAGCTTGCAAATCTACCAGTGAAAATTATGAATCATGGATATGATGTATTGTGGACGAAAATTCCCGCACCATTTGGGTGGGAGCCAACCACAAGAATGCTGCTAGTGAATGGCCATCAGCTTGCATTGTTCACCCAAACGGGAGGATTTATCCAAATTGGCTGGAACATTAAAGATGGCTCCTTTGCGGCATTAAAAAAAGAGCCCTTTCTTTCATTTCTTGAACCATTAATTGAGACTCTTCCTGAATTAAAAGAGATTGCTTTAAAGCATCTTCATTCGTGGAATAATTTCGTTTGTTTAAACGTACACAGTTCTCATTGTGAAACATGGGTAAAGGATGGGTTGGTGATCATAGGAGATGCTGCTCATACGATGACTCCAACAGGTGCAATCGGAATTAACTGTGCCATGAAAGATGCACATGTATTAGCTCCAACCTTGATAAAAGCTCTTGATGAAAAAAATAGTAGTGCAGAGAGATTATCAATATTCGAAGAAAGTAGAAGAGCAGAAATTGAAAAACAGCAAGAAATGCAGATTGAAGAAGAAAAAACATTTTCCGAAAATTTTGTTCAACATGCTCTTTAGCCAAATGTTTAGAGGATAAAATCATCATGGTTTTATCCTTTTATTATTTTTCGATATATTTTATAGAAGGAAATTTAACGGTAACGTTTGTTCCCTTTCCTATTTCACTTTGGAATTGGATGCTGCCATTATACCTATGTACGATATTGAAACAAATCATCAGACCTAGGCCAGTTCCTTTACTTTTTAATGAATAAAAAGGCATTCCAATTGATTTAAGTTCATCCTCAGTCATTCCATTCCCAGAGTCAATCAAATTTATTTTTACGTAATTATTCTGTTCTTTTGCTTGGATAATTAAAGGGGCCCCAAATGGAGATGCTTCGATTGCATTTTTTAACAAATTTATTAATAATTGTTTAAATTCTATTAAACTACATGCAATATAAAAATTCTCTTCCACAACTAATTTCAAAGTAACATTATTTAGTAAGGCATATGAATTAATTAATTCAGCAACAACCTGAAGTGCATCTTTTACATTAATTGTATGCGATTCAATTTCATTTTTTGGCTTTGCAACAGATAAGAAATCCGAAATAACAGCTTCTGCAATTTGTAACTCTTCTAACATCATCGCAAAATGTTCTTGTTTGTTTTTACTAAATGACTGATCCTCTTGATAAAATTGGAGAAAACCTTTAACAACTGTAATTGGGTTTCTAATTTCATGAGCAACTGCGGCCGCTAATTGTCCAGTAGTCTTTAAGCGTTCTGCTTGTTGAACCTGTTCATAGTATAATTGTTGGTTCTTTAATCTTGTAAGTGATAAATAAAAAATAATATACAAAACCGCCTGGCTCGCTAAAAAATTAATGACATTCCCTGGCAAGTCCATATATAAATAGGAGTAAGATTCACCTTTATCAACCAGTGAAATATAGCTAAATATAATAGTCATGAAAAGAATGTTTATTATTAGTGAAAAGTAGAACAGCCTGGGAAGGAAAAATAATATCGAAATTCCTGGAATCAAACATAACAACATAAATGATGATGAAATATCTGGGTAAAAAATAAAAAGGCTATATAAATATACTATTGATTCTATTACGATAATGACCTTCATAAAGTTGGTCTCTTTTTTAGGATAAATCCATAATGAAATTGATAGGATTAAGACTAATAGGAGATGAACAAAATATTCCCAATGGATACCACGCATAAATCCATCAAGTAACCCTAATACCATTAATACATTGATTAAGGCAATTATTATACGATAATACCTAAAATCCAACTGACTATTTAAATCCCTCATCAAATTCATCCTTATACATAATTTATTCTAGTTCTAGATTACCAAACTCTGAGGTTATTTAAACAATAAAATAAATCTAATTTTCTACTAATTTGTGAAGGATACTTTGCATTGCGATACAAACTATGAGAGTATCCAAACAATTACTGTTAATTACCTTACTTTTCCAAGCGTTTTACACATAACATTATTCCACACTAATTCACCTTTTCCTTCTTATTTCATTAGATTAATTTCCACCAAATATCAATAAACTAAGAATGGAAAAATATTTAGGTTCCCAATGAGTCAGCATTTTTTACTTCAAAGTAGATGGAAGTGCCTTTTATATGTTAATTTTAAATGAGACTAGGTTTAGTAACAATGCTAGCGAAATATCCTAGATAGGAATGGAAATACGGAGGGAAGTTATGTTAAAAATATATGAATCAGCTGAGAGTTTAAACAAATGGTTGGAATTAGACTTATTTTCTGATGAAACAAAGGTAAGAATTAAAGGTGCAGATATTATTTTAGTACCTGATATTGGAAAGATTGAAGGGATAACCAAAGCATTTAAACCAGATACCAAGACATTTTACAAATTTGCATTGGGGAATAACCCATCAAATGCGAAAATAGAAATTCTTGAAAATGAGGGTGAACTAACTGTTCTAAATTTCCACTCCTATGAACTTTGGTTACCAAATCTGTATATTAAAGATGTGAATTTACTTCCAACCGTAATGGACTTAGTGAATCAATATGTTTTTGAAAAACAAAAACGTATGGATGATATCGTTGTTAATTTTAACTTAAAAATTCAAAAAAAAGATGGAACATGTAATGAGTTGGCTTTTAAAGGTGGCATAGACGATCTAAATGTCTCAATTGAAAATTTAGATTGTAATGCCTTATAGATTTATTACATAAACGATTGCTTAAGTTAGAGAAGTCCAATAAAAAATGCTCAGAATATAAAAGCTCTGAGCATTTTTTTCGTTTAGTAAAATCAGTGTGATATGACTATTTTTTTTTATTGTGATTTTCTTATTAAGATGTAGTCTTAACAACCAATAGAACCAATGGAAATAGTTAGATTTGATGCGATTATATGTAAAATAGTGATTATGAAAAATCAATCTCTTTGATTTTTAAGAGTTTCTTCAATTTTTATTTCTTGCTAAGCCCGTTCCTTTGTTTAATGGCTTGGCAGAACAGTAAATTTGGTTGCGATAATTTTTCCTTTTTCCGTTTTACAAGGCCAATATCAATTTGGTTTATTTTATCTTCAAGTTGGATCCATTTAACGTCTTTACGTGCTGCAGTATTTGAAAATTCAGTTGGTAATAATGTAATGCTATTTGTGATAGCCACATTTTCTAACAGAACTTCCCAGTTTTCATTTGAAAATATAACATGTGGTTCAAATCCAACTTCATTGCATCGATCAAAAATTAAATTTCCCAAAATAAAATCAGTAGACAAAACACTGAATGCTTCCTCTTTTAAGTCTTTTATCTTTAGTGATTTTCGTGAAGCAAGTGGGTTATCTTTGCTTACAACGACAGACACATTGTATGGTGGTAGTGGTGTGATGAATGGTTCAACTTCTAAGTTATCGTAATATATAGGAAATGAAACCAATCCCAAATCCAATTCTCCAGATGAAACCATTTCCTGGATCCGTTTTGATCCTTTTTGAATTAATGTAATTTCAATATTGGAATGAGAAGAAATAAATTCGGCAATAGATTGCATGTATAGGATTGAAAAGAGTACGGTTAAGCCAACTTTAAGTTTTCCATTAACTGTATTTTCATTTCCTCGAATCACTCTCGTTAAATCATCTATTTCCTTCACAATATTCTTTCCATATTCATATAGAAGTTTTCCGTTTTCTGTTAGTTCAATCACTCTTTCAGAATGATAGAAGAGTTTAGTATTCAAATCTGTCTCTAACTTTTGTATTGTCCAGGTTAAGGTTGGTTGAGTTACAAACAAACTTTTCGCTGCAATCGAATAACTTTTAGCATTTGCAATTGCAATGAAATAACGTAACTGTCTAATATCCATTCTCCATTCTCCTTACCACTAACATCTAAAAAATGATGTAATTTTAAAAAGTCAAATAAATTAAATCTATCGAAGTAAAAATATATTATTTAAAATAAATTGAAAACTACAAACGGAAATTATTCCCATGAAAGCAAATTCACTTATTCTCCTTGTTAATTATTGAATCCTACGTATTTTTCTTCAAAAAGGTCTTTCCTACCAATAGCCTGTACTTAGTTATCTTAAAATAATGACCTTTCCTTATTTATGAATTCGTTTCCTAAATTAGTTTAAACATCGAACGTTTAGCAGAAAATAAAATTTTTTTATAAATGAATAGAATTATTCTATTTTACTCTAAATTAGTTAGGTACTAGACTTTGAAGTAAGGAAGCGCTTTCATCTGATGGCACTTAGGGCATTGCTGAAGTGAAAAAAAGCCAATTAAAAAGAATAGTAGTTATTATTTATTTCTTTAAGGCTTTTTCACTATATAGATAGTAAAAATCACACTATAAACCCATAATATCACTTTTGATATGAATCTTTCAAAACACTTTGTTTTTTAAATTGAGTGAATAAAAAGATTATAGGGGATGGAAAGGATTGTGTTTCAAATGATTAAGACGAAAAAACGCATGTTTGAATTTGATTCCTTGTTAAATTCCGTTAATGAATACTTTCCTATGTATCAGGTATTAGACGAGACGGGTAAAGTGGTAAATACGGATTTAATGCCTAATCTCTCTAATGAAGAGTTAGTAGATTTGATGGAGAGGCTTGTTTGGGGAAGGACCTACGATAAGAGGGTTACCCTTTTAAATCGTCAAGGACAATTAGGGAACTATGCTCCATCCGGTGGACAAGAAGCAAGTCAATTGGCAAGCCAATATGCATTAGAAAAAGGAGACTATTTACTTCCAACTTATCGTGATTTACCACCACTAATCCAACATGGGATGCCATTGAAACAAGCATTTTTATGGTACAAGGGGCATATGGACGGAAACAACTTCCCTGCTGATTTTGCTGCTATGCCTGCACAAGTTATTATTGGTGCACAATACACGCAAGCTGCCGGTGTTGCTTTAGGATTTAAAAAAAGAGGTAGGAAGAATGTGGTCATGACCTATATTGGTGATGGTGGTACATCACAAGGAGATTTCTATGAGGGTATAAACTTTGCCGGAGCCTTTAATGCACCCGCGATCTTCATTGTCCAAAATAACCTATTTGGTATTTCAACACCAAGATATAAACAGACCAAGGCTAAAACTTTAGCACAAAAGGCGATTGCAGCGGGAATCCCAGGAATTCAAGTAGATGGCATGGATCCATTAGCCATTTATACTGCAGTTAAAGAAGCTCGTAAATACGCAATTGCTGGTAATGGTCCAGTATTAATAGAAACAATGACCTTTAGATATGGACCACATACAATGTCAGATGATCCTAAGCGTTACCGTGGACAAGAGCTTGTTGCTGAGTGGGAAAAAAGGGACTGCCTGATTCGTATGCGAAACTACTTATCAGAAAAAGGTTTGTGGTCTGATGAAAAGGAAAATGAAGTGATAGAAGCGACAAAAATACAGATAAAAGATGCATTAGCTGAAGTTGCCAATGCTGAACCTCAAAAAATATCTGAATTCCTAAAGATCATGTACGAAGAAGCTCCTCAAAACATTCAAGAGCAGATCAAGATTTACGAAGAAAAGGAGAGAGCATAAAATATGTCACAAAAAACAATGGTACAGGCCATTACAGAAGCACTTAGTCAAGAGATGGAACGAGATGAAGAAATACTAATCTTCGGTGAAGATATTGGCTTAAACGGTGGTGTTTTCCGTGCAACAGAAGGCCTTCTAGAGAAGTTTGGAGAAGAACGTGTTTTTGATACCCCATTGGCAGAATCAGTTATAGTTGGTGCTTCACTAGGTTTAGCTTTAGCAGGGTATCGTCCTGTTCCTGAAATTCAATTTTTCGGTTTTTCATTTGAAGCAATGGATGCAATCATGGGCCAATTGTCCAGAATTCGTTATAGAATGGGGGGCACGCGTTCCGTTCCTGTCACCATTCGGGCACCTTTTGGCGGTGGTGTTCATACACCTGAGCTTCACTCAGATAGTCTTGAAGGAATAGTAGCCCAATCACCTGGCTTGCGTGTAGTCATCCCAAGTAATCCTTATGATGCAAAGGGTTTATTAATTTCTTCTATTCGCAGTAATGACCCGGTTATCTTTTTAGAGCATTTAAAGCTTTATCGTTCATTCCGTACGGAAGTTCCCGATGAAGTATATACCGTCCCACTTGATAAAGCGGCAATTACTAAAGAAGGAACAGATGTAACTGTTATTACTTATGGTGCAATGGTACATGAGGCACTAAAAGCTGCAGAGAATCTCGAAAAGGAAAATATCTCTGTCGAAGTGATTGATTTAAGAACAGTGGCACCGGTAGATATGGAAACGATTATTGTTTCTGTCAAAAAGACAGGACGTGTTGTTGCTGTGCAAGAGGCACAACGCCAAGCAGGAATAATGGGAAGTGTGATGTCTGAAATTGCTGAGAGGATTTTCTTGCACCTTGAAGCGCCCGTAAGTCGAGTGACTGCACCTGATACTGTATTCCCATTTGGTCAGGCAGAAGAGATCTGGCTTCCAGATGCTTCCGCAATTGAAGCGAAAATTAACGAAGTGTATAATTTCTAGAATTTTGATAAAGAAAGGAGCCTCACAGTCATGTTTCAATTTACATTACCCGATATTGGGGAAGGAATTGCCGAGAGTGAAATAGTTAAATGGATGGTTAAGGTCGGAGACCATATCGATGAAGATGAAGCCTTGATGGAAGTACAAAATGACAAGATGGTAGTAGAATTGCCATCACCTGTAACAGGAACAATAACAAATATTTTAGTAGAAGAAGGAACCGTTGCAAAAGTAGGAGATGTCATCGTAGAAATCGAATTAGACGGAGCAAAAGGAAAGGATAAAGCAAACCCCTCTGCTACAAAAACTCAGTCGACTGCTCATGAAAATAAAGTGGTTGTAGATGAAAAGAAAGCAAAATCTGTTGATACAGGGAGTCGTTCTGGAAAAGTAAATATTGATATCCGATTGTTGGCAATTCCATCTATTCGCAGGTATGCACGTGAAAAAGGAGTAGACCTTTGTTCAGTAACCCCAACAGGGAAAAACAATCGTGTAACAAAGCAAGACATCGATATGTTTATATCCCGCGAATCAACAGTTGTAGTAAATGAAACTGTTCAAATTATTGAGCAAGTTAACGAACGAATTAATGTAACTGCTTCTAACCAAGTAAAAGAAGCTCCAATTTCTGCACAACAAGGCTTGGAAAGAAGAGAAAAAATGTCGCCAACTCGTAAGGCTATTGCAAAAGCCATGGTAAAGAGTAAATCTACAGCTCCACATGTAACGGTCTTTGATGGAGTAGATGTTTCTAAATTGATCGACCATCGTAAGAAGTTCAAGGAAAGAGCGGCCAAAAAAGGAATCAAATTGACGTATATGCCATATATCGTTAAAGCATTAGTAGCTATTTTACGAGAATATCCTGCCTTGAATTCTTCTATTGACGAATCAACAGATGAAATTGTTTATAAAAATTATTTTAATATTGGTATAGCAACTAGTACGGATACTGGACTATTTGTTCCCAATATTAAGGATGCAAATATGAAGAGTATTCTAACGATTGCAAAGGAAATCTCGGAATATGGCGCTAAAGCACAGAATGGGGAATTACGTTCTCAAGATATGAGAAATGGCTCATCTACAATTACAAATGTTGGGGGTATCGCAACGAATGGAGTTTGGTCTACGCCTATTATTAATTATCCTGAAGTAGCAATTCTAGGAATTGGACGGATCGAATATCAAGCTGTTGTAAATGAAGAAAAAGAATTAGTTGCAGCGCCTATTATGAAGCTTTCCTTCTCATTTGATCATCGTGTGATTGACGGCGCAACAGCACAACAAGCTATCAATGACTTGAAAGAATTAATTGCAGATCCAGAATTACTGCTAGTGGAAGGGTGATTAAGAAATGGTTGTAGGTGATTTTGCGATTGAACTTGACACTGTTGTTATTGGAGCAGGACCTGGCGGTTATGTGGCAGCAATCCGGGCAGCTCAATTGGGACAAACAGTTGCGATTATAGAGAAAGAGCATATTGGAGGGGTATGTTTAAACGTAGGATGTATTCCTTCCAAAGCGTTAATAAGTGCAGGGCATCGTTATCAGGAGGCGATGCACTCGGAGACCTTTGGTGTGATGACAAAAGAAGTCACATTAGATTTTACAAAAACACAAGAATGGAAGGATAAGGTGGTTGTTGGCACCCTTACAAAAGGAGTAGAAATGCTGCTTAAGAAAAATAAGGTAGATATCTTAACAGGTGAGGCTTTCTTTGTAGATGATCATCATCTCCGAGTAATGCAGGAAGATAGTGCTCAAACCTATTCCTTTAACCATGCCATTATTGCCACCGGAAGTCGTCCAATCGAAATAAAAGGTTTTAAGTTTGGCAAAAGAGTTATTAACTCATCAGGTGCCCTAAATCTTACCGAAGTACCTAAGAAGTTAGTCGTTATTGGCGGAGGGTATATCGGCAGCGAATTGGCTGGTGCATATGCTAATTTAGGTTCAGAAGTAGTGATCCTAGAAGGTAGCCCTACTATCCTCCCAAACTTTGAAAAAGATATGGTGAAATATGTCGTTGCTAACTTTAAAAAGAAAAATGTAATCATTGAAACAAATGCCATGGCAAAAGAGGCAGTTGAAACAGAAAACGGTGTAACCGTGAAGTATGAAGTAGATGGGAAAGAAAAATTTGTTATGGCTGATTATGTGATGGTGACGGTAGGTCGACGCCCAAATACAGATGAGCTTGGATTAGGACAAGCAGGTATTAATATAACAAACCGAGGTCTTATCGAAGTTGATGAACAAGGAAGAACAAATAAGATCAATATATTCGCAATCGGTGATGTAGTACCTGGTTTAGCTTTAGCTCATAAAGCAAGTTACGAAGCAAAAGTAGCTGCTGAAGCAATATCAGGTAAAAATGTTGCAGTAGATTATGCTGCTATCCCTTCAGTCTGCTTCACAGAGCCGGAATTAGCTTCTGTTGGGCTTACCCTTGAGGAAGCCAAAGCAAAAGGATTTGAAGCTAAAGCATCTAAATTTCCATTAAGCGGAAATGGTCGCGCACTATCCCTTAATGCGACAGAAGGATTTGTACGCTTGGTCACGACCAAAGAAGATAATATCCTTATTGGAGCCCAAGTTGTCGGAATTAGTGCGAGTGATGTTATTGCTGAATTGGTTTTAGCAATTGAAAATATTGTGAGTGCAGAGAATATTGCCTTGACGATTCACAGTCATCCATCATTAGGAGAAACTGTTATGGATGCTGCTGAGTTAGTCTTAGGGATGCCAATTCATATTTAAAAGGGAATTTCTTATTTTAAAAAATATGAATCTCTTAATTAGTTAGAAATTAGAAGTGAGGCCTTTGCAGAATTAGATAAAATTACACCGCAGAAGATTTTAACTCAATATAAGGCTTATATCCACTTGTCAAAAAAATGATTGCCTCAATTTTTAGCATGAAAATGCATCTCAAGAGTTAATGTAAAAATTACTTTGAAAAAGGGGTGTTAGATGAATGACGAAAATTATTCATGAAAAGGAAAGTTTAGACAGAGGATTAAGCAACAGACATATTCAGCTTATTGCATTAGGAGGAGCAATTGGTGTTGGTTTGTTTTATGGTTCGAGTGCAACGATCCAATTGGCTGGTCCGGCCATTATTGTTTCATATTTAATCGGTGGAATTATCATTTTTGCAATCATGAGAGCTTTAGGAGAAATGGCCGTTGCTGAGCCAGTATCGGGGTCATTTAGTTCATATGCTAATCGCTATATAGGATCCTTTGCAGGTTATTTAACCGGCTGGACATATTGGTTTATGTGGGTTGTCGTAGGTATGGCAGAAATTACTGTTGTCGGAGTATATGTAAACTATTGGTTTCCTAGTGTACCACAATGGTTATCGGCATTAGTTGTTTTACTCCTTATTACAGGGGTTAACCTTGTTAACGTTAAAGCCTTCGGAGAGTTTGAATTCTGGTTTGCTTTAATAAAAGTTGTCGCAATTATTGGAATGATTGTTGCAGGAATTAGAATTATTCTATTTGGAATCGGAAATGGTGGTACTCCGATGGGGCTGGGTAATCTCTTTGAACATGGAGGATTCATGCCTAATGGAGTAAAAGGAATCCTATTTTCACTTGTAATGGTGATGTTCTCATTCGGAGGAGTCGAGTTAATCGGAATTACAGCAGGTGAGGCAAGTAATCCTAAAAAAGTGATTCCACCAGCAATCAACAATGTAATTTGGCGGATCCTAATTTTTTATGTCGGGGCACTTGGAATCATGATGACTTTATACCCTTGGAATGAAGTGGGGACAAAAGGAAGTCCATTTGTTCTGATTTTTGACAAGATCGGGATTGCTGGCGCTGCAGATATAATTAACTTTGTAGTTTTGACTGCAGCACTATCCGCTTTTAACAGTGGATTATTTAGTACAGGAAGAATGTTGTACAACTTAGCTTTACAAGACAATGGACCTAAATATTTCGGCAAGCTAAACAAATCAAAAATACCGAGCAGAGGCATTTTATTTTCTTCCTCAATGCTTATGATAGCTGTCGTTTTGAATTATATTGTCCCAGAAAAAGTATTTCTCTATATTTCAGCCGTTGCAACAGTTGCTGTCGTAACTAGCTGGACGATAATCCTTGTTACTCAGATTATGTTCCGGAAAGCTAAATCTAAAGAGGAAATTGCTCAGTTAGAGTTTAAGATGCCATTGTTCCCTTACCTTTCCTATATATCCTTAGCATTCTTAGTAATGGTCATTGTATTAATGGCATTCATTGATGGAATGAGTGTAGCCCTTATCGTAGCACCAATTTGGTTTGGTATTTTGTATATCGGTTTTAAGGTTAAAAAGAAAAAGGAAGCAGAAACCATTAATGTAAAACCAGTAGCATAGGAAAAAGGAATACAAAAATCAGTGGATTACAATTTCTAAGCTAAGCAGAATTTATATTCATAAATTCTGCTAGCGCCTAAGAGGCACGCCAATCGGAGAGTTTTCTTTAAAAATTAATAATTGGGGGAATGAAAATGATAGTAACAGAAGAACAAATCAAATTATTGGATATTTTTGAAGAGATGAAAGAACATGGGCATGAACAGGTAATCTTCAATTACGATAAAACAACAGGATTGAAATCAATTATTGCTATCCATGATACAACTCTGGGACCTGCGCTAGGTGGGTGTCGTATGTGGAATTATGAAACGATGGATGCAGCACTTAAGGATGCCTTACGGTTATCAGAAGGAATGACTTATAAGTGTGGTGTTTCAGGGGCTTCATTTGGAGGAGGAAAGGCTGTAATTATCGCAGATCCGAAAACGGATAAATCGGACGAACTATTCCAAGCTTTTGGCACTTTCATTGAAACTTTAAAAGGTCGTTTTTATACAGGGACAGATGTTGGGACAGTTGGCATGGATTTTGTTTCTGCATCTAAACAAACAAACTATTTGGTTGGTTTACCTGAAGAATATGGTGGAAGCGGAAATTCGGCGATCATTACATCATTTGGGGTATGGAAAGCAATCAAAGCGACAGCTAAAGAGGCCTTTGGTTCAGATTCATTAAAAGGGTTGACAATTGCAGTCCAAGGTTTAGGAAAAGTTGGCCATTTCCTTGTTGACCATCTACATGAAGAAGGGGCACATTTAGTTGTTACTGATATCTCTAAGCAAAATATCGACGCAGTGCTTGCAAAATATCCTGAAATTGAAGCTGTAGAACCTGAGGAAATTTATAGTGTTCCGTGTGATATTTTTTCACCAAATGCATTAGGAGCCGTCATAAACGATACAACAATTCCACAATTTAGATGTGCTGCTATTTGTGGAGCTGCCAATAATGTACTAGCAGAAGAACGACATGGGGATATTCTTTTTGAAAAAGGAATTACATATGCACCTGATTATGTGACAAATGCCGGAGGCTTAATTCAAGTTGCGGATGAACTTCATGGATACAACAAAGACCGTGCCTTTAAAAATGCAAGTATGATTTATGATACCTTGGGCCAAATATTTAAGATTTCAAAAGAGCAGCACATTCCTTCTTACAAAGCTGCAAATACGTTAGTTGAAACCAAAATTGAAAAGATCAGTAGAATTAAGACTAAATTTACTGGCAAATAATTATTAGAACTATTATTTCCTCTGTTCGCCTGGTAGTGTCTCTCGTCCATCAGGGTAGTAAATAATAAGATAGACTAGCAAACAGAGGAAATGTAAGTAGTAATCCGGGAAAGGAGTAATTACATGAGCTTAAAGAATTTTGAGGAGCTACTCAAATTACTTGATAAAAATACTACCACAAAGAAAATTGCTGTTGTAAATGCGATGGACCAACATTCATTAGAAGGTATTTTTTCCTTAAAGCATTTACAGGCTGTTGAACCGATATTGATAGGAAATGTGGAAAAGATTAAGGAAATTCTTAAAATACTAGGTGAATCAATCGAAGATATACAACTTATTGAAACACAAAACGATGTGGAGTCAGCTGAAAAGGCGGTTGAGTTAGCTAGAAATGGCCAAGTTGATATTATTATGAAAGGAAAAATACAAACAAAGGATCTTTTAAGGGCAGTAGTAGCAAGAGAAAAGGGAATTAAGAAAAGTAACGTTCTTTCACATATTGCTCTTTATGAGCTACCCTCCTATAGTAAATTACTGTTGATAACTGATGGCGGGATGATTCTTACTCCGTCGTTAGCGGAAAAGAAAGCAATTATTGAAAATGCCTTGTTTGTATTACATCAACTAGGATACATTGAACCTAAGATTGGCGTCCTTTCAGCAACGGAACATGTAAATCCAAAACTTCAAGATTCCGTTGATGGAGCACAGTTAAAAGCAATGAATCAAAATGGGGAGATAACGGGTTGTATCATTGAGGGCCCGATATCGCTAGACTTAGCTTTAAGCAAAGAAATTTCTGAAGAGAAAAATTATGCAGGACGAGTAACTGGAGATGCAGATATCTTGTTAGTACCAGATATCACGGCCGGAAATATCCTTGGAAAATCCTTTTCAGTGATTGCCAATGGAAAAATGGCGGGAGTGGTAATGGGGGCGAATGTTCCTATTATTCTTACTTCAAGAGGGTCTACATCAGAGGAAAAACTGAACTCTATTATCCTAGCTCTCTTATTATCAGAAAAGAAATAAGGTTGGTGAAAATATGACCTATACAATATTAGCGATTAATCCAGGGGCGACTTCAACAAAAATTGGACTTTTCAAGGATGAAGAGATGATTTTTAAAGAAGATATCTCCTACTCTTTAGATGATCTAAAAAAGTATAAAAATAGTAATGAGCAGTATGAAATAAGGCTGGATTCTGTCTTATCAACACTTAAAAAATATGATGTGGATATGAAAATAATAGATGCTGTAGTAGGACGAGGTGGATTATTACCTCCTGTAAAAGCAGGAGCCTATGAGGTAAACAAAGGAATATTGGATTGCCTTAAATATCAACCGGTGGTAGATCATGCTTCCAATCTTGGAGCCCCGCTCGCACAGGGAATATCGGATATAGCAAAAAAAGGATGCCGTGCTTTTATTTATGATCCTGTTACGGTGGACCAATTCACAGATATAGCTAGAATCTCAGGGTTAAATGGACTCGAACGTAAGAGTATTGGTCATATCTTAAATATGAGAGCAGTAGCAATGAAAGTTGCCAAAGAAATGAACGCCTCTTACTACGAAAAGAATTTTATTGTTGCACATTTAGGGGGAGGATCCACCATTAGTGCTCATCAAAAAGGTCAAATTATCGACCTAATTTCCGATGATGAGGGACCTTTTTCAACTGAAAGGACTGGTGGGTTAGCTATCAAGGATGTTATTCATTTATGTTACCAGAACTCAGAGGATGAAATGTTTGCAAAGTATAGGAAGAAAGGCGGACTTATTTCCTATCTAGGTACAAATGATGTCAGAAAAATAGAGGGAAAAATTGATAGTGGTGATAAAGAGGCTGAACTAATCTTGGAGGCATTAGCTTACCAAAGTAGTAAAGGGATTGGAGAAATGGCTGCTGTCCTTAAAGGTAAAGTTGATTGTATTATCATAACAGGCGGATTAGCTTATTCGAAAAGAATTACTGAGTGGATTAAATCTTATATTGAATTCCTAGCTCCTGTTATCCTTGTTCCCGGAGAAAATGAGTTGGAAGCGTTAGCTATGGGAGCAAAAAGAATAATTAGTGGAGAAGAAAATGCTAACGTCTTTGAGTGGAAACAGTAAATGGTTGTATTTATACTTATTAAGTAATTGATTGATCCAGGGCCCTGTACGAATGGGTTCCTGGAATTTTTTTTGTGTGGTTTCTGTACTGTACTTTTATTTTAGTTAGGTGATTTTGTTAGCATTTGGTACAGTCTTCACCATTCCGGACAACCCCAAGCCTTTTTAGAATTCTGATCCCCAACATAGACATCCTTTTTCAATGGTTTGTTCATAAGCATAATGATACGAGAATAAACATTTTAAAAGGTTTAAGTTCTAAATTATGGAGGTGATTAAATGAGTGGTGTAGATGTATTTGAGAAGACAGCAAGGTTTGAGCATCGGTTTTGGCTTCAAATTTTGGGGGACCATTCGCGATTTATTTTGGAGGCATTAGCACCAATGGAACAAGAAAATATAAAAATCGCATCTGACTTTATTCGAATTTTTGACACTCTTTTAAATAATGTCGATTCGGAAGATATTGTAAAATTGACTGAGAAGGCGGACGAAGAGGCAGTAAAACTACGGGAATTTAAATTAGGACTACTTGAAAAGCATTTGGTAGGAAAAGTGAAAATGCATCTTCCTCCAACTTTCATTAATCATATGGTGAACGAATTAGAGGAATATTTACGGCTGCTAAACTATTTTAAGAAGAATCAAACTCCCCCCGTATTCCATGAGCTCCATTACCACTTAGTTTGGTTATTAGACGCAGTAGGGCATGCTGGTGCCATAACGAGTAAATTAGATCTAGTAGAAAAACAATTAAAGGAAAAAAGCGAACAATTCATGAAGAAGTTTGAACACTTTTATTTAAAAGCTGTCGAGATGGCCGGTTATTTACGAACAGAAATGCCTACTTTTCCAGCTTTAGAAAAAATGAACATAGATGTCTCTTTAGAAATGAAGCTTTTCCAAAATTTTTTGGAGGAATTAAAGGAACTTGAACTTAGTGCAAGTGCACTAGGAACATTTTCTCCATTAATGGCCGACCATATGTTTCGTGAATAATGCTATTTTTTAAGGAAATTCTTAGAATCGGCGAATTTAGAAAAACCTGACTGCGACCCAGCCACACCTAGATTAAAAGAAGGGCAATAGTATACAATTTGGGGGCATTGATTTGTTTAATAGATCGAAAAGGAGCCTTATTAATAATCAGTTTAGAATGGATCGGCTTTTTAATGGCATGTAGCATATTTAATAGAAGATATAGGTAAAATTCGAAGGATGCAAACCAATTGTATCCTTTTTATTTTTTTACATTGTTAAATAATATAGTTGATAAAAACTGTTTTTAGTTCACTCGATTCACAGAACCAGAGCAAAAATGAGCCGAAAATCAACAGAGCTATATAACATCGCCTATTTTTAAGAATTAGTGTTGAAAATATTTTGAAAAAGTGTAAAATTACACTATAGTAAAAAAAGGAAAGATTGGCAATTAAAGTGTGATGAATGGTTAATTAAGGAGGGGCTTATTTGGAGATGAACAGAAGAGAAGAGAATGAAAAAATTTTTAAACAAAAATTAAATGAGTTAAATGTTAATGGCTATTTGCCCACTGAAATAGTTGAACAGGTTTTAGATGCAAATAATCTGTACTGTCTAGATTTAGTAAAAGCGCAATCAAAAAAAGATACCATACAAATTAAAATCCAAGAGGAAAAGATAAAATCGGTTGAGCCTAGACCGATAAAGGTTAGAAAGACACATACACCTGAGGAGATGCGCGAAAGAAATATTACCTGGTCCTTAAATATCGGAGTAATTTTCCTATTAATCGGGGGGTTGTTTGTTGCAACATGTAATTGGGAAACAATGACAAGCCTAATGAAAAGTGGATCTATTGCCCTTGTGTCCCTTTTGTTTTATGGAATAGCATTTTTAGCAAAAAAAATACTGCGCATTGATAAAACGGCATTCGCCTTTATTGTTTTAGGGAGTTTATTTTTGCCGATTTTTATCTTATCACTTGGCTGGTTCGGTTTACTTGGATCGTATTTATCGGTATCTGGTGAAGGACGTTATACCCTTGGAATACTAGGCAGCCTCATTCCAGTTGTCATTTATGCACGGTTAGCAAACCTATTAGCTTCTAGATTATTTGTGTGGTTCACATATATTTTCTCCTCAGCCGGAGTTGCTTTTGTTTTTGCAGCACTTAAGCTTGATGTTGATTTATTTTACCTTGGGATAATGGCATATAATGCGTTACTCATTTTTCTTTACACTCAGATAAAAAACAGGGGAACGTTAAAGTTATTTACCAATGAATTAGTTCCTTTTATTCAAGCGAATCTAGTTCTATCAACCCTTTTCATGCTTGTCATCTATGATAACCACATCCTTTATAGCCTTAATCTTCTGCTGACTGCCGTCATTTACCTTTCAATGATTTATGTGACGGGAAGAAAAGAATTCCACTTTGTCTTTAGTATCATGATTGTTTATGGTGCATACCAACTTATTGAACATTCCATTTTAGAGTCGTTTGGGGCCATTATTTATGCTTTTATTGGTTTTGGTATGGTATTTGTCCCGAAAGCAATGAACGGAAATTTTCATTTAGAAAAAGCATTTCAATTTACCAGTGCGGTGATTTCTGGAATGGCCTTTATCTATATCACCCTTGAAGGAATGTTCATTAGAATGAATGGTCCCTCAGCTGTACTTATGTTTGCTTATTTCATCATTTCAGGAAATTTTACCTATTTGGCTAAGGTGAGTAAACTCCGATTATTTTCATATCTAAGTTCTTTTTTCCTGGCTTCTGCAATTTATGAAGGTATTTGGTTGTTTGCTGAATCATTTATTCATCGCCATTTTCCATTAGCTGTATTTTTTGCTGGGTTTACATTATTTATTATTTTTGGAATTCAACGTGTTGTTCCTATTATCCAAGAAAGTTCGAGGGATATTGGAAATGCCATTATGGTGCTTGCCATTGCGGTGGCATTTGCATTTTTTTATTGGTGGGAATTAGGAGTCATGCTGATGCTACTTGCATTCGTTTCCTACCTCCTTCTAAAAAAAGAAAAAAGGTTATTTTACAAGGAAATTTCCTGTTGGATTCTTCCCTATTTGATGGGGCTTTCGATTGTATCATTCGGTGAGGAAATTAGCTCGAACTTTGATGTTTACCAAAATGGGTTTGGAACTTCTGTTAGTTTTGTTAGTGGGGCTGTTCTCGTTCTTCTCTGTAGCTTGGGATGGAAGAAAATGCGAGAAGAAACGATTTCACGTGCATCATTTTATGCATCTCAGATTTTCTACACGATCGGGATTGTTCTTGTTTCAGTTAGCTCACCTGATTATGTATGGGTTCAACCATGTGTCTTATTAATCGGAATCGGGATGTATTACTTATTGAAAAGGGAAAGTAGTTTCATTTGGGCACCATACTTGGTCAGCGTCACAACCTTGCTGTTTTACTTTTCCATTTTTCAAGCAGTCGACAGTATAGTAGATTTTAACGATAAAATTTATTCTTATTTGGGCACTACCGGTGCAGTATTTCTGTTCCTACTTGCGCTGATGGTACGAAAAAAGGATATGAGTATATTTAAAGCTTTGGCGTGGACTGGGCATGTTTATTACCCATTGGCGCTGGCGTACACTTGGATTTCCTACAATTATGAAGGAATGATTAGCTATCTGATTTCATTAACTGTCTATATCATTTGTACCAGAATGGCAAAAAGTGAATGGAGTAGTAAGTACTTTTTATATAGCAGTTTTACAACTCTATTTGTTGTAGTAACTAGCTTGTTTACTTATTTCAACATTGGGCGTACGGGTTTTTACGAATTTCTTGTCACAAGCATTGTTATTATTCTTTTTGGGCTAATGGCTAACAGGGATTTTAAAAAACGCACAGCTTTCTATGCTGTTCCTTTCTCAATAATTGGTCTTGGTTTCATGATTATGACGTATCCATTTGGATGGATACCATATCTTCTAACCATTGTTTATTCAGGCGGTATATTGGTTTATTTGCATAAACTGAAATGGGATCTATTTGGGACTATTCCGTTATTAATTGGCTTTATAGGAACAGTTCAGTTCATTCATCTTGGAAGAATGGATGAAGTTGAAAAAATGCTTCTTTCTGGTTTGCTTGGCATGTGCCTGATTTTAATCGGCAAAGTTATTTACAAAAAAATAGTGGTAAATGATGAAAAAATTCGGGATACGAAAGTGGATGGATACACGCTTGTTTCCTTTTTGTACTTGTTTTTTATGTATTACTTTGAAAGTGATGCTCTTTGGACACATGTATTACCTGGGGTGCTTATTTCCATTTCCATTTGGTTGCAGCAAAAGAGAGTGCCGACCAACTACTCCTATATTCCACTAATTATCGGAATGAGTTATTTATTAGAGCCATATTATTCGACCATTAGTATGTTGAAAATTCCTGATTTATGGGATCGAGAAGTAGTCGTTCTTCCATGGGTGGTCCTCGTCATTTTGGTAAGGCGGATCATGAAAGGTCGTTATTCAAGGATTACTAATCTTATTCAGTGGTTCGTTCTAATCGTTGTTTCCTTATTATTAATTGAGGATGGTTTAGAAAGTTCAACCATTTATGATGCGATTATTTTAGGAAGCTTATCGCTATTCTCGATGTTAATTGGGATGTTTCTACGGATTAAATCATATTTCTTTGTTGGTGCTGGTGTTTTAATGCTTAATGTTCTTTTGCAAACAAGGCCATATTGGGGGAACATGCCATGGTGGGGTTATCTGTTGATTTCTGGTTCGATCCTTATTGGCGTTGCGAGTAGTAATGAATGGCATAAGCAGAAATCGGCTAAAGGAGAAAAAACTTTCATTTCCATTTGGAAGGAAAAAATAGTTACTATGATGAAAAGATGGGATTAAAAAAGCAGAGAATAGTAGTTTAGAATTGGTCATAGATACGTAAAAAAAGGCTGTATTCTCTAAAAAAAGAAGAGAGTACAGCCTTGCTATTACCTATTTGTTGTTGCAAATTGCTGTGTAGAATCTTTTAAAACATTGAAAATAGCCCCAGTTAAACTGTGTAAGCCCTTGGAATCATGGCCAGCCTCCCAGAGCATCATCCCACCAAATCCGTTGTCGAGTGCCAGTTTTGTTTTCATTCTCATTGTGGTTTCACCATTATAATGATAGATGGTACCGTTCATGCTAACAGTGTCAGTTTCGGCATTTGCGGGATACTTGTTGATAATCGCCGCATATGAAACTTGTTTAACAGAGGGATTATCAGGCTGAGCGTAAAAAGGAACTCCTAACACAAGTTTTTCTTTCGATAGATGATATGTCTTAAACAGATTCGACCAATAGTTTACGACATTCTTAGTGAACGGATATGGAGATAAATTGGCTGCATGGTATCCACCGTCCCATTGCCCGTCATATGCCATGATATTTACATGATCGACATCTTTAAACATCCCTGGATCATACATAACAGATGCCATCACGGTTCCCGCTTCAGCGTGAATTTTCGAATAAACCGCAATCGAAAGCTCCTTACCTTTCGGGTGTAGCTTATTGCTTAGTTCCTTTGTGAAAACAGCTAGGTTTGCTGCGTCACTTGATGAGCGAGGATATTCAAAATCGATATCAATGCCATCAAGCTTTTCACGATCGGCTAACTTTGTAAGATTATTGACGAGTTTTGTTCGTGTAGTTGGATTAGAGATAGCTGCTTTGAAATAGGGATAGGATTCTCCGCCTTTGATATGATACCAGCCTCCAACAGCCAACATTACTTTTGTGCCATGTTTATCTGCTTTTGCAACCATCGCACGAAGGTTAGTTAAAGCAGAATCGCCATTAAGCAAAATATTTCCTTCCTTTGTCGGGTGGGCAAAGGAAAATATAACATGTGTTAATTTAGAGTAGTCAACCACATCTGGATCACGAAAGTCCTGAACATAGCCGATTAACACTTTTGTTTTTGTTGGTACCGTCTTTGGTATTTCCTTTAGCTGTGGTTTTATTGCTGATTTAGGTACTTGCTTTACTTTTATTATATTTTGATTATCAAGCCTTGTGATTTTAGTAGAATAGAATACTCCTGTGTAAAATCCAGCGATGAAGGTAATGACAATTACCACTGCTAGGAGGAGATATTGTTTTTTCATTGATGTATTCCTCCCCAGTTTTCTTCCTCTAAAAAATTGTATCAAAAAAGTAGGGGAGTGAGGGATGGTAATATCCACCTTTGAACCTCTCTTGACTGAAGTCACGAGATTCCTAAGTACAAAAACCCTTTGGTTTCTAATTGATTAGGCGAACCCCGCAGTTCCTGTGGTTAAAAGTCTTATCGCTTCGTTTTTAAGACTTTGTGCAGCATTTATGTCCCTTTGGTGATGTGCGCCACAGGGACAGTCCCATTCGCGCACATCAAGATTTTTGACGTCCTTATTTTTATATCCACATTTTGAACACAATTGACTGCTTGCAAAGTTTTGTGCAACAACTACGAGTTGTTTGCCGTACCATTTGGCTTTATATTCAAGCATGGTTCGGAATTGTGACCACGAAACGTCGCTGATTGATTTTGCTAAATGGTGATTTTTAAGCATATTACTTACGGACAAATTTTCTATCCCGATCACGTCGTGGTTTTTGACTATTCCGGTTGAGACCTTGTCCAAGTAATCCTTTCTTGCATTCACGATACTTTCATGAATCCGAGCTACTTTTCTCTTTTGCTTTTGGTAATTTTTCGCCTCTGAAAGAGGGCGATTTTGTTTTTTAGCCAGTTCCAGCCTTCTTGACAATATACACTGGGCCTTTGCCAATTTTTCTTCTACTGTTCGATAGAATTTAGGATTAGGATAGGGAGTTTCATCTGACAGAATCGCAAATTCTTTCAGTCCTAAATCCACCCCAATTGTGGAATTGGTTTTCGGCCATTTTTGTACATCTTTTTCAACGACGATAGAGATAAAGTATTTACCAGAAGGGTTACGCCGAATAGTGACATTAAGAATCCGGCCCTCAACTTCCCGGCTTTTGGCAAAGCGAACCATCCCTAGTTTCGGTAATTTGATGTGTTTGTCCAAAACGGCAATATTCCCATTCGTATGTTTAGTAGTGTAGGATTGTACTTTGTTTTTTTTTGACTTAAATTTGGGTGTATGGTTTTGCTTCTTGTAGTAGCGTTTATAGGAGACATTTAAATTTTCTACGGATTTTTGGAGAGAAATACTATCCAATTCTTTTAAAAAGGGGTAATACTTCTTTAATTCACAGATGGCTTTGATGGAATCGTATTTATTAAAGAAATCACCTTTCCAGTTATTATCTGGCAGCTGGCCATTTTGTTTCATTTCTTCAACTATGTACCAATAGGCATCTTTCTCTTTTTGTTTGCCTAGGAAAAAGTTAAACACAAAACGAGTACACCCAATGGTTTTGTTAATCAAAATAATTTGAGATTTGTTAGGGTAAAGTCGAAATTTATAGGATTTATTGATCAGCATTAGTATCACCTCCCAAAACAAATCATAGCACATATGTTCGTAAAAAGGCAACGAAAAAATAGTCGATTCATCTCCCGACTGAAGTCACGAGTGTTCTCGACCAATCATAAAAATGATCCATTTCAATTACGCTAAGACGAAATATTTAAATTACGGAAGTGTTTACTCGACATGATTAATTTAATGAAATCGTTAGAAACATAGAGAATACATAATATTTAAAATTTAAGGAATAAATTAACAAAAATATGGTATTCTATTTGGGAATGTACTTTGTATTAGTGAGTAAGTTATTTTATTGAGCTATGAAGGACAAAGTTTTAATAATTAACCAAGGTAAATACCTCGAAAATTTCTCGTAGTTGTTTTAGTAACTGACTAGATTAGTATAAAAATAACTGTACTATATTGGTTGGTAGTTGAAAGGAGGAAAGATTAAATGTTCCCAATTTTAGAGACTGAAAGGCTACTATTAAGAGAAATAACAAAAAAGGATGCTGAGGGTATTTTTGCTTGTTTTTCTAACAATGATGTAACACGTTTATATGGACAAGAAACATTAGCAAGTATCGAGCAAGCTGAAAAATTTGTTGATTTCTTTTCAAAAAACTATAGTGAAAAAAGAGGTATTCGGTGGGGAATTGAAAGAAAAGGGACAAAAGGGATAATTGGAACAATTGGTTTTAATGCTTGGCTACCTAAACATAAACGAGCGGAAATAGGCTATGAAATCCTTCCAGGGCAGTGGAGGAAAGGGTATGCATTGGAAGCAGTATCTAAAGTTCTTTCATATGGCTTTGAAGTAATGGATTTAACTCGGATCGGTGCTGTCGTTTTTATTGAAAATGAAGCATCTAATGAGTTAGTAACTAAAGTTGGTTTTCAAAAAGAAGGGGTTTTGAGGGATTATATGTATCAAAACGGTAAAGCACATGACACATATGTATACTCACTACTTAAACGATAATTTTTTCAGCAAATAAGCCTTTGAAGTTGCAGAACTCATTTATTTAAGCGCGGCCCATTTCATGAAATTTCCTTAGTTTGTTTCAAAGTGATGTGGATCTATTCCACTGCCTTCTACTGGGTCACCAGATAACAACCACAAATCAACTTGCTCTATTGTTGTGTCTTCCACGATGTATTTATAGACAATTTTAGGTTCACTCTCAAATCTTACAAGAAGGGTTACGGAGGATTGCACTTTATACTCATCTGTATCAGTTATAAGCCATGACTCTTCTGGATACATTTCATTAAAGTATTTTTCCAATTTCATTATGGCTTCACTTGTTTGATGTTGCACAATAAATGGTCTTATTGCATAAAAGATTATCCCTGAAAATAAAATCAAACACGAAATACTCCATCCGATTTTTTTGCCTTTTTTAGGTAAAAGTAATGCAAAAAAACTGGTTACTAGAGCAGCTCCAGAAATCAATGCTAACTCAATTATCGTGGTAGGATGCACTTGCACTCACTCCTTTTTTCATTTACCTTGTTTTTATTTTATGAAATTTACCTTTAATGTATAATTGAGGGAATTAAAAATAGTTGATGTGAGGTAATTATATGATTGAGAAAATAGTCCAGGGAATGAAATTGGAGGAAGCTGAAGCAGAAATCCAAAGAATACAAACAGCACACCGTTTGAAATTGATCGATTTTTGGAATATCGCAATAGGGACGAATGTTTTAGAAATTGGATGTGGTCAGGGAGACACTACCGCTGCACTTGCCTATACGGTGGGTAAGGAGGGCTTTGTCCATGGCATTGATATTGCGCAAGAAAGCTATGGTTTGCCTATGACGTTAGGGGAAGCACGCCAAAAGCTATTAGACTCAGAAATAGGCAGCAACATTCGCATGGACTTTAATTTTAATATATTGGCAGACACGGTTTCTTTTGAAAATGAAAGCTTTGATTATATCGTCCTGTCGAAATGTTCTTGGTATTTTTCGTCTTATGAGGAATTGGTGGCGATACTAAAGCGGGTAAGACCTTGGGGAAAGAAGCTTTGCTTTGCGGAATGGAGTACTAATGTTAAGATTCCAGAACAACTGGCACACTATAACGCTATTATGATTCAAGCGCTTTGTGAGAGCTACAAAACAATTAGCACATCCAATGTCAGAACATTATTTACACCTAATAAAATTAAAAAGGCAATGTCTGAAGCGGGTTGGAAAGTTGCCAGGGACACTGAAATCTATTCTCCTGATTTACAGGATGGCGTATGGGAAGTAAATATGACAAGATCCATTTATCCTAAAGAAATTGAGAACATTACTGACATACCTCAAAAGTTGAAGGACTTGTTGTTATCTCAAATCGAAGAACTAAGCTCAGTAAACAAAATTGCAGAAATCAGACCGCTATCAGTATACGTAGTGCAGGCTGAATGAATTAAAGTAAGAGTAAAGTGCCAAATTCGATGAAAAGTGTGGAGATTTTTTCTATTCAAAGATTAAATTTGGTCTTTCCTGGCAATGAATATCGTCATAAATGACAGTAATTTTTCGGGAAAGGTGAAAAAAAGAGTATGCACTTCGAAAGTTAGTGATACAATTGTAAGGCAACATTTTTTTAGACTTTTATTAAAGGGAGATAGAATTGTTGAATAATAAAGAAGTAAAAAATAACGTACCTGAAAACCTCGAGGAATTAAAAAAAGCTGCAAGTCGAACTTCAAGTTGGAGAGATCGGATTGACGCCATTGACGAGCTAGGCCAGTGGAAAAGCAAACAAACAATCGAAATACTTAAAACCAGAATGATTAACGATCCTGTTTATAAAATTCAAAAGATTGCTTTCCACAAACTCCAGGCATTTGGTGAAGATGTTCAATTACCTCCAAAGAAAAAAGGCGACTTGGTAAAAGGTGCATCGAAAATCTTTTTAAGGATTAAGAAAAGTTTACCTGAGGGCCATACGTACGAAGAGTTTAAAGAAAAGTTGAAAAAGATGAGACTTGATGTCTATGATATGTACGAAGGTGAAAAAGGTACAGAATTTGACAGTTGGTTAGAAACCACTTGGACATCTCTACAAAAATAGAAGGATGAATGATTAAAAAAGCCTCCTTCAAAAGGGTAACGGGTTCTGTTTCGAGTACAAGCTTATAAAAAGCATAAGAAAAGGGGCATAAAATCGTATCTGATTTTAATGCCCCTTTTTTATTGATATATAGGTGTTTTCCGTAAAAATATGTTGTTTAAGCATAAGTAACCACCAAAACTTGATAAGTCTATTAAAAAGAAAAGCACATTGAATTTGGGAATTCAATGTGCTTTTCAGCTGCTTCTCAAATGAGAAAGGTGTTTTTTTATTATTCAGGCTTAACAGCTTTAAATTCGTCAATAGTTTCAGGGGTATTTTTACCTTCTTTTCCTTGGAAAAGGTCGATATTAACGGTCACATCCATACAGCCAAGGTATTTTCCAAATTCATCACGTACTGCCATGAATTTTTGGTAAATTTGACCCGATTCACCAGTGCGTTTTGGGAACCAAAATTCCCATTCATCGCGTGTTCCTGAACGAAAATCATTCAACAATTTTTCAACGTGGTGAGCCACTTTTGGGTGAAGCTCAAGCACAGGGCGACCAATCGCTTCTTTACGGCGACCATGCACGCGGTCTGGATTATTTGAATACCAGCGGAAAATATCGTTGGCATCGCAAAAGCCCATTTCAAAAGGCAAAAGGTTGATGATTGAATCCAAAGTGCTTGCTTTAATCGCACCAGTTTCAAAATTAATCACTGCTTCAGGACTAATTAAATCTGACAATTTTTCTTTAGACATTTATAAATCTCCTTTATGAGAATAATATTATACAAATATTAGTGAGCAAAAAAGTCGCCCACTAATATTATAATCTTTTTATTACTTTTAGCCAATTCATAGATTACTTCTGCATAAATTTCTGCAGATTTCAAGAGTGCATCAACTGGTTTAAATTCGTTGGCTTGGTGCATTGTGTCTTGTTCACCTTCAAACATCGCACTTTAAGCAACACCACGTTTCAAGAGACGACCGAATGTACTACCACCGATGATTTGTTCGTAATCTTTTTTGCCTGTGTATTTTTCGTAAACATCAAGCAGAGCACTTTGGATAAGTGGCAAACGAAGCCCTGCAATCGATGATTTTGATAAGTTATTAAAAGCTTTCAACGTTTCACTAAATGAGCTGATGTTCGGAGAAGAAAAATCTGAAGGCGAAAATAAACCAACTTATCAAAAAGCCATCGTCAAAGTCATAGGTCAATGATTGTGGTTCGCTAAAAAATAGTTGTCAATTAACGTGTCAAATGATCAGTTAATTTCACAGACATTTTGATGTTAAATCATTAAAATTCCATAGGCTTTTTCAACTAACGAGTTTAGTTCAAAAAGAAAATCAACTATAATAAATTTAGTACATATATTTAGGAGGCGGATAAAAATGGAAAAGGTAACACCATTTTTAATGTTTCAAGATGGTAATGCAGAAGAAGCGATGAATTTTTATACATCCATCATTGAGGATTCTCAAATTACAAACATTGTTAGATATGGGGCTAATGAAGCTGGACCAGAAGGCACCGTAATGCAGGCTACTTTTACATTGAAAGGGCAAGAATTTATGTGTATTGACAGTTATATAAAACATCAATTCTCTTTTACACCTTCTTTCTCAGTCTTTGTTACATGTAATACTGAAGAAGAACTTGACAATCTTTATGAGAAACTGGGTGAAGGTGGACAAGCACTTATGCCTTTAAACGATTATGGTTTCAGTAAAAAGTTTGGTTGGGTAAATGACCGCTTCGGAGTTTCGTGGCAACTAAATCTTCCTATGTGAATGTTTTAGGGGAAATTAAAAATTTAAAAAACTACATTAGGTAATGGGGTTTTACTCCAAAAAGGGTAATATTTATTTTTATCTTAAAGCTTTTCTTTTTTTGACTTTGTGAAATATTGTACTTAAACATAAGGGTAGCTTTTGTTAAGGATGATGATCGCTGCGGCGGTCATTTTTTCTTGTTGAATTAAAGGTCAGATTAGTGGAAGAAGGAAAATAATCAATATAGATAGAATTATTAGGAAAAATGCTTTAACGGAGGATACATATGAAATTTGTTATGATTTTTGGACCCCAAGCAGTTGGGAAAATGACTGTTGGTCAGGAAATAGCTAAAATAACAGATTTGAAACTTTTTCATAATCATATGACTATTGATTTACTTGCACCTTTATTCGGATTTAATCCAGAAATGTGGAGATTAGTAAATCTATTTCGGAAAGAAATATTCGAGGCAGTTGCAAAGAGTGACTTAGAAGGCTTGGTATTTACCTATGTGTGGGCGTTCGATATGCAAGAAGATTGGGATTATGTTAATCAAGTTTGCGAGATTTTTGAATCCAATGGAGGAACTGTTTACTTTGTAGAACTTGAAGCAGTTTTGGAAGAAAGACTTGAGCGAAATAAAAGTCCACATAGACTCGAACAAAAGCCTACAAAAAGAAACGTTGAATGGTCTGAAAAAGAATTAAAGGAGACGCTAGAAAAACACAGATTGAATTCCTTAGAGGGTGAAATCAAAAGAGAAAAATATTTAAGGATTGACAATACAAATTTGAGCCCACAAGTAGTGGCAAAAATTATCAAAGAAAAATTTAATTTATAAATCTCCAAGGGTGATCGGGGGCGATTGCAGATCAAGGGCAATCGCTTCTTGTGCTGATGGGAAAGGTTTGTTGAACAACTGTATTATTTCTTTGTGAAATTTTCAAAATAGTAAAAAAGAGTGAGGGAGAGGTTATGGCTGCGTATCAAATTAAGAAATTAAATCCAGAAGACTATAATAAGTGCAGTAATATTTGGAATATGGAAAAGAAACCGAAAATGGCTAAGATGTTTTATGACGAATTAGTAAGCGGAAACAGAATTACATTTATTTATTTAGAGAATAACGAGTTTATAGGAGAAGGCTCGTTAGTTTTTCAAAACAATGACCCAGATTATACAATTCCAGATAAACGAATTTATCTATCTCGTATGATTGTTAAAGAAGAATATCGAAATCGTGGAATAGGTGGCATTATTGTTGATTATTTGATTGATTATGCTAAACAACTTGGATATGAGGAAATAACGCTTGGTGTAGATACAGATAACTTAAACGCAAGACATCTATATGAAAAGAAGGGTTTTACAACCGTATTATATTTTGGCGAAGATGAATACGGTGAATATGTAAAACTCCTAAAGAAATTAAATTAGATTTCCGAAAAGTAGGGCGAATGCGTGAGAGCCTTTTTCCACTAACGGGGGCGTTGATCCTAGAAGGATTAACGCTCTTTTTAAGAATTAACGCTTATTTTTGTGGAAATTCCTCAATAATAGTCGGTTTAGCTGAGGAGAATTCGACCGCATCTCTTATTCAACAATCGGGCCATTTAATTGAATAAGATTAACACAAAAAGTCGATTTCCTGCGTAATGGAAATCGACTTTTTTGGATTAAACTTTTGCTTTGTTATTAAGTTTGTATTTTAAGTTCCTTCGATTAATCTTTAAAAATGCTGTTGACTATTCAGTTGAACTGTATTATATTATTACATAGTCAGACTATATAGTTGAACTGGATAGAGGGTGAGAGCATGAAACATAAATTATTGCCATTGTCTGAAACCATGCATTATATATTATTGGCGTTACGTGAACCACTTCATGGCTATGCCGTAATGCAGAAGATAGAAAAAATAAGTAAAGGGACTGTTAGTTTAGCGGCTGGTACTTTATACGGCGCAATTGAAAACTTGAATAAGCATGGTTGGATTGAACCTGTTGGAAATTCGGGCCGGAGAAAAATTTATATGATAACTGCGGAAGGAAGCGCCATTTTGAAAATGGAACAAGAAAGGCTATCGCATATTTTATCCTTGTACGGAAGGGATGATTCAAATGAAGATGTTTAACATGTTTTTTGATATTGAAAAAGAAGAGAAATGGCTGAATGAGCAATTACAAGAAGGCTATCGCTGTACAAATATTAGTGGATTAGGAATATACACTTTCAAAAAAACGGACAAAAGATTTGTTATGCGACTTGATTATCAAGATTATTTACCAAAGGAAAAATTCAAGGAATACTTAGCGATATTTATAAAAGATTAATGGGTTATTCATTTTGGTTGGGTACGCTGTGTTTGTTTTTTTCTTATTCGATTTACAAGGATTCGGGATTATATTTAACTGAAGGTCTTTGGAGTATGGAAGGGGCATTATTTTGGAAAGCGCTTATATTTGAAACACCATTTGTTCTTTTGAGGTCGCTTCCCGCATTTATGGTTGTTTTATTTGGCAGCAGTTTCTACAGGGCTTATCGGAAGTATTCAATGTTAAAAGAAAAATAATATGCTAGGGATTTAAGTATGAACTTTTTTAATCCAAAGAAGTAATTGAGGATAATGTATCTACCACGATCGGGCGCTATCCTTGAACAAGGATAAGTGCTTATTTTCCATTTTAGGGCCAAATTGTGGAGCATAACTCCCAATATAAATTTGGATAATCTACTTTTTACAAACAGATTATCTTTTGAATGTGAATATTAGCTTAATTTAATATAATATAACAATGTTTAACACTCTACGAGACGAGTTTTTAATCCAATTGCTGCACCTAAAACCACTGCTATACAAACAATTCTTCTCCAGTCTTTTGATTCACTGTAAAACATCATTCCTAATATTGCGCCACCAGAATCACCGATTCCTGTCCAAATTGCATATGCTGTACTCATAGGGAGAAATTTCATTGCATAAATAAGAAATAAAAAACTCGCTCCAAATCCGAGAACTAATAGAACTAAGGATTGCCAATTACGGCTTTTATTCAGTTTGTTTATCATAACAACACCAAACATTTCACATAAACCTGCTAAGATTAAGGATGTCCACGCCATCAGGAATCAGCTCTATTCTGAATTTCATCTTTTGTAACTAATTTCAAGCTAATATGCCTACTAATAAAAGTAAGATCAAAATTATCTTTTCTACTTTAAATGGCTCTTCAAAGAATATGATTTCGGATAAAACAGTTCCCGATGTACCCAATCCTACAAAAATTGCATATACAGTTCCAACGGGGAGTTTTCGTCCAGCTGAAATTATTACATAGAAGCTGATAATGGTCGAAATAAATGTTCCAGTCCAAGTCCAAAAGCCATTTGCTTGTTTTAAACCTATAACCCAAAGAACTTCAAAAAAAGCACCAATAAATACTTTAATCCAGTTAGTATCCATTGAAATACACCTCCAATTATTTACTAAAACAAAAAAGCCTAGGAGATAACTGTTAAACAGTTTCTCCCAGGCTTTTATCCTTCCGTGACACAGCATAGCTGTGAATTTTCTCTCGGACCAGACCAACCCTCATTGCTGCGGAACCCTAGAAAACATTTAACTTATATAATTACTTTATAGTATACACCACATTAAACTCTATTCAAGAGTTTAATGTGGTGTATAAATTGACTATAGGAAAATGAAATTGTTCAATTTAAGATGTGTTATTTGAAACGATAATGCTCGGTTCTTATTCAAGTAAAAGGAGCAATTGTGGAGCAAAACAGACAGAAAATGATCAAACTTTTTTATAAAACCAAAAAATAAGATTCGAAAGATAAGGATCCGTTTTAATCAAACTTTAATTCAAACCAACGATCATTATTTAAAAAATTTCATATTGATGAAATAATTTCACGTTTAATTGTGTTATTTACCAAAATATATTATAATTTTCATATATACGAAATTAGAGGTGAGGCTATGAATATAGGAATAGAAATAAAAAAATTGAGGACTGAAAAAGGAATTACTTTGAAAGAGTTAAGTGAAAAAAGCGAACTATCTATCGGATTTCTTTCTCAATTAGAAAGAGGGCTTACTACCATAGCAGTTGATTCACTTGAAAAACTAGCTGATATTTTGGAAGTTCATTTAACACATTTTTTTGATTATCCACATAAAAGAAAAGATAAGGTTTTAAGAAGTTATGAGCATGAAATACTGGATTTAGTAGAAGCTGGTTTTATTAAGTATAGTTTAAGTCCAAATTTAGAAAATAAACACCTTGTTCCAAGGCTTATTGAAATTCTTCCTCAAAAGAAAGATGAAGAAATATTATCCTATAAGCATGAGGGAGAAGAGTTCATTTATGTATTAGAGGGCATATTAACAGTCTATATAAATGGTGAGAGGCATGAAGTTTATCCTGGTGACAGTGTTCATATGGAATCAAATATTGAGCACAATTGGGCTAACTATACTAACAAAAAGGTCAAGCTCCTAGCAGTTAACACTCCTAATTATATTTATAATAGAAAGTATTATAGTGCAGATGCTGAGTAGTAAAGACACTAATATAAAGGTATTCGAAAGTGATATAAGCGATGGATAAATTTGTATTGTACCTAATCGGTTCTTTTTTTGTAATAGGAGCCATTGATTATATTTCTGGAAATCATTTGAAACTTGGTGAAAAATTTGAAGAAGGCATAAAGACTATGGGAGCTTTGGGGCTTGGTATGATAGGAATATATTCTTTAGCTCCTATACTTACAAACTTTTTATCTGCTGAGATTATTCCAATCTGTAGAGTATTTCGTTTAGATCCTTCTATAGTTCCTGCAGCATTTTTAGCTGTAGATATGGGGGGCTATCAAATGGCTGATAAGCTAGCCTTAACAAAGGAAATGGGGACATTCTCAGGAATTATTATAGCATCCACTTTAGGAGCCACTATTAGTTTTTCAATACCCGTCGCATTAGGGATGCTTTCTAAAGAGGATGAAAAATATTTTTCAAAGGGTGTGTTGGTTGGAATTATTGCTATACCTATAGGATGTCTCGCAGCAGGCTTATGGCAAAAAATAAATATCAATATATTAGTATGGAATCTGGTACCTATATTTGTTTTTGCAATTATTTTAGGGATAGGATTATTAAAAGCTCATAATGTTTTTATAAAAATTTTTAATGTATTTGGAAAGCTCATAATGGGTTTGAGTGTTGTTGGGTTACTTTTACAAGGAATAGATGCGATATTTGGTGTGAAGCTTGTCTCAGGATTAGCACCACTTTCTGAATCTACTGTTATAGTAGGCAAGATAGCGTTTGTTTTAGGTGGAGCATATCCAATGCTTGCACTCATAAATCGAATTTTTAAAAATAGTTTTGAAGAAATAGGGAAGAAATTTGGAATTAATTCAGTGTCAGTAGCAGGCATTCTAGGAAATTTGGCTAGTAACCTGTTGATATTTGGAACATATAAGGAAATGAATCCTAAAGGAAAGGTAGTATGTACTGCCTTTGGAGTAAGTGGAGCTTTTGTATTTGGCGGTCAGTTTGGATTTGTGTCAGGAGTAGCCCCAGAAATGTTAGGAGCGTTTATTATATCAAAGCTTACAGCTGGAATAATTAGTATAGTTCTAGCCATATGGCTGTATGAACGTGAAGTTAGTCTTAAAGAAAATGGAGGTATTCGTAATGAAAATCAGGGATAAGGTTGAAAAGTTAAGGCAGCTAATGAAAGAAAATCAAATGGATGCTTATATAATTCCCAGCTTTGATGCACATCAGAGTGAATATGTAGCAGAACATTGGAAAAGTAGACAATGGATATCAGGGTTTACAGGGTCTGCAGGCACTGTAGTTATTACATTAGAGGACGCTGGGTTATGGACAGATGGAAGATACTATATTCAAGCTGAAAAGCAGCTTGAGAACTCAGGAATCAGATTATTTAGAATGGTGGATCCAGGAGTACCATCTTATACAGAATGGCTAGAAGATGTTCTTAAAGAAGGAAGCACTGTTGGCTTTGATGGAAGTATTTTTTTAATAGAAATGGTTAAAGCCATGGAAAAAGCACTAAAAACAAAGAGAATAGAATTAAAAATGGAACAGGATTTAATTGATGAATTGTGGGAAGACAGACCGGAGATGCCTAAAAGCTCAATTTTTGTTCATGATGTAAAATATGCAGGGAAGTCTCGAGTTGAAAAATTAAATGAAGTAAGGGCAGAATTAAAAAGTAAAGGGGCAAATTATTATATATTAACTTCCCTGGATGATATCGCCTGGCTTTTGAATATAAGAGGGGCAGATGTGCCAAATAATCCAATTGCAATAGCTAATGTAATCGTAGCAGAACATAAATGTTATTTATTTATTGATTCCTGCAAGGTTCCTTCTGAAGTTAAATTAGAACTGGAAGCTGAAGGAATAGAGTTAAAAGTGTATCATGAGATACTACCATTCTTGCAAAGTCTTAAAAGTGGAGATGCAATTATTTTAGATACGAATAAAACAAATATCAGCTTATATAATGCCATTAACAATAATACAAAGAAAATGGAATGTCCTAATATCACGACTAAATTAAAAGCAATTAAAAATGAAGTGGAGATAGAAAATTTAAGATGGTGTGAAAAAAAAGATGGAGTAGCCATGGTTAAATTTATAAAATGGCTTAAAAACTTTGTGGATAAGGAAGAAATTACAGAGATTTCCGCAGAAGAAATATTAGAAGATTTCAGAAGGCAGCAGGATGGATTTGTTGAACCTAGTTTTGATACGATAGCAGGCTATAAAGAACATGCAGCGATGATGCATTATAAAGCTAATAAAGAAACGCAATATACTCTAATGAATGAAGGTTTTTTCTTAATTGATTCAGGCGGACAATATTTTGATGGAACAACGGATATTACGCGAACGATAGTATTAGGAAATCTTACAGAAGAAGAAAAAAGAGATTTTACTTTGGTGTTAAAGGGTATTATAGCATTAAGCTCAGTTAAATTCTTACATGGAGCAACAGGATCAAATTTAGATGTTTTAGCAAGACAACCTATTTGGCAGTACGGTTTGGATTATAAGTGCGGGACAGGGCATGGAGTAGGATTTTTCTTGAATGTTCACGAAGGTCCGCAAAGAATAAACAAAATACCAGATAAAATAAAATTAGAAAAAGGCATGATTATTACTAATGAACCGGGAATATACCTAGAAGGTAAATACGGAATAAGAATTGAAAATATGATGTTAGTAGATGAAGACGAGAAAACAGAATTTGGTCAATTTATGAAGTTCGAATCAATTACATATTGCCCTATTGATTTAGCTGGGATCAATAAGGATATGTTAACAGAGAGTGAAAAGCAATGGTTAAACAATTATCATAAAGAGGTATACACAAAGCTCGCTCCTTATTTAGATGAAGAAGAGAAAGTATGGCTTAGGGAAGAGACTAGGGAAATATAAATAGGTATAGCCAAATACAAGTAATATTTATTGCCTTAAAGTATAAAATCAGTGAAATTCACCAACCTCAATGACAGTAATAAAAATACTCGCCTTCGTTTGCGGTTTACAAGATAATAAAAGAGAGATCTGTGTCAAGGAAAGCACTTGACAGCACCCTTCTTACTTGGTCACTGTGGAGAGGGCAGAGATGGTAGTGAAGCATTGCGAATACTCCTATACGATTCATCACATTATTTTTTTGATTTACAGTAATAGGACTATTCGTTGGAATTTTGTTTTCAAAGTTATTTGAATCGATACTTTTCTTCATATTAATTTGAGATTGAAAAAATTTAATATACCTTTTTGAACCTAAAGTATCGAGGGCATTGTTCAACAAACAAGGAACAGTTAGGTATCTTTTTTTCATATTTTCTTCTTAAGCAATAAGGTGCTATCCTTGAACAAGGAATAGCACTTATTTTCCATTTTAGGGCCATATTGTGGAATAAAAGCCTTTTATTCAATGTTACCAAACGAGGGTTTGGGTGCGTTATGTACCTCGTACCTCATCTAGTTTGTTGTGAAAAATATAATTTAAATAAATCTTAAATCTGAATCTTTCCTGACGCTACCCCATAAAAAATGTTGTTCAATTATATGACCCGATTGTTGACCACAAGTTAAACAACACTCCACAACTAACCTGTTTATAAAGTTCTAAGTGTTTCTAACTACTGAATTATATTCTTAAATGATCAGTATTTTAAAGTAAGTAACAATCTATACGTAAACAGCCTTTGTTTTATATAGCGAAGAGATTGTGCCTTGGTATAAAAAAAGACAAGCAGAGGATCTGCCGGCCAGGGTGGAAATGATTAGTACATTATACTATGGTGTCTGTTACTTATGATGTTAATGGAACCATCGATGCATTTCATGCAACTGATATTTCCTGAAATACGTTGTTTTGTTGTATGAAACGCTTTTGAAAACGTAGCGATAACAACGCGCGTGTCTTGCTTGCCATAGTGCATAATGTAATTTTTAATCGCTCTTCTAATTACTTTATTACTCATGTGCATACCTCCTGTCTCTTTTTTTGAATGTGGTTAGTCGTCTTTTTTTACGATTCTATAAACAGCTCTACGTCCGTATTTCCCCATACCCTTAAATTTAATACCTAGATCAGGATATGCATTGACGTAATTAAAGAATTTCTTACCAAATACACCTGCAGGGCCTCTTTCGATAATCCAGTCCTCACCATAGACGTCAGGTAACTCAAATTCATCATCAATTTCAAAATTTCCTTCACGAATTCTCTTTACAGCTTCTTCTGGGGTGAAGATAGTATCAATCTGAAATATAGTATCTCTGATATAGTCTTGGATACTCTTTTGCTCGCTCTGAGCCATTTTTTTTAATTTTACATAGTACTCGTCGTTAAGTGTCAATTTTACTATTGGCATAAGAACCTCCATATTTTATATTGATTCCTAAACATGCATGTAAGGCACCTTCTCTACACAATGAGTATAGCATGTGTGGTACCTACATGCAATACCTGATTTCTAAAATTTAAATTTTTTCACCTTTGAAATGAAAAAGACCGCCATTTCTAATGATGAACTGTACCTCCAATTGTTAGATGTGTCTAACAATTGGGGTGAAGTTCGATTAGCTTTTTTTGTTGTACTAAAAAGGATTAGAGAATTTTTGTTGAAGTTATTGAAATAACGGTACAGTTTAGTTTAATAATTGTAGTTTGCTTTGATAATCGAACTTACTTTTAAGAAACAGCATTATAAAGAGTGGCATAAATATGTTGAAATTAAAGAGGCTATCAAGAACTGGATTTAATGAATCTATTTAGTAATTATCAGGTTAAGGGAGAGTAGATAAATGGGTAGCAAACGATTTGAATATATTTTTATTCAAGGAAGTCTAGAAACTTTTAGGATTATTCGTGATAACGAGACGGGGGTTTTATACTTGCGTAATTATTCTGGTGCTGGTGGTGGATTTTAAAAAAAGATTAAAGATTTAATTGTTGAAGTTATAGAGTTAACGACGCAGCTCAGTTTAATAATCGTGTTTAGACTTGTTCAACAATAGGGCGCCATTCTTTAATAAGGATGGTGCTTTTTGAATTGGGCCATATTCTTGAATAACGTGTATATAGAAAATTGTTATTGAATGAAGAGATTGTGAAAATTTTCACTTAAACTACCATGTAAGAACGTAATCCTTCTTATATTTTCTGTGGTGAAGCTCCGATTCATGGATGGCTAACGGGCAGGTTAGTGAAAGAAGGAATAAATAATTTCTATATCGAATGCATTAAATGTAAGAAAATGTTGTTATAAATAATGGAAGATTATATAAATAGAAGGCAATCAGAATATGTAGAGGGAGAATATGGAATCTAAGTTAATTATCATACGAGGAAACTCTGGGAGTGGAAAAACAACGACTGCGAAAAGTCTTCAAAATCATTTGGAGCATGGAACGCTCTTGGTTTCACAGGATATTGTTCGCCGTGAAATGTTGAAAGTTCACGATAGGGAAGGGAACCTTTCAATTGATTTGATTCGCCAAATCGCAGAATATGGTAAAGATAAATGTGAATTTGTTATTGTGGAAGGAATCTTGTATAAAAGTCGTTATGGTGAAATGCTGAATAACTTAATCCAGTTCTTTAACCAAAAGACGTATACTTATTATTTTGATTTATCCTTTGAGGAAACAGTCATACGTCACAACTCTAGTTCGAAAAAGATGGAATTTGGAGAAGATTCTTTGCGTGCCTGGTGGAATCCAAACGATTATCTTGGCGTGGATGGAGAAATGATATTGACTAATCATATGTCATAAAACGATGTATTGAAACTGATTTTAAATTAATTGCAAGAGTAATTATTCCGATTGGTTTTAAATACTAATTTTCTTATTCAACTATCGGGCAGTTTAGTTCAAGAAGGAATCGTTATGATTTTTGTTGAATTTGTATTTAAGTACGGTATACGAAGGGCAATTGAATTACCCTTGGAGGTTATTATGACAATTTATTTTATTCAGTTTGAGGCAATACCACATATTGATAATCCCGAAAGTGAAGAATGTGCAGGTGCTTTTGTAAACTGTTGGGTTAACTCAAAGAATATAAAATTAGCTTTGAATACAGCTAAAAACTATGTCGTCAATCAAGGTTGGGAAGTAATAAGCATTGAGGAACAGTCCATAGCGAGTCGTGATATGTACTTAGGGGATACTGAAGAAGATAAGGAATTACTCGAATGCTTTGATGAAGCATTGAGAGAAGGTATTTCTGCTATTTTTTATACATACGAAGAAGATGAAGATGATTTAGACATTATTCATTGAGAAAAACATTATTTAACCTGTCTCTTACTCAACAATGAGGCAAAGCATTTGTCTTCTTCAAGTAATGGGCAGGATACTCCAATACACGGTATCATTGTTCTGTGAGATAAAGTATTAGACTGAAAAACAAAGTTTTTGACTGAGAAAATAAAGTTGTAGACTAGAAATAGTTCCTTTCAAAAAACAAGGAGGATTTTTATGGTTAACAATCTGAATCAATCATTCGAATTTACGCGTGTAATCGATGCCCCTCGCGAACTCGTATTTAAAGCATGGACAGAGCTCGGGCATTTCGCGAAATGGTGGGGACCAAAGGGATTCACCCTTGAAGTCGTTATAATGGACGCTCGATCAGGTGGTCGGTTTTTAGGTTTTCTGACGTCTCCTGACGGAAATCTAGTTATGTGGAGAAAATTTACATATCAAGAGGTCGTCGAACCTGAGAAAGTGTCTTATATCCAATCCTTTTCCGATGAGCAAGGCAATACGGTCGGAGCGCCTTTTAGTGGGAGCTGGCCTCTTGAAATTATGAATGTCATAAAGCTTGAAGATGACGAAGGTAAAACTGTTTTAAAACTGAAAGGTTGCCCTGTGAACGCTTCCGCTGAGGAACAAGAATCCTACAACGGTATGGCTCCAATGCTTCAACAAGATCTTGAGGGTACTTTCGATAAACTTGCCGACTATCTTGTCTCCCTGAATTAGAATGCGATAAAAAATTTAATCGGCCAAAAAACCTTAATCACTTTGAACGTTACAGGTCATTGAGCTAACGGGGGCGTTCGTATTATAAGGTTAACCAGTTTTTACTGGTTGACCTTTTTTTAATAGAATCTATTATATCAGTAGCCAGGGTAGGACGTACGGGTGCGTGGGGCATTGATCCCGTCAACTAAACTGTCCGCCCCCTACTTGTAGAAACATGTTTGAGGCTGGTTGGGACGTAGATCTCGTATAACAAGCGAAGCTATGACACTACATGGAGGTCTAGGGGTACTGGTTAGTAATTGGTGGAGGAGAGGACGATGAATCCAGTAGTTGGTCTGGATGTAGCAAAGGGAGAAAGCCAAGTTCAGGCGTTTTTAGATAAATCAAAACCGTATGGAAAAAGCTTTTCAATGAGGCATACAAGTGAAGACTTAGATCACTTTATAGGCTTTTTAAAAGAGATTGAAGAGGTGACCGGGCAAATGCCTATGGTCATATTAGAATCTACGGGGCATTATCATTCGCCTGTTGTTCAATACATGGAGGAACACGGGATTCTATATATCTTACTAAATCCTATTATTTCTTATCAGGCAAAAAAGTCTAGTTTACGTAAGGTAAAAACAGACGCAATCGATGCGTATCAGTTGTGTGTACTTTATTACAAAGAAGATTTTGAAGCTCATAGAAATAGAGGGATTCAACTCTTGAACCTTCGGAATTTGTCAAGACAACAGGAGATTGTAACAAATATGTACGTGGAAGCTAAACTTCATTTTCACACCATTTTAGATCAAGTGTTTCCTGAATACCGGAAAGTTTTTGGAGATCTATATTCAAAGGTTTCTTTATTGATGTTAAAGGAATATCCCACTTCTGAGTCCATATTAACAGCTGGAGAAAGTAAATTGGTAGGGAGTGTTATGGAGTTCTGTCCTAGCCGATCTGGGCAATGGGCAAGGGAAAAAGCAAAAAAAATAATGGACTCCGCATCTCGAAATCCATTTAAAAAAGTCGTGTATGAAAGTCACTTAATTAATCTGCGTATGTATGTTGAGCTGCTTTTTCATTACCAAGGTCATCTTTCTGATTTGGAAGATCGTATCGTGACCTTGGCAAATGAAGTGGAAGAATACAAGATCATCCAATCGATTCCGGGAATCGGAGAAAAAATCGCTGCAACGATTATCTCTGAGATTGGTGAAATCGATCGGTTTAATCATCCTAAAAAACTCGTTGCCTTCGCTGGAGTGGATCCAAGTGTTCACTCATCGGGCAAGTTTACGGCAACAATCAATCGAATTACCAAAAGGGGTTCAAGTAGACTACGCCATTCCCTGTATCTTGCCGTTTTATGTGGCATAAGGAGTTCAAGAAACAAAAAGCTTAAAGAATTCTATGATAAGAAAAAATCAGAAGGAAAGCCTGCTAAAGTGGCAATCGTTGCCTGCATTAATAAACTTCTTCATTGGATTTACGCTTTATTGAAGAGAAAAGAAGAGTTCCTTGATTTAGGTTAATTACCGGTTTTGTGAAACAGAGAAAAATCCTTCCAAAGGGGTTTTGGAGGGTTATTTGGCATGGCCAAAAATAGTATAACATAAGGGAAATGTAATTTTTAGAGAAAGATATTGACATCCTATTAGCTGGTTTAGTTGAAGATTCAGCTGCCATTTTGGTGGCTTTTTTCCTTCTTGAACTAAAGGGACAGGATAGTTCAATAAGAACATAGAATTATATAGAAAAATAAAAGTACGGGAGGGTAAATTTATGTACGGGGTAGAGCCTACTTTTTGGCTAAGATTAATATCGTTGTTAGCTTTTGTTTTATTATTGTTGGTTTCGTTTAATACAATAATGAGAAAATGGCTAAAAATTGAGAGAAAGAAATTCTTTTCATATAACCATGTTAATGAGAAACATAAAAAAATTGATTGGACAATTAGAATTACAACAATAGTAAGTATCTTGTCAGGATATGTTATAAACATTATGAGAGACCCTATAAATTGGCTTTGGTTTTTACAACCGTGGTTTATAATATTTATTTTTATTGTTGTTTCTGAAACGGTTAGAGCAGTTATGGAACGAAAGTATGCAGAAAATCCTAATGCCTATAAATTAACAATTAGTCAAATAATATTTGTTCTTATATTGTTCTTTACATTATTCAAGACTGATTTTTTTGGATTAGTATAAGTAAAGGAAAAGTAGTCTCTATTGAAGTAACGGGGTGCGTTAGTTCAACAAGGTATCGAAAAAATTGATATTAAAAATGGCTCAGTTCATAGAACTGAGCCATTTTATTTTTAATTACGAATCCATATAGCAAATTTGGTTGCAGTTTCGATTGCATTTTCGGTTTTTGCGATAGGAAACAGAACCCGTTATCAAAAGGCAGGCTTTTTTTGTCATCCAAATTTAGATTGCTTTAGTTGTCCAAGTTTCTACGTCCCAAATATCTGTTACCACGTCTTGATAGAATTCAGGTTCATGTGAGATAAGGAGAATACTTCCCTTATACGATTTCAACGCCCGTTTAAGTTCGGCTTTTGCATCTACATCCAAATGGTTTGTGGGCTCATCGAAAACAAGAATATTGCTTTCCCTGTTGAGGAGCTTACATAACCTAACCTTCGATTTTTCGCCCCCGCTTAATACGGAGATCTTGCTTTCAATATGTTTTCTTGTTAGACCACATCTTGCAAGCGCAGCACGTACTTCGCCTTGGCTTAAATGAGGGAATTCATTCCATACTTCCTCGATACACGTGTTTTGATTTGCTGTTTTTACTTCTTGTTCAAAATAACCAATATACTGGTGTTCACCGCGCTCAAGTGTCCCAGAAAGGGCATCTATTTCTCCAAGAATACTACGAAGGAGTGTAGTCTTACCGATCCCGTTAGCTCCTACTAACGCAATTTTCTGGCCCCGCTCGATATGAAGGTTTAATGGTTTAGAGAGCGGCTCATCGTACCCAATGATTAATTCTTTTGTTTCAAAAATTAATTTACCTGAGGTTCTTGCTTCTTTAAATCTGAAATCAGGTTTTGGTCTTTCCTGTGCTAACTCAATCACGTCCATTTTATCAAGCTTTTTTTGTCTTGACATAGCAAGATTACTAGTGGATGCTCTTGCTTTATTACGGGCAACAAAATCCTTTAGATTGGAAATCTCTGCTTGCTGTCTCTTAAAAGCTGCTTCAACTTGTAATTTTTTTGCTTCGTATGTTACAAGAAAACTATTGTAATCTCCTACATAGCGATTTAATTCTTGATTTTCTAAGTGGTAGATCACATTTACAACGCTATTAAGAAATGGAATATCATGAGAAATTAATAAAAATGCATTTTCATATTCTTGCAGATAACGTCTTAACCATTCAATATGTTGTTCATCTAAATAGTTAGTAGGCTCATCTAAAAGGAGAATATCAGGTTTCTCAAGTAAAAGCTTTGCCAATAAAACCTTTGTTCTTTGCCCACCACTTAAATCATGAACGTCTTTTTCTAAACCTACATCATCAAGGCCTAGTCCACGCGCAACTTCTTCGACTTTTGCATCAATAATGTAAAAGTCATTATTCGTTAAAATATCTTGGAGCGTGCCAACTTCATCCAATAGTTTTTCCATTTCTTCTGGTGAAATGTCAGCCATTTTTCCATAAATAGTGTTAATATTCGCCTCGACATCAAAGAGATATTGAAAAGCCGTTTTTAAGACATCACGGATAGTCATTCCCTTTTGTAAAACAGCATGTTGATCGAGATAACCGACTCGTTGATTCTTAGACCACTCAACTTTTCCATCATCAGGCTGAAGTTGCCCTGTGATGATATTCATAAATGTTGATTTCCCTTCACCGTTTGCACCGACTAAAGCTATATGTTCTCCTTTTAACAAGCGAAAGGATACATTATCAAAGATGGCACGATCGCCAAAGCCGTGGCTTAGGTCTTTAACCGTTAATATACTCATATATTCGACCTCATTTAAATTTCATGTTATTTTTTTATTAAAATCATTTATACTTTTTAGCTAATCAGAATTTATATCCATAAATTCTGCTAGCCATTAAGTGTAACTACGCCTAATTATCGCCCTTAGGGGCTCGAAATCAACGAGTTTTCTTTATCTGAATGGATAGCACCAAAACTAAATTTTAACACAGATTAGAGCTTGATGGAATAGTTGAAATTTCCAATTTGATAGACAGGTAAATAAAACACAAAGCCTGTGAGCAACTTTTTCTAAAAACTGATTTTGAATTATTTGGTAAAATCCGCCTGTATCTATATGTATTGGCAAATTCATTTTTGAAAAAGTTTACCCAAATGTTTGATATAATAAGTAGGTTAGAATTGAAAAAATATGTATAAAAAGCAAGCTTAAAGTGTGTTAACTTAATTGCTACTATAAAAGGGATAGACTTTAACGTATTCCACGTGGAGTTTATCCCTTTTACTTACGTACAATCCAAATTACCAAAATAAAAATGGTCTATTCTTATGATACAATCGTGATAATTGATTCATATTATTTAGGGTTGGTAGCTGTAAGTGAAATTGTAAAACAAACATCAATTTATTTGAAAAACCAATAAAAGCCTTGATACAAAAAGTGAAACATCCTCAGGAAGGAGCAAGGCATTTGAATATAAAAGTAAACCAAAAAATCATTCAAGAAATGTGCGGGTTGGTCTCCTTCAAAAGAGGGGACGCTTTTTATCGAGCTAATAAAGTAATATTTGAAACGTACGGTCCTGGTGGGTGTGAGGCAACTGTAACGGGGGGGATGGAAGATTTTCATGTCACCATTGAACAGGTTGAGAATGGTGGATTTCACACGAAATGCAGCTGTCCAACGCTTGCTTCCTTTGCAAAGGATTGTCAGCATATTGCAGCTGTCCTACTTTCAGTTTACGAACATCAGCGTCGCGGAACCATCCCTTTGGACCAAAGCAAACGACAGCCTGACACTTTAACAAATACGAAACTTTCTGAAGGTTTGTTGACTATTTTTAATGAAAAGCCTATTCGTTCAAGCATGCATCAGCTCCATTTTGAAAAAAGAAAAGTGCTTGATGTGGAATTTACATGTAAGCCTGTCAACATTGGAAAGGGACAAGTCCTGTTCGGAATATCAGCTAAGGTTGGTCCAATAAATGTGCAAAATATCCGAGAGTTTTTAGAACAAATAAAGGAAGGCAATTCCTGCTTGCTCTCCCTTTCATTTACGTATGACCCAATCCATTATTGCTTTCAAAAAGAAACGGATGATGTCATTCATCAACTTATTCAAGTAATTGTAGATGAAAAGGTGTACATTGATGAGTTGTTAGACAAACAAGAATATGTAGGTGATAGTCACGTATTACTGATTCCAACATCCTCATGGAATAGACTTTTTCCTCTATTAGAAAGTGCACCATTCGTGAAGCTTGAGTATGACGGGAATTCATTTGACGGTATTCGCTTATCCAAGGAACCTCTGCCTTTACAAATTGACTTTGAAGAAACTGAGGGAAGTGGCTATCAACTAAGGATCAACGGGCTAAACCAGATGATTGTATTATATCCATATCAATCTGTCCTATTTAAAGGAAAACTAATAAAGCTGAAAAGTGAAGACTGTAAACGGCTTTTAGACCTAAAGCAGATGATAGAACAATCAGGAATAAACAGAATTCCTATTTTTGAGGAACAGCTGAACCTTTTCCTCGAAAAAGTGGTTCCAGGTTTAAGAAAACTTGGCGATGTAAAAATATCAGGGGCTCTAGCCAAAAAATTTGTGAGTACACCATTAATTGCTAAATTATACTTGGATCGTGTGAAAAATCGACTGCTTGCGGGGCTAGAGTTTCACTATGAAAATAATGTAATGAATCCATTAGAAAGTCGGGAACTTCAAATTAACTCGATGCTGATTAGGGATCTGGAGAAAGAAAATGTAATTCAAAAGCTGATGGAGGAAGGTTCGTTTGCAAAGACAGATGGCGGATATTTTTTGCATAATGAAGAGTTAGAGTATGAGTTTTTATACAATATCGTTCCTAAGCTTCAGAAGCTTGTGCAAATCTATGCAACAACGGCGGTAAGAAACCGAATATTCGGGGGGAATGCCCGTCCCCAGATTAGGGTAAAGTTCAAAAAAGAACGCACCAATTGGCTTGAATTTAAATTCGAGATGGACGGAATTCCTGAAAAACAGATACGTGAAATTCTTCAAGCTCTTGAGGAAAAACGGAAATATTACCGACTACGGAATGGAGCGCTTATGTCGCTTGAGACAAGGGAATTTGAAGAAATTAATCGTTTTTTGAATGCACTTCCGGTTCAAAATGACGATCTGGAAAAGGGTTTGAATCTACCAATCGTTCGAGGCTTACCGCTTCTTGATACTGTTGATGAAAGCAATACCTTCACGTTAGAGGAATCGTTCCTTCAGTTTGTGGAAGGCATTCGCAATCCAGATAGTTTGAAGTTTAAAGTTCCGAAAAGTGTAGAACCAATATTGCGAGACTATCAAAAACACGGCTATAAATGGATGAAAGCACTTGCTAGCTATGGTTTCGGGGGTATTCTTGCAGATGATATGGGACTGGGTAAAACGTTGCAAAGTATCACGTTTATTTTATCAGTTCTGCCTGACATTCGTAAAAAGAAGCTACCGGTTCTGATTGTTTGCCCATCATCTTTGACATATAACTGGCTAAGTGAATTTATAAAATTTGCACCGGATGTGCAAGCCGTTGTTATTGACGGAAATAAAACAGAAAGATTTATGCTTCAAAAGGATGCAACAGATACGGATGTTATCATTACCTCCTATCCGTTATTGCGAAGAGATATATTGTGGTTTGAGAAAAAAAACTTTCATACAGTGTTTTTCGATGAAGCTCAATTCTTTAAAAACCCCGTGACACAAACAGCACGAGCAGTGAAGAAGATCCAAGCAGATAATCGCTTCGCGCTAACGGGTACACCAGTAGAGAATTCACTTGAAGAATTGTGGTCTATTTTTCATGTTGTCTTTCCCGAACTGTTTCAAGGAATAAAGGAATACAGTAACCTCCCAAGGAAAACCATTGCCAGAAGGATTCGTCCATTTTTGCTGCGGAGGTTGAAAGAGGATGTGCTTTCAGAGCTGCCTGAAAAAATAGAATCGATGGATTCAGCGGAGATGCTTCCTGAGCAGAAGAAACTTTATGCTGCATATTTGGCAAAACTCAGGCATGACACGTTGAAGCATCTTGATAAAGATACACTTCGGAAAAATCGTATTAAAATCTTGGCTGGGTTGACTCGGTTACGTCAGATTTGTTGTCATCCTGCACTGTTTGTGGACGGATATAAAGGAAGCTCTGCTAAATTTGAACAACTGAAGCAGATTTTAGAAGAATCCAATCTTTCTGGAAGAAGGGTACTGATCTTCTCGCAGTTTACAAAAATGCTTAAAATCATTGGTAAAGATTTAGCATTTCAAGGACAGCCTTTTTTCTACCTTGACGGCCAAACACCATCAGAACAACGTCTGGAAATATGCAATCGATTTAATACGGGTGAACGAGATATATTCCTCATTTCCTTGAAAGCAGGCGGAACAGGGCTTAATCTGACAGGTGCCGATACCGTTATCCTCTACGATTCGTGGTGGAACCCTGCAGTCGAGGAGCAAGCAGCTGATCGTGCACACCGGATTGGTCAGACAAATGTCGTCCAGGTGATCAAACTTGTTGCCCGTGGAACAATCGAAGAAAAAATAAATGAACTACAAGAAAAAAAGAAACATCTAATTGAAGAAATAATCGATCCTAAGCAGAAAGCCACATCAACACTAACCGAAGAGGATATTCGGGAGATATTGATGATCTAGAGCGTCATAACAAGGGCTTGATTATCCCGAAATGTAGGGAATTTTTTTAAATAAAAATAAGGAAGTATAAAAATGTCAGTGAAACAAAGGGGGATAATTGATGAAAGAAATATATAGTGAAGTAATTCAATTTCGGGGCACACATTATGATTTTGGATTTATGGAAGGTGAAAAATTAATCGATTCTCTTACAGTTAAAAATCGGGAAATTCAGTGGAAGGTCAGGAAGCCGAGGTTTACCGTTAATGTTGAAGAGGCAAGATTGGCAATAACGAAATTTGCGCCGGGCGTTTGGGATGAATTACTTGGATTGCAAGATGGGTTAAAATGGCCAATTGAACGTGTATTGATGGAGTTTGGGGGTTATCGCTTGGATTATGTTCGTTCAGGTTGCTCCATTTTGACAGGTGATCATTATTTGATGCGCAATTATGATTACCATCCAAAGACATATGAAGGTCGATACACCATTTTTCAACCAACAGATAAAGGGTACGCAATTATTGGTCCAAGTCAACGCGTAACAGGACGAATGGACGGAATGAACGAAAAAGGGCTTGCGCTTGGTTATAACTTTATGCACCGAAAAGATCCTGGAATTGGATTCATTTGTTGCATGATTGGAAGACTTATTTTAGAATCTTGTGGAAGTGTTTTGGAGGCCGTCTCGATGTTAAAAGAGATCCCTCACCGCCATTCGTTTAGTTATATTGTCTATGATCGAAGTGGTGAGACCTATGTTGTCGAAACATCTCCGCGTGGTATTGAGGTGCGTCAATCTACAGCCTGCACCAATCATTTTGAACTAATGAAGCATGAAAATCGGAACCATCTTGTGGATTCTATTCGACGATTGGATATTATAAAAGAACATCAAGGGAATATCATAGATGCTAACCAAGCATTTCGGTTGCTAAATGATACCGATAAAGGGTTATTTTCGGATTTATACAGTAGTTGGGCAGGGACCATTCATACAACAGCCTATTTTCCAAGGGAAATGAAAGCGTGGATTGCCTTAGGTGGTGACAGACAACCCATTCAATTTGACTTCGCCAAATGGCTGGCTGGACAAGATTTTGAGATAGACCGGATAATTGGAGAAATAGATACAGATATACCATTTGTGCATATGGACGAACACGCGGATTGGTTTCGAAAATAGCTTTATTTACTTTAATTACTGAAATAAAATGCTACAGTGTAAAAATTACAGGATTACTTCTAAGGTGCAAAGCAGTGAATCGTAGGTAAAATCAAACGGCAAATATTCTTAATGAAATTCGCATACTCATTAAAATGGCTCGGAGTTTTTCCAAGCCATTTTTTCATTAAGGCTGTTTTCGCATAGATTGTTGTTTTTCGTACCTAGTCTAAAAACCCGAAATAGCAATAGTATCGTGCTCTTTTCTTAAAAACTTCCTACGGGTTTCATCGGTAAACTGGAATCCCATTCTAATTTAGTTTCAAATAGCAACAAAGTTTAAGAAAAGAGCCTTCATTAAAGCAACCCGTAGAATAAGCGATCTGATGTTCTGAGACGAATTTAAAGTGGATATCGACAATTCGTTAAATTCTTATTTCCTACTTGAAAAGGTACATAGTTGCCAATTTGATGATTATTCATACTTTACCATGATTTATTGAAATTTAAACAATAAATATTGAAAACGCTTTCAATTTCTTTTGTTATAGCATATTCTTAAAATAAAGGTATTTTTAAAATATCAAAATAGCTTTTGGTTCTGTTTTTCACCAAATCAGGTGGAGAAGGAACAAGAGGAGGCAATGTAGATGAGTCAAAATCGATTTAAAAACATGGAAACAGCTGTTATTCATACTGGCTACGATTCACAGCAACATTCTGGAAGTTTAACACCACCAATCTATCAAACTTCCACATTTACCTTTGAAACAGCAGAACAAGGCGAAAATCGCTTTGCAGGTAACGAAGACGGGTACATCTATTCAAGACTAGGAAACCCTACGGTAAAAGTTTTAGAAGAAAGAATTGCGGCACTTGAGGAAGGTGAACGAGGGCTCGCTTTTGGTTCAGGAATGGCTGCTGTATCGGCAATTTTATTAGCCCTTACTAAGTCTGGGGATCATATTATCTGTACCCAAGGACTCTATGGCTGTACATTTGGATTACTACAAATGATGAAAAATAAATATAAAATTTCACATGATTTCAGTGTGATGGATACAGAAGAATCAATCGAAAAGTATATCACTCCTGAAACAACTTGTATCTATGTTGAAACACCAATAAACCCAACTATGAAACTAATTGATTTAGAAATGGTTGTAAAAATAGCAAAGAAACATAACTTACAAGTAGTAGTCGATAATACGTTTTGTTCACCCTACCTTCAAAAACCATTAACATTAGGCTGTGATTTTGTCATTCATAGTGCGACAAAATATATTTGCGGACATGGTGATGTTGTGGCAGGATTAGCTGTTGGTAGGAAAGAAATCATGGATGAAATTTCGATGACTACGCAGAAAGATATCGGTGGAATTATCTCTCCATTTGATGCATGGCTGCTAATAAGAGGAATGAAGACATTACCTATTAGAATGGATCGCCACTCGGAAAATACTGAAAAAATTGCAGAATTACTGAAAACACATCCAATAATAGAAGAAATCTTCTACCCTGGAGATAAAACAAATCCGCAATTTGCAATAATGGAAAAGCAAATGAAAAAACCAGGTGGAATGATTTCCTTTACAATTAAAGGGGAAAAACGAGAAGCTCAAAAATTAATGAATCAGCTAAGGTTAATTAAAATTGCCGTTAGCCTGGGAGATGCTGAGACGTTAATTGAACATCCTGCAACGATGACACATGCTGTAATTCCAGAGGATTCAAGAAAAGAAATGGGTATTACAGATACAATGTTGCGTTTATCGATCGGATTAGAGGCTTGGGAAGACATATGGGAAGACCTAAAACAAGCACTTGATTCTATATAGAATAAAAAGGAACGGGGCAAAATACTAATTTGCCTCGTTTTTTTTTGTAGCTAAGTGCATAAGGGCAACAACGCCTAACCATTCTCCCTTAGCGGTTATTTCACAAAATGTTAACAATAATAATAAAGGGTTTGCAGATATGTAGAACGAAAAATAAATAGATATGTGGATTTTTTTAGAGGGTGTGTAACGAGAATGGGATTCTGGAGAAAGTTTGTAAATCGTGGCTTGGTTATTAGCGAAGATTTACGAGAAGAAGTTGGTGAAGTAGGTGGAAAACAAAGCTTTTCAGGTGAAAAGAGTACAAAAGAAGAATCAAAAGTAACCATTCCGGTCGTTTCTCATTTATCTGAGGTTCAACCTTATGATATAATGTATGATAAAAAACCAGCTTTAGGTTCAGTAGTTTATTGCCAATTAGATGATAAAGACCATTCAGGGATCTATGTTGGCGATGATATGATCATTCAATTAACTGCTGAAGGTAAGATTGAAAAAGTAAGCTTGGCTGATTTTACAAGCAAAATCACCACTGGTAGTACTGATATATGGTTTCCATGTAATAATGAAAATGGTCAGGCGTTAGGGCTATGCACAGTTGTTTATATAGCACTTGAGATAATTGACAATAGTGAAAACTATAATCTGGCTTTGGATAATTCACATCAATTTATTTCTGGTTGTATAACAAATACCTTTGAAAACGCCGATAAATTTCTTTGGATGCTAAAACATACCTTTGAAGATATGTTTGATTGCAATGTTTTATGGAAGCGCTGGGAATGGTGAGCTAAATCTAAGAATACAAAGAATTCAACATGTGTTTGTTTTACACATGTTTTTATTATTTGGAGGATTTTTCTGCCTTTTGTCGAAAAATATTGGTAAGCTTAGGTAGCATTCATATGTTTTTTATTTTTTTAGAGAAAAAAATTTACTAAAAACGTACTTTTGAATTCATAGGGAGTGAAAATAATGGATAAACACAGTCATGAGGAAAAGCATTTCATGAGTTCGGATCTTATCCGTGATATCGTAATTGGCATGTCTGACGGTCTGACGGTTCCATTCGCTTTGGCAGCAGGTTTATCAGGCGCAGTTGATACTACAGCATTAATTATGACAGCTGGTGGAGCAGAAATTGCGGCAGGCTCTATTGCAATGGGACTTGGTGGATATTTGGCTGGAAAAACGGATGCGGAGCATTATGAAACGGAATTAAAACGGGAACAACGAGAAGTAATTGAGGTCCCTGATAAAGAGGAAGAAGAGGTAGCTGAAGTATTCAGGGAGTATGGCCTAGAAGAGGAACAAATAAAATCTATTACAGCTACAATGAGAAAAAATCCTGATCAATGGGTAGACTTTATGATGAAGTTTGAGCTTGGCTTGGAGAAACCAGAACCTAGCAGGGCAAGAAATAGTGCAATAACAATTGCAATTTCCTATATAGTCGGGGGACTTATACCTTTGTCACCATACATAATCATTTCTGATCCTGCCTCTGCCTTAAAAATGTCCGTTATCTTTACATTGATTGCTCTAATGATATTTGGATACATAAAAGGTAGGTTTACAGGAACTACTCCATGGAAGAACGCGGTACAAACGACGATCGTTGGTGGCTTAGCGGCAGCTGTTGCATTTGGGCTTGCGCGCTTGCTCTCGTAAAAAGGATAGTACGGGGAATTCCTCGTACCTTTTTTAACTTCTGTGAAGCTACTAAAGAACTTGACGTCGAAAAGCGTACCCCTGCACAAAGATTAGGCATAATTGATAAAATGTTTGATTTAAAAGATATAATTTATTTGAGATAGTTCGCTAGATATTAGCGAACCTATTTTTTGAAGATAAATGGAAAAATTTACATAAAAATATAATGGAGTTTGTAAAGGATTGCTTTTAAATAACGGGGTTGGTTAATTTTTCGAGGAATTTATTTCCACCTTTATTTAAGGAATGTATAATTAAATAAGCTCGAAAGTTTTAGGGGGAAACCAAATGAGGGGGAAAATGGTTGCATTAATTTCTTTTTCAATAGTAATTGGCATGTTTCTTCTTTTGCATTCCACACCAAATATAGCCTTAAGAACCACAGTATTCGCTATGGGTCATCCAATAAAAGCAATTTCCACAGGAATTATTGAGGAGAAAAATATTAACAAACAAGACAAAGCAAAATATGCTAAATTAAATAAGAAGTTATATAAATTAACTAAACCTCCTTATGAAAAAGGCACTGGGGGAACTTTAATTTACTTTAACGTCAGGAAAATCAACTTTTTATATTTTGCTAATTTCTGTTGTGAGGACCCAAATGTATAATAATTTTTGTTAAAGTATCTGTTCTTTAATTAAATAAGGATAATTTATTACACGTCAAAACGCTCAGAACTTAATTGATCTGAGCGTTTTTGATTGCTATTTATATTGCTAATTTTTTGTTGAAACCGATACTAATTGGTATGTTACTTCCTATTTTATTTGTATTTTTCTCTCCCAAGACGGAACCCGTTAGATTGATGCCAAGTGTTTTTATCTGCTTATAACGAAATCAATTACCTATTGCTTAAAGGTCGTCTTTTTCTTTGAAAGTATTTTTCTGGAGCAAATCTGAATATTTAGCAATAGCGGGTAAAATAATAGTAAAAAAAGGAGAGATACGATGGAAAAACAAAATAAGTATGTTACCGCTGACCTTTCGCCTAATTTAATAAATGAAATTAAATCGCTTGAAGAAAGTTTAAGCGAGGAAACACACAAAAAAGTATTTGTTATAGCCTACGAAAAAGATGAAAATTATTTGGGAGAATAGCTATGTGTTTACTTTTTTGGGAAAAACAAGAATGATCAGAAACTAAGTGTGCGTAAATGGGGTTAAAAATAATCTGCCCCTGTTTTAATTAAAGGAGGTTCGGAAATGGAAAAAGACTTTTCAAATCAAAAATTTGATGAAACTAACCTTAATTTTAAAGGAAAGGCCAATAAAGAAGTGTTAGAAATTAGTTCAACAGGATATGGATATGAATCTGTTTCTATAGATCCGAAAGAAGAAGAAACCTCTCAAGATGGAAAAGATAAAAATTTTTCCTGTGGAGGTTTATAAAAATAGCTAAAATAGTTAAGGCTTTTCCAAATGGAATCTTGAGAAAACAATACTTTTTCCGAAAACAAATACTAATGTCTATCAAAAATAGACGTTTTTATTTTTTGAAGAAAGGTTTGCCTTAGAAACAAAAAAACGCCAATACTGGCGTTAGGATAATGGATTTTTAGTAGTAGTAGTCTGTTCGTTTTCATCTATCATATTTCTGACATCTTGCGCAATTTTATCAAAAGTTTGGTTAACTCTATTCATAATTGCATCCTGATCAATGCTATTGTTTTGATTTTTACTGTTTTGGCTTATGTCTTTTTCCATGCTTTCACCTCCAATTATTATAATGTGTAAAGGTGGAAAAATTTATTACAACATAATGGAATAAGAACAAAGGCTAGTTTTTAGTGTTTAGGTCATTCTATTTCATTAGTAAAGGTCTTATATAACGGGAATTTTATATGAATTAGGAGGGGAAAATATCTTGAAAAATTTTCGATTTTTAATTAATGATCAATTTAATGCCCAAACAATTGCAGAAGATTTGAAGGTTCAACTTGATGTGAATCGGCTCTATGACGTCAATATTGTTGCCGTGAATAGTCGTAATGAAGTCATTGTACAAGTTCCAGAAGCAAATGGAACATTAGAAGAAGTTGTTGAAAGTTTTATGGATAGCTATCAAAAGGGTATTATTCTGGAATAAAGGTAAACGAAAAGTAATTTCAAATTACTAGCCCAATTAGTGATATAAATTAGAAAAAACTTTCAACTACCACAATCTTCGAATTGTGGTAGTTTTCATATATGGAAACACAAAGTTTCAACAGGGTCCTGCCTATTTAAAAATGCAGTTTTTTTACAAACAGAATAGTTGTTTCACTTAGCATGGAATAGGAAAAATAATGTCAATTAATTTTAAGTGATAAATAAATTATTGAGGCATATGGATAGTGTTATGAAACTACTTTAGAAAACTATTTTGTAATGAGAAAAAACCAAAAAAGTAGGTGATCCATTGCCAAAAGAGAAAGGAACTTATCGATTAGCTATTTTCACTGCTATTATTGGACTATTTCTTTTTATTCCATTTGGCTCCTTGAAAGGACTTATCTATAATAAAATTCTTATCATCCACATAATACTTGGTCTTGCTCTTGGAGTAATGCTATTCAGATTAATTCGTACACATATCCCTCATGAATTGAGTAATCCATTTAAGAGCGGCGAGAAAAAGTGGAAGGGTTTTAAACTATTACTCTATTTAATAATAGCGACCATTTCAGGAATAATTGTTGTTTTTTTTCAAATAAGCTGGTTAATATATTTTCACGGTGCTATTGGATTATGGTCATTATTCGTCGGGTGGAAACATAAAAGATACGAAGTCCGCTAATGGTCATGTAAATGCGATAAGGCCTTGAAGTATGCAATATAATTTTAAAAAACCACAAACAAAAGGATCTATTTCCTCAGCATGTAATGTGTGGGAGATAGATCCTTTTATGTAGAAAAGGATCTGTTAAACTTCATTGTTGCTTTTCATTATGATTAGGGAACACGACATAAGATCCTTTATTTTAGAAAAGGCTCTATCAAATATTTATATTGATATTCGAATAAAACGAACTGTTATTCTAAAATGAATATATAAATAAGGGGATAAATAAGTGATTTCGAGTGGCGTTAACAGACATTATTGTTTAACAGAGCCATTTTTAAAGTAGTAATAACGGCAATCATTACTCAAGTAATCCGAGAAACTAACGAAAATAAAATAAGCGGAGATTTTTCGGTTAAATGCAGAATGGAGCTCGTTTCGGGGGTGTATAAGCGAAGGTTTTCCGGTTAGGCAATGCAAAGCCGTCCATTTTCGCGGTTTTTGAGTCAATAGGCGGAAACTCTCCGTCTATTTATTCTATTTTTAATCCAATTTACTAATTAATAGGAATTTCTCCGTCTATTAAGAATTCAGACAGGTATCAAATATCAATATTTACCTTTAACAGACATCCATGCAAAATTTTTGGCACATCTATGAATGAAATAATAGTTATTCACAGTTATTTCAGGGTAGAGTCATGGATAAAAAGAATAATAACTAGTCAATTTAATAAAGGCGACTTAAAATTCACATTGATTTTTAGAGTCGTCTTTTTTAATACAGTAATATATCCTTATTGAAAGACTCTTATCGTAACTATTGTTGCTAAATCTATAATAATCAAAGTCTATCTAAACAATTTTTAATATTTGTATTAAAATGGTAAAGGGGGTGTTGAGTTGGATATATTAGGAAATTTAGCGGAAAATATTTTTCACTTAATGCCAAGTAGAAAAACAAGAAAAATAAACCAAAACCTACGACAATTAAGGAATGAAGTAGAATTTAAACGCATGGAGAATAGGATAGGGAAAGACGAAGTTAGGGAATTTCTTTATGAGAAACCTATCGTTACTATTCTAAGTGACACAGAAAGAAAAACTACCTTTTTTCATGATTTTGAGAAACTATGCGAAAAGGTAGGAGTGTAAACATCACTCTAAAGGACTTTCTTAATCGAGAGTCCATTTTCCACTTTATCTACCTGAGTTGATTGGAGAGAAGGGCACTTGACTCCTGCGGGATTAGAGGGAATGGGAGACCCCACAGGCGGAACGCCGAGGAGGCTCCCATCCCTCCCCGCGGAAAGCAAGAGCCCGGAGTGGAAATCAACGGGCAAAGTTGGGGGCTAAGTACAATCATTTTTCAAACATCGATAGGTACATGGGTTCTTAACGATCAACAGAATTAACCAGATTGATAATTGGTACATGTAATGAATTTCAAAGATAGAGTCTAGATTTACGGGAATGTATAATTGTTGAAATATTTATAATAGTTTTACTTTTACTTATAATATTATTACGCTAAAGCATGTATCACTTTCATAATATTTATCTGTGTAGAGAAACTGTTTGGTATCATGAAGGTAGATAGGACTTAGTCTCATCACTTAATATATCAATATTATTTAACATTTTTTATAATATTATTACTTTTTAATTTCATATTCACAACCGATAAGGACTATGTTACTATCAAAGCGATTTTGGAATTACTTTTATAGGTTAACATCGGAGATAAGAACAAACAATTCATCTTGGTTTCCAAAATCATATTACAAAAAATAATTGAGGTGTAAATATGATGGGAACAACTAAATATAGTCAAGATGAAAATAATAAACTCTTAATGGAGATAATGAATCTACGAATTAATTTAAGTGAATTATACGCACAGTCGGGGCCGTCTAGTACAAACTATATTTCAGATTCAATAAAACTAGATTTACTTATTAACGAATACTTAGATGAAAAAATATCAAAACTAACAAGTATTGCTCAAGATCAACTTATCTAGATTTAAAATAAAATGAAGTTGAGGCAATTAAGTAGTATTTGGGTGGATACTAGTTCTAACAACTTGAAAATGAATTAAATGACCACCTAGTAGATACTTCCTTTACTAGGTTTTTTTTTTGAAATGACAGCTTTTACTATTATCTATTTACTGGAATTTTTAAGGGAAATTTGTATTTTGAGATAGTATTTTCTTGAACATCCAAAAATTTATTTAGGTTTAATTTAAAAAAAGGGACAGTTATTAGAGATTGGAATCGAAGGATATAGTGCTAATCGACTTTTTTCGTATTTATGAGAATAAAATCGAAAAAATAATATTTTAGTTGTATAATAAATACTTGCTTACTTTTATTCAAAGACGGAGGGACTTATTTTATGGTATGGACACTAACATGTTTGTTTTTGATATCAGCTTTGTTGCTGATTATTTCTTTTTCAAAGTCAATTCAATCAACTAAAGCAGAACAAAAAAGAATTGACATGGTTCATATAGAAGTTATGAAAGAAATCAATAGCATGCAAGATTCGGTTCGAAATATTGAACTTGATTTAGAAGTTATGATAAAGGAAACGGGTATTCAACTTTCTCTTAATGAAGTAATTTTTATGAGGGAAGTGCTAGACCTATATAGACGTAATTACTCCATCGAGAGCATTGCAACGAAAAAAGAGGTAACAGAAAGCGAAATTACACAGATGCTTGCTCCTTATCTAACATCGAAGGATGAAAGGGGAAAAGGTGCAGATGAGATTTAACTTACTGAGTAGCTTTGCAGCTGGAATCCTTATCACAACATTTATTTGTGGCATTGTGTATTTTTCTGGTAAAAGTGATGTTTCAAAAACATCTGTTAAAACAACCGAAAACCAAGCAAATTCTACCGTTCAGCTATCTGAAAAAGAGATGAAAAACAAGCTTGCAGCTGCAGGCTATATCGTCCAAACGAAAGCTGAATATAATAAGAATATAAAAGATGCTAAGGGATCTGTGCCGAAAGAAGCTCCTTCTAAAGATAACAATTCTAACAAAGTCGTGTACCGTGTGGTTGTTAATGTTGCAGATGGTATGACCAGCATTGATGTCGGCAATATTCTTGTAAAAGCAAAAATTATCCCGAATGCCTTTAAATTCTCGCAGGATATTGAGAAAAAAGGATTAGAAAAGAACTTGCGTCCTGGTACATTTGAGGTAGATAGTGCAATGGCCTATGATCAAATTATTGCGACTATTTTTAAGAAGTAATCTTGATATATTTCGTTACCTTAAGAAAATTCACTAGTTGTTTTAGGTATAAACTAATTTGTTTTTTACGAAACTATAATAGGCAATCGCTATCAGAAAGTTATGATAGGGATTGTCTTTCTTTGTTTAGGAACATTATCTTGTAAGTTTACGGTTATAGAAAAACAATTAAAACATACTAGAAGTAAACGAAGGTGAAAGCAATGAATTTTTTATCTTATATTTATGCATTTATAATTGGGGTAGTCGTTGAAGTAATAGGTATTATATTGGATATTCCTAGCTTAATTATTTCCATATTGATCTATTTCATCATTGCATATTTTATTGGATATCCGTTTTTACGGATGCATTTGGGAAAGGGTAACGTAAAAAGCACAGAGCGATTTCTTCTGAAAAGCAAAAAGAACCCTATTTACCAGCTCTACTATGGTCTTGCAAACGGGCTAGAGGAAGAAGTAGACGAAGCTATCCAAAAAATCAATAAACGACCTTATCCATCGCCAGTAAAAAAACAGCATCAATTGATCCACGCCACTTTTCATGGACAAATAGAAGACATGGAAAAATTATTAAAAGGAATGAAAAGATCAACGTTTACCCTTTACTATCAAACTATCCATTCAATGTTGGTTAATAACCTAGATGAAGCTCGGCAGCTTATAGACCGTAACCCGAAGTTATGGATGAGAGAGGCATTAACGGCAGAACTACTGATGAAGGAAAATCGAAAAGAAGAAGCTTTCAATCATGGCCATGTAGCCCTTTTGAAAACGAGAGGAATTCAACGATATGTTTTGATTCGTACGTGGGAACGAGAATGGGGAATGCTATTAAACGATAAATAAATTTAGGAAAAGCATTGGAGCTTTACTTCCAATGCTTTTTTAACGTCGAATTTTAACGAAAGCTTCATAAATTCCCTATATAAAATTCATCAACCTACCACCGCCAGCAATATTCACATGAGTGTTTCATAATTTATGAAAGCGCATAAAAATACAGATTTTGTTTAAATAAGGTTGGGAATTTACACAATGATCAGATTGTAGGGGCCCATAATACATAAAATATAATGTAAAGAGATTGAAAGAGAGCATAGAATAGTTTTCTTTCAAGAGTTGACGAAAATAGCATTTTCTCCGAAATAATGAAATTTGGTGGATATAACAGCTTTCTATGGATTTTTTTTTAATGAAAAATCGCCGGATTACTGAAAAAAATCAATTTAAGTCGCACTATATGCAGCGTTAAAGCGGTAAATTTTTGTTTTTTTAATTTAATTCAGAATTTATTGATGTAAATCAATGAAATGTATAAAAATACAATCTATATTATAAATACACCAAGTGAAGGAAGTGACGGATAATGTCCATTGGAGAATTTGCAACTCAAATAGAACGCGAGCATGATGCCTGCGGTATCTATGCACAACTAGAAAAATCGGGACATTCAAGCCGTAAACCGATTAAAGCAGGATTGCAGGCGATTGCAGCTATGCAACACCGCGCCGGATTTATCGGTGAAGAGGGTGACGGTTGCGGTCTACAGATCGATCTGCCACGGGCGCTTTGGAAAGCTTGGCTAAGGGAAGCGAAGATACAGGAGGACATTGCTACAAATGAACGATTTTATGTCGGGCATATTCTACTGGAACGTTCGTCTTATCCAGATATGCTACTTTCTGTTGAAAAAATATTAGCAGAGCAAGGGCTTTCTGTTCTTTTGAAACGCTCAGACGGTATCAACACAAATGCACTTGGTCCGAAAGCGCACTGTGAAAATCCAGTCTTTCTGCAGCTCTCAGGCATATGTCCCGATAATTCGGAATTGGCATTGTTCAAAGCGAACGCAGCACTAGAGCAACTTCCTGCAGTGCATGTGGCGTCACTAAGCCGACACACAGTTGTATATAAAACAGTGGGTGGCTCTGAGACCTTATCTAATTACTATAAAGATCTGCAAGATGATAGATGCCTTACCTCCTATGTATTAGCCCATACAAGATTTTCAACTAATACGTCCACCTCGTTTGCCCGCGTTCAGCCATTCGGTATCCTGGGACACAATGGTGAAATCAATACAATTACGCGTTTCTATTCCGAAGCATGCATGCTTAATGTACCGATGAGCACTGAATTCAGCGATTCCCAAATGGTTGACTGGGGGCTGCATTCATTCATGGCAATGCATGGTTGGTCGTTATTTGAGTCAGTAGAACTGCTATTTCCAGCGATTTTGAATGAAATGAAGCAGTTGCCTCAAAAGCTGATGAAGATGTACAGTTGGTTCCGCTCGCTTTGGGGCCCATTCGCCCAAGGGCCCGCAGCTTTAATTATGCGTTATGCTGATGAAGCTGTATTCTCGGTTGATGCATTGGGACTTCGTCCATTATGGCTAGTTGACACTGAGGAAGCATATTGCTTTAGCTCCGAGCCTGGAATTATTCCGCCAACATATTGGACTAGCGATCCGAAGCCGTTAGCTCCAGGAGAAAAAATTGGAGCGAAGCGGGTGAAAGTAAACGACGATGATCATGTAGGGTGGAAACTTTACAGTTACTCAGATTTGCAGAGTGAAGTGCTTGAGCGTGCGACGCAACGGTTCGTGATCCATGAAGGAGATCTTGATCATGAACACTCGGAAAAGGCTAATCCTTTGCAAACGATAACGAGCGAAAATTATGCAGAATCAAAACCTTTAGCTGTACGTGCGGCAGCATTCGGTTTCCGAAGCTACGATTTTGATTTGCTAGAGACACAGATGTGCTTGGGAACAGAGCCAATTCAGTCGCTTGGCTTTGACCAACCAATCACGGCCCTCTCTCCAGAAATGAGCTTGTTGTCCGATTATTTACAGGAAACAGTCGCTGTTGTCACCAATCCTGCGATTGATCGCGAACGGGAAATTGAGCATTTTAGCACACGGGTGGTGTTGGGATGCCGTCCTTCATTTACAGGACAATTCGGCGAATCTCCTCGTCTGAATGTGCTAACGCCGCTTTTGTTGGACGAGATTCCAGCGATGCCGTCTTTATCCCATGATATTTTAAATGAGATTGCGGAACGCCAGGGTACGATGCTACTTGATAATGTGGTGGCTAAGTTGCAGCGAAACAACAATGCACCGCATCGAATTCTTCTCCACCGCAAGACGGAAGAGACTAGTGCAGATGCACTAAAGAGATTTCAGGATGAAGCGCAAAAAGCTGCCCAAGCAGGTGCACATGTTATCATACTCGACGATCGAACTCAGTTTATCCAAGGTGAGCATACGGATCCCTTTGCTGCCTTAGCTGCTGTACATCGAGTATTATCACAGACCTTCTCTAAAACCGGGGGAGGAGAGAGTTTGCGTCGTCGTCTGAGCCTTATCCTCTGTAGTGGAGGAATCCGTAACCTCCATGACATAGCTGTCGCATTAGGGCTTGGGGCCGATGCTGTTACCCCATACCTCATGTGGGAGATTGCAGCTGTTAAAGGTGGGGACAAAGCTTTAGAAAACCTGCTTACTGCTATAACTAAAGGGCTTGAAAAAGTTATCTCGACGCTGGGCATTCATGAGATCCGCGGATATGAACGACTTTTCGGTGCGATTGGGCTCTCATCTGAAGTGGCAGACGTGATTGGTGTTCCAGCTTTTTGCGGAAATGAAAAAACGGGATATTCTTTTGCAGGGATGGATGATCAATCGACCAAGAGAGCGGCACTATATCTTGCAGATGATGAAAAGAAATTGCGACTTGTAAAGGCTCGTTCGTATTTTCCAAGTATTTGCAAATCGGCCGCGAACTTTGCTAAAGGGCAGATTAGTTATGGGCAATACTTGAAAGCACTTGAATTTATGGAAAATAAAAATCCGATTAGCCTACGGCATGCACTGCGGATTAAAGAAAATACTTCCGTTCCAATATTAGATCCACAAGAACCAATTGATTCAACTATTGACGGGCATGCCTACCCATTCGTGATCAGTTCCATGTCCTTCGGCTCCCAAGGTGAGACCGCCTTTCGTGCATATGCGGAAGCTGCTTATCGTTTGAATATCGTTAGCTTGAATGGTGAAGGTGGTGAAATTAAGGATTTACTTCAAAAATATTCACGCAACAGAGGGCGGGAAATCGCCTCTGGCAGATTTGGCGTAAATGCCGAGCTTTGTAATCACGCCTATGTGCTTGAATTAAAAATCGGTCAGGGAGCGAAGCCTGGTGAGGGCGGTCATCTTCCAGGTTCGAAGGTAACTGTACAGGTGGCTGCAGCAAGAAATGCTTTGCCTGGGGTCGACTTGATTTCACCTTCAAATAACCATGATATTTATTCTATTGAGGATCTGGCCCAGGTAATTTATGAATTTAAGCAGGTGAATCCTAAAGCAAAGGTAGCCGTGAAGGTACCAGTAGTGCCAAATATTGGCACAATTTCCGTTGGAATTGTCAAGGCCGGGGCGGATATTGTGGAATTAAGCGGGTTTGATGGAGGAACTGGCGCCGCCCGTTCGCATGCGATCCGTCATGTCGGTCTACCGATGGAAATTGGTATAAAGCTTGTGCATGATGCGTTATGCGATGCAGGAATGAGAGATTCAGCCGAAATTTGGGCTGACGGCGGCATGAAATCAGGCACAGATGTAATGAAGTCTATCTTGCTGGGAGCAAACCGGGTGGGCTTTGCTACGATGGCAATTGCCGCCATTGGCTGTACCGACTGCCGTATGTGTATGAAACGGGAAATCTGCAGCATGTTCAATGAGCCCCATGAAGAAGGGGAATCCTGCTGTGCGAGCGGCAAAACAGTGAAATGCTTACACGACCCATCCGGCTCGGTCAACAATTTGGAGCGGTTCTTTAAGGAAATCGGTAGGCATATTCAGGAATTGACTGCCCAATTGGGCGCCAAGCGCACCCAGGACTTAGTCGGAAGAAGGGATCTGCTCGAACAAATCAACGCTCATGACACCCTTGATTTGCAATGGCTACTCGAAATCAAAGAGGCCCACTTGGGTAAAGGGACGAGAGTGAAGAACCGCACCAATATTCAGGAAGTTGCTACTGCTACGACTGTTCGGTCTGCTGGTCTGTCCAACGGAACGGACTTCATATCTGTAATAGACGAAGATGATTCCGGATATTCGGGAGTGCCCTTGCTGCAGGCTGTTCCCCGGGCGTTGGGAGTTCATGAAAGTGGACGCTGTGTCCGAGAAAGGGGCAAGAAAGGGCATCAAGCTAATGTGTGGATTGAGCATTCTGCAGTGGCTGGCGCCGGTTTTGCTGCCTATCAATCAGAAGGCATGACAAGTATTGCCAACGGCGGTTCACAAGACGGTACTGGAAAAACAGCATTGGGCGGGAAGGTGGTTGTCCTGAAAACTGCTAACAAAGAAGGAATCATGGTGGGCGGATCCGTTGGAAAGGGGCTTGCTTATGGTGCACAGGGCGGATTGTTCATTATTCAAGGAAATGCCGATGCTCGTGCTGGTATTCGCCTTTCTGGCGCTGACCTCGTGATAGGAGGGGAGTTACAGGGAAGGCTTCATGATGAATTGGCATTCTTGGGTGCGCGAGCTAATATCAAAGGCTTTGCTTTCGAGTATATGACAGCTGGTCGTGCAGTCGTTTTAGGCGACCCGGGCCCTTGGATGTGTTCTGGAATGACTGGTGGCAGAGTGTACTTGCGGATAATTCCAGCTGCAGGATTGACAGAAGCCGCATTGCGCAAGAGACTCGCCAAGGGTGCACAGGTTGAATTGCTCCCATTGGACGAAAAAGGGTATGAGGACGTAAGTGAGCTGCTGAGGGCTTATCGTCAACAGCTAAGCAACAGCGGACAGCTGCAAACGGCAAAAGCTTTGGGAACACTGATAAATGAGCCACAAAGTCATTTTCTGATGGTGGTACCGCAAGCGTGTATAACCGACCAGGAATATGCCACAGAATAAGAGAAAAAGGTACCCAGATAATCAAATCGAAGGATCCAAAATGACCTCTTGTCTGGGCGTATAATCTAGTATCTTCTATAAAATAGTTCGCAAACCAGTTTTGAAAATCAGGCTTAGAAATTGTCAAAAAAATTAGGTCGGGGCAAAGGTAGTAAAGCCCTGGCCTATTTTTATTGAGTATTCGAGTGGGATATTTACCATTATTGGTGGCTAAAAGTTATAAACCTCCATATTAAAATAGGAATTTTTTTCTTTATCGATCAATTTTTTCTCGTTTTTATGTGAGGGAATTTTTTAGTTTTTAGAACGATAGAATGTTAAGTTGATACCTAAATTTTTTTTGAGGAAAAAGAACAGTTGGAAATTTAAAATTGAAAGTATTTAAAAGCTTTATGGTTCTAAAGATGTAATTTTAGGATTATATTTAATTATATTTTTAAAGAAAAACGGTTTATTAAATTTCAAGCGGTATGTACATACACCTTTGGAGCTGATCCTAATAATCTTTTAAGATGTATGGTCATTTTATTTATGATATTCCATAAAGAGTTCTATGATTGGTTATATTGGAAAATATATATTAGGACACAAAGTAGAGGTATGTATTGTTATGAATGAGGAGTTTATAAAAAATGCAGATGCATGCTATCGGCTGGCTGAGCAGAAGGCCGCTCAATATTTTCAATCACTTTATGCGCAGGTCTCCCAAAAGACCTATGTTCCTACCCTAACAAAAGATATACAATCATGGAAACACAACCATATCCATCATCATTCATTATTATCCATTTTTTCGCGTAAAAAGGGAAAAACGGATCCTCAGAGTTATCACAATTATATCCATTGGCTTCATTACACAGGTAAATTAGACAATTACCTAGATCGAAGCATCTCCTATATTTTCATGCGGGATCTGGGCAAAAACCTGGACTCACCTGTTGTCCTTGCTAGGATTCGTCGTATAGTGGCTCGTTTAAAAAATTACCTGACAAAAGACCAAGGAGACAAAACAGGGGCGTTTAACCTGGACGGGCTGTATCGGTTGGGCCAAAAGGAAGGCATTGAATTAACGATTATCTGGTTGTTAAACAAACTGAAGAATGTATCCTTTCATATTCCGAAGGAGATGGATGTTGATCAAGCCCAGCGAAAGCTTATAAAAATTATTGTCGGAGTCATTATGCACGTGCTTGAAGAGATGGGGAATGAGGTATTGCCAGAAGAACGTATCCAAAAACTTGATGAAGCGATTCGACTTGGCTATTCCTATGGTCTGACCTATCCATTCATTGACGATCTTCTAGATGCTGAAGTTTTATCTGTTGAAGAGAAAAAGCAATATTCCGATTTAATACGTACCACCCTTATTACTGGATCAGTGCCGGACTGGGGCAAGTGGAAGGGAAAAAATAAAGAACTAATCCGATTTATTCATTCTGAACTCCGAGATGCCTTTCTGTATATAAATAACTATCAGCAACCAGAAACAAGAAAACATTTTTTCGAGCAGTCGTATGTGTTTTTTAATTCACAGGAAGTGGACCGTGTAAAGGATCTTTCCAATGCAAATTACACCAATGAAGAGCTTTTTATACCGATTATTTTAAAATCCTCCTCTTCCCGATTAATTGTTCGCTCTGTAATTCGTGCACCTGAGGATGAGGGTATTGACAGTCGAACATTCTTTTATGGGATTTACAACCAGCTTGCGGATGATTTTGCAGATATGTTTGATGACATGAAGGACGGCGCGGTAACACCCTATACCTATTATATAAAATATCATGAGGAGCGTCCCGATCTTATAAATCCCTTTGAATTATACTGGGCGGTCATCGCCAATCTGATCCATAACGTGTATCACTCCGATGCTAAGACCTGTGATTTGTTACTGGACCGAGCTATAAATGGACTGAAAAGATTTAAAGAACGATGGGGAACCAAAAAATACTCTGAGGTTATGGAACTGTTTGCCACTGGAAATCCGAAATTCAATCGTGTCATCCAAAATATGGTTCAAAAAGTGGATGATGTGGATTTCTTTGATAAACTACTTCGGGACCATGTGATTACCATTTTGAAAAACGAACGGAGGGAGCAGGAAACCTTTTTAGATACGATCGAATCTATCCGCAATCAGATCAATAGCATCTTAAGCATTTCTAAAAACCAGAATGTCTCCATGATAAAAGATCCCATCATTGATGCAGCAAATTATAGTCTGGCAGGTGATGGAAAGCGACTGAGGCCGATAATAACCTGGGTCATGGGCGTAAACGAGTATGGATTAAATGAGTCATCAATCGTGCCACTCCTGAGAGCATTAGAATATATGCATACTGCGTCCCTAATCTTTGATGATCTCCCATCCCAGGATAATTCGCCAACTCGTAGGGGGCGTCCAACCCTGCATAAGATATATAACATTGGTATAGCAGAATTAACTGGCCTCTTTCTTACCCAAAAAGCTATAGAGGAACAGGCATCCCTCGACCAATTTGATTCGAAAACGGTGCTTAACTTGATTCGATATACGGCTCAAACGATAGAGGTTATGTGCAAGGGACAAGTGATGGACTTGTATTCCAAAGGGAAACAATTAACACTGGACCAATTGAATAGGATGTGCTTTTATAAAACCGGTATAGCATTCGAAGCTTCTCTCATAATGCCCGCGATTCTTGCCCATACGAAGGAGTCGGAGATTGAAGCTTTGAAAAAATTTGCTTATCATGCCGGCATAGCGTTTCAGATTAAGGATGATCTGCTAGATGTTGAAGGAGATCTAATTATACTTGGTAAACCTATTGGAAATGATGCTGAAAACAACAATTCAACTTTTGTTTCAATCCTGGGTCCTGATGGCGCAAGAAAAGAGATGTGGGAGCATTATTGTCTTGCAATAGAAGGGTTGCAAGAAGTGTCGTGCAATACCCCTTTTCTGAAGCAATTATTGAATTATATTGTGAATCGTGACCATTAATTTATCGGTAAATAAGGTTCTCGTAAGACTAAAAGAGGCTTACCTCCCAAGGTAAGTAGTTCCGATTCTGTGGAAAAACATTATAAATAGCAGATAAAAATAGCATTCCGATTAGATCCAAATTGGTATGCTATTTTTTTTGAAATAACAATGCTTTAATTGAATTTATATAAACGTACAGAGCTTCACCACAGTAAATGCAAGAAAACTACGTACATGCATGGTAGCTTAACAAGAGTGTTCCGCAGCGATGGATATTATATCTCTGAATTTAGCTTATTTTCATTCACAATTGTTTTTTCAATAATGTATTGATAACCGTAAATAATAATCGCCAAGAATATACAAATAAAGTACCAGATAGTATGATTAATTTTTTTAAATTTAAATACACCAACCTTTTCCCATGCTGAACCCATAGGAAAAGCATTAAGAATATTTAGAAGCACATTGACAATGAAATATTTGAAAAAATTACCGTAAGTTAGTTTAAATATCCATAGCGTTGCAACAAAATATGGTCCTAAAATGTATGAAAAATCTACACTCCCTGGGGAGAATGGATTTTTATTTATCCACCATCTTTTCTTATTGCTGATGACACTAAAGACACTTATAAATAAATTAACAAAACATGCCACAGGTAAATACCTTAAGAATGACTTCCTATCCATGAACAGAACAGAAAGCCAGGGAATGATTATCATAGCTAATGAAAATATTTCCTTTTTCTTCATTTAATCCGACCCCTTTGAATTGTATGTGTATATCATTCCCGAGTAAAATTCATTTTATTTATTCCATGTTCAATTAACCCGATCCGTTACTTGAAGATGAAAAGTGCACTACTGAAATAACAGTAGTGCACCAAGTAGCTAATTCTTTTTGATAGGTGATGAATCCATAATTCCTTATGAAGATTGAAGCAGGTGAAGATCTAACTGATATTTTGAGGAAAGAAGGAGAGTAGAACAAAAGGGCTTAATGGAACACAATTGAATAAGATCTTGATGATGTTCTGTAAATAGTATTGGAATAGCCTATGTATATGATAATGCTTTAGAATTAAAAAGAAATATAAATGAGTTATTCAGCAAAGGGCGTATATGAAATATGTTTTGCGGATGCCGTCAGCAATACGTTCACCCGCGGTCAAGTGTTCACTTACGCCAGGCTTATCGGCCTTAACGGTTTTTAATATAGTTTACAACATCACCGACCGTTTGAAGCGTCGCTGCGACTTTGTCACTAATTTCAATTGCGAATTCATCTTCAATTTTCATCGTCATGTTCATCATATCAAGCGAATCAGCCTCGAAGTCATCCTTGAAAGATGCTTCCGGTTTTACATTCTCTAGTTTGACTCCGAGTTGGTCTGCAATTATAGGCTTTAACTTTTCAAATGTGGTCATGGCGAAATCCTCCTAAGTATATCATCTGCATCATTATAACAGCCCAATTCAGAACGTGAAACATAAAAGTATTACCAATACCCAGCTTTGACCAAATGCAAGTCGGCTCACTCTGTTAACTAATCCTTATATGGATAATGGGCGGCAGGGCATATTTTTGGCTAACCGCCTTTCTTATGATAAAGCGTAGCGATTAAAGTAGCTTTTGGTCTAAATGGATATTTCAATAGAAACGTACTAATCATTTAATCCCTTTCCACCCAGAATTTGCTGCATACATTTTTCAATCCTAGACTCTCGAGTTTTGGATTGTTTGGGACTAGAAAAATGAAGAATGTATGCTCGTTGCCGTCCCGGCGTCAACGCTTCAAAAGCAGTTTTTAAGGCAGGAATTTCATCGAATTTTTTTTGAAGTTCTTCAGGAATAATGAATTCTGTATTCTTTTTAAAATTCATTTCCAAACCGGCTTTTTCAACTTCAATGGCTTCATAAATATAGGATTTCAAGATGGTTTCCATCTCAACTATTTCTTGAACATTGGTGAACCGAATCTGGCGCGCTGCTTGAACATTCTCCGTTTGTTGGATTAGAATCCCATGGGCATCCTGTAACAAGGCACCTTTGTGAAACAAAAGCGCACAATATTCCTTAAATCCATGTATTAAAACTATGTTCTTTTTCTCAAACGTGTAACAAGGATGCATCCACTTAAATTCTTCGGTCAGTTCACAGTCAAGAATGATCATTCTCAATTTCTCGGATTCTTCCTGCCATTTTTTAACTTTACTTAAATATTCATCAACCTTAGGATTCATTCTACTATTTGTCATCAAAGGGCACCTCATAGTTTATAAATTAACTTCATTCGTTACTATCTTTCGGTCTAATACAATTATATCACTGATTTTTTTAGAGTTATTTTGGTTGGAATGGCTTTTTAATGTCTATCACAACTGTAAATGCAAAAACAATAAACGAAGCCGATACTAAATGATGTGAAACGTAAAAAATGGCATGAATAAATAGACTAAGAGATCCAGTAGATAAAGCAATCGTTTAAATATATAAGAATGACAAAAATGCACCGAATACTCATTATGACTGATAAGTTTTAAGCACTTGAAGACAAATTTTTGAACTTTAAAGAAAAATTTTTATTTAAAATGATAACAAAAGGATAGAGATAGTCTATCCTTTTTAGTTTAGGTAGAGATAATGTTTCTTCTTTTACTATTCATCATCATTCAAATGCCCATTAGAGATTCCTCTCTAACAACATTCCAACCTGTTCTGCCATGACGTGAGGTGGATATGGCATTCCATTCATGATCCACCATTCCACTATTCCCACATATGAACTTACAATAAATTGAAGAATAATATCATGATTTAAACCTTGGTTTTTTCCTTTCAATGTATCCACTTCATTCTTGAACTCTTCGATGAGAAACTCAACAAACTGTTTACGAAAAGAAGGGGCTCCTTTACTTGCTAACATCGTTGAAAAGAAAAAATAATGCTTTTTCAAGTATTCAAACCAGGGCAGATTCGCTTCTATATATTCTGCTTCAGATACTGCTTCGCATATTTCCCCCATTTTGCTTATATGTTCCTCTATAAGTTTATCCAAAAGGTCAAATTTATCTACATAATGAAGATAGATTGTTCCACGACTAACATTTGCCCGGTCGGAAATATCCTGTATCGTAATGTCATCAAAGTTTTTTTCAGACATTAGTTCAATCAATGCTTTTTTAATAGCTTCTTGGCTTTTAGCGATTCTTCTATCCACTTTAGTCATTGTTCGGGTCACCAAACTTTCTGATAAATAATGAACAAAAATCCCTTATATGTTCACTAATAAACAAATTGCGTTCATTTAACAATTGAATGAATCTGTTTCTTATTTATAATTATAGACAGATGTTTATTAAAGTATCAACGTCTATTATTAACAAGTTGTTAGAAAAACCAATTATGTAAAGGACAAGTTTATTGTCTGTATACCTGACGGCTTGGATCTGGATGTGGCAAGCCCGCTATTGTGTGCAGGTATTACCACGTACTCTCCTTTGAAACATTGGAATGTCGGCCCTGGTAAGATGGTTGCGATTGTAGGAATGGGAGGTCTCGGCCACCTTGCAGTGCAATTTGCACATACCATGGGTGCTGAAGTTACTGTCCTAAGTCAGACAATGAATAAAAGATGAAGCCTTTGGTTTTGGAGCAGATCATTATTATGCACAAGTGATCCTGCTACGTTTACTGAGTTGGCTGGTCGATTTGACCTTATATTAAATACAGTGTCTGCAAATATTAACGTTGATGCGTATCTATCAATTCTTAACGTAGATGGAACACTAGTAAATGTCGGTCTACCAAACAAGCCAGATCAGTACAATGTTTTCTCTCTATTCGCTGGTCGCCGTAGTATAGCTGCTTCAAACGGTGGTGGAATTAGGGAAACACAAGAGATGCTCGATTTCTCCGCACTACATGGTATTGCCCCTAAGATTGAAGTAATTCGCGCAGACCAAGTTGACGAAGCATATGAGCGTGTTCTCCGTAGTGATGTTCGTTATCGATTTGTTATTGATATGTCTACTCTGTAACTTGAAAGATGCTTTGTTGTTACTCAAGCAACTGAAAAGGGAGGAAAAATGAAATGGAATATGTGAAATTTGGAAATACAGGATTAGATGTATCTCGGCTTACTCTTGGCTGCATGAGCTTTGGTGAAACTGACCGAGGCTATCCAAAATGGACACTTGGTGAAGGAGAAAGCCGCCCTATTATTAAAAAAGCTCTTGAGTTAGGTATCAACTTTTTCGATACGGCTAATTTTTATTCAGAAGGAACAAGTGAGGAAATTGTCGGGAAAGTTCTCCGAGAGTTTGCAAATCGGGATGAAATTGTCCTTGCGACAAAGGTTTATTTCCCGATGCATGAAGGTCCAAATGGTAAAGGCCTTTCCCGAAAGCATATTATGAGCGAAATTGATAAAAGTCTTACACGACTAGGAACAGATTATGTAGATCTGTACCAAATCCACCGCTGGGATTACGGCACACCGATTGAAGAAACAATGGAGGCACTCCATGATGTGATGAAGGCTGGAAAGGCAAGATACATTGGGGCTTCTTCCATGATGTCATGGCAGTTTTTGAAAGCAAACAATATTGCGGAGAAAAATGGATGGACCAAGTTTGTGTCGATGCAGAATCATTTTAACCTCTTATACCGAGAAGAGGAAAGAGAAATGCTTCCACTCTGCAAGGAAGAAAAAATTGCCGTCATCCCTTGGAGTCCCCTTGCGAAAGGTAAATTGGCTCGTAATTGGGAAGAATCAACTGCTCGTTGGGAAAAAGAAGCAGTTGGGCAAAAGTTTTATCCAGCAACTTCTGAGTCAGACCGACAAGTGGTTGAAAGAGTTGCAGAAGTGGCCGAAAAACGAGGTGTTTCAAGAGCTCAAATCGCCCTTTCTTGGGTGCTGCAAAAAGATTCTATCACATCTCCAATCGTCGGATCTACGAAAGCATCTCACCTTGAAGATGCAGCAGCTGCTCTATCCATTAAGTTAACATCTGAAGAAATTGCCTACATGGAAGAGCCGTATGTGCCGCACCCAGTACTTGGTTTAGATTAAAATAGTTTGTGGTGGGCTGTATAAATGCAGCCCACTCTCAATTAACAGGGAGGATTAATTGTGCGTATAAGTGAAGGAGCAAACAAAAACCATGAAGAATTGTTTCCAAATCATAAATCTACTTTAAAAGAAACGGATCCAGAACTTATCGAAGTATTTGATAACTTTGCATTTGATGAAGTCCTTAGCGATGCACATTTGGATACAAGAATTAGGTTAATGGTAGTTTTAGCATCGATGATTGCAAGCCAAACATTAAGTGAATATAAAGTAATGCTTGAAGGTGCACTTAATGTTGGTGTAACTCCTATTGAAGTGAAGGAAATTGTCTATCAAGCTGTTCCCTACATCGGGATTGCAAAAGTATTTGATTTTATCCATGCCACAAATGAAATCTTGCAAAGCAAAGGAATAAAGCTGCCATTGGAGGGCAAATCCACCACTACACCAGAGACACGATTTGAAAAAGGATTAGAAGTACAAAAGTCGATAGTTGGAGCGGAACTGATCGATAAAATGGATAGGGAATCTCCTGAAAATCAGAAGCATATCCAAAAATATTTATCTGCGAATTGCTTTGGTGATTATTTAACAAGAAAAGGAATTGATCTAAAGATTAGAGAACTTTTGACCTTTTCGAGGCTTCTTTCATTAGGCGGATGTGAGGCTCAATTAAAAGGTCACATACGAGCAAATGTAAATATCGGAAATGATAAGCAAACATTGCTAAATGTAGTTACAAATTTAGTACCATATGTAGGGTATCCGAGAACGTTAAATGCAATTAGTTGTTTAAATGAAGTAATACCGGAGTAGTATCTGGAATACTCTTCTCGAACTATTAGAGATAAATTAAAAGAAAGTAGGAATTAAAATATGGCAAATGAACAATTAAGCAATAGCATAATCTTTCCATTAGGAAAGAAAGTTGAAGCAAACTTTATCGGTGATGCATACTTACAAATGGTGTTTACTGATCCAGCGCCACTTAATACATCAATCGGGAATGTAACCTTTGCTCCAGGAGCTCGTAATAGCTGGCACTCACACAAAGTTGGGCAAGTTTTGTTAGTTACTGGTGGAAAAGGTTGGTATCAAGAAGAGGGAAAACCAGCTCGTTTACTCAAAACGGGCGAGGTGGCGAATATTCCGCCGAATGTGAAACATTGGCATGGTGCGACAAAAGACAGTTGGTTTGTACACTTAGCAATGACACCAGGAGAAACTGAATGGTTAGAACCTGTCGATGATGAATGGTATAACAAAATAGAAAACTAAGCTACTAGAGAAATAACAATAAATGGTCATCCTCGAAATTTTTTAAATAGCTGACCAAAATCTATTAGGGAACAAATAGATAGCCTTAATCATGTTTTATCTAAAGATGATTTTAATGAAACACACTTCTAATAAAAATATATTTAATGATGCCAACAATAGTAAAGTAAGGGGAAAATGAATGGCTAAAAAAAGGGAGGATTTCAAATGCAAAAAGTGATTTTGAACAATGGTGTTGAGATGCCCATACTTGGCTTTGGAGTTTATCAAATTCAAGATACAAATGAATGTGAAGAGAGTGTTTATAACGCGATTAGGGCAGGCTATCGTTTGATTGACACAGCTGCTTCTTATCTTAATGAAGAGGCAGTCGGCAGAGCCATTAAGCGAAGTGGCGTGCCAAGAGAGGATTTGTTTATTACAACGAAACTCTGGGTTCAGGATACCGGTTATGAGAAGACAAAGAAAGCCTTCAAAAGATCACTGGAAAGGATGCAACTGGATTATTTAGATTTGTATTTAATTCATCAGCCCTTTGGTGATGTACACGGTTCTTGGCGTGCGATGGAGGAGTTGTACAATGAGGGAATAATCCGGGCAATCGGAGTTAGCAACTTCCAGATGGATCGTCTAATTGATTTGATTATCCATAATGGCGTAACTCCCGCTGTAAACCAGGTGGAAACACATCCTTTCTGCCAGCAAATCGAAAGTGCTGAATTTATGATAGAAAATAATGTTCAGATTGAGTCTTGGGGACCTTTTGCTGAAGGAAGAAATAACATGTTCCAAAATGAAGTTTTAGTGTCCCTTGCTAAAAAATATGAAAAATCCGTTGCTCAGATAATTTTACGTTGGTTGACACAAAGGGGAGTCGTCGTCATTCCAAAGTCAGTTCATAGGGAAAGAATCATCGAAAACTTCAATATCTTTGACTTTGAATTAAGCGGGGAGGATATGGAGACGATTGTTACTCTAGATTCGAAACAGAGTGCTTTCTTTTCCCATAACGATCCTGAAATTGTGAAATGGATCGGAACCCGTAAACTTGATATTTAATCACAATTACAGTGCTAATCGATATTTTCGATTGGCACTTTTTTTCTAAGCAGAATTTATGTCCATAAATTCTGCTAGCGCATAAGAACAGCTACGCTTCTGCTATCACCCTTAGGGGCTAGCCAGTCGTCGAGTTTTCTTTTAGCTGAGAGCACTCGTTGCTTCAGTCATGAGTGTTCTCAACTTCTGACAAGGTATGGCATAATGACCTCTCAATTGTCCGACATATGTTAAATCTAAAAATAGAAAAAATGCCGTTATTTAGGGCAAATATAAAAATTTCAAAGAAAAATGATCCCTATTAAGAATTGAGGGATAAAAAAATCCCAGACTGTGAGAATAATGGTAAAATATAGATAATTATAAATGCGTTGCAAATACAAGGTGATTTTATCTGAGGTGCTTTTTTTGTAAATATAAAATAAGGGGTGTTGGGATGGCATCTATTATATATACAATTATCTTAATTGTTATTTTCCTAATCTTGATAAGGAAAAAGAACGAGGAAGAATCTTATTTTCCGTTAAAGGTAATAGGGTACTTTATATTAGGTTCCTTTGCTTTAAACCTTAATCAAATTTCACTTCCACTTGGCTTTGTAATGTATCTGTTATTTTTCCGGCCTAAATTAAATGAACATGTAAAACGTATAGCTGCAATCTATGGTGTCGTTGCATTTGTTCTTGTCCATTGGATCCTACCTGTTGCCATTCAAGAATGGGAGAGTCGGCCCCACTTTATTGAACATGAAATCGATTCAGTCTATTCAATGGATTTTCAGAGTGACTTTAAATTGATTAAGGAAAAATTGAAAATTGAAAACAATACATTAAAACTCGAGGATTTTGAAGTGGACTATGTTAAAGATGGTTCAATTAAAGAACTTAATTGGCAACTGTTATCTCATCAAAATGACCGATATACTCACTATCAAATTAATTATGATGTCGATAACAAGAGGTATCGTGTTACGAAGAGTCAACTTGATACGTGGCTTCAATATGACTACCTAATCGATGCTGGTCATTTCTTTGAAAATCTTAAAACACTTGATATAAAAGACATTACGCAAGATAAAGGCAAATTTCCTTACTATGTCATTCGAAGTAGCGGTGAAAGTGTTTCTTATGCAATTGAATTTGCGGTTGATGTTCATTCTCTTTTCATAGTAGAGAATGGAGAAATACATTCAATTAATAAAGAGCAGCTACCAATTGAAGGTTATGAGATTACAACCTTTGCTATGAAGAAAACTGGAGAACAAGGAAATAAACAAGGAAATATCACACAGGAGAGTTTTGAAGGAACCCGTACAACTGGTTATCTATTTAATACAAATGGTGTGGAGTAAAATAGTACAAAATTATTTTGAAACAATTAAAAATAAGCAGTATTGGTTCCCAATGCCACCCGCATTTCTAATATGTTTGTATTATATATTTTCTTATCCAAAAATAGGATATAATTTTGCATTCTTAACCCTGATTATATTTTTGATAGTTTATTATACTTGGATTTATGATGAAAATAAAATGCAGTAAAAAGAGAGGATGGTCAAAATGATAGAGATGGAAAAAAACGAAAAGAACGATGAGATTTCCAATGTTCCAGCTCACCACCATCCAGAATTCATAGAAAAAAAGAAACCTCTACCTTCATTAAAATGGTTAGGTGACCTTTTAGATTTTCTATAGGACTTTTTTATAAAATGAATTCAAAAATTAAGTGTGCATTATTTGCAGGGATACATATGGGGAAATATGTGGTGAAACAAATACATAATCAGTTGAATTTTGATGTGGCTAGTTTAGTGAAGCAAAGAAGATGGTTTTTGTTCTGTAGGAAGGTCAGTAAATGATTTTAAAAATGGCAGTAATACTTTACCATTTTGGAGAAGGTATATTTGGTGTGTTTAAGAAGTGATAGTAAAGGAGGGATTATCTTGTTAGAAATATTTCCTATATATATGACTTCCTTCAAACAAGATAGGCTGATTAGAGTTTATCTACCTAAGAATAGGTCAATACCGCAATGGCAGGTATCTCTTTAGTGGGGCTTATTACCACATATGCTATGTGTCGTTATCCTCAGGTATTCAAAAATATATCCGTAAATGAGGAGTTGTATAAAAGGAATTCAGATGATTCTGACGAAATTTTATTGAGTAGATCAAATGTATCATGTTACAGACAAAGGCAAAAAAGGAGAGTGTAAGATGGAGTTAATAAAATTATTGTTTAACCGTTACCCAAACACATCAAGGATTGTGACTTTAATTTTGCTTGTTTATCTATTAATTGAATCCATTGAAGCAGGGTATAAAACGGGTATTTCTCTATTTGGTTAATATCAAGCACCTACTAATATATTTCTCTTGTTCCACTAAAGGAAAGGTTAGTTTAAGAAGGAAAAAATAATGGTTACAAAATTTATAATAATAAAATTAAACAAGTAAGGAGACGAAATAATGTTGAACGCTCGGTTTATCAATGTTCAGGACATTTTGGATAATTACAAATCTGCAATTTACGAGAAAGATGTTGAGAGATTTTTATCTTCATACCATTCTGAAATTCATATTTTTGATTGTTGGGATAACTGGGAGTGCATAGGTATTACCCAATGGCGGCAAATGGTTAAAGAATGGTTTAATGGTTTATCAGAGGAAGGTGTTTTACTCAAAGTAGATTTTACTGATTTAGTAATGGAGGAAACTTTGAATATCGCTATTGTTCATTGTTCCGTTAAGTTCTCAGCTTACAACCAATCGGATGAGAAACTTCGTCAGACGACTAATAGATTCACCTTCTGTTTAAAAAAAGAAAATGAACTTTGGACCATTATACACGAACATTCATCCTTACCGATAAATATAGAGACTGGGAAGGGAATTTTTAACTATACGTAAGACCATCCTCAAATAAGAGTCTTCTTATTTTAATCTCCCCTCGGAATAGATAAAATTGCTTTTTTGCTTCATGAAGTTACAGGGGTTAGAGTTGAACAAGGAGCTGCGGGATGTAGCTCCTTGTCTATTAATAATCATTAACATCATTAATAATCTAATTGTCGTAAATACAAAAGAAACTCATTATCATTTATTTTTTTATATTTGTATTTACGAATTTGACTTTCAATAATCCTTTGTTCTTCATCTTTGCTACTAAACAAATTAAGTAATTGATAAATTACTTCTGCTAATATAGTTAAAGTTCCGGCAGAACCTAATTCGAATCCTAGTGTTTCTGATTCCGAAAGCTGTGATTTAGCCAATTCCTCTAGCTGGTTTTTGTATTCTCCCTTAATTAAAATAGATGACTCCTTATTTTTAAAGGCAAACAGCAAATCTTCAGAATTAAAAACCTCAAAGTATGCATTTTCGTTCTCCAACTGAAGTAGTTCATCTAAGACAGTTCCGCCACTTTTTTTAACTGTTTTCGCGATTGCTTGAATGGTTTTAACTGAATAACTGCTAACATTCTTTTTGTTTACACTTGACAGCATTTGTTGACTAATTCCAGTTTCTTTAAAAACATCGTAGCGTTTCTTGCTGTTTTTTTGCAAATAAATATCCAAAAGACTCATATTTCCTAACCTCCTTTATTAGGTAAAGTATATTTTACTAAAAAACTTTTTACTCAATAATATTTTAGCATATATGTTAAAATATGTAAATATTTCCTTGCTTATTTTTTAGGTTGAATATGAATGAAATTCGTGAAAAATTGTACTTAAACAAACGGGTACGATCCTTCAATAACGATGGATCGTTTATCCTTAAACAAGTAACAGTCATGTTAATTATTTTTTGCTAGTAAAGGGTTAGCTTGGGGAAAATAAACAAAATAAATATATACCCAAAAGGCAGTTGATTGAATGAAAAGAAAATGGTTTTTAACCGTATTTTTTTTGTTATTAATTACCATTGTTCCTGTTGCATCCGCTACGACTCCTTTAAAGGTGTTTGTGAATGGGCATCCCATTTATGGCGCTCCTCCCATTGTACGGATCATAGAAGGACTTCCCTTCGTTTCTATTGATGCGATAAGTAGTGAACTTAAACTGAATGTCGAATACGATGAGGAAAAGAAGACGGTTCATATTTCAAATAAAGGAGAACCTCAATCGGAAGTTGTTGCCACGCTAAAGAAAGCAAAGGCTACTCTTTATGCAACAAAAAGAGAAGGGAATTTAGAAAAATTTAGATTGGAGATGGATGGAGAAACCAGATGGTTCCCTTACTGGAGAAATTCTGATACTCCTGCATTTGGTCCGAGGTTATTTTTCGAAGATATTAACCAGGAGGGAAAAGAAGAGTTAGTCATCATTTTAACAACTGGACATGGTACAGGAATAACGATTACTGAAGCACATGTACTACAGAAAACGAAAATAAATGGTCAAGAATTTTATGAGGAAATGTTAATTGATAATCCAGAGGCAATCATCAATAAGAATGTAAAAACAAAAAAGGTATCGAATGACCAAGTTGAGATAACGATTGGTAAGAAAAAAACAAATGCTCCTTTTTATAAATGCTTAAAACATGAGACGATTGATTTTTCTGTATATAAAAACAAACTAGTGGTTTATATGAGCGGCCAACTTACTCCATCAACAGTAGGTGGAATTCTTATTACCTATCAATTCAAGGATAATATGTACCAAGCAAGAAAGATAGAATACCTAAAAAAACGTCCAGATTTTATAGTGGAGAGTTCTTTTCATTGAACCTCTCATTACTGAAGTTACGAGATTCCTAAGTACAAAAACCTTTTGGTTTCTAATTGATTAGGCGAACCCCGCAACTTTACGGGTGTGAGAGCATAAGAAGAGGGTTTGCTACGGCAGCCCTTTTCTTGTTTCGGGTTAATTCAATAAGGTTTCCTTAATATTTTATGGAATAATATGTTAATATTAGGATGTAGAGGGGGCTGTGTAATGACAAAAGAAAATCTAATCAATTTTAGCATTGTTGGTTTTTTATGTGGATTAGGTGGACTTGTAATGATTTTTTTTAGCGTCAATTTTGGAACATCATTAGCGGAATCTTGGTTGGTTAGTCAAGGTGGAGCGGATACTAGATATTACCACATTATAGTAAAAAGCAATATAAATAACTTCTTAGTAGCAGGGGGTATCATATTTGGATTTGGTCTTTTAATAATTGCCCTAACTCTTTATAAATTTTTAAATATAAGTTAATAAATTAGAAAAAAATGATTGGTTAGATCTTAGAAATTAGTATCTCTTGTTCAACTATAGGATGCAAGAGTTGAAGAAGAAATGGAACTATTATGGTAGGTGTTTCTTCTGAATAATTTCAAATCATAAAATTTAGGTTATAATTCAGCTATAAAGAATTTTCTAAGGAGCTTTTTATGGAACTAATTACAGGTAAAGTAATTATTATAGCTTTATTTTTATTGATAATAACAATGATTGAGACTTTAGCTTATTCTACTAGAATTTCAGGTGCAAGGGTGAAATTAATTGCAACTGCCTTATCTTTGTTTAGTACATTAGTGATTGTTTCGAGGTTTTCTACAATGATACAACAACCTCTAACAGCAAAACTTATTGCAGAGGCTCCGAAATTAAACAAATTAAATTATATAGAGGAACAGTATAGAATTTTAATTGGCGTAACATCTATTGGGGCATTGTTTGGAATACTTCTTTTTCCCACATTCATCAATATTTTTTCAAGAGCCATTGTCCAATTATCAAATCAACGTGGTTCTGTAATAGCACTATTTATTAATCAATTTAATCGAAATAGCGTTAAAAAGGTTTTTATGTGTTTTAGACTTCCAAGATTTACATACCTAAAAGGAATTACCTTAAAAAACGTTCCCAAACGTCTCTTTGTTATTAATGTCATCATTTCTGCTGTATTTACTATTGGGGTGCTTGCTTCTATGTATGCATCAATGTTAGTTCCAAAAGATTATGCTCAGGCTGCCTTGATGTCATCTGGGATAATAAATGGTATAGCAACTATTTTATTAACATTGTTTATTGATCCTAAAGCTTCCATATTAGCTGATAGAGTAATGAAAAAACAAAGTGATTATATTTACTTAAAGAGTTACTCTTTGACGATGATTAGTTCGAAATTAGTAGGTACAATTCTTGCTCAACTATTGTTTATTCCAGCTGCATATTATGTAGCTTGGTTTGCCAAATGGATTTAATGAGTATTCTTATTCAAGAAACGAGTGCAAGGGTTTAAGATTGAAGCTGTCATTAGGGCAGCTTTTCTTGTTTCACCAACTTTTGTCTTATTCGAAATTGCTAAACAACTCGGTTAAAGATTCGGGTTATTAGTTGTTGAGGATAATATTATTTGAAGATGCGAAATCTAACTATAAAAAGGTTTGGGAGTGAGCATCACGAAGAAGATGATTGTCCTGATCACTATTTCATTAATGTTTGTCATAGGAAACATAGCTAATGCTAAACCTCCAGAGCCAAAGGAAATTAAACCATTTGCAGAAGACTGGTACGTCACACCAGAGGATATTATTAGAGATATTATTTTTCCATCTATTGATAAACGAGTGATGAAAGAATATCCAGGTAAAGATTCTGCCACTTTTGGCTGGGAGTCACATAGAATTGTTGGTATTGTTTATAACAACAATCATTCTTATGATATTTCCGTAAGGCTAAGAGTTCCTGACAATAGTAAAATTCCATTGGAATATGCAGAAGACTTAGTTAAAATTAGAGTTTCACCATCCTGTGACAGCCCTAAAATTGGATGTAGTCATGGTTTTAAAGTAGAAGTAATAGATTATGAACATAAGTAACGGAAAAAGGTGTTACCTTTAATTGGTAGCACCATATTTAGAATCGAACTTGTTCAAGTCGGTGCAAGAGTTGAAGATCCGGCAGCCAATTTGGTGACTTTTTCTTTTTCGACTAATGGCAAGGTTAATTTATACATGGAACTATCTTTAACTTTGACGTTTACGTTAAATGGTTATGCCATACTTCAATTTTAAATTTCAATAAGAAGTAACAAGGAAAAGGAAATGTCCAGAATGTAGGAATACTATCATCACTTTTACTCTAAAATTTGGAATATAATTGTTTTATAGAATTATGATCATTATTGAATTTAGGGGTGAAATTTAAAATGAGAAAATACTTACTACGATATATCCTTATTCTTTTTTTTGCATTAATGCTTTTACCAATTGTTGCTTGCAGTAAAAATCAGGAAACAAAATTAACTATTGAAGCAAAAATTTCAAAGGTAAGTAAAAATGAATTCAATGAAATTAATGCTAAAGCTTTTGATAGCCCTACCATTGAGGACTTTAGAAAATTTACATTTAATTTAGATATCAAGCAATCAAATGAAGTAACTTCTCGAAAAATTGTTATCCCAAGTTCAGAAGAATTAGTAAAGGTTATTAATACAATTGATAAAGTGCGGGTTTTAAATGGTACAGCAGGTGAACAGGATAACAAAGGGGAAAAATTTGCACTTTATAAAAATGAATTTGTTTATTACTCAAAAGGATTAAGCAATGATGAATTAAGAAAAGCGTTAAGATCTAAAATTGTTATAGTATCTTGGGTAACCAAAGAAGGAAAAATAATTACAAAAAAGTTCAATATAGGTAATTTAATTAAATTTAATAATTAGTGATATTTTTTCAACTACCAAGGAATAGGTTCCTCATGTACATTAAATTTACTTGCTGCTACAACAATGTCGCAAACGTATTCCGTAAATAAATATGGCTCCAACTAGAGTGAGGAGGAATTTTGTGGTACTTAAAGTGGAGATAAGAAGACCAAGAATTGATGACATAAAAGAATTGAATTTTTTTTTTAGATTAGTAATAGCTGATACGTTTATTAAAGAAGGTCTAGGGGAAATTCTTAAAGTAACTGGTAGCAAGAGTCTAGCAGGAGGGTTGCCGGTGGCGATCCTTTTTTATTTTACTAACAGTCAAGATTGTTGAAGAAGAATTAGTATGTTTGTGGTAAAATTTAGGTAATAAAATGCGGGAGGAGAGAGGTATTTTGTTAAAGAAATATAAATATTTTATTATTTCGATAATGTTGTTTATTTTTTGTCTAATCACCTGGCAGATAGCAAATTATTTCAGTGCACCAGATGAAATGGACGGAATGACTTCGATTGCTATAATGAGTTCTCTTGCAACACTCCTTTTTCTATTAACTTCCGTAGTTCTATTAATTGTAGTGATTTTTACTAAAATAAACAGTTAAAAAAATTTCCAATTGTTTATGAATAATCAGCAATATTTTTCACAATGGGTGCGTTCTACAATACTACCATGAAAATAAGTTTCTTCAAGAATAGAAAAATGACAAGGCCCTGCTCAATCGTTAAAAAAAAGATGAAAGCATTAATTAATAATTCCATGGATTAAGGTCAGTATCAGTATTGACGCTTCCTAACTTTTCATTCTCTGTGGTGCTGCATTGATATTGTGCACCATGGATGGCTAACGGTCAGTTTTGTGAAAAAAGGATTTAATTAAGTAACCGAGGAGGATTCATAAGTAAGATCGAAGTTTGGAAAAGGAAAAATATAGTTGGAGGTGAAAAATGAGTGAAAAAGTGTACTCTACTTGTTCTGTCTGTTATCCTTTTATCTTTTGTACTTAATGGTTGCCAACAGCAATCATCAAACGGAAGAGTACAACATAATGCGAAAGAAGCAAAAAGTAATAAGTTAGAGGCATTAGATGTCAGAGAGGCGGTTTGGAACCAACTCCAAGATAAAGTAAAAGAACAGATAGAAGGATCTTGGAAGGATGCAACTGTTCAAAAATTAACACTGCATGAGGGAATGGGAAACATTAAGGACAAAGCATTTATTGGAAAGGAAGTTTATCTAGTAGATTTTCCTACAGGAAGTGCAGTATTAGGTGGTATTGGAGTTTTTGCAGACATAAATTCACATCATGTGATTGGATTTGGGTATAGAGACTAGTATATAAGTATTTTAATAACTGCAAAAGGCAAAGGATTTATAGGATTAGGGTTGTGTTTTGGAAAAGCATTGAACCTTAAATTTGAACAATATAGGTATATAGAATAGGTAGAATCTCTTGTTTATTCAATTAACGGGACAGGTTACGTTAAACTGTTTAAAGATGATGTAAAGAAATGGAAATTAAAAATTTCATACTACAAGGCGATATATTATCAGTTGAAGCGAAGATAATTGTTTTGTTTTATCTGTTTATTATTTTCACCACTTAAACTATTAGATATTAACCAACTACCAATAACAAAACAAATTGCTAAACTAAAAATAGACAATGAAATTAAATTATTTTCCTTTCCTATGCCTCCTTCATATATGTATTTCCATAATATAACTTTTCTGCAAATTCTATCAATTTATTTTTTATGTAAAAAACATTATTTACGAAAACAGCCTGTTTATTTACTATTAAGCCTGTTCTTATTCAGCTAACTACGGGTGCTTTACTTCAACAGGGGTAAAGCATTTTTCTTATTCAGCTAACGGGGCAGGTGTGCGGCCGAGCATAGGCCGTATCATATAACGGGTGGGATTCCCGTCGAGTAAGAACTAGCCATTCGCTCGTAGCGAGTCTTGGAGGGCTAAAGGTAACTTTAGTCTTTAAGCGTAGACAGTTAGGTGACGGGCCGAAAGCCAATTGGTTGAAGGGATTGAGCCCCATAATGTTAGTAAATCGAGAGGGCTGATGCTTTACCTGCAGTAGAAAGCAACATTTCATTATTCGTATGGCAAGAAGAATGAAACCTCTCTGGGGTCAGAGACCTTGGCACGTTACACATTGATATGATACGGCAACTCGGGAGACCCTACCGGTCTTTTCTTTTAGAAGAGTATGGTGTACAAGCGATAATAAGTGAGGAAGCCAAACGCTTGGTAGGGATAATAAATGGAAACAAAACTACTAAGGATAGCAGAATTAGCAAAATCTGATCCTAAAATGAAATTTACATCTCTTGCACATTTAATAAATGAGCAATCACTAGTTCAATGTCATCATGAGTTACCTAATAAAAAGGCAACTGGGGTTAATGGTACAACTAAAGAGCAATACGGTGAAAATCTAAAAGAAAACATAGAGGATTTAGTAAATGATTTAGGAAAAGACTTATCAAAAACCATTAGATATGGAATGAAACAAAGAACAGAAACAGTAATTCATATGTATGATACAGCAGAAGATAAAGCCGAAAGAGAAGATATTAGAAAAGGTGAGCTTAAAAAAAGTTACTGCCAGTATGGTTTGATGGGTTTAGGGCTTGGTTGTGGAACAGCAATAGCAATAACCTGGATAAAGAGCAACTCAAAACTTTCTTAGATTCTTTTTCGATACGATTAAATATCAAAAGCATTTAAGTTTGTGAACAAATGACTTCAACTAAACGGGGGCAATAGTTGAAGATTAGCTGCCATTTTGGTGGTTTTTTTTCTTATTGAACTAAAGGTCAGGTTAACACAATAAGCGAAAAATAGGACCATTCAGGTCCTGTTCACTTAACAAAATTCCTAGCTCTTATCGGCAGCGTGTCTCGTTTTTTTTACCAATATTTTTCCTTTGTGATAGCTAACAAGATGCTTCTATTCAGTAGTCAATTACTCATTTGAACCGAGTAATGACCATATCTTCGACCGTGGAGAACAAAAAAAGTCGTGTCCTGACAAAAAAAGACGCTTGTTGCGTCATTTTTTTATTCATCAGCTAGTCGGTAACCTACTCCGACTTCGGTTAACAAATATCTTGGTTGAGCTGGTTCTTTTTCAATTTTTCTTCGCATGTTTGCCATAAAGACTCGGAGTGACAATGTATCACTCCCATTCGTATCACCCCAGATCTCCCGTAGAATGAATTTATGTGTTAATACCTTTCCTGCATGTTTTGCCATCAAGACCAATAATTTATATTCCAAAGGCGTTAAATGAATTTCATCACTAGATAAAAAAACATGGCGTCTTTCATAATCAATTTTCAATTCTCCGACAGTAAACATTGAATTCAATTCATGTTGATTAGAGATACTAGTAGGAATTAAATGACGTAAAGCCACCCTCAGTCGTGCGAGCAGTTCCGGCAAACTAAAAGGTTTTGTTAAATAATCATCTGCACCAGAATCTAAAGCCCGCACTTTTTCTTTTTCTTGTCCTCGCGCCGATACAACAACGATAGGGGCTTTTGTTAATTTTCTTAATTCGGTAATCACATCAATCCCATCAATATCTGGAAGCCCTAAATCCAGAATAATGATTTCTGGACGATGGGATGCTGCTAAAGAAATAGCGTTTTTGCCCGAATCTGTTTCAATGTATTTATAACCATTTGCATTTAATGAAACACAAATAAAATTTTTAATCGATTTGTCATCTTCAACCACTAGAATTGCAGGTTTATTTTCCATGTGTATCATCCTTTAATGGTAATTTAAATCGAAAAGTTGCTCCACCATTTTCATTATTTAAAGCTGAAATTACTCCACCGTGAGCGGTAATAATAGATTTACAGATTGCAAGACCTAACCCGATGCCACGCCTTGAAGAAGTAGTGAAAAATCTGTTAAAGATCAAAGGCAGATTTTCATCGGGTATGCCATTTCCATTATCAATTACTTCGAAATAAACAAAATCATCTTTAAGAAAGCCATTTACTTTAATAATGGAATGGTGAGGCGTATATTTAATTGCATTATCAAGCAAGTTTATCAATACTTGTTTAATTAATATTCCATCCATTGGAATCATAATAGGTTTGTCTGGGATGGTTATTTTTATTTCATGGTGAATGTCAAGTTTTTTTATTCTTAATACTGCCTCACTAACGACTTCCTCCAATAATTCAATATTTTTATTAATTGAAACTTTACCATCATCCATCCGGGTAATGCTTAATATGTTTTCGACAGAATGGATAAGCCATTTAGAATCTTCAAAAATATCAACTAGTAATTGTCTATTCACATCTTTTTCAAGTGTTTCTCCGTGTTCGAGTAAAGTAGTTGTAGATCCTAAAATTCCTGTTAAAGGTGTACGCAAATCATGTGATATTGCACGAAGAAGATTACCTCGAAGTTTTTCTCTTTCCATTTCAACCTGGGCTTTATGTTGTTTTTTCGAAATTTTTTCACGTTCCATTGCAAGCGCAAGTTGCATAGAAATGGCTTCGACAAAACTTTTTTGCTCTATGGTTAAAGAAGAATTCAAGCAGGTAATCCCTATTACCCCGAGACTCTCGTCAAGTCCTTTAATCGGAAAATAGATTATATTCTTTGTTTCTAAAGATTTATTTGTTTGGATTGTTTGTCTTATTTCATCGCAATTATAAAACATTTGTTCATTCTCATCTGTTTTTAAGATGCAAGGTTCACTCAATCCATTCGATGATTTTAACACAGTAATGAAAACAGAATGATTAATGGACTCAAAAATCTTCTTCGCACCAATTTCTAAAATTTGGTCAAAATCTGGTGCTTGGAGAAAATTTTTACTGATCTGATAAAGAATTTGTGTTTGTTTTTCACGAAATGATGATAAACTTGCCTCTTTTTTCACCTTTGTCGTCAATGTACTTGTGATGATCGCTGCAATCAACATAATAGCAAATGTTACGGGATAGTCCGGTCGATAAGCAGTGAGTGAGTAATAAGGCATTGTAAAAAAGAAATTAAAATCCAATACCCCAATTAATGATGCAATTATTCCATACATATAACCTTCTGTAAATTTTGAAACTAGCAAAACACCTAATATGAAAGTAATGATTATATTGGTTTCAGTTATTCCAATATTTTTAAAGAATAAAGAAAGGAAAGTAATTAATATCATGATCATGACCATCACACCGCTGTTCCGTGTGATATGTTTCATTTGCTTCATTAATATCATCCTTCATGTTTTGATACTATTTATCTTATAATATTATATTAAAATTATAAAATGAATCGATTAACAAAAAAATTAACAACATCTTAACTTTATTTCTTATTTAAACGATCTTAAAATACATTTAGATTTATTTGAAATAGGGGGGCACTAGTAATAATGGAATTCAAAAAAAGAAGGTGGAAGCCGATTTGAGCGAAGCTTTTATAAAGCTTCAAAGAAAGTTAATTGGACGAAGCTCGCAAGAAGCAAAAGCCTACATCGTAGGGGATATGGTCATTATACGATTTAAAGGTGTTCTAACCTGGGCATCTTGTTGCCAACGTTCAAGGAAGAAAACTAGTGGAAACATGCACCAAGTGCTCCGAGAAATGTATAGTGGGTATGCTTATTGGAAAATATAAAAAAAAACGAAAATGAGATAGAAATAACATGAAAAGATAGTTAGCAAAAAACGTTATTCACAAGGATATATACAAGCTTACAATCACTCCATAATAAAAAATTCATATTATCGGCTTAATTCTGAGGAAACTCAGGAACGGAGGAACCAATTTTTCCGGGGTTAATTCTACAAGTTGTAGAAAGGATGAGATACTCTTTCGCCATCCTACCCGTCAGCTAACTTCGTCGGCTAAAGCGAGGGAGGTCTAAAGACCGCCTAATTTCAGGGGCCTTTTTTTGTTTTTTGCAAAAAGGCAGTTTGATTGAAAAGACGGTCTCTTTATTATTTTTATTAAGAAAGAGGGAATATAGAAAAAAGAGTATGAATGTTTCGGTCGAAACCTAACTATATAAAAAATAACATTTTGGATTTAATCGGGTAAAGTCAAATAAATAACGGGAAAAGATAAATTTATTGATTAAAAATACTCGTTCAAAACGTATTTTTTGGGGGAACTACCATTGAGTCAATCTTCTTATATGAATATTGGTAATGAAATTTTTTATTTAGAGAGCACTATCCCGACTTATTTTGGGGTACAGAAAGGATACCTTGATATTCATACAATGAGATATCGAATATTCGGGGCGGTTTGGAAATTAGTAAATGAAAGAAAGTATATTTTAGGCTACTGGTTTGCGGACAATGAGAACGATATTCATCGTGCTTTAAAAGATACCGGATTTACAGACATAATTGAATCTCAACAAACGGAGGTAAAGGAAGTATATCAAACGATCAGGATAGAACAAGATAAAGAAAATTGGTCAAAAAGAAGAAGGTTACACTTTTTTTTCATGGTGAGAAAACCTTGGAAAGATTTAAGGAAAGGATGGTATGTTTTAAAATCAAGCACAAATTATCCCATGATTCTTACTTGCATACAAAAAAACGGTATTCCATTTGGATAGAACATATAAAAGTATGCGAAGACCAAAATGATATTAAAAAAATTTTAAATTTAATTAATACTGAACACAACATTCATTTACAAACTGAAGGGTTAGCAGAAATAAAATTTTTAAAAAAATAAGGCAATGTAACTTCAGAGGTCTTTTTATTCATTTTAAATTTTATTTTAGGGAACAATAACCCTATAATTTTTTACGGAGGAAAGAAAATGACTTCTCAACAAATAAAAAGGCTTGTTCTGGGTCGCCCATTAAAGTCAAGCGAAGCAGAAGCCCAAAAAATGCCAATGTGGAAAGCATTACCGATTCTTTCATCGGATGCTCTTTCTTCGGTGGCATATGGAACCGAAATGATTATACTGGAACTTGCAACTGTTGGAGCTTTTGCATTCACTTTTTCTATCCCCATTGCTATTTCAATTGTTCTATTAATTACAATCTTGATTATCAGTTACAGACAAGTAATTGATGCCTATCCTCAGGGCGGTGGAGCCTACATGGTCGCCAAAGAAAACTTAGGAATGATCTGGGGACGTCTAGCCGGTGTTTCTCTTCTTATTGACTACACGTTAACGGTGGCCGTTTCCATTTCTGCAGGTGTTATGGCGATTACTTCAGCTTATCATGATGCTGTTCCATATGTTGTTCCTATCGGATTAATATTTACTTGGTTCATGGTCTGGATGAATTTAAGAGGAACATCTGAATCTGGAAACGTATTTTCCTTACCTACTTACTTATTTATTTTTTGTATGATAACCCTTGTGGGAAAAGGTCTTTTTGACTGGTTAACTGGTGTGGGTCATCCCACTCACCCTGTTTCTGTTCCTACTGGATTACCAGCCGGCTTGACTTGGTTTGTTTTATTAAAAGCATTTTCTTCGGGTTGTTCGGCTGTTACGGGAATTGAGGCTATTTCCAATGCTGTACCTCATTTTAAGAATCCCTCTCAAAAAAATGCAAAACGAACGATGGTGACATTGGGAATTTTATTAGCTGTCATTTTCGGTGGTGTAACGTTACTTTCGCGAACTTATGATATTCATCCGGACCCAACTGGAGCCAAATCGGTTTTATCTATGGTTGCTGAAGATGCCTTTGGGCGGGGGGGATTTTATTATGTTATTCAGTTTGCTACGATGGCCATCTTAACACTAGCTGCTAATACAAGTTTTAATGGATTTCCGATTTTAGCTTCTATTATGGCACAGGATAAAAATATGCCCCGAATGTTTAGTAATCGGGGAGATCGTTTAGCTTTTAATTTTGGAATCATTACTCTAGGAATTTTGGCAAGTATTTTACTCATTGTTTTCCAAGGCAGAACCGATGCATTAATTCCACTTTATGCTATTGGTGTTTTTCTATCTTTTACTATGGCACAATTAGGTCTTGTTTTGAAGTGGAGTAGAGAGAGGTCTAAAGGATGGAAACGGAAATCAATTATTAATGGCGTTGGTGCTTTTGTAACTTTTTGTGTAGTCATTATTTTTAGTATCACGAAATTTGAAGAAGGGGCATGGATTGTAATAGTCATTTCGCCTTTATTATTATGGTTAATTACAAATATTAGCAAACACTATGATAATGTAGGTAAGCAATTAAGAGTGGAATTAACGGAACCCATACCGATTACGGAAACAGTAATTATCGTTCCTGTTGCAGGTATTCATAAAGTTGTATTATCAACCATCGCGTATGCAAAATCTCTCACCCCTAATGTTGTAGCTTTTTATGTTGCCTTTTCTCCTGAAGATGCTAAAAAGATGGAAGAAAGATGGGGACAATGGAATCCGGGCGTTCGATTAGTTGTGGTGGTTTCACGTTACCGTACATTAGTAAAGCCATTAATTGAATTTATAGGACGTGTTGAGCATCGTTACGGTGAGGAAAAGAAAATAACTGTGCTATTACCTGAATTTATTACTCATAAATGGTGGCATCGCCTATTGCACAATCAATCAGCTTTCCGTATTCGTACCCTGCTTTTAAAAAGAAAAGATGTTGTAGTTTCGACTGTCCCGTTTCATTTAAATGATTGATTATAGATATAAGGAGTAATAAAGTCCAATGAAATCCATTGGACTTTTTTTATTATTTAATGTTTAAAAGGGGGCAGATGGGAAAAATAATGAATATAAAATAATAAGGAGTGAAGAAAATGGAGGAGCAGTTTTGTAGCGTTTGTGGAAATGACAACAAAGAAAATTCAAATGAATCGGAATCACCCGTGTTGATAATTTGTGAAAATTGTCTAAAGAGCGATCAACTTTCTCCTATGTTGGATCAAATTTTTCTTCAGTGAAGATTCAGTTGTTATCAATAGAAACTTTTCAAGAATCACTAATGGCGATAAAAATTTAACAAGGTAATAAACAAGTATGGGGCCAATTAGGTCCTTTTTTATTCAAAGCTCAATCCAATAAAAAAACCGGTGTTAGTATCCGCTATTCCTAATTAAAGAATATATCTAATTTGTGAAGGATTGTACTTAAAGTAACGGGTGCGATACTTTTACAACGGTAATGCTTTTTTCTTATTGAAGTAACGGACAGTTTAGTTAAATAAAGGTTCATATTTTGATTTAGTTATTTCAGTTATCATTAAAAGGAGAAAGGGGGAGTTTGTTGTGTTCCCAGTATTAAAAACGGAACGATTGATATTAAGGGAGCTAACAGAGTATGATGCTAAAGTGATTTTTTCAATCTTATCTAATCCACATGTAACACGTTATTATGGAAAGGAAACTTTCAAAAAGATTGAAGAAGCAAACGAATTCATTAATTATTTTAAACAGAAATTCAATGAAAAAAGAGGATTTCGGTGGGGCATTGAAATTAAAGATTCCGAGCAACTTGTTGGAACAGTAGGTTTTGATGCTTGGGTTCCTAAACAAAGGCGAGCTGAAATAGGTTATGAATTACACCCTGAGTTTTGGAATAATGGTTATGCTACCGAGGCAGTTTCAAAGATCATTTCTTTTGGATTTGATTCACTTGAATTAATTCGTATAGGTGCAATAGTGTTTCCTGAAAACGAACCATCTAATAAATTATTACAAAAGATTGGGTTTCAAAAAGAAGGCATTTTAAGGAATTATATATATCAAGATGGAGTATCAAATGATACATATGTTTACTCTATAATAAATAAGGATTATAAACAAAGTTATTAAGTTAACGGGGGCTTGAGTTGAAGAAGAGTTTGCAGCAGCAAGCTCTTTTTTTCTTATTGTAGTAACGGGCAGGATAGTTGTATAAGGCGATTTTTGTACTAGAATAAAGACGTACGATATGGAATAATTAGGGTTAAACGGGGAGTGGTGGAAAAATGAGTACGGAAGTTGTGTTTAACTAGAATATTCAACACGTCGCCACTGAAACTAGTAATTCATATTTTGATGGTGGACTTTTACAATTCATAGGTTGGACTTTACCGGGGTGGTTGGTGACAGTATGTACATTTGGGATTTGCTATCCTTGGGCGATCACAATGATATATGGATGGAAAATAAACCATACTGTCGTTGAAGGACGTAGACTCAAATTTAATGGAAGTGCTATTGGGCTCTTCGGAAATTGGATTAAGTGGTGGTTCTTTTGCGTTATCACTATTGGTATTTATTCATTTTGGCTTTTTATTGCCCTTGAAAAGTGGAATGCGAAACATACAACTTTTGCAAATTGATAATTGAGGTAAAGAGTGCGTCAGATCCTAAAAGATTGCCGCACTTTTTTGTTGAATTATTATTGCACTAAACCAGCTAATAGTTTGTCAATATTTTTCAATAAAAACTTAAAATATCTCATGCTATACTAAAAATGTGCATGCAAAATAACCTTCCGTTAGTCTGTTTTTGGAAGGTTCTGTGTTATTTAGTTAGATGTAGGCTTTAAGCTATATCTTGGAAAGTCGTTTTATTTTTTAAAAGGGCAAATATCCAATGTAATAGTTTATTTACACAAGCAATGACAGCTACTTTAAATGGTTTTCCTTCGCCACGTTTCTTGTCGTAAAACTCTCGCATTTTCTTGTTGCGAGGGATGATTTCATCCGTTGTTTTCTTTTTACGGCAATCACGAATCGCACAACGAACAGCCATATATAAGGCGTGACGAAGCCTACTTGACCCTCTTTTTGTGATTCGATTCTTTGTGGCTGTAAACTTACCAGATTCGAATACACTAGGATCTACTCCAGCGAAAGCTACCAGCTTTTTAGGATCAGTAAATCGATCTATCTCCCCAATCTCTGAAATGATCGTTGCAGCGATCTTTTCTCCGATACCTGGAATAGATTTGATAATATTATATTCTTCAACTTCTTTAGCGAGGGCATCTATCTCTGACTCCAACGTAGATAGGTGCTCTTTGTATTGAAGAATGATGTTTACATACATTTTTAGACTCAGGATATGACTTTGATAAACAGTCTTTTCAAATGGATTTCGAGTTGCGGCTGCTTTAAGTTCAATTGCTTTTTCTTTAGCCCATCTATTTGATCGACTTTTACATAAACTAGATATTATATCTGCTAGTATTTCTACACTTATCCCTAAAATATCCTCGTACGACGGAAACTCTGAAAGAGTTAAGAGTGATACAACTGAATATAAGTCACCAAAAACCCCTCTATATTCCGGAAAAACTTGGTCCATAATTGCTTGAAATTGTAGCTTTGTTTGAATCAATACCCCAGTTATATTCTCATGCTGTCTTGTAAGATTTCGAAGATTTAAAAGTTGCACTCCCCGCTTCTTATACGGCTCTAAATCCTCTTTATAAAACAGCTCGCAGAGATGGTAAGCATCAGCCGCATCTGTCTTTACTTTCCGAAGACTTGAACTTTTTGCCTTATAGGAAATCAATGGATTAATAATTATCAATAAATATCCACGGTCCTCCAAGTATTGAACAACAGAGGAATGATAATGTCCTGTTGCTTCAAGGACGATAGGTGGTTTCTGACCTGATTCTCTCTTAACCTCCTCAAGAAATTCTTGAAGTAAACCAAGACCTTCCAAAGTATGAGAAACTTTAAAACTTTTACGATAAGGTTTGCCTTTATCTAAAAATGCCTGAACTTGACTTTCCCCTTTTGAAACATCCAGACCAATGACTGGATTCATTTTTAAATCCTCCTCCTAAACTAGTAATTTGCCAGTACCCCTAATCCTCCATGCAGTGTCACAGCTTCGCTTGTTATACGAGATCTAAGTCCCAACCAGCCTCAATCATGTTTCTACAAGTAGGGGGCGAACGGTTTAGTTGTCGGGGTCTAAGCCCCACGGTCAGTTACGTTCTACCCTGGCTACTGTTATAATAAGACCAAATAAAAAATGGTCAACCAGAAATATTTAGCATTCTGGCTAACCTTATAATACGAACAGTCAGGATAGTTTAATTGAATTGATGTAAATTATACTAATATTTCTAATTATTGTTATAATTTAAAAAGGAATTGATATACGAGGAGATAAAATGTGAAGAAATACATATTATTAGGTGTCCCATTTATTTTTTACGGAGAAAGTCTTTTACTTTACTTTGGTAATTTGCATCGATTCTTGCTTATCATTTTGCAAGTCTTGCTGAACATTGCAATTATCACCAGTTTTATGATATTCCTATTAAAACGTACAAGATTACAAAATGTATTTGATTGGATTATTGGTATATGTTTCTCAGTGTATTTTTGCATACTGTATCATAATACAGTTCAATTTTTATTCTTTTTTGATAATGTACATTATTCATTAAAAAACTTAAAATACATAGTCTATTCTGTGAATTTATTACCCATCAAAGGGGTTCTTGATGTTCTTCATAATAATCCTTCTCCATTATTCCAAATCGCTGGAAATGCATTTATGCTTACCCCATTTACATTTGCTCTGCTGTATTTCAAATGGGCAAAGAGTAATAAACAAGCTATTTGGTATTCTTTTCTATGTACAGTTGGAATTGAATTTGTACAGTTCTTACAAAGTATTTTAGGCTCGATGTTTGAAATAGGTATGGGAAGAAGTTCGGATATTGATGATGTAATTTTAAATACATTAGGGGCTGTTATTGGTGTTGGTTGTTATCTTCTATGGGTAAAAATCAAAAAATTAGTTAGTCAAAAGATAAAAAACTCAGATGTAACTTTTTAATAGAAGAACAATGAAACTTAACTATGTAATCACATTTTCTTATTGAAGTAACAGGCAGGTTAGCGAAATAAGAAATAGGAATCCTATAGAAAATAAAAAATGAAAGAGATATAGAATCTCTCCCATACGTCTTTGATTTTAATAAGTTCTTACTTTAAAGTTTAAATACGATTCTCCTCTTAGATCATTTGAAGCACCTAGGTACCATTGAAATATTACTTCATATTGAAAAGGATATGCTTGTTTTGACATATCAATTTCAATGTCACTATCAGCTAAATGGTAGACTACGGTTTCACCTGTTGTGATATTGTTTAGAATTACTCGATTGGGTTTATTAATAAATTTGTTCCAAGCAATTTCAATTATATCGCCGACTTTAACAGTAGTAATAGGAATAGAAGGGGGATTTTGCTTAATTTCACTACAATTTTTATTCCAACATAAACTCTCATAACTATGGTCCATGCTTTTACCATTTAAGGTAATAGTAGGACCAGGTGCTGAATTTCCATCCAAATTTGGATTTATAAAATTTTTTAATGAATTCCCAAAAATAAATATGATAATTATTGCTAAAGAAATAAAAAAACCTATATATAATTTTTTCACTTAAACCCCTCACCCCCTTTGTATAATAATACTATATATAGAAGTATTCTCCTCTTAAATAATAGCTCTATTAATAAAAATGTTATGTACCCTTATTTAACTAAAGGGCAGGTTAGTAAAGAAGGATAAAAGCCATTTCTTATTGAAGTAAAGCAATAAGTAAGAAATAACATTTTAATTAAAGGGGGTTGTTGTGTGATTAGAAACCTAGAATATAAAGAAAAAAGAAAAGGGTATAAGAGAGTAATAATATCTGTGTATCTTGGATTAATGATGTTATTTTATTTGGGATATATTTTAATGGATAATTACCACCTAAGTAAATCTGAACAGTGGATAAACACTGATTACCTTACGCAAGGAGACATCCAAAATATACAACAGTTAAACTTTTGGACTTCAATGTTTGAGAATTCGTTTTGGGGATTAATAATACTTGCAACTTTGTTATTATTATTTCGTTATCGGAAAAATAAAAAGGCATTAATCCATTTTATTATTTTACATCTTTGTTTGTTTACTACTCTATTTTTAATAGGATATATTTTGTCATTTTTCTTGATATCACCTATTGGAAATTTAACAGAGCCTTTAACTTTTTCAGCTTTATTACCTGTGATAATAGTAATTTATACTGCTTTTGTGTTGATAAATGAACGATTAAGCAAAAGTATATAATTGGTCGCTACCACTTTTTGAACTAAAGGGGGCGATTGCTCAATAACAGCAGTCGCTTTTTTACTAATGGGGTACGTTAGTTTAAAAAGGAAATGTTGATGTTTCTTTTTCGTAATATCAACTTTTTAATTAAATTATCCATTTTATTCAAGTTTTCCTATGTTGGAATTATCTGAAGAGGTGGTGGTTAAATTGAGTATTCAGAAGTGTGAATTCTGTGGACATCAGTTTGGATGGATAGAAATTCAAAAGAATATTAGCTGGGGATATAAGCCTATAGTGTGCAAAAAGTGTGGTTTAAAACATATTGTAACTTTTCGAAGCAGAAGAACATTTGGTATTTTCACAGGAATAATTGCATTCTTTATCCTTTTCTTTTTAAGTGATGTTCCATTTGGTTTGAGATTAACATTATCGTTATTGTTAACTCTAATACACATAATTCTTTTTCCTTATTACGCTAAATATAAAGCTAACAAAAACGATAATAGTGTTTAGGTATTTTGTAAATATTTTTTTCCAAAGTTTGTGAAGTAATGTTCTTAAACTATCGTGGGCAATAGTTAAATAAAGGGATCGCTGCGGGATCCCTTTTGTTGTTGTGCTAACGGAGCAGGATTGTTCAACAAGAAAATAGAAAATAATGTTAAAATATTCTTAGGATATGGGAGGGATTATATGATTTTTGAAACATTAACAGGACAGCTTACGGTTGTAATAACCCTTGCTTTTGGGGCATTGTTGATTGTGCTATCCCCCATAATAAATAAGGAAAATAAATACTTTGCTTGGTTTAGTCTGGCGATGGGCGTTATAGTTTTATTCCTTTTATTTTGGTTCACATTTGGCAACGAGGTTATTAGACATCAGATACTAAAATATGGACTTCAATAAAATTCTTATTCAAGTAACGGGGGCATGAGTTCAACAAAAGTAAGACTGCTTCAACAGCCGTTTCCTTATTTGACTGACGAATAGTTTTGTTGAGGAACTTAAAATGGTATAATTTTGAATAATTAGAATTTAAATACAAGGAGGGATTACATTGAATAGGTTAACAAAATCGTCAAAAGAAAAGGCGTTATTAGGAGTATGCGGAGGAATAGCTGAACATTTTGGCATTTCCCCTTTATCGTAAGATTAATATTTATTTTTACTCCCGTTTCCTTTTTTATATACTTAATTCTTGCTGTTTTGTTAACTGAGAACAACTCATCACTTTATTAAATTAGACTATTTTGTGCTTGCAAAAAATACTTTTTATTCGACTAATGGGTGCATTACTGGAACAACGGTAATGCTTTTTTCTTCTTCAAGTAACGGGGCAGTTTTGTTTAAGAAGGTGTTAGTGAAAAAAAGAAAAATATACTTTATTATGACCTTTTGGAGAAAAATGTGCGGTGTAAAAAATGTTAATAATTGGGGGATTGGAGTCATGGAAACTATAAAAAAACTGGTAAGTGATGAAGAAAAATCTAAGGTCACAAATTATATATTAAGGCAATTACCAGAATGGTTTGGAATTGAAGAATCAATAGAAAATTATGTTAATGAAGTAACTGATACAGATTTTTATACTTCATACTATTTAAATAAGCCCATAGGATTTATAAGTATTAAGTCTAATAATAAGTATACCTCAGAGATATATGTTATGGGGATTTTAAAAGAATTTCATAGTAAAGGTATTGGGAAAAAGTTATTAGCAATTGCACAAGAACATTTAATTAATAAACAAGTAAAATTTCTAATGGTAAAAACTTTGGGGGAGTCACATTCTGATATAAATTATAAGAGAACGAGAGAATTCTATAATAAAACTGGGTTCTTTCCATTAGAAGAAATCAAAGAAATTTGGGGAAAAGAAAACCCCTGCTTGATTATGGTTAAAAATTTATAGTTATTATTATAATACTTTCAAAATATTCATACTATTCAAATGCTGAAATTTGTTCAACAGGTAAAAAGTGACTGTTGTTAAACGGATGCATTACTGGAATAACGCTAATGCTCTTTTCATTTTCAAGTAACGGACAGGATAGTTTAAGAGTCTAATCTAAAAGTGGGGATAAAAGATGGTGATACAAAAGATAATTAAAGAACTAATTCACAATAATATAATTCATTCAGAACCAACAGAATATGAACATTTAAAGGGGGGTACTGTCAGTGAGTTGTATCTCCTTAACATTGATGGTATCAAATATGTGGTGAAGTTAAATGACCCACAAGTGATTGAATCGGAGGTAACGTTCCTTGATTATTATAAGGAAATAAAATTGTTACCTAATCTTCTATTCGTTGAACCATCATACAAGTACATAGTTTATTCATTCATAAATGGTTCTACAAATTTTGTTAGAAAGAATAAAAAGGATATGCTTAAGACACTTGTGCAAGGACTTCTAAACAATTATAAGCTCGCACCTAATGATATTGGTTGGGGATGGGCAGACCAATCAGTAGATTCTTGGCAGAGATTTCTTATTAATGAAATAGTTGAAGCAAAAAAAATTATAGCTTCACGATTGGATAATGATGATTATAACTTCGTATGTAACCTGGTTAAAAAAAATAGCACTGATAGTAAACCATTCTTATTACACGGGGATTGTGGAGTACATAATTTCATTTTTAGTGATAGACAGTTAATTGGTGTCATTGACCCAACTCCTATTATAGGAGACCCTCTTTATGATTTAATCTATGCCTTTTGCTCATCCCCAGATGATTTGACAAAGGAAACCATAGATTCAGGGGTAAGACATTTGATGCTTAAAAGAGAAAAGAATAATTCAGCTTTATACGAACAAGTAATTATTAATTTGTATCTTAGGTTAGGGACTTGTATTAAACGCCATCCAAATGATTTTGAGGAATATTTTAAAGCCTGGAACTACTGGAAGGGCATAATCAAAAACGTGAAATTTTAAGGTTAGTCTTCTTCAAGTAAACCAGCTAATAGCTTGTCAACATTTTTCAATAAAAAGTTTAATAACCTCATGATATACTAAAAATGTTCATGCCAAATACCTTCCGTTATGCTCTTTTTGGAAGGTTTTGTTGTATTTAGTTAGATATAGTTTTTAAGCTATATCTTGGAAAGTTGTCCTGCTTTTTAGTAAGGCAAAAATCCAATGTAAGAGCTTATTAACACATGCAATAACTGTTACTCTGAAGGGCTTTCCTTCTTCACGTTTTTTATCGTAAAACTCTCTTAATCTTTTATTGCGTGCGATGATTTCATCAGTCGTTTTCTTTTTACGGGCATCACGAATACCACTTTGAACAGCCATGTACAAGGCATGACGAAGCCTACAAGAACCTCGTTTGGTAATTCGATTTACTGATGCTGTAAACTTACCAGAAGAGTAAACACTTGGATCTACTCCAGCGAATGCAACAAGCTTTTTGGCATTATTGAACCGATCTATCTCACCAATTTCGGAAATAATCGTGGCGGCGATTTTCTCTCCGATTCCAGGGATAGTCTGGAGTATATGATATTCTTCAATTTCTTTTGCGAGGGCATCTATTTCATCTGCAATCTTAGATAGATGCTCTTGGTATTGAAGAACAATCTTGACTAATAACTCGAGATTAAAAATGTTACTCTGGTACAGGTTGTTTTGAAATGGGTTACGAAGGGCTGCTTCTCTTAATTTTTTGGCCCTTTCATTTGCCCATGCATCCGAACGACTCATACATAGTGAAGATATTTTCTCTGTTATTTCTTTTTCACTCACACTTAACACTGCTTCTGAAGTAGGAAATGCTAATAATGTAAGCAATGAGACCTTTGAATATAAGCTTCCAAAAACTCCTCTATATTCAGGAAATACCTGATCCAAAAGGGTATGCAATTGTATTTTAGTCTGTGCTGATACTTCTGCAATACTTTCTTGTTGTCTTGTTAGATTACGAAGGTTTAATAGTTGAATTCCTCTTTTTTTATAAGGCTCTAACTCTTCTTTATAAAATAGTTCGCAAAGGTGATAAGCATCAACTGCATCTGTTTTTACCTTTCGTAAACTCGAACTTTTGGCTCGATGTGAGATAAGAGGATTGACAACAATATAAACATAATTTTGCTCCTCAAGAAATTGAATTACAGGAAAATGGTAGTGTCCTGTTGATTCTAAAACGACCGAAGGTTGATGACCACCTGCAGATCTCTCAACTTCTTGAAGGAACTCTAATAAATTCCCCAAACCCTCAAGATCATGTTTAATACTGAAACTCTTACGGTAAGGTTTGCCTTTATCTAAAAATGCTTGTACCTGACTTTCCCCTTTTGAAACATCCAGACCAATGACTGGATTCATACTTTATCTCCTCCTAGTAATGCAATATTAGTCGGTATCCCCTAGGGCTTCTTGTAATGTCATAGGTTCGCTTGTTAAACGGGAGCGTTGTCCCAACCAGCCTGAAACATGTTTATACAAGTAGGGGGTGAACAGTTTAGCTGACGGGATTAAATCCCACGGGTGCGACGTTCTACCCCGACTACCGTTATATTAAGACCATATGAAAAAAGGTCAACCAGAAAAATCTGGCTAACCTTATATTACGAACGGGGTGCTTTACTTTAAAAAGGGGTAAAGCCTTTTTCTTATTCAAGTAACGGTGCAGTTTAGTGAAAGAAGAAGTTATTTATATATAATAATGATAAATGTAATTTTCAAATAGAATTGAGGAGAAATGGATGTCTCAAGATGGAATTGTATTAGTAGCAAGTGTATCAATCTTAGGTAATGATAAAGTCTTAATTATAAAAGAAAATAAACCTACTGCTGTCGATAAGTGGAACTTTCCGAGTGGACATATAGAGTATGGTGAGGACATTCTTTATTCAGCTCGGAGGGAAGTTAAGGAGGAAACGGGGTTAGATGTAAAACTGATTGGCACGACTGGAGTATATAATTTTATCAGTAATACGAACAATCAAGTAATTTTATTTCATTTTATTGGTGAGGTTACTGGAGGTACATTAAATCTCGAAGAAGATGAAATTACTGACAGCAAGTGGATAAAAGTTAATGACCTATTAGCATTTGAAAACGAGGATCTACGAGAACCGCATGTAATAAAGCAGATAATTGATAACTTATTAGAAAAAAACATATATCCAATTAGTGTATTTAATGAGCAACTTTTTAAATAGTTCTTACTGAGCTAAACCAGCAAATAAAAGTTAATTTCTTATTGCATTAACGGGGGCGTTAATACAAGAAGGATTAACGCTTTTTTTGTGGAATTTATTAACAAATAAAAGATTGTGAGGTGTCTAAATGTTCACTCATAGATTGCTTACTCACGATACAATTTTTGAATTATTGCCCCACATTAATGCAGACCAGAATTTGCTTTTTTATAGTTATTTATCTCAACGCAAGGAGAATGCTCGGTATATTTGTCAATTCGTTAATAACCAACTTACTGCTGTATTAGCTTATTTTAGTGAACTTTCTTTTCCAGCCTTTTCTTTCTTCCGTGTTGAAGAGAAAAACATCTTTTTTCCAGAACTGATTGCTTTTACAAGAGAAACTATCAAACTTGATGAAAATGCTGTTTGTGGTACGATACTCTGTCAACGTGACCTTGAACTTTTCAAATCCTTCGGACTCATTCAGGGGAATCCTCAACGTTTTTTAAATATGAAGCATCAGGATGAAACGAAACTCCTTGAATCAAATATTGTAGAAAAAGTTAGTGAGAGTGAATATTCCCAGGTACTTAATTTTTTGCATAGAGGTGGAATGAGGTTTTTTACCAGGAGTGAGTTAGAGAATTGTCCTTTTCTTGGAATTAAGGAAGGAAAAGATTTTATAGCAATGGGTGGCTACCATTTTTATGACTCTCGGCTTGTAGAACTTGGGAACATTGTTACTAGGTTAGATTGCAGAGGAAGAGGATTAGCTAAACATATAACAAGTGAATTGACACACCTGGGGAAAAAACTTTCACCAGATGTCTATCTAGGTGTACTGGCAGATAATTTGCCTGCTGTTCGGGTATATGAAGGGTTGGGTTATCAAGCAATAAAGGAACTTTCCATTGTCGATTTTACTTTATCTAGTACACATATTCCTTGTGATTCTTATTGAGCTAAACCAGCTAATAGTTGTCAACATTTTTCAATTAAAAAATTAAAATATAGATGATATACTAAAAATGAGTATGCCAAATAACCTTCCTCATCTTCAAAATTGGAAGGTTTTGTTTTGTATTGTTAAACATGGTTTTTAAGCTAATTCTTGGAAAGTGGTTTTGTTCTTTAAAAGCGCATAAATCAAGTGTAAAAGCTTATTAACACAAGCGATAATTGCTACTCTATAGGGTTTACCCTCGTCGCGTTTTTTATCGTAAAACTCTCTTAATTTTTTATTTCGAGGAATAACGGTATCACTCGTCTTTTGCTTTCGGGCATCTCGAATTCCACAGTATACAGCCATATATAATGCTTGCCGTAACCTTCTAGATCCTCTCTTTGTTATACGATTTTTGGTTGCTGTAAATCTTCCAGAAGAGTAAACACTAGGATCTATTCCCGCAAAGGCAACCAACTTTTTAGGGTGATTAAACCGATCTATTTCTCCTATTTCGGAAATGATTGTTGCCGCAATCTTTTCTCCGATACCAGGAATAGACTGGAGAATCTTATATTCTTCAATTTCTTTAGCGAGGGCATCTATTTTTGCTTCTAGTAGTGATAAATGCTCTTGATATTGAAGAACGATGGTAATTAACATCTTTAGGTTAAAAATATGACTTTCATATAAGTTATTTTGAAATGGATTTCGTAATGCTGCTTCAATAAGCTTTTGTGCTTTTTCTTTTGCCCACTTTTCAGAACGTCTAGTACATAACGATACAATCTTGTCGGTTAATACAGATTCGGTAGTATTTAGTACATGTTCAGAAGTAGGAAATATGGAAAGAGTCTGTAAAGATACTTTTGAATATAAATCACCAAAGACACCTCTATATTCAGGGAATACCTGATCTAGCACTGTTAGAAGCTGTACCTTGGTTTGTGTAGAGATACCTGTAATGATCTCTTGTTGTCTTGTAAGATTACGAAGGTTTAAGAGTTGAATACCTCTTTTCTTATACGGCTCAACTTCTTCTTTATAGAATAGTTCGCAAAGAAGATAGGCATCGACAGCGTCTGTTTTTACCTTTCTTAAACTGGCACTCCTTGCTCGATGAGAGATAAGGGGGTTCACAATAATATAAACATATTGCTGTTCCTCCAAAAATTGAATAATAGGAGAGTGGTAATGTCCTGTTGATTCTAAGATAACTGAAGGTTGCTTACCATCAGCTACTCTTTCAATCTCTTTTAAGAATCCTAATAAATTCTCAAAGCCCTCAACAGTATGCTTTACACTAAAACTTTTACGAAAAGGTTGACTCTTATCCAAGAATGCTTGTACCTGACTTTCCCCTTTAGAAACATCCAGACCAACTACTGGATTCATCATCATCTCCTCCTTAGAAATAAAGATTAGTCGGTTGTCCCTAGAGCTGCTTGTACTGTCATAGGTTCGCTTGTTAAACGGGATCTTTGTCCCAACCAGCCTGAAACATGCTTATACAAGTAGGGAGTGAACAGTTTTGCGGACGGGATCAAGTCCCACGGGCGCTACGTTCTACTCCGACTACCGCTATAATAAAACCAATTAAAAAAAGTTCAACCAGTAAAAACTGGTTAAACTTATATTACGATCGGGCGCTATTCTTTAATAAAGTAAGATGGCGCTCAATTTGTTCTATTTTATAATGGGAGTTAGTTGTACAATGTCATTAGATGATACTAAATTGAGGTGAATTCAATGATATTAGTAAGTTCCTGTCTAGCAGGATTAGAGGTAAGATATAACGGAACACATTGTTTAGATCATAAGATCAGTAAACTAATAGAAGAGAATAAAGCAATTACTGTATGCCCTGAATTACTTGGTGGCTTTTCAATTCCGAGAGAACCCGCTGAAATAATAGGTGGTGACGGGGAAGATGTATTGGTTGGAAAAGCTAAAGTAATCGAAAAATCAGGTAGTGACGTTACGGAACTATACATAAAGGGAGCTTATATTACTCTAAAAAAGGCTATAGATGTTAACGCAACAGTAGTTGTACTTAAAGAGTATAGCCCATCATGTGCAAGTTCAATGATTTATAATGGTGAATTTATAGGAGAGAAGATTGCTGGGAATGGGGTTACAGCTGCTTTATTAAAAAGAAACGGTTTACAAGTAATTTCAGAAAAACAGTTTGCCGATAATTTTGATGAGATAATATAATTTATCTTCAATTAAAGGGCGCAATTGTTGAAGATCATTAGTCTAATTCCTCGGTAAAATTGCGGAGGAATCAGGCTTTTTTTATCTCCCAAAATTCTACGTTTCAAATCCTTTTTCTTTGACATTACTCCGTTGGTAAATGCGGTGGCAATAAGCGGTTAATCTTGTGTCAATCGCTGGTAAAAAACATGGCAGAAGTGGTACATTCTTATGGCCGTAATCAATCATCCTTGGTTTAATCGGGATTGTCATCTCAAGAATCTATTACAGAAAGCAGCCAAGTAAAAAATAACTTCGACTTTTTTCAAAAAGGACATCATTAATCATGGCTGTTTTCGCATAGATTGTTGTTTTTCGTACCTAGTCTAAAAACCCGAAATAACAATAGTATCGTGCTCTTTTCTTAAAAACTTCCTATGGTTTTCATCGGTAAACTGGAATCCCATTCTAATTTAGTTTCAACTAGCAACAAAGTTTAAGAAAAGAGCCTTGATCATATAGAAGTCTGATTATATGTTTTTTTGAGAATCAGCTATAAAATTTAAAAAACGAATAGTGAATGGGTAGCTCTGCTACTTTTTTAATGATAACGGCCCCTAAACTAGTTATTTTTCGAATTTATGGATGCTGTTTAGCATTGAATTTTATTTTATCCGTCAAACCACACGATATATCCGTCAAAACTACCAAATTACCATGATAGAGTTCTCTCTGCTGGGAATCCCATATCAAAAAGTTCTTCAAAATAGAGGTTTTCAAATTTCCTGTTTAGAATTCCGTAGTAGTATGCAATTGGCTTGTTCACTTTTTTTGTTGATTTAAGCTTTAGAATTAATTGTTTAAAGGAGTGTATGGAGTACTCAAGGACTTTATCTTCTTCTTTTTCGCGGTTATTTCGATAGGCAGCAATTTTAGTCATTTTCCAAAACTCTTCAATTGTTTTTGCCTCTGTAAAAAAGGATTTGACCAATTGAACAAATGGATTTGGAACACGATCACTCGTATAGGTCTCATCTAACGGTTCTTCGATACGTTTATTTATATCTTTTTTATTAGTTTTAGAAAGATTATTAGTTTTATATTGGTGGTCCAATTTTTCCTTTATCGGTAGTTCATTCGAAGGAAAACGATTATAAACATAAAGATTACTCGTTTGCGAACCATTCTTTCTTTCAGTCTCGTAAACAGTGATAATCCCAATTGCTTTTGCTTTTAAGACCATTCGTTTAAAAGTGGAACGTGAAATTCCATTACCACGAAATTCCTCATGAATGGATTTTAGGATTGTACCAATTTTTGCATTACAAACCCCTGGTATTTTTGCTGAGTAACGAATCAGTCTTTTTAAACCAACTAATTCTCCTTTACAGAAATGATGCTTATGCTCAGAAAGCCACATCTCAGTATGATGATTAAACTCCTTAAGTGATGAAAACTGTGAATAATGTTTAAATTCTTCTATGTTCCCTGATTTAATTTGCATTTTATTGCACCACCCTTTCGCTTTCTATATACAGACTTAGGATGAAAAAGGGTAGGGTTGATTTTAAAAAAACTAAATTTAATAAAATTTTTCTGTTTCAACCTTTTAATACTTATAAAAATCAGCTATTCTTGCTATGCTTATAATACATTTAATTAATTAAAAGATCGAAATCGTGGCTTGATTCTTCTCTTATTAGATAAGATAGCAGTATCAGGGGCTAAAAATTTAATCGAGATCCTGCATGCTTGGGAATCAATTGAATATAAAAAGGTTCAAACAAGAACTCAAGAAGTGATTAATGAACTAGAAAAAGTGGAAGAGCAACCTGACGAGAAAAACAAACACGAAAAAATTCGGAGCCTGACCCCTGATGCGTTTATAAATAAACGTGCCGGGGGTCAGGCTCCTTTTTTTGTTCTTTATATTTAAGATCAGCTTGCTGACCAAAGGTGTATAAAATAGGGGAGGGAAAATATCCTTAATTATTTTTCTTACCATTAGTATTTCTTAATTCATCACGAATGTCTTTTAGATATTCATTTCTAAGTTTTATGGTTTTAAAATAGTAAATATTACGTAAAAAACTAAAAACGCCTAAAATTACTAAGAGATAAGGAAAATCAACTTTAGGGATGAAATTTCCAAATGGAAACATACGTTCTTTTCAGTGGCATTAAATATGGTATAATAAAAGAGCAATAGAATAGGTTTTCTCAAGGGTGGTCGGCATACTCCTGATAGAAAGGGGGCGATGCTGAATGACGGTATTTGAAACATTAATGATTACGATTTCTTTTGCAAGTTTACTCGTAGCCATTCTGTCATTTAACCAAAAAAAATAATCCACCCTTGAGTTAGTGGCCCAGGCGGGTGGATTTTCTCGCTAAACAGCCGACCCCTTAAAGGGAACCGTCTAATGCTGACCGGACATATTCCCGTATGTCTGGTCTTTTTTATTTTATGCATATTATATCTACTAGTATACCCAATATGTAATTAAAAGAAAACAATTAATTGAAGCATTACTTTCTTTTTATTGGCGGGCTCCATTTTGTATTATCGTATAGCATTGATCTTTTTAGGTATAACATTAATCAACCTAGAAGAATGAGAAAATTCTTTTTAAATAGATAAAGATCAAAGGAATCAATGTACCTGCTTTACGGGGCAGTTGAAGAGTGGTCTCTAACTTGTGATCAACTAGAAGGCCATTTTATTGGTGCGAAATTTTTCTGACTCAAATGAAATGTGGCCACACAATTTCGATAAAGATTAAGAAGTTTTATCTTGTGTCACAGTAAAATATATATAAGAAAAAATGGATACGAGATTATGAACGAGAAAATCAAAGTTCAACTGAAGTTTTAAATATACAAGATCCTATAATAGTTGGACTTCTAGTACGAACAAAAATAAGGAAAATAGTAGAAAATCCGGTGCGTGCCATGCACCAAACTTTATACACCAAAACGACTTATCCAATAATCGAACCATATTCTTGAATTAAAAAAGGAAATAATAGAAAATAAAATGCAGGCTCTAAATTACACCATGCTAGCTAAGACTCTGCAAGATAAGGTATACCCACCAAAAACATCGAATTTTTTTTGTAGGATGCAGCTTTGTAAAGTATAAAAAATACCTGAAGGTAACTTGATATAGGAGTGGAATAGTAGATGAAACGTATATCGATTTTAATTGCTGATGATGAGGAGGAGATTGCTGATCTGATTGCAATCCATCTAGAAAAAGAAGGATACTATTGTCTTAAAGTACTTGATGGACAAAAAGCCATACAAGTTATCCAGACTCAACCAATTGATTTGCTAATTTTGGATATTATGATGCCGAAAATGGATGGATATGAGGTAACCCGTCAGATTCGGGAACAATATAATATGCCTATCATTTTTTTGAGTGCGAAAACTTCTGATTTCGATAAGGTACATGGACTAGTGATTGGAGCAGATGATTATATAACGAAACCATTTACCCCCATTGAATTGGTTGCACGTGTGAATGCTCATTTGCGTCGCTATATGAAGTTGAATCAACCCAAAGTAGATGATAATAAAGCTATCTTGGAATTTGGTGAAATTGTGATTTCTCCTGATCAACGTACAGTTTCCCTCTATGGTGAAAATATTGAACTAACGCCGAAAGAGTTTGATATTTTGTATTTATTAGCAAATCATTCAAAGAAAGTTTATAGTGTTGAAAATATTTTTCAACAGGTTTGGGGTGATGCATACTTTGAAGGTGGTAACACGGTAATGGTGCATATTCGTACCTTACGGAAAAAACTCGGAGAAGATAAGAGAAAAAACAAGTTAATCAAAACTGTTTGGGGAGTGGGGTATACATTCAATGGCTAAATTTATACGCAGTTTTCGCTCCAAAATAATCGTATTATTTGGTTTAAGTATGCTTCTGGGTGGTATTATAACTTACTTAATCTTTAAAGGACTACAGCTTTATTATCATACGATAGTTCGTCGTGGTGATCCATTGGCCCAACTTCGTCAATTCATAGACAGTATTGGAGATTTTAACTTCTTTTTAATACTATTTATCTCACTTTCGATCTTGTTTTTCTATTTACTCACTAAGCCCTATTCTACCTATTTCAATGAAATATCAAACGGAATTCAATTTCTCGCTCGTGGCAACTTTAAACATCGGGTTTATATCCAATCAAATGATGAATTTGGAGATATTGCACAAGCAATTAATCTGGCGGGTGAAAAATTAGAAGAAGCCATACAAAGAGGCGATTTTTCAGAAAACAGTAAAGAACAGTTAGTTGTAAATTTGGCACATGATTTGCGTACTCCCCTAACTTCTGTTTTAGGTTATTTAGATTTAATCCTTAAGGATGAGAAGTTGACTAAAGAACAAGTCAGACATTTTTTAACGATAGCCTTTACTAAATCTCAACGTTTAGAAAGACTGATTGATGAATTATTCGAAATAACTAGAATGAACTATGGCATGTTGCCAATTGAAAAAAGGCAAATTAATTTAAGTGACCTTCTTTTTCAATTAAAAGAAGAATTGTATCCTGTTTTCGAGAAAAATAATTTGATCGCTCGAATGAATATTCTGCCCCATTTACCTATTTTGGGTGACGGGGAGATGTTAGCTCGTGTGTTTGAAAATCTTTTAACCAATGCCAGTCGTTATGGATATGATGGTCAGTTTGTAGATATTAACGGGTTTGATGAAGCAGGAGAGGTGGTTGTTCAGGTTATTAATTATGGAGATAGTATTCCTCCGAATGAACTTCCATATCTTTTTGATATGTTTTATACCGGTGACAAAGCACGAACTCATCGAGAAGATAGCACAGGCCTTGGTTTATTCATAGCAAAGAATATTGTGGAGCAACATAATGGAACGATTACGGCCGAGAGTAGTTTAATACGTACTATATTTGAAGTTCGTTTACCGCAGGAAAGGGTTCCAATTGACCAAGTTTAAAAATTTCATAAAGAATTTAAGAAAAATTTAAATTTTACCCTACTCTTTTTTTAAACAGTTTTTCCTATTCTAGTATCAACAAGAATAAGGAGGAACGTAAAAATGAAGAAGTGGTGTTTTTTATTGTTATTTTTATTGTGCTTTTGTTTTGTCTTCATTAATAAAGAACTGTATTTTCAAGATAAAGTAGAGAGTCAAAGATATGATCAAAATCACAAAGATCATATAGATAAAATAGGATCTTTTGAGAGTATCCAAACAAAAACCATTGCAAAGGAACAGATTTATCGAGGAAATCTGCTCTTATTCAACAGTACATATCCTGTTCGCCAAGAGAGTGTGAAATCAGATATCGTCCATTTAACAATACATAATGAATTGGTGAATGGTTACAGGTTACTTGATAAAAATATTTACCTGTCAAAAGAAATAGCACAAAAATTTTCAGAGATGGTCAATGATGCTGAAAAGGAAGGTGTAAATCATTTTTTGATTGATAGTGGATATCGTACATTTGCTGAGCAAAATAGGTTGTATGCTGAAATGGGTCCTTCTTACGCCTTGCCGGCAGGTTATAGTGAACATAATTCAGGCTTATCACTTGATGCAGGATCAAGCTTAATGAAAATGGACCTGGCACCTGAAGGAAGGTGGCTGCAAGAAAATGCCTGGAAATACGGTTTTATATTACGCTATCCAAAGGATAAAACAGATGTTACTGGAATTCAATATGAACCATGGCATATTCGTTATGTTGGTTTTCCGCACAGCGCGATTATGAAAGAAAAGAATTTTGCTCTAGAAGAATATATTAATTTCCTAAAAGAACAAAAGACCATTTCAACTACTATATATGGTGAAAAATATGAGATCTCTTATTACCCTGTAATCAAAGATACGACCATTCATGTGCCCTCCAATCTTCGTTGGGACATATCAGGCAATAATATGGATGGTGTAATTGTGACAGTGTTTCCCGGATAACACATACTAATCTCGAGGAGGTAAGGATGGCGGAATGAAAAAAACGAAATTAATGAACAGCATAATTGTACAAGCACTATTTGGGGTAACACCAGCTTTTTGACAGGACATCGGGTATACTTTTGATACACTTAAACAAAAGAATTTGAGGAGATTATATGGGAAAAATAGTATCTAGAGGATTGCTAGCTTTATATTTAGTGATACTAATCTGGTTAGTGTTATTCAAATTACAATACAATATTTTGTCAGTATTTAATTATCACCAAAGAAGTCTTAACTTGATTCCATTTGCTGCTCCTTCAATAGTAAATGGAAGTTTCAGTGAGATGATAGATAATGTTATAATCTTTATTCCTCTTGGCTTGCTTTTGAATGTCAATTTCAAAAAAGTTGGAATTTTACCTAAGTTTGCTTTTATACTGGTTTTAAGCCTTACTTTTGAATTAATTCAATTTATCTTCGCTATTGGAGCGACAGACATAACAGATATAATTACAAATACTGTTGGAGGCTTTTTTGGACTGAAATTATATGGTTTAATCAATAAGTATATTAATAATAAAAAATTAGACAGAGTTATTATTTTTGTTGGTATACTTTTGCTCGTATTATTGCTTTATTTCCGTTCTCATTTAATAATTAAATATTCTTAGTTTAGTTATCACAATGGACGCTATTCATTTCGGTCGAAGGTTATGAGATAAAGTTAGCAAAGTTCTTTCTTTTTGAAAACATAAGAATTAATTAGCATCTCTGGTAATGATTGTAAGTTATTTAAACTAACTGGGGGCTTTACTTTAATAAAGATCTTCCACAAAACCAGCTAATAGTTGTCAACATTTTTCAATTAAAAAATTAAAATATAGATGATATACTAAAAATGAGTATGCCAAATAACCTTCCTCATCTTCAAAATTGGAAGGTTTTGTTTTGTATTGTTAAACATGGTTTTTAAGCTAATTCTTGGAAAGTGGTTTTGTTCTTTAAAAGCGCATAAATCAAGTGTAAAAGCTTATTAACACAAGCGATAATTGCTACTCTATAGGGTTTACCCTCGTCGCGTTTTTTATCGTAAAACTCTCTTAATTTTTTATTTCGAGGAATAACGGTATCACTCGTCTTTTGCTTTCGGGCATCTCGAATTCCACAGTATACAGCCATATATAATGCTTGCCGTAACCTTCTAGATCCTCTCTTTGTTATACGATTTTTGGTTGCTGTAAATCTTCCAGAAGAGTAAACACTAGGATCTATTCCCGCAAAGGCAACCAACTTTTTAGGGTGATTAAACCGATCTATTTCTCCTATTTCGGAAATGATTGTTGCCGCAATCTTTTCTCCGATACCAGGAATAGACTGGAGAATCTTATATTCTTCAATTTCTTTAGCGAGGGCATCTATTTTTGCTTCTAGTAGTGATAAATGCTCTTGATATTGAAGAACGATGGTAATTAACATCTTTAGGTTAAAAATATGACTTTCATATAAGTTATTTTGAAATGGATTTCGTAATGCTGCTTCAATAAGCTTTTGTGCTTTTTCTTTTGCCCACTTTTCAGAACGTCTAGTACATAACGATACAATCTTGTCGGTTAATACAGATTCGGTAGTATTTAGTACATGTTCAGAAGTAGGAAATATGGAAAGAGTCTGTAAAGATACTTTTGAATATAAATCACCAAAGACACCTCTATATTCAGGGAATACCTGATCTAGCACTGTTAGAAGCTGTACCTTGGTTTGTGTAGAGATACCTGTAATGATCTCTTGTTGTCTTGTAAGATTACGAAGGTTTAAGAGTTGAATACCTCTTTTCTTATACGGCTCAACTTCTTCTTTATAGAATAGTTCGCAAAGAAGATAGGCATCGACAGCGTCTGTTTTTACCTTTCTTAAACTGGCACTCCTTGCTCGATGAGAGATAAGGGGGTTCACAATAATATAAACATATTGCTGTTCCTCCAAAAATTGAATAATAGGAGAGTGGTAATGTCCTGTTGATTCTAAGATAACTGAAGGTTGCTTACCATCAGCTACTCTTTCAATCTCTTTTAAGAATCCTAATAAATTCTCAAAGCCCTCAACAGTATGCTTTACACTAAAACTTTTACGAAAAGGTTGACTCTTATCCAAGAATGCTTGTACCTGACTTTCCCCTTTAGAAACATCCAGACCAACTACTGGATTCATCATCATCTCCTCCTTAGAAATAAAGATTAGTCGGTTGTCCCTAGAGCTGCTTGTACTGTCATAGGTTCGCTTGTTAAACGGGATCTTTGTCCCAACCAGCCTGAAACATGCTTATACAAGTAGGGAGTGAACAGTTTTGCGGACGGGATCAAGTCCCACGGGCGCTACGTTCTACTCCGACTACCGCTATAATAAAACCAATTAAAAAAAGTTCAACCAGTAAAAACTGGTTAAACTTATATTACGAACGGGTGCGATACTTCAATAATGAAAGTCGCCTTTTTTCTTATTCAAGTAATGGGAAGGTTAGTTCAACAGAATTAAATAAAAAGCCTGTTTTCTAAATTATTGTGGTTTTTGATATTAAATTAAAGGTTATCCGAGGATGTTAAGGGTTTTATTGATCAAATAATGGAATCAATTATTATTACTAAAGCAAATGATGATTTATTGTTTATTAAGGAGTTTATCTTATTCTTATTACATACTATGGGGAATGACAAGTTCTTTAATAATGTAACACCCTGGATATCTACTTCATATGGTAAAAGGAGATTTAAAATAGCATGGTGTTTTGCAACACATAATCTAAATAACAGAAAAAAACCTAATATTCCACCTTACATAATTTTAGATTATTGGACTGCAAAAGGTACTGAAGGACATAAGTAATGACATCTAAAACCAAATGATTTTTTATTCCTGCTTGGTGTAGATCCTTATTCATTAAATGCTTAGAAAAAACAGAATCAAGTTCTTTTGGTAGTTGATTATTTTGGTTATTTGGATCTATCTTATAGGGATACCTCTTCTGTTTGGTAGTGATTTCTCGTCAATCTCACTATACAAAAGAATGAGGTGTTCTTTCATTTATAAGCATAAGTGTCAAGTAAACGAATAGATAAACTTTATGGCAATACAGCCAAAGTTAGCACATAAGTTTTTAGTGCGAAAGTGAGTAAATGATAAAACCATGAAAGAAACATTACTTGCAACATAAATAAATGGTAATTTATTTCTGGATTACAAAAATATTGCACGTATTTCGCGAAATTTTCACTTATTGACACCAATATTTATTTATGTAATAGTTACAATACTGTAATTAAATTTAAATTAAGTTGATATGATCAATCAAAATAGAATAGTAGAGAGTTTAGGGTGCACATATGTGCTTAATAGGGAATCCGGTGAAAATCCGGAGCTGTCCCCGCAACTGTAAATGTGGACGAAATGAGTAAACCACTGTACTCGTTCCGAATTTGTAATAGATTTTGAGAATTCGGGGCTGTATGGGAAGGTTCAAAGTAGGGTGAAGCATAAGTCAGTAGACCTGCCTTAATCTCTTGTTTCTTATCTTCGGGGGTTGAGAGGACGAAACGATCCATTACATAAAGGATGTTTTTTCCTCTCATTTATTTTTGGTATCGTTTGGCCTATCTCAATTGAGATAGGCCTTTTTCATGTTTAAAATTTACTGTCTTCTTATTGGTAAATAAACCCCTCAAACTTGATATATTACTTTATTCATTTAATGCAGTAAAAAAGGAGGGGCCATCGAATGGATCAAAAAAGGAATCGGAAAAAAGGGTATACATTTGTTTACACTGGTGATGGAAAGGGGAAAACAACGGCAGCAATGGGTTTAGCTGTTCGTGCCATTGGACATGGTTTTAAAGTTAAAATTTTACAGTTTATTAAATCTCCCCATCGCCCATACGGGGAAATGAAAATACTTGAGCAGCATGGTGCCGAGATTAAACAGCTTGGAATAGGTTTTACATGGACAAAAACACCTGAAGAACATCGGGAAGCATTAAGAAAAGGGTGGTTACTAGCACAAGATGCAGTACTTAATGGAGAGTATGACCTTGTTATTTTAGATGAATTAAATAATGCCCTTGCAATCGATTCTTTTCCGATTGCCGATGTTTTGCCGCTTGAAGAAGTAAAAGAAATGATAAAAAACAAGCCCTCACATGTCCACCTTGTCATTACAGGAAGAAATGCAAATGAGGAAATTAAAGAACTTGCTGATTTAGTTTCTGTCGTACAGGTTGAGAAGCATTATTTTGATAAGGGTGTAAAAGCAATGAAGGGGATTGAGTTTTGATATATGAATACTAAAAGACTTGTCATTGCCGGAACAGAAAGTGGTGTTGGCAAAACAACGATTACCATTGGGATTATGTCGGCGTTAATACAGGCAGGATTAACAGTTCAAGGGTTTAAATGCGGCCCAGACTATATTGACCCAACATACCATACTGCCATTACTGGAAGAAAATCTCGTAATCTTGATAGTTGGATGCTATCTGTTCAACAATTAAAAGATATCTTTCGTTTTGGATGTATTGGATCGGATATTGCTATCATTGAAGGAGTAATGGGGTTTTATGATGGCTTTGAACCAAAAAGTAATCGTGGTTCGACAGCTGAAATCAGCGAAATAATTGAATCACCTACCATTCTTGTTATTAATTGCTATGGAATGGCACGAAGTTCGGCAGCAGTTGTAAAAGGCTATCAAACATTTTCGGAGTATGGGAAAAATATTGTTGGCGTAATTGCGAATATGGTTGGAAGTAAAAAACACTTTTCTTTAGTAAAAGAAGTAATTGAACATGAGTGCGGTATACCAGTGATTGGATATTTGATGAAAGATTTGGATATTGAACTCCCTGAAAGACATCTCGGCTTAGTCCCATTGATTGAAAAGGGAAAGCTAGCTCCCTTTTTTAAAAGATTAGGACAAATGATCGCAGAATCAATAGATATCGAAAGTTTATTGGAGCTTAGTCAAGCCAAACCTTTTGCTTTCAACGCCAATCAAAATCTTTTTAAACAAAATGCAAAGAAAAATGTGAAGATCGCCGTGGCTAAGGATGAAGCTTTTCACTTTTATTATCCTGAAAATTTGGAAATTATGGAGGCGTTTGGCGCAGAAATTAATTATTTTTCACCGTTAAATGGGGAACCTATACCAGAAAATGTAGATGGTCTTTATATTGGTGGAGGCTTTCCGGAAGAATTTGCTGAAACATTATCAAACCATGAAAATGTGATCGAATCTATTCGACAAGCTATTCAGAAAGGGATGCCCACTTTTGCAGAATGTGGCGGCTTCATGTTTTTAACAAAATCGATTGAATTAACAGATGGTCGAAAAATTCCGATGGCGGGCATCATTGATGGTGAAATTAAAATGCATAAAAAGCTTGTTTCTTTAGGATATCGAGAAATATCGGGGTTACAAGGAAACGTCATGTTTGATTCAGATGATATTGCCAGAGGCCACGAGTTTCATTATTCATCTTTTCATCCTTCAGGTGAAATAACGTCTGCTTATTTGTCAAAGCATCGTGACAATGTACAGGAAGAAGGGGTTATGATAGGGAATTTAGTTGCTGGGTATACCCATATTCACTTTGCTTCATGTCCTCACATCGTTGAAAAATGGATTAATAAATGTTTGGGGTGGAAAAACAATGGGAAAAGCAATTCCACTGATGAAACAAGGAACACAATCTGATGCCGGAAAAAGCATTGTTGTAACGGCACTGTGTCGGATCTTTATGCAAAATGGATACAAACCAGCTCCGTTTAAATCGTAAAATATGGCTCTTAATTCCTATATAACAATTGATGGAAAAGAAAATGGGAGAGCTCAAAGGATTCAAGCAGAATCGGCAGGGATTGTCGCAACAACAGAGATGAACCCGATTATAATTAAACCCTCACAAGCTTTTGAGACGCAGGTGGTTGTCCATGGAAAACCATATAAAAATATGAAAGCTAAAAATTAGCGAACTCAATTTTATTACTTTGGAAAACAAATCATTGCCGAAGCTTATGGGCGCTTAGCAAATGAATACGAATGCGTGGTAATTGTTGGCAAAATGGAAATAAAGGTAGCTTTATGCCCGATAACAAGAGCTTATATAGAAAGAGTGATTAACGATCTCACCGGTATCAAAAGCTCGTCAGCTTTGTTTGTTAAACGTGTCATGAAAAAGAGGAAATTACTTTTAGTGTTGTAAGGGATTTTGACTTAATGGACGATGGAGATCCAACCACATCACCAATGTTTTCATGCGAAAAATGTGATGGACAAATGTATCCGGGATAGTAAGAGGGAGTACAAGGAATAAAGTACAGACTATCGGATATTCTCTAACCCAAAAAGGACCGGGCGGTTTTTGCCCGGTTATTATTATATATTCAAGTAACGATGCATGTTAGTGGAACAAGAACAACAAAAACCATCCTATATTGAATGGTTTTTATCTTTATCATAAATTGGTGATGTACTAGAATGTGTTAATAGGCAATCTAATGCTTTTTCAGTTAAGGGCATAAAGTAATTGAGCATTAGCCCTCCTAAACAAACGGTTAATAAAGTTCCAATGCCAATGGGTCCATTGAATAATATTGCGATTATCAAGAATACCAGGTAAATGAATGTTCTCGATAACAGTATATTTTTTCTAGTTACTTCTTGTAGGATTAAGGTTAAACGGTCAATTGGAATCGGAGCAAAATTTGTGTGTAAATAAATTGCTGTTCCAAATCCTATAACAACTAGGCCGATTTCAAAACAAACATATTTGGTGTACCAAAGTTGAGGTTTTATCAAATTGTGCAATAAAAAAAGCCACATATCAATACCAATACCCGTAATAAAAGATGTTAATAACCCCAAAATTTCTGGTCTTTGTCTTTTTAAAAATGAATTAAGACCTATCAATAGTAAAGCTATAATTATTTCCCAACTTCCCACAGTAAGCCCCACATTTTTGGACAGTCCTACTAAAAGTGCATCAAAAGGTGAAGCTCCAAGGTCTGATTGTATAGTAAAAGAAATACCAAGCGTCAATATTAAAATTCCTACTACATAAAAAACATATTTCACTTTACTCGACCCCTTTATCGATTTTTTTAGTTGCAAATGCAACAAAATTGCGTTAAATTAAATGTATGACATTTTTATTGCATTTGCAACAAAAATACATGTTAAGGAGATAAATATGAAAGAAATTCTTCGTGAAGTTGGAATGATCGCAAGGGCATTAGATTCTATAAGTAATATAGAATTTAAAGAATATGACCTTACAAAAGGGCAGTATTTGTATCTTGTGCGAATCTGTGAAAACCCAGGAATCATTCAAGAGAAGTTAGCTGAGATGATAAAAGTAGATCGAACAACAGCATCTCGCGCTATAAAAAAACTTGAAATGAATGGCTTTATTGATAAGAAAGACGATCAACATAACCAAAAAATTAAAAAGCTCTTTCCAACGGAGAAAGGGAAAAATGTTTACCCTTTTCTTAGACGAGAAAACGATTATTCCAATATGGTCGCATTAGCTGGATTTTCAGAAAGAGAAGTAGATACTATCTTCAATCTTCTTCAAAGAGTAAGAAAAAATATAGAAAAAGACTGGGAATTTGTTAAAAAGGGAAATAAGAGAAATTATTGATGGTATAAAGGAGCGATATATTTAAATGACTATGAATATAAAAAAATGTACCCTTGAAGATTCACGTAAACTTCAAGAAATTAGTTATGAAACATTTAATGAAACATTCAATGATCAGAATACACCCGAAAATATGAATACCTATTTGGAAAGGGCATTTAACTTAAAACAATTAGAAAAAGAATTATCCAATGTATCTTCTCAATTCTTTTTTATTTATTTTAATAATGAAGTCGCTGGATATTTAAAGGTCAATACCAATGATGCTCAGTCTGAAGAGATGGGGAATGAAACGCTTGAAATTGAAAGGATTTATATAAAGAACAAATTTCAAAAACATGGTCTTGGTAAATATCTGCTAAACAAAGCGATGGTAATTGCAATGGAACGTAATAAAAAAAAAATCTGGCTAGGCGTATGGGAAAAAAATGAAAATGCTATTGCTTTTTATAGGAAAATGGGGTTTGTTCAAACTGGAACCCACTCTTTTTATATGGCAGATGAAGAACAAATCGACTTTATAATGACTAAAACACTCATATAACTTTTTTTGGAAGGTGAATTATATGTATATTCCAAAATATTTTAAGGTCACAAATGTTGCTGAAATTTGGGATTTTGTTCGAAAAAACTCTCTTGGAACGATTGTCACAACAGAACAGGGGAAACCAATTGCTACTCATTTGCCTTTGGGGTTAAATAAAAAAGGTGATGATTACTATATTACTGGGCATATGGCTTATGGAAATCCTCAGTGGAGAACATTTGAAACCTGTGAAGATGTTCTTGTTATGTTTCAGGGACCTAACGCTTACATTTCCTCTTCCTGGTATTCGCACGAAAATGTTCCGACGTGGAATTATCAGGCTATCCATATGTATGGAAAAGCAAGTATTGTAGAGAAAGATGAATTAATAGAAGAATTATCTATAATGCTGGAAAAATATGAGAAACATCGTAAAAATCCAGTTTTATGGGATAAACTTTCTCCTCAACTCTTAGAAAGTGAACTGAAAGGTATTGTTGGATTTAAGATTAAAGTGGGAGAAATTCAGGCAGCATATAAATTAAGTCAGAACCGAAATGAAACGGATTATTTTAACATAATAGATAAATTACAAAATGAAGGAAATGTAAATTCGAAACAAATTGCAGAATTGATGGAAAAGAGATTAAAAAGTCATAAATAAGCCCACAATTGTGCAACTCTAAGTTGCAAGAATTAAATAACGGAACGGAGCTGTCATATTGGCAGCTTTTCTTCATATTATGAAGGAATGTACTTACGCTAATGGGGGTAATAGTGAAAAAGGCAATGGAAAAATCCATTGCCTTTTTCACTACATTTATAGAAATACTTTCTATAAAATTCCCTTCTAATGCTTCCACTTAACTGTGCATAAATCCTTGTGGTCTCGCTTCTTTCGTGTCCTAGTAAACTTGTTCAATAGATGTGTGGCATAGCTATGGCGTAGTTGGTGTAGATGAATTTCTTTGTTAATCTCTGCCCGACTTGATATTCGTTTGATAATGTACCTCATCTGTCCAATGCTCATTCTATGTGGGTGCCGTTCAGTAACAAAAAAAGCTGGGTCTTTATCCTGGCGAAGGTCTTAGTATCGCTTGAGCCAGATTTCACACCGTATATTAAAGTAGACTTCCCTTTCCTTATCACCCTTTCCGAGCACAATGGCGGAACGATTTGCCCAATTAATACAATTTTTATCAAGAGAAACAATTTCACCTATTCTACAACCTGTTGAAAACATAAATTCAAATAATGCCTTTTCCATTGGAGTGAAACACGCTTCCCTAAAATGTGTGGCTACAAAATACCTCGACCACTATTTGAGTTGGTTTCAATATTTGGAAGTTATTAAACATAGAAGTGACATTGTTTCTATCAATAAAATGATAGTAGATAGTTGTCTATTTCCAATAAATGAAACTTATCAGAGATTAAGAACGTATAAATACTAAGAAAAAATTTATAAGAAAGGGGGAATGTATTAATGCTCACTTGTAAAAAATGTGGAGGAAAATTGTCTTGGTTTGATTCAATAAAGCAATTATTTAGATTCCGTAAAAGTATGAAATGTAATCATTGTGGGGAAATTCAATATCAAAGTACATCTTCAAGAAATATAACTTCTTTATTTGTTTTATTCCCAATTATCACCATTCCACTTTCTGTATTGTTTAATTTATCTCCAACCTCTGTATTATTAGTGGAAGTTGCCATAATAGTTGCGGTGATCTTTTTAATGCCATTTTTCTTGAAATTAACAGATAAAGATGAACCGACATGGTGAAAAAAGGAGGCTGTTCTTACTGTAAGACGTTCTCTTTTGAATCACAAAATGTAAAAACGCAATTAAATTATCAATAGAAAAAAGGGTTTAAATTGATATAATGTACATAACTATCATATTTTGTAATTAGATATAATTTTATCCAATCTGTATAGGATATAGAAGTTTTATATAAAAATTGGAGTTTTTCGATGAAACATAATAAGGAGGCAGTTTTCGTGTGTAGAACTAAAAGTATCTTTAAAAAGGCGTTCATTCAAGCTCTTCTAACTTCTTTATGCCTTGTATTCGTAACATTTACCGTCTATGCAATAGCAAAACATCCATTGCCTCATTAGCATTAGGACTTATGTCTTTTATAAGTCTGTTTTTGGTAAAACTTATTTTGTTGAAATTTCAACCCAACAACAATAATGACAGGAATTTTTAGATGTTATCCCATTTAATAAGGAGGCGAGTGATATTAAAAATGATTATGTTTTCACTTTAAGACTTTTTGCTGTTGTTATCATCATAATGTTGGGCATCACAAGTCCACTGTGGTCAAAAACTGTATTAAATTATGATATAGCAAGCAAGTCAATTACTGAATTATTAGTCATCATTACCTCTATGTCTATTGTTATTTTCTTCATTTTAGGAAGACCGATTCATCATATTACAAATGTACTGAAAAAATAATATACTTGAAAACGGTAAAGTTAGTTATCGGAATTTTTTACCGTTTTCTTATATATATTTATTTGCTGTATGGGAACCACCTTTTTGACATAGTAATTCGCACCCATTTTAGTACCGTATTTACCAAAACGGGAATGTTTATTCTCCAATGGATAATTATGTTGCGATTTTCTATGCGAATTAACATGCTAAAAAGCGATAAGTGCTGATATTTCAATAAAAATATAGGGTATAGAACCGATTGAGATTCTATACCCTATTTGTGTTGCTAATTCAATTTTTGTGACCCGAAAGGGAACGTCTTATTCTTACTGACAGTCTCCTTTTTATGTTTCTTCTATCAACAATATTGATTAACATAGCCTATTTTAAAAAAGGTAAAGCAGCCAAATCAATGAATGAATTTTATTTTCTTATTCAATTAACGGATATCTTTACATCAATAAAGGGAAAGCCTTTTTTCTTATTCAAGTAACGTCTCAGGATGGTGAAATAAATTACATTTTAAAATGAAAGAAAAAAGGAGTTCTCAAATGAAGAAAAAGATAAACATTTGGTCATTTATCTCTTCACTAATTTGTATTTTATTATTTGTTATAGTTACTTTTTCAGGTCCAATTGATTATTCCATTATGGGTACTCACCCTTTAAATCTGGTTTTATATATTACATTGATAACTTTAGTTTTAGGAGTATTAGGTTTTTCAGGTATTCAAGATTGGAAAGGGATGGCAAGGAGCATAGCTACGGTAATTATTACTTTGGGATTATCAACGTTTCTGACCATCGTTATATTTTTGGGAGGTTTATTGAGCTAACGGGGGCTTTACTTCAATAGGGGTAAAGCCTTTTTTCTTATTCAAGTAACGGTTAGCATTCCTGTAGAGCGTTAAATTTCAGCTTTGAAAAAAATAGAGCCCCTCAGTAAGATAAAAGAGTAAGATACCACTCTAAACTCATCATCAAAGGAGGAAGCTCTATATGAAGTTTAAAATGCAAAAGAAACAAAATCAACTAATTCAAAGAATTTCTGATCAACATCTTGTAGTTGGGATAGATATTGCCCAACAAACACATGTAGCACGATCAGTTAATTTTCGAGGAATTGTATTAGGTAATCCAATTTCCTTCGGCAATCATGAGGAAGGCTTTAATCAACTCCTACAGTGGATTAACAAATTATTAGATAAGCATAAATTGAATAAAATAATAGTCGGTATGGAACTTACTGGCCACTACTGGTTAAACATATCTAAGTGGTTGACAGATCATAACATAGAAGTAGTTTTAGTGAATCCCCACCTTGTGAAAAAAAACAAAGAAAATCGAGATAACACTCAATCCAAAAGTGATATAAAGGATTCCCTTGTCATCGCTGATATGGTCAAGAATGGATATTACGCCTTTACTCGTTCAAACTCAGAAGTATTTGAAAAACTTAGGGTACTTATGTCAAACCGTGATGTAGTCGTAAAACGTTTGGTTACCACAAAAAATCAACTCCACCGTTGGGTGGAAATCGTTTTTCCAGAACTACAACAAGTGTTTAAAGACATTACTGGCAAGGGAGCAATTTCCACACTTCGCTTATTCCCTACTCCAGGCGAAATAAGTACATTACAACCACAAGATATCGTTAACAAATGGAAACTAATAATGAAACGGCAATCAGGTTTATCTAAGGCTCGTTTACTTATTGACCTAGCAAAACGATCCGTCGGAACACAACGAGCAATTGATGCACATAAACTCCATTTGAAGCAATTGCTTGAAGAATACGACCTTGCCACAGCTCAACTTGAAGCTATTGAACACGAAGTTACTGAAGTTCTTAAAGAGATTCCAATTGCTAAAAAAATGCTTGCCATTAAAGGGATTAGTCCAATAACAATAGCAGGAATTCTTGGAGAATCGGGAGATTTACGCGGATTTACTCATGGAAATGCACTGTTACGTCATGCAGGACTTCACTTAGCCGAAGCCGGTTCAGGTAAATGGAAGGGTCAGATTGTACTCTCAAAACGGGGGCGATCTCGACTTCGTCGGTTTCTATTTATGGCAACAATAGGTCTCGTAACAAACAACACAGAGTTTAAAGCCCTCCACTCCACCAATGTTAAGATAAAAAAGATGAAGAAAATAAAATCAATTATTAAACTATGTGGAAAATTAGCTCGAATCTTGGTAGGAATGGATTAGAATACACGCCTGAAAAGGTATTTCCCATTATTCAAGAAGCAGCATAAAATCTATTAATTAAAGAATAAAGAAATATTTATTTACGAGAATTGGCTTATTCGTAGGATTTCAAAGAAAGCACGGAGTACCGGATGTGTTCAACAAAAGGGCACCGACCCGTTCCGTTAGCAAAACCGGCCTCCACCCCTTGGATAGGCATGACGAAGGAATGAGAGGGCTAAGACCCGTTGAGACATGGGAGGGAAAGCCTCCAGGGACAGTGTGGAGAATGCGTGCATGATCATGGAATTATATGGGATTTATGACTAATCCCCTCTTTCCTCATGCCCTCATTTAATCAGAACTGTCTTGACTCTTTTCATTCATCCGTTATGGCAAAACAAAATGGTATGAAATCCTGCGAATAAGCGAGCATTCGTGAGAAAATCGTATTAAACAGAGGGAGTTGAACAAAAAAAGTTCGATATTAAAGATATTCTTTATTTGCAATAAAAAGGCTCGGAAACATTTTGCCGAGCTTTTTTGTGTTAAGGTTTTAATATCTTTTTAAGCAAATAGATGATAAATCCTATTAAGTAAAGCCCCGATATTAAACAAATATATGAAAGCGGCTCTGTTTTAAGTGAAATCAGAAAAATATCTATCGGATAAATTTCGCTACAATATTGTACATCTTGTGGTGTGAAAATGAACATCGGCTTACATTCTGATTGTGGTAAATAGGCAACTTTACTTGTGATAAAAAATGAATAAATAAATGAAATAATAAAAATAGGAATACAAAAAATCCATAACCCCAACCATTTCTTCACAATTTACCCTCCTCTTAAATTGGATATAATTCCCCTTTAGTGTAATTTTACACTAAAAACTAACATTTACAATAAAAAATTACTAAATTTTGCATATTTAAAAATTCCGACAAAAAATCAAAAATCCCATTTCATCAATTAACTGAGAAATGGGATTCGCCTTTCATAATTTTATTGTTTTATTCCATAAATTGTATTTTTTAAAACGATTTTTTACGCTATTTTGTACTCTAATAGCAATGCAACTGACTATTTTAGGAGGAATTGATATGACATTTTCTTCGCTTCTTTATTTACTTGGACAATTAGAGATTTATGTATTACCTCTATTAGCGTTATATTGGTTAGCCCGATTTGTTAAAGCTTATGAGTCAAAACAAAAATGATTTAGATTGTGAAGAAATACACTTAAACTAATGGGGGCAAGAGTTGAAGAATCAGCTGCCATTTTGGCGGCTTTTCTTATTGAAGTAAAGGGCAGTTTAGTGGAAGAAGGGATAAATTAATTATTAGGCGAATTATTTATTGTTCCAGAAATATAAAAAAAGGGGTGGGATAGTTGAGTAAAAAATATAAGGTAATAACCACCATTATTCTCATATTGCTTATTTTAGTGGCAAGTATAATGTTGTATAACAGGGAAATTTCAAAAAGAGCGATTTACGACTACATTGCTAAACAAGGGATAAAAGAAAATCAATTAAAATATACTGCTTTTCATAGAGATTACAAAATGGGTGGTTATTTTCTTGCTACATATGTAGAAGGGGAAAAACCTGATATTTATTATATGTACACTTTTAGAGGGAGGGATAAAAAAATCCTTTTTCAAGCGTACTATGAAGGGTCTGAACATATAAAGGCACAACAATGGGGTGGCAGTGGACTGAGTGACACAACAGAAAAAAAATTAAAATATCCACCTCTAAACGAATAATACACTTGAATTAAAGGGGTAGGTTACTCCTTAATCAAATTCTTTATTCAAGTAACGTGGCAGTTTAGCATAATAAGAATATTGGTTTTTTATGGTAAAATAAGTGTTTAAGGGGAGATTGGTTAAATAATGAATAATTCTAAAGAAATAAAGGTTAAAAATCATTTAAGATTTTTATTATTTCTTATTATAATTGTCGGCACCTCAAATCTTTTGGTTTATAAAGTTTCATTTTTTCCCAGTGGGTATGACCTTATTTCACATCAAAAAAATAGTATATCCATAAAGTCATTTAATGTATTAGGGTTTGAAAAGGGTATATCAACCGTATCATTTTCTGAAAAGGACATATGGAAAATTAATGATATTGCTTACGAAATAAATAGACAAAAAGAATTTTTATGGTTTTTTTTTTCTGTTGTTAGCATATCTATATATCTGCTTGTTACTAAGTTGCGTAAGGGAATGAAATTTTGGAAAGCAATCTTAGAAAGTAATATTGTTATTGCTGTATTGTTTCCTTTATACATTATTATTAGCTCATTAAATAGGATACAAAATTTAATTTCCTGATTATTCAACTAAAAGGTGCAATAGTCGAAGATCCAGCTGCCATACTATCGCTTCTAAAGGGGCTAATCTTGCTATAAATCAAATTATAAGGTGGTATTTATTTTGCAAAAATGTGAAAACTGCAATGTGCAATTTAGTTGGAAGAGAATCTATAAATCATTTGTGTTTACATATAAACCAATTAAATGTGACAACTGTGGTACAACACATAAGATAACGATTTCTGGTAGGTTCACATTTGTATCTTTGACTATTTTACCAATGTTGATATATGCTAAATTCCTTTCGCATTTCAGCAACATTCTTGTAACTCTTGGAATAGGACTCTTAATATTTATTGTGGGTTCTTTGTTGACGCCGTTTTTTGTGACGTACAAAGAGTCTTTGTGAAGAAATATACTTAAACTAAACCAGTTAATAGCTTGTCAACATTTTTCAATAAAAAGTTTAATAACCTCATGATATACTAAAAATGTTCATGCCAAATAACCTTCCGTTATGTCTTTTTGGAAGGTTTTGTTGTATTTAGTTAGATATAGTTTTTAAGCTATATCTTGGAAAGTAGTCCTGCTTTTTAGTAAGGCAAAAATCCAATGTAAGAGCTTATTAACACATGCAATAACTGCTACTCTGAAGGGTTTTCCTTCTTCACGTTTCTTATCGTAAAACTCTCTTAATCTTTTATTGCGTGCGATGATTTCATCAGTCGTTTTCTTTTTACGGGCATCACGAATACCACTTTGAACAGCCATGTACAAGGCATGACGAAGCCTACAAGAACCTCGTTTGGTAATTCGATTTACTGATGCTGTAAACTTACCAGAAGAGTAAACACTTGGATCTACTCCAGCGAATGCAACAAGCTTTTTGGCATTATTGAACCGATCTATCTCACCAATTTCGGAAATAATCGTGGCGGCGATTTTCTCTCCGATTCCAGGGATAGTCTGGAGTATATGATATTCTTCAATTTCTTTTGCGAGGGCATCTATTTCATCTGCAATCTTAGATAGATGCTCTTGGTATTGAAGAACAATCTTGACTAATAACTCGAGATTAAAAATGTTACTCTGGTACAGGTTGTTTTGAAATGGGTTACGAAGGGCTGCTTCTCTTAATTTTTTGGCCCTTTCATTTGCCCATGCATCCGAACGACTCATACATAGTGAAGATATTTTCTCTGTTATTTCTTTTTCACTCACACTTAACACTGCTTCTGAAGTAGGAAATGCTAATAATGTAAGCAATGAGACCTTTGAATATAAGCTTCCAAAAACTCCTCTATATTCAGGAAATACCTGATCCAAAAGGGTATGCAATTGTATTTTAGTCTGTGCTGATACTTCTGCAATACTTTCTTGTTGTCTTGTTAGATTACGAAGGTTTAATAGTTGAATTCCTCTTTTTTTATAAGGCTCTAACTCTTCTTTATAAAATAGTTCGCAAAGGTGATAAGCATCAACTGCATCTGTTTTTACCTTTCGTAAACTCGAACTTTTGGCTCGATGTGAGATAAGAGGATTGACAACAATATAAACATAATTTTGCTCCTCAAGAAATTGAATTACAGGAAAATGGTAGTGTCCTGTTGATTCTAAAACGACCGAAGGTTGATGACCACCTGCAGATCTCTCAACTTCTTGAAGGAACTCTAATAAATTCCCCAAACCCTCAAGATCATGTTTAATACTGAAACTCTTACGGTAAGGTTTGCCTTTATCTAAAAATGCTTGTACCTGACTTTCCCCTTTTGAAACATCCAGACCAATGACTGGATTCATACTTTATCTCCTCCTAGTAATGCAATATTAGTCGGTATCCCCTAGGGCTTCTTGTAATGTCATAGGTTCGCTTGTTAAACGGGAGCGTTGTCCCAACCAGCCTGAAACATGTTTATACAAGTAGGGGGTGAACAGTTTAGCTGACGGGATTAAATCCCACGGGTGCGACGTTCTACCCCGACTACCGTTATATTAAGACCATATGAAAAAAGGTCAACCAGAAAAATCTGGCTAACCTTATATTACGAACGGGGTGCTTATGTTAAAGATGGGATGGCTGCGGCGATCCCGTTTTCTTATTGTGCTAACGGTCAGGTTACTTAAAGAAGAACCATATTCTATAAAATGTTTATTGTTTTGACAGAATATTCTTGACTATTTTTCCATTATTAATCTACTATAAGGTAAACATTCCTTTTTTTACCGTTGAACTTTGATAGGTGGTGGTTTTTATTATGTTTAGTAACATAGGTATTCCTGGGTTAATTTTAACTATAATTCTTGTCGGATTAGGCTTGTTTGTTTTACATTCGTTAGTACAATTAATCCTTAAAAGACGGTAAACCCGTCTTTTTTTATGCATCAGCAGTCTACTTTGTAATATTTATTATTAAAGTAACGTCTCAGGATTATTCTGGAAAATAATGTTAAGATATTCTTGGGATATGGGAGGGATTATATGATTTTTGAAACATTAACAGGACAGCTTACGGTTGTAATAACCCTTGCTTTTGGGTCATTGTTGATTGTGCTCTCCCCCATAATAAATAAGGAAAATAAATACTTTGCTTGGTTTAGTCTGGCGATGGGCGTTATAGTTTTATTCCTTTTATTTTGGTTCACATTTGGCAACGAGGTTATTCGACATCAGATACTAAAATATGGACTTCAATAAAAATTCTTATTCGAGTAACGGGGGCTTTCGTTTAACAAAGGTTGCTGCGGCAAGCTCTTTTTTTCTTATTGTAGTAACTAAGCAGGTTAATCGAAGAAGGAAATATTATTTTTTTATGGAATTAATTCACTTTGAAAAGGGAAGTATGAAATGAAAAAAATCGTACTTATTGGTTCTGGAGGTTCAGGAAAATCTACTTTGGCAAGGCAATTAGGAGAAAAGTTAAAAATAAACATTTATCATCTTGATGCATTATTCTGGAAGCCTAATTGGGTAGGTGTTCCGAGAGATGAACAAATAAAAGTTCAAAATGATTTAGTTAAAAAGGACGAATGGATTATTGATGGGAATTATGGTGGGACAATGGATATAAGACTGAATGCAGCTGATACAATAATCTTTCTTGATATTTCGAGAACAATTTGCGTTTATCGTGCATTTAAAAGAATGCTTAAATACCGAAATAAGACACGACCAGATATGGGAGAAGGTTGTGAAGAGAGATTTTCTTTTGAGTTTTTTAAATGGATATGGGAATATCCAAAGACGAAAAGCCCTAAAATTTTAGAGAGACTTGAACAGCTTTCTAAAGAAAAAGAAGTTATCATCTTAAAATCAACAAAAGATGTTGAAAATTTTTTAGAAAAAGTATAATGACTATTGTTTCTTGTTTAACTAAAGGAGGCAATACTTAAAGAAGCATTTTTGCAAATGGAAAAGGCGATGTGGTTTGAAATGGGTATTAAAGGTGGGTTGTTTCTTTCTCTTATATTATTAACAGTAATGAATGGTGGATTTGTTGTTCTGGCCTTTTTACCTATTATTTTATATTTCGTTCTTAGCGTTTTTGGTATTTATTTTGTAAATAAAGTAATTAAATTCATTAATACAAAAACAAAATCAGACCAAGAGAGAAATCAAAAAATTGATAAATTAATTAAGGTGGTTAGTCAAGGTAAGAGTATGGAATAATTTCTTTTTGAACTAGCCGGGGGCATTACGGAGGGATAAAGTTGGCCGACACTTTTCTGCTTGTTATTATATTGATTCCTTTATATGCGGTATTAATTTGGACTTATCTGTGCACTGAGGATAGTTTATTATGGGGAAGAAGATGGATGTATAAAGAGGAACCTGAAGTGTCTGAAGGTGCAATTCGTTACGGAAAAATAGTATTGATTATTGGTATCATTGCATTAACTATTATATTGGCAATTCAAATATATTCCCTTTTTTAACTAAATGGAGTTAAGTATCTTTTCTTTTATTAGTCGAAATATACCTTTAAACCGAGCCAAAAATGAAGAGAACACAAGAAACTTTATTACAATAGAGATTACTACTTGAAATATTGCGAAAGATCATACTTAAGCTAACGGGGGCCGTTACTGGAATAACGGTAATGCTTTTTTCTTCTTATACAATCCGTCAGTTAACTTGAATAAGTTCACTTTTAGTAGAAGGAGGATTTAATCCTTTAGAGAATTTAGAAGTTATAAATTTTTATATAAGGGATGAAAACGATGGATATTTATCTTAACCGTATTTGCAAAGACATAGTAAATGCGAATTTGAAAAACTATTGGTTTAGTTTTGAATCGGTTGCTTACGCATTATATGATAAGAGTTATGTTTATCTTTTCAACCATCCTAGAATGACAAAAATTCAAAAGGACAAATATCAAATATTAAAGTGGGATGAACAATTTATAGGTTGTACACTCATTCTTTATGATAATTTTCCAACGGCAATCGTGAATCTAGAATTGTACAAGGATTACGCAAGTTTATATTCTAATCTCGTACACGAATTATTTCATGGTTTTCAATATGTTAAAGGGGAAGAACGGTTTGTAAATGAAATTCTGGGAATCACATATCCGTTAACAAGAGAAAATGTGGAATTACGAAATAAGGAAAGAGCTACCCTTTTTAGTGCAATGTTAGAAAATAATTTTATTAAAAAGAAACAATATCTTAATACTTTTATTACCTTAAGAGAAAAAAGGGCTACCAAAATCAATAACTATTTATTATACGAAAATTCAATTGAAACAATTGAAGGACCAGCGTGGTATGTTGAACTAAAGGCTTTCTCCGAAAAATGTAATTTAGAGTACAATTCCATTTTAAGAAAATATGGGCAGCACCTTATTGACAAATATGAATCCACTTCATATATACGGAAGAGTTGTTATAGTTCAGGTTTGGTTATGTGTTTATTACTTGATGATTTTTTGCCAAGTTGGAAGGAAGGTTTTTGGGGCAAAGAAGAAACACTATACGATTTATTAAAACAGATTTCCGATAACTCTGAAAAAATAAGTGATGTGGAAATAAGTCCCGAAACAGAGGAAATAATTAATTTTGTTAGGCAAAATAGGAAAATTACATTTGAAAACTTTGAGCAGCAAAAAGGAATTAATCTATTTATTGAAGGTGAAATAACTGCTAAATCTTTTGATCCGATGAATATTGTTCAATTTGAAGATAGGCTTTTACACAAGAACTTTATAAAAGTAGAAATTAACAATGCAGACTATCTAATTCAACAATCTGTTATAGCCTATTGTAAAGGCGGACTCCAAAATATAACTAAATTACATCTGATATTAAAGGATAATCCCATTGAAAATATTGATTCACTTACAGTTGATGGTATAGGTGTAATAAACGGAAGATATGAGAAGCAGGAAGATGTTTTGCATCTATATGTGAATTAGGACCAATATTTATTGAACTAAAGGGGGCAATACTTGAACAATGGTAACGCCCTTTTTTTTCTTTAAGTAAACGGGCAGTTTAGTTATGATTATTACATTTAACCTTGGTAACGATTTTGATGAATTAGGTATGGGTGGTTTTTTTGAGATTTAATGGAGATATAGTTATTGTTTTTGGTTTTATATGTTACATAGTTGTGAGAGTAATAATACTGGCATTAAAACGGAAACATAAAAGGCCGTTGGTTTTGTTTAAGGAATTGATAAGGTTTCTGTTTGTTTTATACATACTGATGGTTATTTCAGTGACTTTGTTCCCTTTAGAAATAGGGGTTCCTCATGAAAAATTCACTAATAGGTTTTTAAACTACATTCCTCTTATCTCGATATTAGGCGATATTAATCAAGTAGGAACAGCTTATAGTGGAGATTCACTATTTATGATTAAGATAATAGTGAAAAACGAAGGAGGCAATATTTTAATGCTTATGCCTTTGGGATTTCTTATGCCTATATTATGGAGAAAGTTCAAAGGGCTAAAATATACGATAATGATTGGACTCTTTGTTTCTTTATGTGTTGAATGTTTACAGTTTGTAGAACTACAATTAGGATTAGGAATGACACGTACAGTAGATATTGACGATGTTATTTGTAATGTGTTAGGGACTTTCTTTGGACTTTCCTTCAAATGATAATCCAACAGTAGGTGGGTTTGCAGTTTATGCAGACATAAAATCACATAAATTGATTGGATACGGTTATAGAGATTAAATAAATCAATGTAAACTAAAAATTACGTTTTTTACATTAATCTACAAGGTGGGTTTTCAGCTGCAACCATCACCTTTTTTGTTTAACTAAACTGCCCAGTTTAGTTGAATAAGCTTTTGGAAATTGAAACTTTAAAATTCTTAATTCGTAATATATTTTAAAAAAGGTGAATATTAACATATCAGGGGATGCAAACAATGAGAAAAGTTGAGAAGAACCAAGATAAAAGCAAAATAGAAACAGATGATGGTTGGAACAGAACATTTTACGGCAGTCCAAAAATTGGTGGAATAATCATTGTTGGGGCAATAGTTTTGTACTTAATTTTTAAATAAATTTTTAAGCTAAAGGGTGCATTACTGGAATAACAGTAATGCACTTTTCTTCTTCAAGTAGCGGTCAGGTTATCTTAATAGAAGTGATAAATTTTTTAATAGTCTAACGAAAGAGGTTAATGTTAAAATGGAATTATCATCCAAATAGGAGGAGAAATTAATAAATGAAGTTTGATAACAATACATTAAAAGGGGTTACAGTTATAGCACTGGTTGCAATTGCAATTGGCACGGGATTTTCCGCCCTTTGGTTGGCACAAATTGTAGACTTATTGAGTGTCTTAGCGAACAAATAATTTTATTCTTCGAAGGAAAGAATGTGAAGTATTTTACTTAAACAAACAAGGGCATGAGTTCAACAAAGGTAAGACTGCTTCGACAGCCGTTTACTTATTTGACTGATGAATAGTTTTGTTGAGGAACCTCAAATGGTACAATTTTGAATAATCATAATTTAGATATAAGGAGGGATTCCATTGAATAGGTTAACAAAATCGTCAAAAGAAAAGGCGTTATTAGGAGTATGCGGAGGATTAGCTGAACATTTTGGTATTTCCCCTTTTCTTGTAAGATTAATATTTATTTTTACTCCCGTTTCCTTTTTTATCTACTTAATTCTTGCTGTTTTATTACCTGAGAACAACTCATCACTCTATTAAAACAGACTATTTTGTGCTTGTAAAAAATACTTTTTATTCGACTAATGGGTGCAATAGTTGAAGAGCCATCTGCTATTTTGGTGACTTTTTTTCTTCTTAAACTAAAGTGGCAGTTTATTTCAATTTAAATTCACACAAACTACATAAAAAAGGCACTGAATTAGTGCCATTAATAATTTTATGGTGCAATCAGTAACTCTTATATTTGAAACTTTCTGGGGAATTGTTTCACAATTGCATTCGTTATTGTGTCCGCCATTTGTAAAGCTTCTGCTTCAATTTTATCAAACACAGCAATACTTGATTTAAAATTATTTTGGAGTATAAATAATGCTTCCTTAGTAGTAAGTGCCAGATGCTCGAAAAACATTTCTTGGAATTCATCTCTTGATATAAACGGATTTATTCTGCTTAGGAATTCGGCAATTTCTTCTCCATTTGCGTACCATCTTCTCTCTGCATCCGCTACAGCATTTTGATTTCCTGCTTTTGCGGCTTTAACAAGTTCCGCAGCAATTAACAGGTGTTCCCTTATTAAATTGCTGAACTTTGCGGCTATTCTATTTCCATAGAAAGGCTTTAGTAAATTGCCCATATCTGTAGCGTTTCGGAGTAGACGTGCGGTAACAGCGTCTAAATCAGGTAAATCAAAGGCAATGCTATTGATTGTCATTCTTGTCCAGTACACGTGTTGTTCCCAAACTAAACGCATAGCATTTCTTAAACGAACTTCCTGTTCACTAATGCAAGAATGGTTGAACCATGGTTTATTCATGTTTTCACCCCCTACTCTCTAAATCATATTCAGTTTATTCCGAAGCTAAAAAGATGCTTGTACTTAACTATTGGTTATTCATTTATTTTAAATAAATCAAAAAAGAATCGGTGGATTTTACGTTCCAGATTAATTTCTTATTGAACTAAAGGGGGCTATTGTTCAATAAGGGCAATCACTTGTTGTGCTAACTGTTCAGGTTAGTTGAAGAAAGCCAAAGTATTTTTAGAAATTACTTGACCTTTCCCCAAGGTTATAAATTATGGTGTGAATAGGAGGTGTTTATTATGAAAATTAGTGATGTAATGAGAGAAACTGGACTGACACGAAAGGCAATTTATTATTATGAAGAGATGGGGTTAATCAATCCTACTAAGGAAGAGGATAATTCTTATCGCAATTACTCAGAGGCTGAAGTAGAAAGGTTAAAGCAAGTTAAAGCATTGAGATTGCTTGATGTTTCATTACAGAAAATCAAAAACATCTTTGACACACCAATGTCATTTAATAATGTTATGGTAGAGCAATTGGAAAAAATCAAAGAAAAGATTAACGTATTAAATGAAACCGAAAAAGTCATTAAGTCTTTGTTAGAGAATGACAATTCTACGTCAAATACCAAGAATTTAGATAGGCTAAATTACTATTTAGATTTGAATGCCAAATCCACAAAAGATTATATGAAAAAGGAATTAGAAAGAATTTTCCCTTCAGGATTTGGAAAATTAGTTGCAGTGATGTATGGAGCGTTCCTTGATGAACCTATTGATACCAAGGAGAAAGAACAGGTTTGGAAAAAATTCGTAAACACGCTTGACGAAACTGAAAGCATTCAATTTCCAGATGAAATCAATGAGATTTTAAATCATCTATACGAACAGATTTCGCGAGAGGGAATAGAACAATTCGAGATTCGAAGTAAAAATATCGTCAATAATGTTAACACATTCAATGATAATCTTACTGAAGATGAAAAGGAAGAAATTAAAAGACGAATTCAAGAAGCACAAAATCAGGAAGGATATACTGAGATGTACGAAATGAGTAAGAAATTATTTATGTATATCAAGGAAAATCCTAATATACTACCAGAAGACTTTTCTGAATATCTGAAAGTCTTAAGTAGCAAATATAATGATTTTAGTGAAAACTTTTTAAAGACTTTTAAATCAAAGTACGCAATAGGAAAAACGTTTGGTCCAAATTGATATCTTTTAAAGGGCGATGCATATTTTAAAAAAGTGTCGCCCGTTTTCTTATTCAACTAACACCCCTTAGTTCAAAAATATCTAACAACTATTTACAAATAAAAACAAAAAAAGGAGTATAATATTCAGGATCAATTTCCAATTCTTCGAGGGTTATAATTCTGTTAAAGTTAGAGGATTTTTAGGGGGATAGAAAAATGAACGAAATAGAACATTGGTACGATACAGAATACGATGAGTGGAAAAGGCTGGAACGTCATAAAATTGAATTTGACATTACTAAACGGTATCTAGATGAATTTATAAAAGGCGATAATTTGCAAATCTTTGATATTGGTGGTGGTCCAGGTAGGTATGCGATGTATTTGGCAGAGAAAGGGCACAAGGTTACTTTGCTTGATTTATCGAATAGAAATATTGAAATTGCAAAAAGAAAATCGTATGAAAGAGGTATTATCTTAGAGAATTATATATACGGTAATGCATTGAAATTGGATAAATTTGAACAACAATACGATGTAATCCTTCTTATGGGACCGTTGTACCATTTAATCAAGGAATCCGAAAGGAGAAAAGCAGTTGAAGGAGCTTTAAAATTATTAAAACCAAATGGAATGATCATTACATCATTTATTTCTAACTATGCTCCAATACAAGATAATTTATTGCACTTATTTCCAATTGAATCAGTTGGCGGATTACTTGGCTATTTAAACAATGGAGAAAATAAAGACAGGGAAGGTTTTACAACCGCTTATTTTATTGACTCAAAAGAAGCAAGAGCTTTTATGAAAAGCTTTGGTTTGAAAGAAATAATATTTGCAGGTATTGAAAATATTCTGGGTTGTAAGGAAAACGAGATTAATAAATTAGAGGAAATTGAATACAGAAAGTGGTTAGAAATGGGTTATTACCTAAGTACAGATGAAAATTTAATGGGTACAAGCCAACATTTTTTGTATATAGGACGTAAATAAAATATTTGAAGGAATGTTCTTGAGCTATCGGGTACATATTGTGGAACAATAGGTTGCTGCGGCAACCTTATTTTTTATTGAACTAAGGATCAGAATAGTTGAAGAATGATTTTGCAATTAATGCAATATATATATTGAATTATGCAATATATATGTTACGATGATTTTGAGGAGGGGATTACATCATTTGGAAAATAAAATTAAGATTGCTCGTATTCAAGTAAATTTAACACAGCAACAACTTGCAGAAAAGATAGGTGTCACTCGCCAAACAATTAGTTTAATTGAAAAAGGAAAATATAATCCAACCTTAAAGTTGTGTCTTGATATTTGTTATACAGTTAATAAAACATTAGATGAAATATTTTGGATAGAAAAGGAGAGTGATGAAAAATGAAAAAAATTAAAGATGAACGTTTAATTTTGAAAAATTTAAAAAACATCCGCATCGCGTATATTATTCAAACAGTTGGTATTCTTGGAATTTTAGGATATGACTTAGTTACAAAAGGGTTAGATGGCATGAGAGAAAATACATTATGGCTTGTATTCATGATAACAACTGTTATTTCATCATATTTATCAATGAGTATTAGTGCAGACCATGAAAGTAATGCAAAATCCCCGAGAAAGAGCCTTAGTATTTCGCTGTTTGTATTAGTAATTATTTCTGCTGTTGTCGGATTGTTTGTAGCATTTACTGATGGATTTACTTTAATTGATGGGGTAATTATGGGTGGAATATTATTTATTTGTGGTCTTGTGCCAGTAATTTATATTTATTATTTACGAACAAAACGACAAGATGAAAATTCCGATGAATAAAAGGAAGATTTTTCACTAACGGGGGCTTTCCTTCAATAAGGGGAGAGCTTTTTTCTGTTGTTCCACTAACGGTTCAGGAGTGAGAGAAGAAGGTAATCAGGAGTTAAATAGAGAAAGAAACATAAAATAAAATAATTTAGGATAAAAAGAATGGCTCAAGATAAGATTATTTTAGTAGTTAGTGTATCAATATTCAGAGATGATGAAGTGTTAATAATTAGAGAAAATAAACCAACTGCTATTGATAAATGGAACTTTCCGAGTGGACACATTGAATATGGTGAAGACATTCATCATTCAGCTTGTAGAAAAGTTAAAGAGGAAACAGGATTTGATGTGAAGCTTAATAGCACAACTGGTATATATAGTTTTATCAGTAGCATAAAACATCAAGTTATTTTATTTCATTTTACTGGTGAGGTTACTGCTGGTTCATTGAAAAGTGACGGGTAGCTTTAATAAAATAGAGATGGATTAAGGAGGAGTTGAAATGGATAATAGTAAGGAAATTTGCTCCATATTTTAACGCAAATCTCCAGGGAGAAACAATACAAGGGCAACAGGAATCATATGGAGCGACTCACTTTACAAGAAAAATTGGGATATACGACGTTGTGAAGGATAGGACTGTTAAATGGAAATGCCCTGATTGTGGAGGAGAATGGGATAGAAAGTAATTGTTCTCAATACGAACATTTTATAATGCTTTACATTTACTACACATCAACTTGTTATATCTTGTTATATACAAATCAAGGCTCTGGCTAATAATGATTGTCCTTTCATCAGAAAAACCTTTGGAAGATGCAGTTCCAAAAAGCTTTTGCCTTAATAATTCAATTGTCTCTTCAAGCTCTTGTATTGACATTAAATCTAAAAGTATAATATTACTCTCCAAAAATATCAAAATTTTTACAGCACCATTTTAACCCATCAATTTAGTAAATGCTTGTCAATGATATAAAGGTGGTTTGAGCTGAAAAAGTAGGAAAATCAAAGAATTTTAAATCATTGAACTTAAAGCATTTGATTTGGTGTAGAAAAGTAAATTCTTGTTTTTGTTTGATAATTTCGATTTGATTGGTGACTTTTTGTTATGTAAAGGTCTATTACTCGCTGTTGTTTTTTTATAAGCATCACTTCAACAAATACAAGAATTTAATAAAAAGGAGGATGTTAAAATTGGTCATCCAATCAAATATGTCTTCAGAAGCAATTATTGAGGTTTGGGAAGTTACAGTAGATATTTTCAAAAAATATAATGTCCCAATTATGAAACAAACTTTGGAAACATTAGTTAGAAACCAACATCTTTCCTTTCTTCTTCAAGAATTAAATTATGCTGTTGGAAGTTCTTCGGAAACTTGCATTGAAGGTGGCTGACAAATGCCAACTAAAAAGGGGTAGGTTACTCCTTAATCAAATTCTTTATTCAAGTAACGAAGCAGGTTAATTCAAGAAGGGGATTGGAATTTTTATGGTGAATTAGTAGCTTGAGTGAGAGGAGTATTTGAATGGAATTTATTATAACAATTGGCGTTATTGCGATAGTTATTACATGCTTTTCGATTGAAGTGAAGCTAAGAAAAACAAGTGAGCAAAATAAAGAAATAATTGAATTACTAAAACAGTTAAAAGAAAAATAATAGATTTCCACTTTAACTAAAGGGTGCGTTTCTGTAATAAAAAGGAACGCTTCTTCACTAACAGTCAGGTTAGTGGAAGAAGGAATATTCCTTATACATAAAGATCATTTATGTATAACCACAAATAATACCTTACGTCCAATTTCAAACAATAAAAAAAGCCCATTTTTTGATAACGGGTTTCCGTTTCCTATCACAAAACTGGAATTTACACTTGAATTTGTATGTCAAAATGTATATTTATTTGAGGCTGGGACATAACTAGCTTCAAATAGTAAGAAAGGTGAATTTGAGCTTACTCAAATTCACCTTTATCTATTTTGGGGTGTTAATTCTTCTATTACCTTAGTTGTTGGCAGTGAATTTTCTTAAATTCACTGCCATTAACGCTAGGCCCATTTCGTTTTCTACTTTCGATTTTCCTCGTACAGAAAACCGAGAGAAGCGCAAATTAGCCTTCAAGAATCCAAAAACTGGTTCCACATCGATTTTGCGTTTTCGATAGATGGCACTCGTTTTCTCTTCTGAAAGCTTCTCTCTTACATATTCTTTTTGCTGTTCCCATTTTTCATTCACCATTAGTTTTCGATTGTTTCCTTCTTTTGCTTTTGTACATGATGAACGGAACGGGCATCCTGAACAGTCTTCGCACTCATAGATTTTGAACTTCCGTTGGAAGTCTGTACGGTCATTACGTATAGAATAATATTGAAATTTAAGAAGTTTCTGATTGGGACATGTATATGTATCTGTTTCTTCATTATACTGCCAATTGTCGGGATTAAATGTGTTTTGTTTATACTTTTTCTTTTGTTCTTTCAAATACATGTTATACGTAATAAGTGCTTCTCGTTTTCTGTTCGAAAGGATATCATTATAGTTTTGTTCACTACCATAACCTGCATCTGCGACAATGTGTTTCGGTAACTCGAAATAATGCTGCTCGATCTCATCTAGAAATGGAATTAACGTACGTGTATCTGTTGGGTTTGAAAATAAACTATAGGCAAGCGCGTATTGACCTTCCGTTGCGATTTGTACATTGTAACCTGCCTTCAATTGTCCGTTTTGCATATAATCATCTTTCATTCGCATAAATGTCGCATCCGGATCTGTTTTAGAATAGCTATTACGTGTGCCAAATATTTCAAAGTCTTGTTGGTATTTCTGTTTTCGTAAGACAAAATCAATCAACTGTTTACGCACTTGTTTCGGGTATTTACGTTCACTTCTTAAGGCTTTTCGTTCTAGAACGTCTGTCGATACTTCAATTTGTTTATCATACTCGGTTACGACATCGTCCACTTTTTTAACCAATTGAGCGATCTCTTCCAATGATAACTGTTCATCGCTTTCACATTTAATTTCAGGTATGATTTCGTTCTCAAGTAGTTCATTGTATAGCTGATTTGACTTTTCAATTAAACTTTGATGATATTTCTCAACCGATTTCTTCCAGACAAACGTAAATTTATTCGCATTCGCTTCAATCTTTGTGCCATCGATAAAAACCGCTTCTTGATCGATAAGTTTTTCTTCAATCAATTGGCAACGGAATTGGACGAAACATTGGCGGATTAAATCTTTCACTTCTGATTGAACACGGAATCGGTTTATTGTGCGGTAGCTTGGTTCATGTCCTTGAGCCAGCCACATCATACGGATACTATCTTTTAATAAGGCTTCAATTTTACGCCCTGAAAAGACAGATTGTGTGTAGGCACATAAGATAATTTTAAGCATCATGCGTGGATGATAGGCTGGGCAACCCTCATTTCGAAGAAATGGTTCGAACGCTTCATGAGGGATACTTTCAACTAAATGATGGACATGGTAGGCAATATCATTATTTTGTAATTTTACTTCTAAATCTAAAGGCAAAACTAATTGATTCATGATATAATTTTTGAACATAAGGACCCTTCTTTCGGATGAAATTTGGTGTGGTAACTTTATTTTATCAGAAGTGGCCCTTATTTTTATTGGAAAATAATCAAAGCCGGTGAAATTTTACTTATCGTAAAATTCCACCGGCTTTTTCATCTCAGAGGTGGGTTTTGTCCCAGCCTCTTTTTGTTTGGTTAAATTACATTTCAATTACCTTTACACACGTATGCTTTTTAACAATTTTTATTTTTTTCTTTTTAGAAATCCACTGCACATTAAGTTATATGCAGTAAGTTACTGTAAAAAAATATATGATAACCTTATTTCACAAGGGCTTATTCGAACTTTTCGGTAAATCCGAAGAGTTGAAACTGTAAGTAATTCTTACAAGTTCAAAACAAACAGATGGAACGTTTTTTTGGTTCTTAGCTAATTAATTAGAGGACATAATTGTATATTATTTTGCACATTAAAATGCGAGTATATTTGTAAGGCACTGGCTGTTGTACCCTTGCATTTTCATATGCAAATTGGGCTACAAATTAATAAGAATTAATTACGGAAATCGCTTTATATCAATAAAAAATGTCCAACAAATTGGCATACAATTTGCTGGACATTTTAGGGTGCATTTTATGATGTTTGCGACAGTTAACGGAACCCGTTAATTTTTTGAGCACTTTTTTTACTTTTCTTTTACCGAATTCTTTTTATCCTTTGTTTCCATTGTTGCCGCAGCAATCAACAAGCATACAATAGCTGAGCTAATCCCTATTACCCCTTGATGCAGAAAATTCGAGAAAATTATATTTAAAACACTGGATAAAATAATCAAAAAGAATGTGATTTTTTTTAATCTCATATAATCTCCCCATTCCTAATTTATCTTATGCCGAAATTTTAGCATTATTTAACAAAAAAAAGAAGCGATTTTTTTAAAATCGTAACAGAGTTTGTGAAATATTATACTTAAAGTAACGGGGGCGATACTTCAATAATGAAGGTCACCTTTTTTTCTTATTCAAGTAACGGGGCAGGTTAATTCAATAAGGATTTAATAAATTAAAAAAGTGGTGATGGTATTGATGCTAAAATCAGAGCTAAAAGCAATAGATTTTGATACAGTTTTAAAACATGATGACTTAAATAATCTTATTGAAAGAATGTTGGATAATATAGGCTCAATTGACCCTGAGTTGAGAGATACACTGATTTTTAATACATATGGGAAATTGATTGTGGAGGACTATTTAACTGACAATCAAATGGAACATATAATCGAAGTATGCCGAAAAAATTTGTTTTTGGGTATTGAAGAAAGGGAAAGTGATTTAGTCTTTACTCGTTCTTTCTCCGCTTTGGTTATTGGACTAATCCTACAAAAAGATAGGCAAAGACCATTTCTACCAGAGGAGATTGTTTTAAAGACAATCGAGGGAAGTATTAAGTATTTAAATCTTGAAAAAGATGTTCGTGGCTATGTGGAAGGAAAAGGGTGGGCACATAGTATTGCACACGGAGCTGATTTATTAGCTGAGGCTGTCAGACATCCCAGTTTTAATAATGGTTTATTTTTTGAATGTCTTGAAGTAATTAAACTATGTTTATTTAAAGAGACAACAACTAAAACACCTTTTGTTGATGATGAGGAAGAAAGACTAATATTTGTATTGGAAGCACTTATTGGCAAAGGTATTACACAAAATGAATTGGGAAATTGGATTTTAGAAGTCTCAGATACTCTTCAGGATTTAAAAAGGAAAGAAGGATATAGTTTGAATTTTTTCTGGAAGAAGTCAAATGTTATAACTTTCTTGAGAGGATTATATTTCCGACTGTTGCATAAAGGTGAGTATTCAGAGTTGAGAAAAAGTATTACGGATATTTTGCAACAATGGCATAACCAATTATATAGTCCAAGTGAGTGAAAAATAGTTTTTGCTTATTCAAGTAACGGGTGCATTAATAAACTTCTTCATTGGATTTACGCTTTATTGAAGAGAAAAGAAGAGTTCCTTGATTTAGGTTAATTACCGGTTTTGTGAAACAGAGAAAAATCCTTCCAAAGGGGTTTTGGAGGGTTATTTGGCATGGCCAAAAATAGTATAACATAAGGGAAATGTAATTTTTAGAGAAAGATATTGACATCCTATTAGCTGGTTTTGTTATATAACCATTAAGTGATTTTAGGACTAAGTTATTCCATTAAAGGGCGCCTTTCTTGAACATGAAGGCGTCCTTCCTTTATTGGACCATTTAATCATTATCTTTATTATGGTAAAATTTATCGTAGTAGCAGGTATCTTTAGCCTTTTAGAATGAAATTGAAAGAGGAGGATTCATGATATGTCGCAAACCATTATTCCTAGAGTTGCTATACGTGGAACAGCTTCTGGAGTTATCTTCATGGCATTTTTTGGTACTCTGTGGTCAGGAATTGGAATAAGGGGACTGCAGGGTTGGGGATTTCTCTGGCTGTTGATCTTTTCCTTGTTGATTGGCGTTATACTGCTTATTGGAGGAATCGTATTGATAGTGAAGTCAAAAAGGTTATCAAACGAGATGGGGGAAGGGGATTTCCATCGTTGGAAACGAAAGAATAGGTGGTTCGGCATTATTTTTGGTTTAGAGGGTGTGTTTATTGCTGCCGACGCCGCAATTTGTGGGTCTACAAATCACTTGGATTTGTTTGTCCCTGTGATGGCTCTTATTGTGGGTGCACATTTCCTTCCTCTAGCATACCTTTTTCAGGTCAAGATCTATTATATATCGGGTTCACTCCTTTGTTTGCTTTCGGCAATCACACTGCTTACTTTACCTGTAATAGTAAACACGGAGAAGCATCAATTTATGGTATGGTGGACATCTGTCGGTTTTGGCTCAGCCCTGATATTGTGGGGGACCGGAGTGGCAGTTTGGCTTAAAGGACATAGACTTCTGAACAGGGCTGGGGATGGATCCAAAGAAGCTGAGATATCTTTCAGATTTTAACGTAGTCTTTTAGTAAAAGAAATAACTACCCTAAAGGTTATGTAAAATAGACAGACAAAGCAACGGGCTTTTCTTATTAGCAAACGGACGCATTACTTGAACAGCCGGGCTACTTAGCCTGCTGTTTTTTTCTTCAACAAAAGGGGCAGTCTAGTTCCATAAGCAGGAAGATTGTTCACCCTTGTTGAACTTTGATTAATGTGAATATCTATGAGAAGTCCTTTAATGAATTATGAAGGAGTGCTATCAATGACTGAATCGATAGACGAGTTAATAAAAAAGCTAAACTCAAAAAGCGTATTACCAGATAGTTTTCTGAGAAGAAACAGCATTTATTATCGATTTTTTTCTTATATAAATAATTCTATTGGTCTTTATATAGCCAATAATAACAAAGGTACTGCACTGTTTATTAATAGAGCATATAAGGAATTGTTAGTTTTAAAAAAGGAGAATAGTTTAAAAGAGGATAGTCTAGAATATTTCAATATCTGTTGTGCTTATATGCTAAAAGTTTCTGACTACTTATTAGGTGTAGAAAATAAAAATGATTTTATTTATGAGTTACTTGCAGAATTAAATTTTGAAAAGTTACTGAACTAACGGGGGCGATCGTATTATAAGGTTAACCAGTTTTTACTGGTTGACCTTTTTTTAATAGAATCTATTATATCAGTAGCCAGGGTAGGACGTACGGGTGCGTGGGGCATTGATCCCGTCAACTAAACTGTCCGCCCCCTACTTGTAGAAACATGTTTGAGGCTGGTTGGGACGTAGATCTCGTATAACAAGCGAAGCTATGACACTACATGGAGGTCTAAGGGTACTGGTTAGTAATTGGTGGAGGAGAGGACGATGAATCCAGTAGTTGGTCTGGATGTAGCAAAGGGAGAAAGCCAAGTTCAGGCGTTTTTAGATAAATCAAAACCGTATGGAAAAAGCTTTTCAATGAGGCATACAAGTGAAGACTTAGATCACTTTATAGGCTTTTTAAAAGAGATTGAAGAGGTGACCGGGCAAATGCCTATGGTCATATTAGAATCTACGGGGCATTATCATTCGCCTGTTGTTCAATACATGGAGGAACACGGGATTCTATATATCTTACTAAATCCTATTATTTCTTATCAGGCAAAAAAGTCTAGTTTACGTAAGGTAAAAACAGACGCAATCGATGCGTATCAGTTGTGTGTACTTTATTACAAAGAAGATTTTGAACCTCATAGAAATAGAGGGATTCAACTCTTGAACCTTCGGAATTTGTCAAGTCAACAGGAGATTGTAACAAATATGTATGTGGAAGCTAAACTTCATTTTCACACCATTTTAGATCAAGTGTTTCCTGAATACCGGAAAGTTTTTGGAGATCTATATTCAAAGGTTTCTTTATTGATGTTAAAGGAATATCCCACTTCTGAGTCCATATTAACAGCTGGAGAAAGTAAATTGGTAGGGAGTGTTATGGAGTTCTGTCCTAGCCGATCTGGGCAATGGGCAAGGGAAAAAGCAAAAAAAATAATGGACTCCGCATCTCGAAATCCATTTAAAAAAGTCGTGTATGAAAGTCACTTAATTAATCTGCGTATGTATATTGAGCTGCTTTTTCATTACCAAGGTCATCTTTCTGATTTGGAAGATCGTATCGTGACCTTGGCAAATGAAGTGGAAGAATACAAGATCATCCAATCGATTCCGGGAATCGGAGAAAAAATCGCTGCAACGATTATCTCTGAGATTGGTGAAATCGATCGGTTTAATCATCCTAAAAAACTCGTTGCCTTCGCTGGAGTGGATCCAAGTGTTCACTCATCGGGCAAGTTTACGGCAACAATCAATCGAATTACCAAAAGGGGTTCAAGTAGACTACGCCATTCCCTGTATCTTGCCGTTTTATGTGGCATAAGGAGTTCAAGAAACAAAAAGCTTAAAGAATTCTATGATAAGAAAAAATCAGAAGGAAAGCCTGCTAAAGTGGCAATCGTTGCCTGCATTAATAAACTTCTTCATTGGATTTACGCTTTATTGAAGAGAAAAGAAGAGTTCCTTGATTTAGGTTAATTACCGGTTTTGTGAAACAGAGAAAAATCCTTCCAAAGGGGTTTTGGAGGGTTATTTGGCATGGCCAAAAATAGTATAACATAAGGGAAATGTAATTTTTAGAGAAAGATATTGACATCCTATTAGCTGGTTTAGTTGAAGATTCAGCTGCCATTTTGGTGGCTTTTTTCCTTCTTGAACTAAAGGATCAGGTTACTTAAAGAAGAGATACGTTAAAAAAGGGAAAAATAGGGTTTTTATTGAATATTTAGTTAAGCCATTGAGGGGTGATATTTGATGGGGAGGGAAATTCAGTGACTATTGTTATTACAGTAATTTGTGGCATCTTAGGAATTATAGGTTTCATTGCATATAATGCCTTTTTTCATTACAGTGAAAAGTACGAAAAGGGAATATCTAAGAAAAACAGTAATAAATAGTTGAAGCTGCTTCGGCGGCTTTTTTGCTTATTCCACAAACGGTCAGGTTACTTCAATAAGAAATGTATCTTTTCATTGAAGAATAATGTATTAAATTGTGTTGATTTAAAACTAATTTATGGTTTGGTTACATTTATTTGTCTTAACTCCAAAAAAGTAGGTGATTCTATGGAGAACATCGTGTGGATTAATGGTAGTTATGAAGAAGATAATCGTATTTTTGATTCGAAAAGACAAGCGGAGGAATGGACAGATGCGTTACTTCCCGATTTCGGTCCGTATTTAATCAGAAAGATGAATGTTGGATATGCAACTCCTGATGAAAGGGAAATCAATTATTTAGAATACTTTTTACCTAAATGGGCTTCTTATAACAATGTAAAGATTAGTATCCATAGAGAGAAAACAATCATAGATGGTCAAGACATATATAAAATTTGGACACAACAAGTTTAAACAAGAATGTGAAGGATTGTACTTAAACGAACGGGGGCTTTACTTCAAGAGGAGTGGAGCTTTTTAGACAAAAAAATCGTAATATTAAAAATAATAAGTAATTAAACTTTAACACTAAATGATAACTATATTTAAAAAATTGGGGGAAGAAAATGGAGAAAAAAAATGCTGTATTGGAATTATTATTTAATCGTGATAAGTTATCTGGAACCAAGTTTGTACTTGGAGTTTTATCTGTATTATCTTTCTACATATTGAAGACTTTCATTACCAAAGAGGTTGTTATCTTCTTAATTATTCAAGTATTGTTATTGATTTTGCTGTTATTCTTTTTAGCAAAGATTTTTCTCTACAACAGGAAAAATAATAAAATTGTTTTTAGTGATATTTTACTATTGATTGGTACGATAATTTTATTAATTTATAATACATTTTTGTCATAATAATATTAAGCGAACGGGTGCATTACTGGATTAACAGTAATACACTTTTCTTCTTCAAGTAACGGGACAGTTTAGTTAAATAAAGGTTCATATTTTGATTTAGTTATTTCAGTTATCATTAAAAGGAGAAAGGGGGAGTTTGTTGTGTTCCCAGTATTAAAAACGGAACGATTGATATTAAGGGAGCTAACAGAGTATGATGCTAAAGTGATTTTTTCAATCTTATCTAATCCACAAGTAACACGTTTTTATGGAAAGGAAACTTTCAAAAAGATTGAAGAAGCAAACGAATTCATTAATTATTTTAAACAGAAATTCAATGAAAAAAGAGGATTTCGGTGGTGCATTGAAATTAAAGATTCCGAGCAACTTGTTGGAACAGTAGGTTTAGATGCTTGGGTTCCTAAACAAAGGCGAGCTGAAATAGGTTATGAATTACACCCTGAGTTTTGGAATAATGGTTATGCTACCGAGGCAGTTTCAAAGATCATTTCTTTTGGATTTGATTCACTTGAATTAATTCGTATAGGTGCAATAGTGTTTCCTGAAAACGAACCATCTAATAAATTATTACAAAAGATTGGGTTTCAAAAAGAAGGCATTTTAAGGAATTATATATATCAAGATGGAGTATCAAATGATACATATGTTTACTCTATAATAAATAAGGATTATAAACAAAGTTATTAAGTTAACGGGGGCTTGAGTTGAAGAAGAGTTTGCAGCAGCAAGCTCTTTTTTTCTTATTGTAGTAACGGTCAGTTTAGTTGAAGAAAAAACAAATAATGCGTATTTGACTCAAAATGTGACTTAAAAAGAGTGGAAAAGTAAATATTCCACTCTGTATAATTACTTATCTTTTTAACGGACGTTCAAGTGTTAAAATTTCATCTTCAAGAGAAGAAAATTGCTGTTCAACTACATGTCGAACATCTAAAACAGCGGAGTTATAAAAGTGAGGTGCAAGCTTCTCCTTAACGAAATCTAATACTCTTTCCGCAGCAAATTCAGTAATTTCTTCATCTCTTTCTTGAGAAAAGAAATATTGGATGTCAGAAATCATTAATTCTTGTTGCTCTTTTTTTAGTTTAAAAAACATTTGAGACACTCCTTTAGAAAGTTATTACTCAGTAACTATACATCTGAAATTTAGGAAATTACAGACTGTATTCTTAAGAAAATATATGTACAAGAATGTCTCATCCGTTTCTAAATTTGAGTTTTAAAAAAATATTGTTATTGCGCAGTTCGATGATATTGTGAAGAAATGTACTTAAGCTAACGAGGGCGTTACTTTAAAAAGGGGTAAAGCCTTTTTCTTATTCAAGTAACGTAGCAGTTTTGTGGAGAACAATGTAAGAAGGAGGGAGAACAAATTTGAAACGAGAAGGAATAGTAAAATAGTTTAAGGAAGAAAAAGGATATGGACGTATTATGCTTGACAGAGAAGATGGAAATCATGTCTTTATATATTTTAGCCAAATTAAACCTGATAAAGTAAGGTTTCTAAATGGTTTCCGATACCTTAAACAAGGGCAAAAGGTATTGTTAGACTTAGTTGAAAATCCAGGATCACTTAACCAAAATAAGGTTGCGGAGAATGTAACTATTATTTCTGACTAATAACTATTTAAAGCTACGAAAGGGGGCTTTAATTACAAATGGGTGGCATTATAGATAAAGAAAAGCTGATTGAATTATTGCTGGATGAAAAGATTGACGATGCTACCCGTGATGACTGTGCTATATATCTTGCTGAATTCATTTATGTTATGCTATTATTTCAAATATTATATATTTAATAATAAGGATGTGCTTCTCAAGTGGAAGTCAGAATTAAGAGAACCAAATTGGATGAAGTCGAAAAATTGTTAGTAATTCAAAAAGAAGTTTTTGCTGAAGATTATGCATTATACGAGGACCACGACTCTACCCCCGTAAATGAAACGGCTGAGAAATTAAGGGAAAACATTGAACGTTTTTTTCATTACACAATATGGTTGGGCAACGATATTATTGGGGCAATAGATATTCGACCATTGGATGATAGTCGATTGAGATTAAGCAAGTTATTCTTAGGAACTAAATTTCAAAATAAAGGACTTGGAAGTAAGTTAATCAAATTAATAGAGTCGGAATTTCCTTTGATAAAAGATTGGAGTTTATATACTCCATATTTAAACAAAAAAAATCACCACTTTTATGAGAAATTAGGTTACATAAAAATAGGTGAAGTACAAATTACGGAAAAACTTCAGTTATTTAAATATGGAAAAAAATTATAGGGTATTTATGAAGATCCGGCTGCCAATTCAGGCAGCCTTTTTTAGCTAAACAGTCAGATTAGTGGAATAAGGAATGAAGAAAAAAGGAATAAATTGAACTTATCTCGAACTATTAGTTGAAAAGAATTTATTTATTGTTAGCAAGTCCAAAAGTGATAAGCAAGTGGGTGCAATATTGAAATTTAAAGTAAAAAATTCTTTGAAAAATGTCTTTATTGTTGGTTGTAGTATTACAACTTTGGTTAGCTTCTTTATTTTTATTGTGCTTAAAGAACTCCAAAAAGAAATGTCATAAAAAGTATGTACAGAGGTTAAATTGGTGGATATCAGTAGCATATCATACTGGTGGAATCACCGTGCAAAATGGCTGGTTCCGTGTTTTGGGTTCTGGTCATACTTCTTTAACCCGCACTATTAGCTCTTGGAACAAATTTGCTAACTTAAAAGATATGTTACTAATCGCCGACGACAATATCGGAGGATTTTTCGCTTTAAATGGCGGCTTTCTCCCATTTGATATAGGCAGAATATTTTACCTAGCACCAGATGCATTAGAATGGGAATCCCTTGAAATGTTGTATTAAGAGCTCCTACACTGGGCCATTACAGGAGATTTAACTCAATTCTATGAACCTTTTCTTTGGAATTGCTGGGCTGAAGATATATTAAGTGCAAATGGAGACAAGGGGTTTTCATTTTATCCCTTTCCTAGGGCCGAGGAATCTAGAGATATTGATAATTGTTCAAAAAAATTGTCCCTATTGAAGAAATTCGGGAAATTACAATCGATTTTCAAAAGAAATTGATTAGAAATCATTAATGGTGTTATTCAGCAAACGGGTAGCTTGTATTGGCTGCGGCAATCCCGTTCCTGATTGTGCTAACGGACAGCAGTTTAATAAGAAATGTGTCATATTCTGTAAATTATTATGTTAAAATTGATTTATCAGATTTTGAACCCAACAGTGTAGTTTAATTGTAGAAGTAATTTTTGAATTTAAAAAGTAACTAGGACATAAAGTAGGGGGATCAATTGATTAATCGGACTAGAATATTTATAAGTTCTGCATATGAAGATGATTTAAAGAGTCCAAGAAAAATTATAAAAGATCACTTGGAAAGTAGTGGACATGAAGTTCCTATATTTGAAACTGGTGTCTTTGGACCGTGGGAAACTGATACACTTGAACAATGTCTTGATGAAGTTAGGTCAAGTGAAGTTCTGATTTTATTTATCAACAAAAAATTTGGTGCTAGCCCTATTTTAATGGAGGGAATATAACTGCTACATATCGAGAATACCAAACAGCACTAAAAGAAAATAAGCACATATTAGTTTTTGTTTCACCAGATATAAAAAGGAACTTCGATATTATACACCCTCGTTTAAAATCGTTATATCATGCCTTCTTGAATGACAACCATCGAATACCAAATTCACCATACGATCCATTCCAAGAATGGATAGAGAAAAATGCAGACGAAATGGCAAAGCCTATATTATCAAAAGCAGCCCCTTTTGTTTGGGCTTTCTTATTTGATATTTATAGAAACAGAGAATGGCTTTATGAATTTGATTTTTCTGACACCCCAGGTAATGCTAAAATAATCTCCCAAATAAGTACATCTTTTCGTTCAGTTGTAAGTTTAAACGCAGAAAAAGGTCGGATCAGTCTGTTAAAAAAACAAGCTTATTATTTATTGAGTTATGCAGATTATACTTTAGTTTTACTCAATGAAAAGAATCTAATTATGGAGAACTATTTTTAAACCCAAGAATATTATGAGAAAAGTTGGTCAAATTTTTTAGAAAAAGGAATCGAATTCCTTAGACAACAAAGTGATATAATTCAAGCACCTAATTTTAATCCAATGAAAGTAAATACAATAACTGATTGTTTCGCAGCTTCAATTTATTTTTATAATGAGAAAAAAGATAAACTTCTGTCGCTAGTAGGTACAACAGGCAACATTACTGCTCCTCAATTTTTTTCATGAATGAAAACGACATATTTGTAGTAGATGCTTTTACTAAAGAGGAAAGAATTATTGCATTTAGAGAAGAAAAACAAACTAATTACCTAACAGAAGCCCGTTGGTGATTTCGTATTTTGTTTACATTTTTCACTTGATAAAAGATGGACAAGAGAAAATGTTACGGCTTACGTAGAAGAAATAGAAAATGCTATAGTAAAGGAAAGAGAAAATGAGTATTTATTTGAATACTTTAAATTAATGATAGGAGGGAAATCATGAGAAAAGAATCTGTTAATTATAAAAGTGAAGGTTCTGTAGTTGTAAAAAGATCCCCCTCAAATACTGGAAAAAAATCAAGTTATGCTAGAAAAGATAATAAATCTATAGGAAAATGGGTTATAAGAGATGCGATGACGGGAGCATTTCGAAAGTCAATGACAGATAACATTAATTCTATAGGTAGACTTCTTAGTGAATCCGAAAAGATTATGCCACGTCCTCAAAACAATTAGAAATAAACAATGTTCAATAAAAAAGAGCATCCTTCATTAGAAAAGGGTGCTTTTGTTGTATCAAGCATTTTTAGTAAATTATATTCCATAAAAAATCAAATTCTGTTTTTAAACAAGGTAATTGGACGATAGAAATTACTTTGCATAAGTTAAATCACGACATTATTAAAGTATCGGGTAGCGTTTCTGAAATAAGCAGGAACGTTTTTTCACTACGGGACAGGTTAGTATAATAAGGTTTTTGAGATTTAGTGGGTAAATCATTTTAAAAAAGGGGGCGAGCTTTTTAGTGACCTGAGAAAATGGATGCTTGTAATACAAATTTTGTTTGTCATCTTAATCTTACTGCATTTGATAAGGCTGGAAACAAACTTTATTATTATGGGCACCTAAAAGGCACAAACGTATTTAAACCCGAAGATTTAAAATGGCATAATGATATCTTTTTGATTACAGGAAGAGCATTATGCTATTTTCATAACGGGGTCAATAGTTGAAGATCCTGCTGCCATTGGTGGCTTTTTTTCTTACTAAAGGAGCAGTTTAGTGAAAGAAGGAATAATCTGATTAAAAGAAGAATTAAAAGATTAATGATTCGGATTTGGAGGATTAGTATGAAAACTATGAATAGATTTTTTTTAATGTTAGTGGGTTTTGTTGTAATTTTCTTCATAGTTATGACATGGTTTTATCCTTTTTCATTTTTCAGTATTCATAAAAGTTATACATATTCGGGTGACCCTGTTGTTGTTAAAGAGTATGTTCAGGATTTAAAAAAATTTAAAAAATCAAATGACTTGTTTGTAAAAGATAATTTAACAACTAACCGAGTACAATATATTCTCCATATGTATGAACAAAACTGGCTTTTAAGTAAAAAGTCAACAAATATAGGAAACCAAGAACTTGATTCCATTTTATTTGAAGTGAAACAAGCAAGACAAAATTTGCTAGATTTAGCTTTCAGAGAAACATATCATCAAAATCAAACAAAGGATTATTTAAGAACAGTTATTGAAGATTCTTTTGCAATTGAGGAATTAATTTACGATATTAAAGAGGCTAAGGCTGATTCAAGAAGTACACTTAATACGAAATTTCACAATCTTCATATGATTTTTATTAATGACTTTAATTTATTTGTTACTTTCTATGGAATATCTCAAAATGGGTAAGCGTTTTTCGGTTAAAATATTCATATTCTTATTAAGCTACCATGTAAGAACGTAATCCTTCTTATATTTTCTGTGGTGAAGCTCCGATTCATGGATGGCTAACGGGTTGCGTTAGTTAAAGAAGAGATTGTATATATTTGGCAAAATTGTTATACTGTTCATAATTAGCGGAGGAAAATGAAGTTATTGGAATCTCTTATGATTATTTCATTTAACCTTGGTAATGATTTTGATAATAGTAGGAATGAGTGGTTTGTTTGAGATTTAATGGAAATATAGTTATAGTTTTTGGTTTTATATGTTACATAGTTGTGAGAGTAATAATACTGGCATTAAAACAGAAACATAAAAAGTCATTGGTTTGGTTTAAGGAATTGATAAGGTTACTGTTTGTTTTATACATACTGATGGTTATTTCAGTGACCTTGTTCCCTTTAGACATAGGAGTTCCTCACGAAAAATTCACTTATAGGTTTTTAAACTTCATTCCTCTTATCTCGATAGTAGGAGATGTTAATCAAGTAGGAACAGCTTATAGCGGAGACTCATTATTTATGATTAAATTAATAGTGAAAAATGTAGGAGGCAATATTTTAATGCTTATGCCTTTGGGATTTTTTATGCCTATATTATGGGGAAAGTTCGAAAGGCTTGAAAATACGATAATGATAGGATTCCTTGTTTCTTTAAGTGTTGAATGTTTACAGTTTTTAGAACTGCTATTAGGGTTAGGAATGACACGTACAGTAGATATTGACGATGTTATATGTAATGTGTTAGGTACTTTCTTGGGCTATTTCATTTATAAACTAATAATTACATTATTGGGCAAGAGAAAAAAAGCATCTAAACTAACAAGTTATCTTTATAGTTAATTAAAGAATGTTCTTGAACAATAGGGTGGGTATGTTAAAAATGGGATGGCTGCGGCGATCTTTTTTCTTTTTCAACAAACGTCTCAGTATAGTTGAACAAGTGAACACTCATATTTGAACCATACTCTTGCAAATTAAAGGTACTATTCTTTTGCGTACAGAACTACTTAAGGTAATAATTTCCTTGAATTTGAGTTTACAATATAAAATTTTTAAAGGGGTGATTAATATATGGGATTAAATATTGGGGATATTATTTTTCAATTAATTACAATTCTTATTCCTATTTTTTTAATAGTTTTTATAATTGCGTTCGCTCGTTCTTTAAAGAAGAGAAAAGAACATCTAAAACGTATTGAAGATAAATTGGATAAGGTAATTGAACTATATGAAGAAAAAAATAATAATAGTATATTCTAATTGACTAAAGAGGGCTTGATTTCAAAAAGGGTTGCTACCGGCGATCCTTTTTCTTTTTCAATGGACAGGTTTGTTCAATAAAAATAAATTTTTAAACATGAAGTCGCGGTAAAATTTGTATATCACTTACGGAGGTGGAACGTATTTGAAAAAAAGAAATTTAACGTTTTTTTTATGTTTCTATTTATTTTCATTATTCATTATTGGCGGATGTAGTAAACCACCAGAGCAAGATATAGGTGAAGCTGTATCTAATTCAGAGGATTTTTATAAAAAATCAAAAGGTATTGATTGCGTAGGAGCATTTGATGGAGAAACTGAAAAGCTTAGACTTATATTTGAAGAGCAACCAACAGATGAACGATCATCTAAGTTAATTAAGGGGATGTTAAAAACTATCGAAAAGTATACAAACAATACGGACACTTGGGACTATTACAATGCCAAATTAGAATTGGCAAATAAGAGTACTGTTAAATTTGAAGGTATTAAAGAAGCAGGGAAAAAATTGATTGTTAGGTCTAAATGAAATTTATTACCTTTCCTTATTCAACAAACGGGGGCGTTTCTGCAATAAGCAGGAGCGCTTTTTCACTAACGAAGCAGTTGAACAAGAATATATAATGGGATTAGAAAAAACAAAGTAAAGGAGAAGTTCTAATGGTCAAACTAAAATATTTTGAACGTACAGATTTCAAACAGCTTATTGATTGGATTGATACACCTCAGTTTTTACTTCAATGGGGAGGACCTGCTTTCTCATATCCCTTAACTGAAAATCAGTTAGAAAAATACATTGAGAATGCCAATAATGATAACTCTGTTACTTTGGTTTATAAAGTAATAAGTAATGAAACTGGAGATGTAATTGGTCATATTTCTTTGGGGAAAATTGATAGAATAAACAAATCTGCACGAGTAGGAAAAGTATTAGTTAGTGATAAAAATGTCAGAGGTAAAGGAATAGGTAAACTCTTGATGAAAGAAATCCTCAAAGTGGCATTTGATGAACTTAATTTACATAGAGTTAGTCTTGGAGTGTTTGATTTCAATGTATCTGCAATAGCTTGTTATGAAAAGGTGGGTTTTATCAAAGAGGGATTACTAAGGGACTCAAGAAAAAATGATGATGAATATTGGAACTTGTGGGAAATGAGTATTTTAGAAAATGAATGGTTAGAAACAAGAAATTTTTAGTGTTTCTTGTTGAACTATCGGGTAGCAATAGTTGAAGAGCCAGCTGCACATTTTGGTGGCTTTTTTTCTTCACAAACTAAAGATTCGGAATAGTTTAAAAATGATATGTTAATAAAATGGCGGATATATATTATTATCCTTATTCAGATATAAAATTAGGTGATTTTTTGAAAGTGAAAAATGGAGAATATAGATTGATGATAAATGGTATCTACCATTGGATAAAGGTTGAGGGACAAGAAAATAATACGATACCTTTATTTATTATTCACGGGGGTCCAGGAGGAAATTTATACTTTTTTGAAAGAACAATTGGTCCTTTACTCTCTAAAGAAAGAACAATTATTTATTATGAACAACGCGGCTGCGGAAGAAGTGGTAGCCCGGGTACCGATAATGCATATACTTTTAAAGAGTTGATAGGTGATTTTAAGGAATTACAAGAAAGGACTGGTTTTGATAAAGTAGATTTGCTTGGATATTCATTTGGTGGAGAATTAGCACTTGAAATTGCCCACGCTCTTCCAAATAAAATCAATAAAATTATACTATCAAGCCCTAGCTTAATAGGGTTAAAAATTCAATACTTAATACAATTAGTAGGTTTTATGTCAATTGGTGATACTACTTTAGTCCATAAAGTGGAACAAATCCTTAGCCAACAAAATTCTATTGAGGAGAAATACTTGGAAATATGGAAATCTGTTGATTCAGAATCAGTAGATCGTTTATTTTTTGAGAATCAAAATATTGCAAAAGAATATCGCCGCTTAACTGAAGAAAGTGGTTTGGTTAATACAGGGCTAATGCTAAAGGCATTACAAAATAATCCTCCCAAAATACCTTTATTCGAACGTCTAAAGGATATACATCAATCTATATTAATAATTACAGGAGCACAGGATAGAAATTCAGGATTAGCGATTTCTAACCTAATTCATAGAAACCTAATAAATAGTAAGCTTATTTTATTTAACAAGAGTGCTCATTTTCCTTATTTAGAGGAGACAGATAATTTTATTGAAAAATTATCTGCTTTTTTAGAATAACTTTAAGAACAAAAAATGATATTGAGCTAACAGGGGGCGATACTTAAACAAAGGGTATCGCCTTTTCTTTGGGCAAATTATTCTTGGATATTTACGTTTTCAGTGAGGATAGAACATTTTCTTTTAAAAGGCTGTTTTCGTAATGTTTGTTGTTTTTCAACAAAGGTAAATTATGGATTATTATAGAATAAAGTAACAAACAAATCATATAAGGAGTGATTGTATTTATGGAATATGTTTTTGCTTTATTCGTTATTTCAATAATTGGTATTGTTTTTTACCGAATGATAAAAAGGCAATCAAAACCTTCTAATAGATATACACCATTTGATGACATTACTTCGGGTATTAAAGTCGATAGTAAGCAAGATAGTCCGGTACAGGATACAAAACATCAAATTGAATACGAGGAGAGAGAAAATACTAACAAGACCGTTTAATGCGGTCTATTATTATGCTCTTCTAAGCATTTCAACTGTGGTGTTATGTGATTTTTGACACGCTGAAATTCGAAGGTTTCATCACTTTCATTGATACCTTGAAGTTGGTTGAAATCAAACGAGCATAATGCGTTCAATATCTTATGTCTCCAATGGAAATTGGCTATTCAATATTATCTACTTGCTTAATAATAATATTTAACAACAGTATTAAACCTACCACAGCTGCTGCAGGATATAATAATAGCCACGGAAAATGGACCATATCAAATATACTCTGACCGATCATACCACCCCATTCACTAGATTTTGATAGGAACTTATTGTCATCGCCGATAATTCCTCCCCTCGCTTTTCCTCCAATGAAAATTTGAAAGACACCAAGATGAGTTAATAAAATGATGGTAGTAATTGTCTGCTGTATAAAAACAATATAAAACCGCATTTTGAAAACAGGGAGTATTTGTCTTATTGCAATATGAAATTTACTTGCCCCTAATAATCGTGACACTATAACATAGTCCTTGTTTAATAATTGCTCGAATTCCTTCATTAAAAGTGACATTAAAGGTGGGGCTCCGATTAAAACTATAACAAGCATCTGATAAAATATCAGAAAGAATTCTCCGTGAGTCATAATGATTATTTCCTCTTCTCTTGCTAATAACATAAATAGCAGAAAGGCTGGAACATACAGAAAAGGAGTTAAAAATGATTCAATATAAGGCTTTATAGGCTTTAAAAAAAATAAAATTAAAAAACTAAAAACAGTCCCGATCAACATTCTGAGAAAAGTGACGCCAATTGAAATGAGGAATGTATATTTAAAACCTATTACTAATTTTGTTAATAGGTCATTTCCATTTTTGTCTGTTCCTAATGGATGCTTAAGAGATGATGGAAATGGCGGTTTTACAATCTTACCTTCCGCAGTGTAAATTAACCTTTCAGGTTCAATTGTTTTATTTATTCCAAATTCAAATACAAAACTAGCTATTAATAAAAGAAGTAAAAAAACGAAAATGACATATAAAATCAATTTAGACTGTTTTTTCCTAGTCATTAAATACTCTCCTTTCATATGCTTTGAAAGAAGTAGCTTTCATTAACCCAAATGGAATTAATATCATTATAATTGCGATGGATGATAAACTGTTATCACTAGATCTATATAAAAGAAGTGTAAATCCTTGCATTTGAAAGAGGTATTCAATAATAAATAATGATGATAACATATACCAATAGATCAAGCCGATATGGCTATATAAGGATTTGATAACATTTCGAATAACATGTTTTACTAACACATTCGATCGGGATAACCCTTTAGCAAAAGCAAACTCCACATATTGTTCCTCGATTTCTTCTTCGAAAATCTTTATCATGATTTTGATGACCATCACAATTGGAACAAAGCTTAAGCAGATGATTGGAAGAAGATAAACTTTACTTCCAATTCCATATAGTTGGAACATTTTAAAGCCTGTTAGTTGATATAGGCGGATGACGAATAATTGGCTGACAAGAATGATGATGATATCAGGTATAGAATCCAACACTAATAAAAGCCCTTTGAAAGCCCTTTGAAAATATTTAGAAAAGAAAAAGAATACATATGAAAAAAAGAACGACATAAGGATTGTGATAAGTAAGGCGGAAAATAAAACCACCATCGTGTAGAAATATGAATCTATAATATAGGGAAATACGTCATATTGTTTATTCAAGTAAACAATTTTGGAATCATAAAAAGAGAATAAATGGGAAAATGTAGTAATAACTGTCTTACCAAACTGAATCGGATAAAATCCAAAACCTTGTGAAGTATAACTTCCATTATCCATAAAATAAACTAACGAGCGAAGAGAAGCTATACTGCTCGCACTTAATAGGAGTAAAAATGTTTTAATCAATACCTTAAATATGTTAGTAGATAACCGTTTTAATAACCCTTTTCTCATCATAACCCCACTTTCCATTGAATCATTCCAAAGTGTAAAATATGTAAATATCATTCATGTTCCTATTAAATTATATCACCGTCTTCGGAATTAATTGTAAAATAGTTCCGAATCTTGATTTTTTTAGTTTATAATAATGCTAGTTTTTCCTTTTAATGTTTGATATTTTTCATTAGGCGAAGAGGAATAGTATGTAATAAATAAATGCCTAATAACCATTTTATGGTATTATTTGAATATGCAGATTTAAATATTGGGGAGGTAAAGGGAAATATGAAGCGTTTGATTAGCATTGTCCTAACTTTGTTCGTTTTATTAGGGCTCAATTATGTAATCGCAAGTATTACTAATACGAGATTCATTGATTGTTCATTTGTTGTTGGCTTGGTTCTCAGTACTATTATTTGGTTCTTTTCATCTAAAGGAGGATTAACTTCTCGCCTTTCTGATGGAATGATTCAAGCACAAACAGCCAATTTTAAATTAAAAGGAGACGACTATAAATTTTCTCCGAATATTGTTTTCTTTACTGCATTGGTCTATACCTTTTTCTCCATTGTTTTTACCTTCATATATTACCGAAGTTACTTCTTAAACTAAGTATATGAAAAGAAAGGATTTACCCATGTTATTTTTACAGGTGAAGATGAGAATGGTGAATATGTAAAACTCCTTAAAAAATTACGATAGGTTTCTATTAATTTTAAGGCTAGAAGAAAAAGTACAGTTAATGTCCGACTGTGCTTTTTCTTCTTGTTACTCTAACCTGTCCGTTAGAATATGTACACTTCATTTCATACTTATATAACCCTTTTTAGAAAATTACGCTTACCTTCGTGGATTGTTAAAAGTATTTGTGAAATAACATAGCAATTAATTTACGATTATCGTTTTTTGATATAAACCGGAGGATTTTGAATCTAACCAGAGAATATATCGTTCTTAATGGACAAAAATTATTATATGTTTCGTCAAGCTATGACGATTCTGCAATGGTTGAAGGGTGATCGTTTTCTAGTTCATTCTTGTTGATATCCGGGGCTTGAGTTCTAGAAAGGGATCCTTTGGCGGATCTAAATCATAAAGGATGTAAAAAACAAACTTCTTGATCAACGGGATTCATTATTCTTTGAACAAGAACTGAATCATTTTATTAGACAAGGTTTTTTCTATTATTTAACTACAAGGGGCTTAATCCAAGAAGGATTAACGCTCTTTGTATTGAATTTATTGTAGGAGTTGCAGCACTTAAATAATTAAGGACGTGATTAAAATCAAAAAACAAATTTTTTTAATTTTAATCTATTTTTTATTACAAGGATGTAGAAAATATGATGATTTACGTGATCAAATATCAGTAAAAAAAGTAGATTGGAAGTACTTTACGTAAGAAGGTAAAGGGTATCCTGCAAGTGTTCAATGATGAAGAGTATATTTTCAATAAGATCAGTCTTCCGCAAACTGGCCAATATGTTGCTTGACACATCAAAAACTAATTGCCGGGTAGTTGGATACCGCGCCAGCCGCTTACATCGCATTGACCAAATTCATTATCACCCACAGCAATCACCGTGCCGTCCGATTTAAGGCCAATGGTATGAGCGCAACCCGCCGCAACTGCTACAATATCGCACCAGTCACTTACATTGCATTGACCATACACATTCCAGCCCACAGCCGCCACAGTGCCGTCCGATTTAAGGCCGATGGTATGACTACTACCCACCGCTATTGCCACAATACCGCGCCAGCCACTCACATCGCATTGGCCTACCTTATTTTGACCCACAGCAACTACCGTGCCATCCGATTTAAGCCCAACAGTATGTAGATAACCCGCCGCAACCGCCACTATCCCGCGCCAGTCGCTTACACTGCATTGGCGATACCTATTATTACCCACAGCAGTCACCGTGCCGTCCAATTTAAGACCAATGGTATGCCAGTCACCCGCCGCGACCGCAACAATATTATGCCAGTCGCTTACATTGCATTCACCTTCATTATTTCGGCCCACAGCTACCACCGAACCATCCGATTTAAGCCCAATGGTACGACACCAACCCGCCGCAACCGCTACAATATCGCGCCATTCGTTTACATCGCATTGGTGATGCTTATTCCAACCAACAGCTGCCAAAGTACCGTCAGATTTAAGACCGATTGTATGAGCATTACCCGTGTTCGTCGCCATATGAACATTACCAGCCGCGACCGCAACAATATCGAGCCAACCGCTTACATTACATTGGCCATATTTATTATCACCCACAGCCGTCACCGTGCCGTCCGATTTAAGCCCAACGGTATGACGACGACCCGTGGCTATGGTATCTTTAGGCCGCCGTTTTTGTTTCAGATTTTTTTCATAAGGATTCCGAATTTCATTATTCATTTTCCTCACCTCACTAAAAAGTATATCAGTTTGAAGTGAAATTCTATTTTTACATTAAGGAGATTCTCTATAGCAATATTTATGTTAAAAATTAATTCAGTATTTGTCAAAATGTTATTGTATTTTCTTTTGGGGATTGTCATTTTCATTCTAAAAAAACGAAATGGGAAAAATGCCCCATTTTTCTTAAATCATTTTTGGAGACTTGGAAGAGATTTATAATAGACTCATATACTCTTTGTTAATGAAGTTATATACAAGGCATTTAGTATATTGAAAAATAATGAAAACAAAACAAATTGCCTATTGTAGCTGTCAAATTAGGCAGTTTTTTACTATTTTTCTTTTATCACTTTTGAACCGTACCTGACAAACTGCTCGTCTAATCATTAGAAAAAGGAGGGGATACTTTGGAGAATTATCAACAAATAGAATATAGTGTTGAATCAAACTATTCTTTAGAAGAAATTATGAACTTGTTTGGTACAGAACTTTCTATTTTAGCATTCTCGTATGTTAAAGATATAGAAGCCTCAAAGGACATCGTCCAAAATGTATTTATAAAATGCTTTCTCCATTTGAATACTTTTCAAGGAAGGTCTACTTTGAAAACATGGCTTTATCGAATAACAATTAATCAATGTAAAGACTATATAAAATCAAATTATTTTAAAAAAATTCTGCTAGTTGGATTTACAAGGGATGCTGAAACAAAGCTAACACCTGAAACAATCACTATAAAAAAAGTAGAAAATGAAGAAGTAATAACCAAAATTATGGAACTGAGTAAAAAGTATCGGGAAGTTTTAATATTAAGGTATATACATCAATTAGATATCAAGGAAATTGCTGATGTGTTATCACTATCTGCAGAGACGATAAAAACCAGAATTAGGCGGGCAAAGCTTAAATTATTGCCAGCAATAAAGGGGGATTTTTTCAATGAATAGAAAAGTATCTCTACGAAAGTCATTTATTGAAATCTATGGAAAGGAGTTAATTTTTTCTGAAACGGATAAAAAAAAGGTTTTCAATAGGCTGCACACTAAACCTTCAAACTCAAAAGTAAATTTAAAATGGGGGCCAGCTGTAGCGATGGTTCTAGCTCCTTTAATTTTTATCCTGCTCTTGTTTAGTTTCGATAAATTTGCGGGAGTTGTACCAGAAAAGCATGCACAATCCACTGTGAAAAAATCTGAGCCAGAATCTGTTAAAACAGTAATTGGTGATATTGGAATCCAAAAATTGCTTGAACAGGGGAAATTTCAGCAAGTGAATCAAACAGTTAAAGACAAGGGAATCTCCATTACTCTGCATGAGATTATGTATGATGGAACCAGGATTGCAGTTATCTATTCGTATGAAACGAATAGTAAACAAAAGATTGAAAGCCCATTTCCTTTTGAAAAGTTAATGATCAATGGCCAGCAATTTATCCACTATTCGGGGAGTGTAATGCCGACTGAAAAGGAGAATAAATTCCTTTATGAATGCCATTTGACAGCGGAGCTTCCTGATCATTTTGATTTAAACTACGAAATACTATCTATTGGAGGTATAAAGGGTAAGTGGATTTTTACCGTTCCAATCAAAAAAATAGAAGGTTTACACAAGAAAATTAGCCCAAACGGTTCTGTTAGTAGTGGAAATCAGACTTTAATTGTAAAACAGGTTACCTTTACACCAAGTACTACTAATCTTAAAATTAGTTTAAGTGGACCAGAACAAAAAGACTTTTCAAAACGGTACGTATTTGAAATCAGAGATAACCATGGTAACCAAATTGAGAATATACAATCTGCTGGTACTTCAGGAGAGAGAATGGATAACGGTTTCTTCATAACTAATTATAACGAATATTTTGAACCTATCGGTAAGTTACCCCAATCAATTACAATACAGCCATTCCTACTGCAACATAGCAGTGGAACTGTTAAAGCAGCTCTTAATCAAAAACTACCTATATATTTGCAACAAGACCAATATAGCGGGATTAGAATTACCAAGGTGGAACAGTATCAGGACGAAATTTGGTTATACTACTCCATTAAAGGACCTTATGAGAACGTGGGCATTTTGAGTCTTCTGGATAAAGCAACTGGAAAAGAAAGTCATAGCTATGACCGCTTATTAAAAAACAAAGATGGATACATAGCAAAGTTTAAAACATCACAGCCAATCAAAGAATTAACTATAAGTGCACCAAAAAATAAATATACAAAATTAAAGGATCTTAAATTAGAGATAAATATAGAATAATAAAAACATTTTTAACTACGTAATACCAAAAGAGTAAATGCATGTAAATAAAAGATCTCTAACCAACAAGTGTGTCAATCTTTAAAGGATTAATGCACTTTTTAATAAAGTTCTTATTGAACAAACAGGCGCTTTCCCTTGAAAAGGATCAGCGTCTATTTTGTATTTTGGCTTATTGTTGAAGATGCTTTAAAGACCTAACAAGGAAATAAAGTTACATAAGATAATCAGGATTATTAAGGCAGAATAGACCAATATAGCGAAGCAAATGGATCGAAAAAAGGCATCAATATGACGCCTTATTAACTCAATTCTTTAAACTTTTTCCTTAAGGCTAATTTGTGAGCCAGTAAGTAAATCAAAGTATAAAAAGGGACTGAATAACCGAATTTCCAATTTAATGGAATGTAAATTTGGATCCATTTAAAAAATGGTTCACCGACAAATGCTGTTACTATTCCAAATATTAATCCGATAATCCAAGGATTTCTTTTGTGAAAATATTGTATTAGGAACATAACTGCCACAGGAATAAGAGCAAAATCAAATGGCATGTAAGCAGGTATAATAGGTGTAACTGGTTTAAAATATGTCCAAGCGGCAAGCTGAAATCCTACATTGTCTAATGTTAATGAGGTAAGACCAACAAAAATACCTGCATATATTAATCTATCTGTACTTTCTTTTTTTCTGAAAAAGTACCAAATAATCCACGGCATGATTGTAAGGATAATACCAAACCACCATTGCCATGTAAATAAAACTTCATCTTTCCATGCTGACATCCTATATTCGAAGGCATGATGATAATCCCAAAATGATTTTTCCATCCCTGCGTTTGATTTCAAAAAAATACCTCCAAGCTTATTTTTTCATCATTATATCTTTTCATAAATTAATGGATTTAAACATTGGAACTTAATTAATGCATAGTGAACAATACGAAAATAAAGAAGATTTGTGTTAAAAGAAGTTATTTACCAATTAGATAAGATAAAGACATAAAAGATGAAGTCCAAATAAAGAAATTTATGTTAAAATTTGGATATAAAAAAGGGGATGGAGGGGATTTTTAAATGAATATGAATAAACGTATGTTTTATTTTTGGATATTTGGTATTGCTATTATTGCTTTTATTACTGGGGAAATAGCTACGGTTATGATGTTGTACTTAATTTTAATAACCCTAAATTCAATACATTCGACTATTCAAGATTTTTATGCTGACTGGAAAAAAAGGTTTTAAAAATCAAAGGTAGTTTACCTAAACTCTTATTAAACAAACGGGGGCAAGAATTGAAGATCTGGCTGCTATTTTGTGGTACTTTCTTATTCAAGTAACGGGAGTTTAGTTTAAGTACAGTCCTTCACAAAGTTATGAAAAAACCGACCTCCACAGGGGAAATCAGTTAAAAAGTTAAGGTTTGTTCCATAGAACACCCATTAAAATAAAAAAGAAGAAAATAAGTAAAACAGCAATAACAATTAACCATAATGCAGCCTTTCTCCAAAAACCTTTTTCAGATATTAAAGCTAAAACAAATGCAATAATAATAGAGGAAATAACAACTCCAACATAATGATCTTTAAAGAAATCGTAATATCTTACTAATGACACGGAAAATATTCCAAACAATAAAACAACAATTGATAATTGTGAAGCAATTTTTCTCATTTTATTACCTCCTAACATTAATAATTTTAACATTTATTTACAGATCATTCTATGAATATTCAGAGGAGGGTTCATTAACTGGTCTTTGTATTCGCTCGCCGATTCTCCTTTCTTATTGAACAAACGGTTCAGGTTAGTTAAACAATGGAAAAACAGCATTCAATAAAATGGAATATAATGTTAATATGGTTTAAGGGGTGTATTAAATGATGTTTTTAGGGTCTTTTCTGATAGCTCTTATACCAGGGATTATTATATTGACGGTTACCTGGTGGTTCAGTAAAAAAGGGTTTTCCTTATGCGTAAGGATGTTGCCTGGAATCATAGCGATTATAGTTGCTGTTATCCTCTTTTACATTGGTTTTGTTAAAATTAGAGGATTCGAAGGTGGAGCCTATGGCATAGTTAGTCTTCTTTTATTCATTTTTTCCATTATATCTTTTGTTATTGGAAAGAGGATATATTGTGCACGGTAAGAAGAATTAATCAACTTAGTATTCTATTATTCTATAACAAGAAATTACTAAGTTCTTTTTCAACTAGATCAGGTAATATTTATTAGAGGGATGGTGAGGACTTTGAAGAATAAATATACTGTTTCATTTTTATTCTTATCTAATGCATCTATTGCAGGGGGTATGGCACTTAAAGATATTCTTGATAATTCAATGCTTATTGGAGTTGGTTTAGCAATAATATCTTTATTAGCTGCTGGGTTTTCGCTTAGGAAAAAGAACAAGGAAAATAACTCGCATAATTAAATTGTTTGTTAAGTTTTGGACGCAGCAGTAATGCGTATTTTGTGAAGAAATGTGCTTAAACAAACGGAGTGCTTTCTTTAAAAAAGGTAATCCTTTTTCTTATTCAAGTAATGAGGCAGGATCATTTAATAGTAAAGGGGGTGGATTTTTGTTAAAAATTTTACGTTATACTTTATCAGTAGTAGTTATTTTATTTGCTTCATATGGACTCATTACGAAAAATTTTGAACTTCAACCCTATATGATATTTTTCTTAGGGTTAATGATGTTGATAATGGGATTAGATGAATTTCGAAAAAAGCGAACAGCGTATGGTTGGCTATTTGTTGTAGTTTTCTTATTTTCATTATTTGTAGCAATTCAAGGCTTTTTATTGAATTAACGGGTGCGTGCTAGGGATTATTTATATACTGTGAGAAAGGCAGTGAAGTTATTTGAAGGGTTATAATGCAATGCTATTTGATTTAGATGATACCTTACTTAATAGGGATAAGGCAGTAGATAAAATGTTTTTAATTATTTTAGAAAAGTGTTATGAGGATGTTAAACATTCATTAAAAAACGAAATGTTGCGAAAATTTAAAGAGTATGATAAAAGAGGCTATGGCTATAGTGATAAAACAAAAGTTTTGGAATCATTTTTTGATGAATTTCCACCAAAATATAGATTACCACACAATTACATTCAAGATTTTTGGAATAATAATTTTCCCCATTGTTTTTCTATAAACCAAAATACTATAAATATCGTAAATACTATAAAGGTGCAAGCTAAAATTGCAATTATTACAAACGGCTCAACTCAGAGACAAAAAGCTAAAATAATTAACACTAAATTAAATAGTTGTTTTGATATAATAATTATTTCTGAAGAAGTGGGATTTAGTAAACCTGACAAACGCATATTTGAATTAGCATTAAATAAGCTTAATGTGCAACCGGAAGCTGCATTATTCGTTGGAGATGACATAGAAAAGGATATTGGCGGTTGTCAAAATGCAAATATAAAGGGCATATGGTTCAATCCTCATATGATCAAGAATGATACCGAAATAAAACCATATGCCGAGATCAATTCTTTTGATAGATTATTAAGTTATTTTACATAATAAACGTAATCAGAAGTTGTTTTACTTCACAATATGAATTTAAGAAATGATATTAAGCTAACAGGTACAAGAGTTGGAGATTCAACTGCTATTTTTGACAGCTTTTTCTTTTTGAATGGGCAATTTCAATAAGAAAATTAAAATATTTGCATGAAATTTCCCTTTATTCCATTCACCGTATTCATTAAAATGGAAATATATAGATTGAGAGGTGTCTAAAATGTTTTCTCATCGATTGCTTACTCACGATACAATTTTTGAATTATTACCCCACATTAATGCAGATCAGAATTTACTTTTTTATAGTTATTTAACTCAACGTAAGGAGAAGGCTCAATATATTTGTCAATTTGTTAATAACCAACTTACTGCCGTATTAGCTTATCTCAGTGAACTTTCCTTCCCAGCCTTTTCTTTCTTCCGAGTTGAAGAGCAGGACATCTTTTTTCCAGAACTAATTGATTTTACAAGAGAAACTATCAAACTTGACGAAAATGCTGTTTGTGGCACGATACTCTGTCAACGGGACCTTGAACTTTTTCAAACCTTCGGTCTCATCAAAGGGATTCCTCAGCGTTTTTTAACTATGAAACATCAAGATGAATCGAAACTCCTTGAATCACACATTGCAGAAAAAATTTGTGAAAATGAATATTCCGAGGTGATTGATTTTCTACATAGAGGTGAAATGAGGTTTTTTACTAGGAGTGAGTTAGAGAATTGTCCTTTTCTTGGAATTAAGGAAGGGAAAGATTTCATAGCTGTGGGCGGCTACCATTTTTATGACTCTCAGCTTGTAGAACTTGGGAACATCGTTACCAAGTTAGATTACAGAAGAAGAGGATTAGCTAAGCTCATAACAAGTGAATTGACACACCTCGGTAAAAAACTTTCACCAGATGTCTATCTGGGCGTATTGGCAGACAACTTGCCTGCTGTTTCCGTATATGAAGGCTTGGGGTATCAAACAATTATGGAACTTTCCATTGTCAATTTTACTTTGTCCAATACACATATTACTTGTCATTCTTATTGAACGGGTGCTTTAGTTGAATAGGAATTGATTAAGTCGGCAGTTTTCTGTTTGCTTTTTTATGTCTGATCCGGAAAATAATGTGCAATTAATAAATTGAAAACCCATCTTCAGCAATCAGGCGCTTTCCTTTAAGGATAGCGCTCTTTGTACATTTAAGGGCGAAATTGCTGCATAACAAGTGCAAAGAAAATTTTCACCTAATCTACCATGGAAATAAAGTTCTTGTGAGATTAATAGAGGTTCACCTCCCAAGGGAGGTACCGACTTATTGAAACGGAAGAATTGAGACACGGAACGGAAGCTACTAAAATATCTAAAGTATTGATGATTAATTCGAATTGGGTTCGTATGATGTGAAAGTCTTATGTACGATGTGAACGGGGGGAAATGGGAGTGATAACTGCAAACCCTTACCTATCTGATAAACAAGCATAGCTAATAAAAGTATATATTTAATTATCCAAAAATGTAATAATATAGTAATTATAGGAAAAGAAACTACAATTTAAAATGAAAGAAAAAGGAGTTCTCAAATGAAGAAAAAGATGAACATTTGGTCATTTATCTCTTCAATAATTTGTATTTTATTATTTGTTATGGTTTCTTTTTCAGGTCCAATTGATTATTTCATTATGGGTATTCACCCGTTAAACCTGGTCTTATATATTACATTGATAACCTTATTTTTAGGTATATTAGGTTTTTCGGGTATTCGAGATTGGAAGGCGATGGCAAGGAGCGTGACTACCATAATTATTACATTGGGATTATCAGCATTTTTGGCTTTCATTATATTTTTGGGAAACTTATTAAGCTGAAAGGGTGCGTTTCTACAATAAGTGGAGACGCATTTTCCTTATTGATGTAACGGACAGGATAGTGGAGGAAGGAGTTTTGGTAATTCAGGAGGAATAGTAAGTAATATATTTTTTGGGAAGGTAGAGGATAAATATGTATTTGTTTTTATCTATTGTTTTAAGTGCAATATTAGGGTTCTGTTTACTTATGATAGGTACTCCACAAATCGCTGGTGTTATTGCTGTTTTTGATTATTGTAGGCAGTATTCTTAGAGGATTGTATTTACTAAATAATATAAATAAAACAATTGTAAAAAAATTTTCAAAGGATTATTCAAGAGATGAATAGGACCATTTAGGTTTTTTTCTAGAGAGAAATTAGTTACTGGAATTTAAAGCGTACAAAATTGTGAAGTAATGCTCTTAAACTAAAGGGTTCCTAAATTATAAATCCAATTAAGAGATCCTATAATGAAAAAGCTACAAATTGAACTGAAAGGGTGGTGAATTTTGCTGTTTAAATTTCGAGGATTTTATAGGGGTGTCAGTCGTTAATAAAATTTGCCTACAGTTTGTTGAAGAATAATATAAGAAGGAGGGAGAACAAATTTGAAACGGGAAGGAATAGTAAAATGGTTTAAGGAAGAAAAAGGATATGGACGTATTATGCTTGACAGAGAAGATGGAAATCATGTCTTTGTACATTTTAGCCCAATTATACCTGATAAAGTAAGGTTTCCAAATGATTTTCGATACCTTAAACAAGGGCAATAGGTATTGTTCGACTTAGTTGAAAACCCAGGTATTAATGGCTTATAAATATGGAGGTGGTTCAGAAATTTTAAAAGGAGTGTATCAATTAAATGATAATATTATGGCAAGACGAATTCTCTTCCTTTAAATTAATGGGGCTTGTTTAGCAAACTACTTAAATAAGCTCTAAAAACTCTATCAATTAACCCCTCAAAATCTAATTCACCTTCAGAAACACACCAATTATACAAAAAACCATGACATAGTATGCATAAATCATAGGCTATTTTTGTGACATCTACATCTTCAATTAGTAAATTCTGTTGCTTACATTGATTTAAAATTTCCACGGATTGATGAAAAAATGGAGAAAACACTGCTGTATTCATATAGTTTTCCTTAGGTGAAGGTAGCAATCCCTTATTTTTTACTGACTGAAAACTCGACACAAACTCATGACCTTTTTTAAAGCAATGTACTGCACAAGATTTAAAAATTTCTATTATTTTCTCAATAGGATCATATTCGTCCAAATTCTTTTCTTTTGTAAAATATTCCTTTAAGAATTCTAAATAATCCTCTGCAAGATATATTGAAAGAAAATTCTCTTTTGTCTGGAATTGATGATAAAAAGAACCAATAGATACATTTGCCATATCACATATACTTCTAACAGTAATAGAATCATATGTATACTGTTTCATTAATTTATCTACAGCTTTTAAAAGCTTCTCTCGTGTTGCATTAGACTTAATTTGTTGTTTGGTTAGAATTGACTTAGAGTAAATTGTTATCACTCCTTTTTTATTTTGTTTTTTATTATACCACACTTTTTAAAAATCATAAGATTGACAATTGATTCACAAAACAAATAAAAGTCAGAGCGTGTATTAAAGCGCATTCTAAAACATGTTCTTGTTTTATTTTAGATTAAAAAGGAGTGAGCAGGATGTATGAAAAAATATTCGAACCAGCTAGAATTGGAAAATTAGAGCTAAAAACCGAATAATTGTTACATTGATCTTATGATATTAAATAAATAACCCTTGGTTAAGAGGGAGTGATAAAGTCAACATACTGACCTTTAGCCTGGCTTTATCATAATTAATTTTAGCTAAATGAGCCCTATAACACAATGTTTTCATTGTATTATAAGGCTTTTTTGATGTAACCAATTCGAACATCTAGAAACTTGAATACAACGGAGGTTCGTTGTGCTATGAATTTTTATTTTATGTACATGTTGAAATGAAATTGGAGAAAATTTCTAACATAAAAATGTAGTAATATTCCTTTGTAAATATATTTATCAATGACATTGAGCCTCTGTATATATAAGTTTGATAATCTTGTAGGCAGTTACAATAAATGAGGCAACGCCAACAGCAAGCTACTATATATGCCTCTCAATGTAAATGGTTCACTAATGGAATATTCATGCATTCTGTTATGGATTATTCAACTATCAAAGATTTATATATTTTGAGATTGAAATTTACATTTTATTATTACAAAAATAATGGTTTGCGAAAGGATGGCTTTAGTTTCTTATACAAATTATTTATTTAGGATGGAATATTTTAAAATGATTTGTTATGGGATATACCACACTTTTATAAATTATAGGCTTGACAATTGATTTACTAGCAAATAAAATTAGAACGCGTATTAAAACATGTTCTAAAACGTATTCGTGTTGTGTTTTAGATTAAAAAGGGGTGAGCTGAATTTTTGAAAAAATATTTGAATCAGCAAAAATTGGAAAATTAAAGATCAACTAACCATAATGCACTCTTTGGGTAATGATTATTAACTTTTTTACCCCGAGAAAAATCGGATTAGGAGAGTTAAATGGTCAATTTAGCCTACACATATTATTATTGCTTTAATTACTTTAATGGAGGAATTTAAATGTTAAATGAAAAATTACATGAAGTTATATCCCATGAAGGGGTAGTTACAATAGTATCTTGGAATAATAACGAACCACACTTAGCATGCACTTGGAACTCACATATCAATGTAACACCTGATGACAGAATATTAATACCTGCAGGTGGAATGCAAGGAACACAAAAAAACGTTGAGCAAAATAATAATGTAAAGATCTCTTTGGGTAGTAAAGAAGTTATGGGCTATCAATACCCAGGAACAGGTTTCTTAATTGAAGGAACTGCAAAATTTGTTGAATCAGGTTCAGATTTTGAAATGATGAAAGAAAAGTTTCCTTTTTTAAGCAGAGTAATAGAGATAACAGTTTCATCTGCAAAGCAATTGATTTAGTTATTATATGAAGAAAAAGTGTCGCCATTATCAATAAGACGACACTTTTTTTGGAGTTGGCTAAGGAAATCAAATAAATATTGAGGGGGACTTTGATTTGATTTCGATCTCCAACTTGGTATTCAAATTGTTCTAACGTAAAAAACAACTTTGTTGCATTGAACATCAATCATATTGTCGGTATCCATATAAAAGACATTGTAAAGTTAAGCAGACGGGCGCGATTGTTGAGTAATTTTAGCAACTTTATACCAGCTCTATAATGGGCTTGAACAGGATATTTTTTGCAAGTATTTTTCGACAGCAGCCACTTTTCCCTAGGAAAAAGTGGCTGTACTACACTTGTTTCCATTTATTTCCGTCTGTTTGCCGAATTCGCAGCTTCGCTGGTACTGCCACTATTGTAGCCGATTTAGATATTAAACCAATTGTTTAAATGGGAAGGGGCTTGGATAGGGCTAGCAATTTTAGGCATTATCTTTCTTTTTTTATAAGGCTTTTTCTCAAAGATCCCGCTTCCAGTATTAAGCGAAAGGATAAACAAGAAATCTTTACGAGAGTTCCTCCTAGAGAATGGCTTCCTTGGCTGATTGCATCCTATGGTTTGGAAGGGTTGGGATATATAGTCAGAGGTACGTTTCGTATCTATCGTTGCAAAGAGTCCAAGCTTAGATAATAATTCCTCGTTTGGGTAATAGTATGATTGGCAGCTGTTCCATCGTGTATAATCTGGACAACGTTGGCAAAAAAATTGGGGATCGTTAAGTCTTTAGTACCATGTGATTCCCGGTCGCATGCAAGCGTTACTGGATAGGTTTCGGGATGATACGATAAGAATCTTTGTATGAAGGTTACGAATTTTTGGTTGGATGAAGACGGGTCGAAAGATCGTTTGTATTATGTGCTTGAGCATCGGGACGCGGCATCTCGTGAATGGAACTTCCAGGCCTTCCAGGAAGATCAAGAATGGCTGGAGCTTAAGAAGTGAACTGAGCAAAACGGTCCCCTACATGAGAAAATTGAGATTGTTTATCTGAAAAAAATCCTTTTTTAAAAAAAAGAGTAGATCCATGACGGGCTATTCTTTAACTAGAAGGGATGGAAAATAAATTGGATTTTGGAATTATATTGATACTACTTATGTTTACTGGTTGGTGATCTTGGGTTTTCCCTACTGCCATTCTTATTTTTTCGCTCAATTCTTATGTTTTTACAGGTTTATATAAACACATCCGAATATTTTTTGCCTTATCTAAATATTTCTGACAGGTTTACCAAGTTCTTAGATGGAAAAAGTCTTTAAAAAATTCGAGGTCAAAAATGAAAGATTCTATTATTCGAAATTTAACAAAAAGTCAGCTAAGGAAATCTCTTTATCATTTTACAAGATTAAAAAATTTACCTTCCATTGCAAATTTCGATGCATTGTTTTCGAGTCATAAAGTCGAGCCTTCATTGTCTTATCGACGTCGTGAAACAGCTAAGATTGTGGACTATCAGGGATATTTATTTATAGCGAATGCTCATCTTCGGATCGCTGATGCTGTGATGCATCCTGATACAACACAGGAGGAATTTAGGTCATATATTGATAAGAATGTGTTCTTATGGCCAACAAAACGAAATTGTCAATCCATGATTAATGCTTATAGTAGAAGGGAACCTAATGAATCCTTCGTAGTATTTGAATTTGATGCCGATCTTTTGTTGCATGATAACTATAATAATATCAAGTTATCAAAGTATGACTCGGGAAGTTCACCAAGATTTCCTTCACGTTGCTCATATAAGAAAAGTCTACGAATGTTTTTACCTTTGAATCAATTCGGATTGGTCAAAAATAATCTTGTGCCAAGTAAACCATCTGAAATACATGAGATTCTCGTTTTGAATGAATTAAGTAATATATCCAAATATATTAAGGCTCTATACTGTAGGAATATTACTGACGTCACAAAAAAATGGAGGAAATATACAAAGAATATTGTTGAGTTTGATGGGACATTTGATTAAGTATTATTAAAAAGTTTCAACAATATTGCTCTACATTATCTATAGTTGAATTTGTTCATTAATGTTTTTAATCAAATCTTAAGGAGCACGCGAAAATGATTACTTGGAATCAATTGATTTGGGAAATCTACCCGTATTTAATGTTGGTAATTTTTTTGATAGGCCACATTTATCGATTTAATACTAATCAGAGTATGTGGCGTAAAAAGGCGCAAAACCTTTTAGAAAAGAAAGATATAAGATGGGAAATAAAGCTTTTCCATTTTGGGATTCTTGTTATTTTTTTGGGACATGTTGTAGGATTACTTTTTCCAATAACAATTTTGAGAGGTATTGGTTTCTCAGATAAAGTCTATCATAGTTTTGCGATATACTTTGGGGGCTTTTTCGGAATAGTCACTTTCATAGCGATTGCGTTACTTGTTATTAGGAGATTTATGATAAGACAGTTTCGAGTTAATAGCAGCATTAGTCAATTTATGGTTGGAATTCTTCTATTTTTAATTATTGGAACTGGAATTTATGCAACTGTTTATAGTTCAAATACTAGCACGTTTGATTATCGAAAAATCATAGGACCTTGGGTAAGGCTTCTAATTACATTCAGACCGAATTCAGAATTGATGGTGCATGCACCATTAATTTACCAGATACATGTCCTTCTCTCATTTGCTTTAGTAGGTATTTCACCCTTTACGGGATTAATACATGGATGGAGTATGCCAATCGAATACTTGCATAAAAGGAAATTAATGAAAAAGCGGTAATTTCATTCGGTTTTACCGAGCCAACACTGATGGCATGGGCATTGCAACGGTCTAAATCCGAAAAAAGAGGTGCGGACAATAACACTTACATGACAAAAAATTTTAATCAAGATTAAAAATAAGATTCTATGGAAAGTGGTGAAACAAATGACAAATGGATTTGAAAATGCGGCGATAGATAATGAAAGGAAATCAGTCAATGTAAGTTCCTTACAATACTTGCCAGTTGACTTATTTGGTTCCGTTATGGGACTATCTGGTCTCGCCTTGGCATGGAGACACTCCCATCATTTTTTTGGAACACCTGCTATTATTGGGGAAATCATAGGATGGGTTGCAATACTTGATTTTCTAGTTCTCGGTATCGCTTATCTGATTAAGCTAATTCGTTTCCCTTATAAAGTGGCTACAGAATTTCAGAGTCCAATTGGTGTCCACTTTTTTGGAACCATTATAATTGCGATCTTGCTATTATCAATTGTGATAAGTCCTTATAGTGCAGTTCTGAGTCAAATTTTCTGGATGATTGGTACGATTGTAAGTGTCGTTTTGGCGTATATCATCGTTGACCGCTTGCTGAAACGAACTCAAGAAGTAACCCATGTTACACCACCTTGGTTGATTGGTACCGTGGGGACGCTGAACGTAGCTATTGCAGGAGGAACAATGCCGTTTGGATGGGCTAGAGAATTGAATCTTTTTACATTTGCTATTGGAAGTATATTAGCACTTGTTTTTTTTACGTTAATTTTTTCGCGATTGTTGCATCATGATAAGATGCCATTACCAATGACTCCTTCATATATGATTTTGATTGCACCGTTTGAAGTAGGTTTCTTGTCTTATACCAACATTATCCACGGTGTTGATATGTTTGCATCCATTCTATTCTATTTTGGACTGTTCATGTTCCTTATTATCTTTTCTAAGGTATTTAAACCTGGCTTTCCATACTTTCCATCATGGTGGGCTGTAAGCTTCCCGATGGCCGCTTTGAGCAACGCCGCGTTTAAATATGCTGTGGTAGTGAACACCTGGCCGATTAAGATAATTGCTGCGCTTATCCTTGCCAGTGTCACAATTGTGATTATTGATATCCTAATTCGGACATTAGTTAAATTGTTTAAAGGTGAACTTTTAAAAGCCTAAACAAGCTGTGAGTGAAAAAGGAGCACCTGAAAAGAGGGACTCCTTTTTGCTCGTCATGCAAAATGCTAAATTGGACTATATGGGTAATGGTAGAAGGGAAGTTAAAATTGCAAATAAAGGAAATGTATTTGTATTATCCCTTATAGGATGACTAACCCAACCGACTTGAAATCGAATTTTTTGAAAAACAATGGTTTGTAAAAAAAAAGAATTTGTTGTAAGGCAAAATTAATGAGGTTTATATTCGGTTTACGGATATATGGACCTTATCAAATTAATTTGCCCATAATTGAGTGGATTTTTAACCTTCAAAATGGGTAAGTTCTGTTTCTTAAAACAAATTTATATATTGATATAATAAGTATTCAATATACTTTCCATAGATAGCAGGTGATTAAATGATAGATAAAGTTGAAATTACAATTGAGTCTCCTGTAATTCAGTGGTTGGTTGAAATGACTCCTTTAACTTGGATAGCAACAAAGGAACGAGTAAAATCCTTTCTAAATAAGGAGTCTGCTAAAATAGCTGTTGATTTGGAGATTTTAATCGGTAAAAAGACCATTTAAATAATAGATAAAACATTAAGGTAGTCTCATGTTGAGACTACCTTAATGTTTGTTATTCAACTACCATGTAAGAACGTAATATTTCTTACATTTTCTGTAGTGAAGCTCTGATTCATGTGTGGCTAACGGGGTGCGATGCTTAAATATCGAAGGATCGCTTTTTCCTTATTCAAGTAAACGGAAAGTTTAGTTGAATAAGGAAAAGAAAAAGTTACTAAATATTTACATTATGGATGTGATGATGTCATGATTTTTTTAATCAAGCGGATAGTCGTAGCGAATAAAACCTTTGTGAAAAGCAATTTTGTCATAGAGAGCACGAGCAGTAGCATTGTCCTGGCGGGTTTGCCAGTAGAGCTTTGAAGCGTTATGTTCGCGTGCCTCTTGAGCTACACGCTCAATGAGTGCACGAGCAACTCCATACCCTCGGGCAGCTTCGTCTACGAAAAGGTCTTGTAGGTAACACGCATTTTCCATCCAGAAAGTGGGATGAAACAGGTAGTGAGTGATACCAACCAGGTTTCCTTGAAGATACGCACCAAGGCCGAAAATTATATCTTCATGAAGTAGACATTCCCAAACCTCGTCGTAAGTGGAGTCGGGGAGCTCAGTCTCATAAAATTTTTTATAGTTTCTGGCTAAGATATTCCAGCGCTTTCGGTCCTCAGCTCTCAGCGGAGCAATGTCAATCGTGATCTGTTTATTTGATATTTTTGTCAACTGAAAATCATCCTCCAATTGTAGTAACTGATTTGGGTGAAATCATTCTTGATAGTAAGACTATGTTTAAGAAAAAGTAAATTTAATATAGTCAATTGAGAAATATCGGTAAGAAGTAAAACTATATGATTGCTAAAGGCATTTTATCTTAAGAGTTCAATTACAAAAAGTGGCTGATATAATTATTGTTAAATTGGATGGTTCTATTTCCTTCTCTACCTTTTATCATAAAAACTAAAATAGATTATTATTTATTATAGGAGAGATTAAATTGAACGATAAAAATCAAAATGCACGTGTAGCTGTTGTCCAAGCACCTTTGGTTATTATGGATTGTGAAGCGAAAACAGCCCAAGCCGTTACCATGATTATACAGGCTGCAGAAAAGGGAGCAAATGTAGTTATTTTTCCAGAAATCTTTATTCCTGGAGGTTTAAGCATTGGAATAAATTTAAGCAGTCGGAAGATGAATGGACAAAAAGACTGGCTTGGTTATGGAGAAAATTCTGTACCTGTCCCCGTTGATACAATTAAAAAGATTGGAGAAGCAGCTAAGAAAGTAGGAATCTACCTGGTTGTTGGGGTTAATGATAGTGAGGTCGAATATAGTGGAGGAACTCCCCAGAGTAGTCTATTATTTTTTGGACCAGATGGGTCTTTCAGGAAAGTATCAAAAAATGATGACCAATTCTTCCAAAATAATCGTGAATCGTTTCAATTTATTTAGAGAGCATAATAAGACTTCACTCATTGTATCGAGTGAAGTCTTTATTGTGACATTAGAATTTTAAGTTTATAAAATATTATCATTTTAGTTTCATTAAAGCATTTTTCAATCTTAAGACACCTTCCTGAATTAAATGAGTCTCAACTCTTCCAAATGTTAATCTAATGTTTCCGGTTTTTGTGCCAAGCAAACTTCCAGGCACAAAAGCAACTCCATTTTTTAAAGACATTTCTAGTAATTTGTATTCATTAACCTCATTGTTAAGACGACACCATAAATGTATTCCGCCTTCTGGTATCTGAAATGAAAGATGATTTGATAGTTCTTCTTGTAACGAAGAGATCAATGTATTTCTCTTTTCAATTAGTTTTAGCTTTAAGTGCTCTAAATTCACTTCAAATAAATCTGATTTTAGAAATTCAGCAGCAACCCATTGTGGGAAAATACTATGTCCAAAATCTATTTGTTGTTTAGCATCCGCCAAGCGCTGGATCACATTATTTGGACCAACGATCCAACCAATACGGAGTCCTGAAGCTGCCAATTTTGAAAGCGAACTAATGTAAAGGACTGTTCCACTTTTGTCCAGTGACTTTAGTGTGGAGGTATTTATACGATCGTTCAATGAAATTAAGCTGTATGGATCATCTTCCACAACGGGGATTCCAAATTCTTGTGTAATGGCTAAGACCCTTTTCCTTTTTTCTAAAGATAAAACAGTTCCTGTTGGATTCTGAAAAATAGGGTTGAGGAATACCATTTTAATTTTATGCTTTTTATACAGATATAATATATCCTCGGGATTTAAACCATTCTTTCCTATCGGAAGTTTAAAGGTTTTTAATCCCGCTGCTCGAAATGTCGGGAGTGAATGAGCATACGAAGGATCTTCATAAGCGATAGAATCGCCTTTATTTAACAAACATTGAATGACAAGATGTAGAGCTTGTTGGGCTCCAGAAGTTATTAGGATAGATTGACTTGAGCATTCGATGCTTTTAAATTCTTTTAAATGGTTAACAATCTTTTCCCGAAGGTCCAAGTTACCTTGAGGATGCTCGTATCCAAGTGATTGATGAAAATCATGCTTGGTTAGGATATCCCTAAACACTTCATAAGGCATTAAATCATGTGCGAGTTCACCGCTGGCAAAGTTAATTAAATTCTTTTCATGAATTTCCTCTTGAATATGCTGATATAGCGGGAGGTTAGGCAAAAAAGAACCACGTTCAACATAAAGGTCCCAGTTAGGGATTCGTGTGCGAGATAATCCCCACATGTCCTTATTAACTTTTGTGCCACTCCCCTTTATACGTTCCACCATACCATTTGAATATAACACATCGTACGCAGAAATAATGGTGCCTCTATTTACATCCAGTTCTTTAGCTAAATTACGTTCGGAGGGCAAAATCGTACCTGGCGGATATTCACCATAGGCAATTCTTTTTTGAATATAATTAGCAATTTGTTGGTATAAAGGGATATCGCTTTGTTTATCGGGCTTCCATTCCATCAACTAACCCCCTCTTTATTTATGTCTAATGGGATATGCACCAACAGTGAAATTAAATCGTTAAACCATGCTAATTGTCAAGTCACTAATGAAATAATAGATAAATCCCACGGTAATTTTCCATTTTTTGAAGACTTGGCCCATCCACTTTTTCCTCACGACAAGATCCAATTTTTAAAGTTTTTACTTCTTTAACAATCTTTTTACTATTTAATGAATACAAACATGAATGTGAGCAAAATCACATTTTACACCTTGCTAATAGAGTAATTTCTTAATTGCAACAGGAAAACAAAAATGGATAGAGGAGGTGAAGGAATGACTAAATTTCTAAGCGTTTTTTCAGTTGGCCTTATTATTGGTTTGGTTTTAACAATTGGGATTGTCAAAATAGTTACCCATACAAATGCACCTGTTAGTGCATCTGAATCTGTCAAATCAAAAGATCAGACAGAGAAGGCAGCCAAAAAAGAAACAGCTAAACAACAAGACAACTCGGTGAAAACAACAACAAATCCAGAAGCACAGATTTTTGTTAAAGCGACCTGTATCACCTGTCACTCGATGTCAAAGTATGGGCTAGATGGTGGAAAGCAAGGACCAGATTTAACGAAACCAATGATGGGAACAGTTATTAAGGATAAATACGGAATGAAACTTCGCGATTATTTGGATAATCCAAAAAGTCCAGTTATGGCAGGAGTTCTTGGAAACCTGAAGCTAACTGGGGAACAAAAAGATAAAATCAGTAAGCTATTAACAGAAGAGTAGGGGGGAAATAATGAATGGAGTTAAAAAAGGGTGGTTTACACCACTCATTTCGGGCTTGTTAGTAGGAGTCTTAATTGCTGTTGTATTTTTTGTAAACTTTAAGCAACTTAACTCAGCAAATAACTCAAAGTTAGGAGCAAATGAATCAGCTGCCGAAAAAACATATGTTCCACCAGGAAAGCTGGATACGTATTACCTTTTTGCTTCTGGTGGCCACTCTGGTAATGTTTTTGTATACGGTGTTCCATCTATGAGGCGTATCCGTACAATCCCTGTCTTTACGCCTGAATCAGCCGCAGGGTACGGATGGACGACAGAATCCAAAAAAATGTTAGGTAAATTTACATGGGGAGATCTTCACCATGTTGCCATTAGTGAGACAAAAGGGGAGTATGATGGCCGTACATTATTTGCAACAGATATTCAAAATAATCGGGCTGCTGCTATTGACCTTAAAACCTTTAAAACTGTTGACATTTTGGGACCTATTGCAAATTTAAATGGTCCACACTGTGCAGCATTTGTAACACCTAACTCGGAATATATATTTTTACCAACTCGATTTTCAGCACCAATCGGACATGAATATGCTGACGTAAGCCAGTTTAAAGAGAAGTATAAAGGCGTTATGGGGGCTGTACAATACGATTTCAATAAGAAAAAATTACACCTAGCTTGGGAAGTAATGCTTCCGCCATGGTCTTATGATTTGTCGGACGCAGGGAAAAAATCATCCGACGGTTGGGGGGTCATGTCAACTTATAATACAGAAGAAGCAAATACAACCCTGGAAGTCGGCGCTTCTCAAAACGACCGCGATTATCTGGTTATTTTCAACTGGAAAGGGATCGAGAAAGAAGTTGCAAAAGGAAGCTACAGCGTAATTAATGGAGCGAAAATGTTTGATCCAGTGAAAACACCTGGATATGTTTTTCTTGTCCCAGTGGCTAAAAGCCCACACGGTGTTGATGTAACTCCAGATGGAAAATATTATATCTCAAGTGGAAAGCTATCGCCAACCGCAACAATTTACGACTGGGAAAAGACTTTTAAAGCGATAAAAAATAAAGATTTTCAGGGCGAGGCCAAAGGTTTACCGGTTATTAAGTATGAGTCGGTTCGCCATAAAGAAGTTGAAGTAGGTTTAGGACCATTACATACACAATTTGATGGTCGTGGAAATGCCTATACTACCTTGTTTATTGATAGTGCAATAACTAAATTTAATATTAAAACTGGTAAAGTCATTGACAAAATCCCTGTTCAATATTCACCAGGCCACGCGGCTGCAGCAGAAGGTGACTCTGTATCACCTGACGGAAATTATTTGGTCGCTTTAAATAAACTTTCAAAGGATTCTTATTTATCTGTAGGACCGTCACATCCGGAAAGTTTGCAGTTAATCGATATTTCTGGGGAGAAAATGAAGATGCTTTACAGTGCTCCTGCGGACCCAGAACCTCACTACGCACAAATGGTGAAAGCAGATAAAATAAAAACAATTGAAGTCTATCCAAAAGACACGAAACGACCTAATTCTGTGTGGAAAGAAAAAGATGCACATATCGTGCGACATGGAAATAAAGTTGATGTTTACGGGATAGCGGTGCGTTCTCACTTTGTCTTTGATGCAAAAAGTAAGACTCCTGACGTCGTTCATGTAAACCAGGGCGACAAAGTTACTTTCTATATAACGAATATTGATTTAGATGAAGACATTACTCACGGTCTTGGAATCACATCATATAACGAGAACATGGAAATCCAGCCAGGAGAAACGAACTCTTTTGAATTTACCGCTGACCAGTCGGGGGTATTCCCATTGGCATGCACAAACTTCTGCTCAGCTTTACATCAGGAAATGACTGGATACCTATTAGTAAAACCAAAATAAATTATCTCGGATGAATGGGCTTTATATCTCCACTACAAAGATTAAAGAAATCGAAAATTTGAAGGTTGGGATAACTGCCCGTAAAAGCCTAATTTGTTCAACTAATCATCAGTGGGGAGGTAAAAAAGCCTCGCTGATGAAAGTTTACTTTATTTTAAGGTGTTTTTTAAAACGGTCCTTTATAAAGCCTTAGGAGGTCATCAATATCGTGAGAATATGGAAAAGTTCACTGTATCCAATAGGGAAAATCTTGTTTGCTGTAGCCGCTGCATTACTAATTATATCGATTTTCTTCCCATGGTGGGGTATGACATTAGTGGCCCCGCAGTATCCAGAAGGCTTGCATTTAGTTGTTTATCCAACAAAACTGGAAAATATGAATGACTTAGACATTCTTAATACCTTAAACCATTATATTGGAATGAAGGAAGTGAATGGAAAGGATTTTGCTGAGTTAAAAATTATTCCTATCGTTCTTATTGCATTTGCCATCTTGTCTCTGCTTGTCACATTTACAGGGAAGATGAAGTATGGAGTAATCGTTCTGGGCTTACTTTGTATTGCAGGTGTACTGGGTTTATACGATATTTACCACTGGTTATCCGATTTCGGTATGCATCTTGATCCAAAAGCTCCAATTGATTATAAACCTTTCATACCACCGATGGTCGGGGAGAATCAAATAGCTAATTTTCACACAACAATGGGCTTCAAATTAGGAGCATACTTATTGGGTCTGTCCTTTATGCTTATGGTAATAGCCGCTTGGAGATTTAGAAAATGAATAAAGCACTTTTATCTCTAATTCTATTTTTATTTGTTATTCCAGTGACTACAAATGCTATAAATGATGATAAAAAAACAACGGAAGAAATTCAACATCAAATTCAATTAGCTGGAATTGGAGAGGAGATTCTTGTTCCTCCCGGAATCTATTACGGGAATCTAAAAATTAAAAAAAAGGTTTCATTAGTAGCAGATGGAAAGGTCACGATTGTTGGTAACAGAAATGGTGATGTTGTCACTTTATTAGCAGACGGAATCTCTTTAAAAGGATTTATTGTGAAAAATAGTGGAAGAATGTTGACAAGTGATGATGCGGGAATAAAAGTACGATCGAATATGAACCATATTGTCAAAAATAAGATTGAGGATTCCCTTCATGGTATCTACTTAGAAAAGGCAAATCAAAATACTGTATCTGAAAATACGATTACGGGAATCAAAAAACTCCGTACTGAGGACCGAGGAAACGGGGTTCATATGTTTTATTCAAATGGAAATCGTTTAATAGCCAATAAAATTTCTCAAACACGAGACGGCATGTACTTTTCCTTTTCAGGAAAAAATTTGATACAACGTAACAATGTCTTCAATGTACGCTATGGACTTCATTATATGTATTCAAACGATAATTCTTTTTATAATAACCGATTTTATAATAATATCGGTGGGGCAGCAATTATGTATTCAAATCGGATTAAATTGGAAAATAATCAATTTTATAATAATCGCGGAATGCTTTCATTTGGACTGTTATTACAATCTGCAAATGATAATATCATCAAAAATAACAAGATGACAATGAATCAAAAAGGCCTATTTGCAGATCAATCGAATCGAAATTTATTTTCTAATAATGAAATTGCTCATAACAAAGTTGGAATTGAAATCTGGACAAGCTCCATTCAAAACCGTTTTACTAGAAATCAATTTAATGACAATGTAATACAGTACATTTCAAACGGACAGATTGACAGAAATAACTGGAGTGACCATGGAATTGGAAATTCCTGGTCAGGTAACATTTTCTTTGATTTGGACAATAATGGGATTGGAGATAAACCTTATACTTATTCTTCTTCGTTTGGAGAGGTTCTGGCTCAGAATCAATTGGGGTATTTACTTTTGGACAGCCCTTCTTTAACTATATTTGATACTGTAAAACAAACCATTTCCAATGATTATACGCAAATCAATGATCCTCACCCCATTTTTTTGCAGTCGAAAAAAGAAAACGGAACGGTTTTTAATATATTGTTTTATTTTGCATTCTTGATATTCCTGCTAATAAGGAGGAGAACATTCTATGCCATTTTTGATAAAAGATTGGAGAGAAATGTATCGAAGTAAGATATTAATCTCATCTTTCTTTCTGATTCTATTTATATCATTGATAATTGTTTATCAGGTATTAAGCTATAGTTCAAAATTATCATTTCCTCAAATTTTCGTTCCATTGTTTAAGGCAAATATTTATTTCGTCCCGTTGCTGTCTATGATTCTATCATCATTTTCTATTCAACAGGAACGATTGCAAAAGACGATGCCAATTTTGCTGACTCGGTATGTAACACCTGTTCAATTTCTATGGTGGAAATCCATTACAGCCCATATTATCATGTGCTTCGTTTTGATGATTTCCTATTTTTTAGTCTTTGTGTTCAGTAAATTTTTTGTCCAAGTTTCATTCTGGCCATTTTTTTATTTTTTGCTTTCCCTTCTTTTCTTAGCGATGATTTTTAATCAAATAGGAAGCTTTCTGGGATGCATAACAGAAAACCGGTTACAGCTTCTTTCTTATATTTTAATTATTTGGTTCTTTTTTCTTTTTATTTACGATTTAATTCTGATTTACGTTGTACCGAACATTCAATCAAGCGACGTGTTTGTGTTTTCTATCTTTTACTTTCTCTCACCTATTAACACTATGCGCTATTTTCTATACGTTGGACTTGATGTTTATAATCTTGATAGCTTTAGCGGACTCTTTGACCATATTACATTTCATTCTCCAATTCTTGTTTTATCTTTAAATCTAATTCTTTATTTGGGTGGATTTTTTGTTCTCGGGTTATTTGTTTTAAAGAATGGAGGATTGAAAGAATGATACAGCTTTCAGATGTTAACCAATGGTATAAACAATTTCATGTCCTAAAGGATGTGAACCTCCATATAAAAAAAGGTGAAGTATGTGTGATAGCTGGGAGAAATGGTGCAGGAAAAACAACATTTTTTGAAACCATATTAGGACTTCTTCCAGGATACACGGGTACTGTAAAGGTGTTAGGGGAAGACATAACAAAATCAAGAAAATGTATGCACAAAATTTCTTTTCTGCCTGAAAAATTTCAGCTATATCCGCAACTTACTGTGTTTGAGAATCTTGAATTTTTCACATCCCTTCAAAAAGGCTATATTTACGATTTGGAAAAAGCACTTGATTTAACGGGTATGTCTAATTATAGAGACAAAAAGATAAAGGAGTTATCAAAAGGAATGCTACAAAGGATAGGATTAAGTCTCGCATTTCTTGGTAAACCGGAGCTTATCATTTTAGATGAACCAACCTCCGGAATTGACCCTTGTGGCCGACTAGAAATTATTGAGGATATCCACTCTTTAAATCAACTTGGGATAACAATCATTTTTTCTTCTCACCATCTTTCTGAAATTGAAAGGGTTGGAACACATGTCATAAAGATAGAAAATCAAACGATTGAAAAAATGACTGCTGACCATTACTTGTCTGATTTTTGTTTAAATGCAAGGCAAGGTCCTAAAGGAAAGGCTCTTTTTAGGCTATAAAGTAAGAGGAAAAAATCCTAAATTTGATGTATTAGGATGAACAACTTATAAAGTGGATGAGCCAAATCTCTCACAATTGGATCATCCCTTTTTTTCTATATTCACTATCATTAATTAATGAATGATCAAATTGAGGTGAATTTTATGCTGGAAATAAGATCCCCTATTAAAATTGGACTTGCTATAGAAAAAATCATGTTACATTCCTTAAATGGTGCAGTGGAAAGAATTTCAATCGATGATTGTGATGATCGTTTCCTTGCCGAAGATGTTTTCGCAACACATGATGCTCCGTTATTTACCAGATCAGGATATGATGGATATGCTATACGATCTGAAGATACATCGCAAGTTTCTCCTCATACACCGATTGAATTGAAAGTGATGGAAGAACTCGGTGCTGGAATGGTTCCGAAACAGGAATTGATGCCATTTGAAGCAACAAGAATTATGACAGGCGCAATGGTTCCTAAAGGTGCTGATGCAGTCATTATGCTGGAACTTGTGAAAGAAATTGAAAAAAACAGTGAAAAATATATCGTTATAAAACGTAACATAAAAAAAGGGGAGAATATCTCCTATCAAGCAGAAGAAGCAAGAAGTGGAGAATTATTGATTAAAAAGGGGACAAGAATTAATCCAGGAGTGAAAGCTGTACTAGCCACATTTGGTTATGCTGAAGTTAATGTATCTGTCAAACCGAAAGTTGGCATTTTCGCAACTGGGTCAGAACTTCTTGATGTTGATGAGAAATTACAGGATGGAAAAATAAGAAATAGCAATTCTTATATGATAAGTTCTCAGGTTAACAGGGCAGGAGCCGAGCCTATTTATTTTGGAAAACTCCCTGATGAAATTGAAACCTGTTTTAAAAAAATTTCTGAGACATTAAAAGAAGTAGATATATTAATAACCACAGGCGGTGTATCTGTCGGGGATTATGATTATATGCAAGAAATATATAAAAGGCTGCAAGGGGAAGTGCTTTTTAATAAAGTAGCAATAAGGCCTGGTAGTGTGACGACAGTAACAGTATTAAGTGGGAAATTATTATTTGGGCTTTCAGGGAATCCTTCAGCAAGTTACGTTGGATTTGAGTTGTTTGTAAGGCCAATTATTAGAAAAATGTTGTTTTGTGAAAATTCTTTTTTGAAATTTGAATGGGTGAAATTTGGAGCGGATTTTCCAAGACCAAATCCATTTACTCGTTTTGTTCGGAGCAAGCTGCATGTTGAGAATGGAGAATTAATAACCTCTCCTGTTGGAATCGATAAGTCTAATATTGTTATGAGCCTAGCAAAAACTGATTCTCTTACAATCTTGCCCGGAGGTACCCGTGGTTTCAGTAAAGGTGATTATGTCAACGTTCTACTACTGGATGATCAAGAGGGGAGCAGAACACTTTGGTAGAAGAGCTTCAAGCTATCCTTTTTGACGGTAGACAGGGGGAGTCTAAATGAATGAGTTGGCTGAAAACCTAAATGAAATATTAAAATGTGAAAATCCTTTTATTTACGATATGCTTTCAAACTTGGAGAAAAATTTGTACTACCCAAAAGGGATTCTAAGTCAAAGTGCTGAAGCGAGTAAAAAAGCTTATCGTTTTAATGCAACGATCGGCATTGCAACAGAAGGTAATAACCCAATGTATTTTCAGCATATACAAGATCATTTTATGGGATACTCTCCATCGGATATTTACCCATATACCCCTCCTGCTGGAAAGTTGGCATTACGCGAAGCTTGGAAAGAAAAATTGCAAAAAGATAATCCTTCCATTGAAAATAAAAAAATAGGTCTATTGAGAATAGCCTTCTCTTGTGTGGAGGAACAAGATATTGAAGAGCTATTTGCGTTTATTTATCAGGGAGTGAAGGATTTACTAGAAGAAGTGGAGAGGGACTAGAGCTGGGATAAATATAATTTCAAAAGGCATGTATGGTTTACATTTTAGGTACACCTATCTTCATTCTCAGAAAATAAATGAAAAGGATATAGTAGCGAAAATGCGATTAATAGAAAAGCAAGCTAAAAACCGTTTAGGTCTCTCGCATTCAAAACTTAATGGGAGATTTACATTTCTCCAAGATATAACAAGCCAAAACATATCTTCTGGGCTGATTTCCAGTATATTGGTGATGACAGGGCCTGTTTTAATTATATTAAAAGCAGCGCATGCAGGCCACTTTACAGATCATCAAACGATCAATTGGATATTTGCAGACTATTTTTTTAGTGGAATTTTAGGGATTTTTATGTCGTTAGTATATCGCATTCCAATCACTGCAGGAAACACGATTTCTGGTGTAGCTTTTTTAGCAACTGTTACTTCTCATATTACTTACCCGGAACTAATTGGCGGGTTTGTAATGTCAGGATTGATCATATATATTATCGGTATTTCGGGATTATTTTCGAAGTTTATTAACTGGGTCCCAATTGAAGTGATTTCAGCTATGCTAGCGGGATTAGTTACAAGTTACGTTATTCAGATTATACCATCTGTTAAAGCAATGCCATTAGTAGGTGGGCCAGCTTTATTTTTCTTTTTTATATGTTCTAGATTAAGTAAGCGTGTTCCACCAATTTTGGTAGCTGTTATTGTAGCTTTTATTACACTGTTTTCAATTGGAAATTTAAGCATAGAATCAAAGGATATTGACTTTTTCTTTCCATCATTGCAAATGCCTGAATTTTCATGGATGGGGTTGATAACACTTGCTCTCCCGCTCGCGATGTTAATACTAAGCAATGATGCAGCACCAGGTATAGGGGCATTGCAGAGTTTAGAATTTGAACCACCTATTCGCAACATCATTTCCTTAAGTGGGCTTTTTTCAATCATGGCCGGCTATTTGGGTGGACAAAGCGCAAATATCGCCGGTATGATGACATCTATCTGTTCTGATACAGACGCTGGCACAAAATCAAAACGTTATATTGCTTCCTTATTATCTGGATTCCTAACATTAGTCTTTGGAATATTTGCATGGAAAATCGTTCCTTTCATTCAATCATTTCCACAGGCGTTTGTTTCTTTACTGGCTGGATTTTCACTAATCGGTGTTCTTATTTCCAGCTTGCAGAAGGGCTTTTCAGGAAATCGGTATAAATTAAGTGCACTAACTTCGTTTCTTATTGCATTATCACAGGTATCCTTCCTGCACATAAGCGCACCTGTTTGGGCACTGATACTAGGAGCGGTTGCGGCAAAGACGGCAGAAAAATAAAATAGTTTAGCCAATGAGATGGGATGATGAAAAAACAATAGATTGGAAGTTCTCAATATTTTTCTGATTCTATAAAATGCAACGAGGAAGAAATGATCTACCATTTATATCGCAAACAATTTAACCTGGTTCGTATAAATAAAAAGTAGGATAAAAGTTTTATTGTGAAACATATAGCAAAAAAATGATAACTTGATTTGTTGAGTTTATAAATAACGCAAATTTTTGATTATAAAAAGAGGTGTACTATTCATTGCTGTCACAATTTGAAACTCCATTGTTTACCGCTCTAGTTGATCATGCAAAAAAAAATCCGGTTCAATTTCATATCCCTGGCCATAAAAAAGGGAAGGGAATGGATCTGAAATTTAGAGAATTTATGGGTGATAACGCCCTTTCTATTGATTTAATTAATATAGGTCCTTTAGACGATCTTCATATGCCTAAGGGGATAATAAAAAATGCCCAAGAATTAGCTTCTAAAGCATTTGGAGCTAATCACACATATTTTTCCGTTCAAGGTACAAGCGGTGCAATTATTACTATGGTAATGTCTGTATGTGGTCCTGGAGATAAAATCCTCGTACCACGAAATGTTCATAAATCAATCATGAGCGGAATTGTTTTATCAGGTGCAATTCCTATATTTATCCACCCTGAAGTTGATCCAATCCTTGGTATTTCACATGGGATAACACCTAAATCTGTAGGGAGAGCAATAGAACAAAATCCGGATACGAAAGCGATATTAGTCATTAATCCAACTTATTTCGGAATTTCGGGCGATTTGAAAAAGATTGTTAATCTCTCCCATTCCTATAATATTCCAGTACTCGTAGATGAAGCGCATGGTGCACATATCCACTTCCATCACGATCTTCCTCTTTCTGCTATGCAGGCAGGTGCGGATATGGCGGCTACGAGTGTGCATAAACTAGGTGGTTCGTTAACCCAAAGCTCCATTTTAAATTTGCAGGGGAATCTTGTTTCGCCAATGCGTGTGCAAACAATTTTAAGTATGTTGACCACAACTTCGACCTCTTATTTGTTATTGGCATCTTTAGATGTTGCCAGAAAGTCTCTAGCAACTAAGGGACTGACATTATTAGAGGATACTATTAAGAAAGCAGAAGAAACACGTATTAAAATCAATCAAATCGATCACCTTTATTGTGTTGGAAGTGAAGTTTTAGGAACAGATGCAGCAGTTGCCATGGATCCAACGAAATTGCTTATTTCAGTCAAAGAGCTAGGTATTTCCGGTTATATAGCCGAGAATTGGCTTCGTAAAAAATTTAATATAGAAGTAGAGTTATCTGATCTATACAACATTCTCTGTATCATTACTCTTGGGGATTCCTTTGAAGATCTGAACATCCTTGTTAAGGCATTAAAGGAACTTTCCGCGGAATTTAAATACCAGGCAGATTTAAATATAGTTACTTCAGTATTATTGCCAGAAATTCCAGTATTGGCTTTAACACCTAGAGATGCCTTTTATGCAGAAACAGAGGTAATTCCATTTCAACAATCAGCAGGAAGAATTTCAGCAGAATTTGTGATGGTATATCCACCTGGAATTCCTATTTTTATTCCAGGTGAAATAATTACAGAAGAAAATTTAGTATATACTAGAAAAAACATAGACGCTGGTCTTCCGGTGCAAGGTGCAGAAGATGAAGAATTAAATTCAATACGAGTGGTAAAAATGCATAAGGCTATTAACATATAAAGATAGTCCTATACCAAATGCAAAAGAATAAGTATAAAAGATCATTGAAGAAATAATTCAGAGTTAAGCTCATGAATTATTTTTTTGATTTAAGCAATATTTAACTTTATTCATTCATTAAAGTGGATTTCATTGAGCATTTAGGTGTATAAAATATCAAATTGTATATTTACAGATAAGCAATCGCTAACGTTAGCGAAGTTTTCATTGGAAATCTAAAATAAAAAAACTGAAAGCCCGTGTAAAGTGTACCCTTTGTAAAGGACATTTTAAAAAACCTAGGCAGTTTTTAGAAGATGATCTCTGTATTGAACAGGGGTCATCTTTTTTAAATTCCACTGGTATCTGTAGAGATTGTAATACGTCATATATTGTTTAATCTCACGTTTTAATTCTTCTAAGTTTTCACAAGGCTTTATGTATGCCTCATCTTTGAAATGACCAAAAAATGATTCTTGGGGGGCATTGTCCCAACAGTTTCCTCTTCTTGACATTGATTGGCGTAATCCTAGTTTTTTTACTGACTTTTGGAAGTCCGGGTGTGTGTAGTGAACTCCTTGGTCTGAGTGAATTAAGGCATCTTTTGCTTTCTTGAAGTTTCTATTTTTCTTTAACTTTAAAAGGGTGTCTGTTGCCAAGTCGATAGTCATGCGATCTGATACATTATAGGCTAATATTTCATTGGTAGAACCATCTTTTATCGTTGATAAATAAGCCTTTTGACCTTTTCCATAAAATAAATATGTGATATCTGTAAGAAGCACTTTTCCAGGCGTATCTTGCTTAAATTGACGGTTCAATAGGTTAGGGACAACTCTGTGTTCTTGTGTAGCTTTCATCATTCGTCTATAAGGATTTGCCTTTCTGATGGGGCATTTAATGTTATACTTCTTCATGATCCGTCGAATACGCTTCAAATTATAGACAACATTAAATTGACCCTCCAAAGTCATTTTGATTTGACGAGCACCTTTCTTACGATTTTTGAAATTGAACGCTTTTAAGATAATCTCCTTTACTTTCTCATCTTCTGCATCTTTTCGTTTTCTTTGTTCTTGTGACTTCGCTGAGAAATAGCTGTAATAACCACTTCTTGAAACACCTGCTATTTCACACAAGTAACTCACCATGTCTTTAAGTTGATATTTTTCAATCACTGAACGAATGAGGACATATTTTTGGCAAGGAAGGAGGACTACTTTCTCATCCCCCTTTCTGCAAACCGAATCTTTTTTAAAAGTTCATTTTCCGCCTTTAGTAAGTTAATTTGTGCTGCTAGACGAGCATTTTTCTCTTCTAAAGTAAGTTCATTTTCTCTTGGACGCCCTGAATTTCCAGCTCGAGTATCACGTAGACCACTTATCCCATTTTCTTTGAAAGCTTTTTGCCATCTTTTACTAGCTGAATGAATTCTCTCCATCCCCAAAATATCTGCATCAAATCCGCATTCTTCAAAAATTTCTCTGGCGAACTTTCCTTTCTCTTTTTCCGCTATAAATAGATGCTTCATTTCATCCGTATAAGTGATTCCTTTTGAGCTAACTGATTTAACGTATTTATTAGATGATAGTAACTTAATCTCTTTCTCTGTAAAAATCTTTTTACTCATAGTTTTTCTCCGTCTCCGTGTTGTTTTTCTCTGTTGTATTTCTTAATTATACAAAAAAGCACCCTATAGGTAGACTTTTTTTAAGTGTCTACTCTATAGGGTACATTTTAGTGGACTCTCAGTTTCCTTTTTCAATCGTACCAAAATGAAATGTAGCTTATTTTCTACGTTTTACTTGAAAACCAAATTTGTCAAAACGTGTACTCTTAAAATGGTATTACGTGATGATGATTAAACCCAATTTTTAAGTTTCGATGTTTTCCCGATTCCTGGGTTGAAGCTGTTAGTTGGGTCGCCTTTTTTGTAGTGTTCAACCAGTGATGGTGCGGCTTCATAGAGGTGACCGACATTATGCTCCGCTGGATAAATCGCACCGCGCGCATCCAAAAGCTCCAGCATTTTTTCCTTCAAGGCATGCGCATCGACCCCTTTTTTCAGGATGTAGTCCTGATGCAGCACATGGCAAATGAAATGTCCGTAGTAAAGCTTATGCTCAATCTGGCTCGAGATTTCCTCAGGCAGCTCTTCAAACCAGTCCATATCATTTCGCCTTAATGCGATATCAAGCGCCAAAATATCTTCGACTTCGTCTTGATGCACCTCCTGGAAGCGAATCGCAGCGCCCGCCGCCACAAACCGATGCAAGAACGCAGCCGATCCTTCTTCTGGAGTGCAAACAAAGAAATCACCCTCAGCTTCTTTAAAAAGTGCCATCAGATAAGCCTCAGCCTCAGCGCTACCTGCGCCTGACATTTTGAGCATCAGATGGTGCTCATACTTTTCGCGAAATTCTTCCATTCTTTTTGGCAAATGGTTTGGGAAAAGATAGCTTAGTTTTTGCAAGATACGGTCAGGAAGATAAGGCTTGAAGATTTTCATTTTGTCCAAAATCCGCTCTGTATTAGCTTTCAAGCCAAATAAGAAGGGCAAACGGTCAGTTCCAAGTTTATTGATGACAATGAATGAATCTTTGCCGTATTTTTTGGCGATGTCGTAGATTTCACGGTGCATGTATTCACCAGCGACAGGGATACTTTCGAACTCCGTCAGTGCTTTTCTCCGAATCAATTCTAGCACGCGCGGGGTATTGGTCCCGATGTAGAAAACCCTTTCATTCTGTTCTTTCAGGAAAGTATCGAGCCGCACGGCGAACACGGCAACTTTGCCAGCAGAACCTGAAGATTCATAGAGCTGATTGGGGTCGGCATTGTATCTAGCTGGGCTATCTGCGTCAATGTCGCGCACGCGCGTTTGATAAGTGTGATCGTGCCCGTGTTTTGGCGATTCTGGGACAGCATTCGGATCGAAATTTCCAGCATCAAGATTGGCAACAATTTGCTCAGGTGTATCGCCTAAGTCGATACCAAGGTGATTCACCAGCTGCAGCTCGCCATTTTCATCAATGCGGGCAAAAAGCGACAGCTCCGTATAAGCAGGGCCGCGTTTGACGAGCGAGCCGCCCGAGTTATTGCAAATCCCGCCGATAGCCGACGCACCGAGACAAGACGAGCCAATCACAGAATGCGGCTCTCGCCCGAGCGGTTTCAACGCATTTTCAAGTGTATAGAGTGTTGTGCCCGGAAAGGCCAAAACTTGACTGCCTCGGTTGATCAACTGAACGTGTGTAATCCTTGTTGTTGACACAATGATGACCTCACGATCATAGCCGCCTGCAGGAATTGATCCTTCTGTTAAACTTGTGTTTGACGCTTGCATAATGACGATTTTGTCAAATTTGACAGCCGTTTTTAGGATTTGCCAGAGCTCTGTCAAATTTCCTGGCTTGACAACAGCTAGTGCATCCCCGCGTCCCGAGCGATAGCCTTTGCGATAACGCAAGGTTTTTGAGGGATTGGTAATTATATATTTGCGACCTAAAATCGCTTCAAGTGCTATGATAAATGGATTTTCCATAATGCCCTCCTAAATACTAAAAGAATTGCTTGTAAAAGGACTCCTGATTTTGCAAGCGATTATATAGTAACATATAATTCACAAACTTTGTTAAACTTTTGCTAAAACCCAGCTACATCAATGAATAAATTTGTGAAAAAAATCTGACAAATTTGACAAATTTTTTAAAAATTCATTTTACGGTTTCACCACGATATTCACCAGTTTATTTGGCACAGCAATGACTTTCACGATGTTGCCGTTAAGCTCAACTGCAGCTTTCCCTACTTCGGTAAGTTCCTCGCGCGACAAATCTTTTGCGACTTTGCTTTTTGCTTTGAGCTTGCCGTTAACTTGAACCACGATTTCAACTTCTGACACAACGTGTTATGATTCGTCAAAGGTTGGCCATGCAACGTAGGAAATCGAGTTTCACCCAAAGTTCTTCGGCGACTCGATGATGGTAGATGCAAGGGTTACAGAAGGCGGAAATTTGATGGAAATGTTAGATGAAATTTTTGATAATAAAGAAGTTGAGTATATTCACATTCATAACGCTAAACCAGAATGCTATAACTGCCTTGTTAAAAGAGTGTAGAATGATATAAGTAAATTATATTAAGGAAGTAGATCCAGATTTAAAGGTTGGCAATCTTGCTGTATTAACAGCGAATTCAGAATACGAGAAGGCAATCTTGAAGTATGTGAAGGAAAATAATCTGCCTTTGTATTTACACTTTTCACATTGCCGATTTTCACAATAGTTTTTCACAAAATTATAAATGTCCAAATGTACGTGTGTTTGATAATAAGTTATTAAGCATGATATAAGTGTAAAAGAAGTAGAACATTTGGCTTTATATTTTTTGACCGAGAGTTTGAAATTGTAACTATAGTGAGAGGATTTGAGTTTGAAATGATAGATAATTTTTGGTGTGATTTACCACGGCCATTTTTTGTACTTGCACCAATGGAAGATGTGACAGATGTTGTTTTTCGTCACGTTGTAAGTGAAGCAGGTCGACCGGATGTATTTTTTACAGAGTTTACAAACTCGGATAGCTATTGTCATCCAGAGGGCATGAACAGTGTGCGTGGCCGTTTGATTTTTACTGAAGATGAACAGCCAATGGTTGCACATATTTGGGGGGATAATCCCGAATATTTCAGTCAAATAAGTATTGGCATGGCAGAGCTAGGATTTAAAGGCATTGATATTAATATGGGCTGCCCTGTACCGAATGTGGCATCGAGAGGGAAAGGTAGTGGCCTTATTCTACGTCCAGACGTTGCGGCAGAACTTATTCAAGCGGCAAAAGTGAGCGGACTACCAGTCAGTGTGAAAACACGACTTGGCTATAACGATGTAAATGAGTGGGAGGAGTGGCTAACGCATATTTTAAAACAGGATATTGTGAACCTTTCTATTCATTTACGTACAAGAAAGGAAATGAGCCAAGTAGATGCGCATTGGGAGTTAATTCCGGAAATCAAAAAATTACGTGACCGTATCGCACCAAATACGCTACTAACAATCAATGGAGACATTCCTGACCGTCAAACTGGGATGCAGCTTGCTGAACAATATGGTATTGATGGGGTTATGATCGGGCGAGGTATTTTTAAAAATCCTTTTGCTTTTGAAAAAGAGCCAAAAGAGCATAGCCATAAAGAGTACCTTGATCTTTTAAGACTGCAGCTTGATCTTCAAGATCAATATGCAGAAGCACTACCTCGTTCAATCACAGGGCTTCATCGTTTTTTCAAAATTTATGTCAGAGGATTCCGTGGAGCTGGTGAATTAAGAAATCAATTGATGAACACGAAATCAACTGATGAAGTGCGTGCACTGCTTGATAACTTTGGAAAAGAATGTTGATGGGATGGCAATAGTGAAATGATGTAACTCTTAAAAAGTTAGAGGAAAAACCTATGTCTTCTTTGACATAATTAACGTTATATGAATCAGTGGGAGTTTTAAATCTTCCGCTTTTTTTTATAACATTTTTCGATCAAAAGCAATCTTCTTAAACAATTGTTGTTTTAACTATTGTTAAGATCTCTTCTGTGAAATGGCAACCTTATGTAATATTGGGTAAAAAAAAATGAGGAGTTTATGGTTCTTATAGTCGAAGTGAATGCTTAAATTGGAAAGTTAATATCATTTAATACTGGTTACGGAAATGATACTTAAAATATTGACCTGATTATTTTGAAAGCAGTCATCCTATGAATTAGGAGAATCCTATCAAACAAAATGAAAAGATACTAAAGGAGAGTTTAAACAATTAAAAGAGAAAGGTAGATTGTTGGAGTCCGAGTAGTAAAAAAACATTAAAAATCAAGCCACAAAAAGGGTGTTTCTGTACAGAAAATTCCTTCCGATGAGATCATATTGTTGCTAAAAATAGATAAATAGAACAATGGTTATGAATTTCTACTGTTTTTCTAAAAAAAGAAGATACAATCACTTCTGTAGAGAAGGTTAGGGAAATAAATTGTTAGTGTAATAGTATAAATCCGTAATTAAATCAGGAGGTAATAATTTATGGATAAGATGAGTAATGAGTATTCCAACAAAAAGTAAACTTTAACTGGTCCTGATATGTGCTTATATGAAAGTGAAACTCCAGGAACTTATGGTGGGCACCGCAAGAGTAAAATTTACGGAAAGATGGATTGTCCTGCAGCACTTCGAGCGATTGCGAAGGGTGGGTATGTAAAATATAGAGTTTTTTTTGCCGATGAAAAAACAGCCATTGAAGCGGGATTTAGGCCATGTGGAGTATGTCTGCCTGAAAAATATGCAAAATGGAAGAAACAAAAATCTCGCCCTTTGGAAAGAGATGGGCAAAACCTTTCGTTCTGAAACCTAATGGGTTTCTAATCGTCAAAAATAGCAGGAGGGTTAAATAAATCGATGAAAGGGGTTTTACTCGATGAAGAAGCTCATAATTTCTTGGATTTTGGTGATTTCATTATTTACTTTAGGAACTGGTGCCAATGCTAAATCGTCAACAGATTCTCCAACGAACTCACAGGCTTTAAAGCTTGCATTAACAGCTAGGGACCATTATTGGAGTGCAATGGAAGGATTCAATATAAAGATTCACTCTTCTCCAAGTGAATACAAAACGTTCACTTATAAAGGCATCCCGTATCGTTATTTCAGTAAGGAATTTGATACAAAAGCCAAACTTATCAAGTATTTAAACGAATCCTATACGTTAAATGCCATTAATAAAGCGTTTAACAAATACCATTTTATTGTTTATAATGGAAAGCTTGCCCAACCTGATGCAGACGGCGGTAGCTCAGCCAACTGGAAAGAAGCTAAAGTCAAACTTCTGTACCACAGAGAAGGGGTTCGTTTGTATCAATTTACCGTTCCTCTTCTTCTTGACATTAAAATAAACGAAAAAGACAATGTTACCTTTGTTAAAGTCCATAATAAATGGCAGATTAATAATTTTGATGCGGTCAATTAAAATCATGAAGAGCAAGACAAATGTCCAAATTTGAAGTCTATATAATTGGTTTCTTAAACTCTAGTTTTAGGGAACCAATTAGTTTTATAAACTAAGCTACATGTTGATTTAAATGAAAGGCTTTGTTAAAGCTGGATGTTGATTTTATGGTATTGAAAAATAGACGGGAAAATTCCTGCTAAATCAGGAAATTCACTTATTTTCCTACATATAAGCGGATTTTTTCCTGTTAAACTATACGTTTCCATGATTAAAAGGCTTTTTTAGGTTATTTAAGCGGAAAATATCCGCCTATTTTCTCCTCTTAACCACTACTTTTTCAAAATAAACGGAATTCCTCCGATTAAGCTAGTATACCCGCAGAAAATCAACAATGAACAATAACAGAGCCAAATGAAAAGAGTAAGGTTCATCATGCTATAGCCCAATTAGATTAGATTCTAAAGCAAGTAATGGTTGAGTTTAAACCTTGTTCCTAAGAACGTCAAAGCATCAAACTTTTCGAGTTTTGCAGTAAGGGGTTGATATTACAGGCAGAAACAAAGACTTACTTATTGATAAAGAAAGGAAACAGAAATTTAGTGGAGGTTAGATATTTAGATACACTGAATCATCGTATTTCTCTTAAAAAAATGTCCTAAAAACAAGTGACGAAAAATGTGTTCAAATCTTCTGTAACGCTGAATATTATTTACGCAATACTAACGTTGTTATTATGTATAAGTTTTGCAATCCTATTTATTTTTAGTGGATGTTTCTGTGCAGGAGAAAAGACTTTTTTACTTTGTGAAGAAGACGGACTTTGACTTGATTCATTATTGTTTTTTATTTTTGAAGTACTACTTAACCTTTTCGATGCCCTATCATGCTTAATCTTAGATTGATTATTTGAAATATATAAAGGCTTTTTAAAGTTTTTATAAAGAATTGACACCCAAAATGACATAAAAATTTAAAGGACAATTTCCGTTGTACGCTTAAAAATCGTTGCCAATTATCGTGTCAATTGAGCTGCCAATTCAACTGTCATTTCAATCAATAATTTTATAAAAATACATATTTTTTTTGTCTAACAATGACCTAACTTTTGTCCCGAATTTGTCCAAATTAGCATTTTATTGCTATTGAATAGCACATTTTCTATAATAAATAGAATAATAGGATAATTTTATCAATTTTTATATTAAGAGAATTTGAATGGGGTAGTTTGTTATGGTTTTTGATTCTGATCAACTATTATTTTCTCACTTTTTGATTTCCGGGACTGCCATTCATGAGGGAAGTTTCGCAGATTTATGTATGAAATACCATATAGAAATTCAACCACAGCGAGTAATTTTACTCTCTGTTGATAGATACCCGGATTTAGCAATTAGCAAGGACTTAGAGTGGAACATAAGCATCGGGCAAAGTCTGTTAACCGCTGTAAAAAGTCTTACGACGGTTCCATTCCTTAGCGTATGGGTTGGGGAAGGACTTTTGGCATTACTTATTGATTGTCGGACAATCGAAAAGGGACATGTTGATTATTTACAAAACATGGTGAAAGGTATTCAGAAGGAATTTCATAAATCAGGACTTACCATATCAGCAGGTATAGGACCATTTTATGAAGATCCTTATTTGATGTATAAGTCTTTCAAAGAAGCAAGGAGGGCACTGGAGAACCGTTTTTTTGAAGGTAATAACATAATTTACGTATACGAGGCAAAGCAAGAATCAAAGTCAGTTTCTTCATCGAAGATAATCAGAGAAAAGAAGATTAGATTATTTTCTACGATAAAAATTGGGGATGTTGAAAAATCAGTCGAATACTTAAGGGAGCTTTTAGAAATCTTTTCTGAAGTTTATCATCGTGATGTTAATTTATTTAAAAGTGAAGTTTTCGAAATCGTACATGAACTTTCTCGTATGCTCATCGATATAGGCCAAAATGCTACTGAAATTCTAGTAGAAAACTCAAAAATGATCCAAGAACTACTATTTATAGGCAGGTACGATAAGTTTGTACAAACGCTTGTACAATATTGGCAGAAAGTTACGATTAATATTGCTAGTGAAGATCACTATGGAAATTCAACTTTCCTAACGACAGCAATTTTGTATATCAAAGCTAATCATCATAAAAAAATTACTTTAAGTGAAATTTCAAACCATTGCTTTGTAAGTCCACAATACTTTGCTCATTTATTTAAAAAAGAGACTGGACAGTCTTTCGGGGAATTTTTTTGTGAACTAAGGATGAAAAAAGCGAAATATCTTTTGGAATATACACAACTATCGATTAAAGAAATCGCCATTTATGTTGGATTTCCTGATGCAAACTACTTTACGAGAAAGTTTAAATCGATGTTTGGCATCACACCAACAAAGTGGAAATCAGAAATCGTTTTTGAGAAATAGATTAATATTATGCTACTATTCTCATTTTTTTGCTATTTTTCGATAAGCATTCATCTAGTAAAATAAACTTAAATCTTTAGATTGGAGTTGAAAGGAGGAAAACGCAAATGTTTTCAAATGAACAAATTGGCAATGCGATGACAATTAAGTTAGGTAATGAGCTACCGCAATACCCAAATTTTGATCCTAGTAAGAGAAGAGCCCCGAATCGAGGTTTCAGCTTGACTGAATCGCAAGCAAAAATTGCATTGAAAAATGCCCTTCGCTATGTTCCGGAGGAGTTGCACGAGACATTAGCACCTGAGTTTATGGAAGAATTAGTAACTTACGGTAGAATATATGCTTATCGATACAGACCACCAGGTAGAATTTACGGTAAACCTATTGATGAGTACAAAGGAAAATGTACAGATGGTAAGGCTTTTCAAGTCATGATTGATAATAATTTGGACTTTGAAATTGCGCTTTACCCATATGAGCTTGTTACCTATGGTGAGACTGGAAAACCAATGCAAAACTGGTTACAATATCGTCTTATCATGAAGTATTTAGAAGAGGTGACAGATAACCAAACTTTGGTTATCGAATCTGGACATCCTCTAGGATTATTCCCATCTAAGCCTGATGCTCCGAGAGTAATTATTACAAATGCTTTGATGATTGGCATGTTCGACAATCTTAAAGATTGGGACGTAGCAGAGCAAATGGGCGTCGCCAATTATGGACAAATGACTGCAGGTGGTTGGATGTACATCGGGCCACAAGGTATCGTTCATGGAACATTTAATACAATATTAAATGCAGGGCGTAAGTACCTAGGAGTACCAAATGATGGCAACCTTGCTGGATACATATTCGTTTCTTCTGGACTTGGTGGAATGAGTGGAGCTCAACCTAAGGCTTCTAGAATTGCTAATGCAGTTGGTATCTTTGCTGAAGTAGATAAATCTCGTATTGAGACAAGAAAAGATCAAGGTTGGGTAGACATGATGTCTGACAATTTGGAAGAAGTTTTCAAATTAGCCCTTGAAAAAAAAGCAAAGAAAGAAAGTATTGCTATTGCATATCATGGAAACATTGTTGATTTGCTTGAGTATGCTGATAAACATAATATTATGCTAGAGTTGGTATCTGACCAAACATCTTGCCACAATGTATACAACGGAGGATATTGCCCAGTAGGCATGTCGTTCGACGAACGTACAGATATGCTAGGAAAAGACAAAGCTCAGTTCGCTAAGAGAATTGACGAAACGTTAAAGCGTCACTTTAATGTAATTAAGTCTCTTACTAAGAAGGGATCTTATTTCTTCGACTATGGTAACTCATTCATGAAAGCAATCTATGATGCTGGCGTGCAAGAAATTTCAAAAAATGGAATCGACGAGAAAGATGGCTTCATCTATCCTTCTTATGTTGAAGATATCATGGGACCTATGCTATTTGACTATGGTTATGGACCATTCAGATGGGTTTGCTTGTCTGGAAAGCCAGAAGATTTGGATAAGACAGATGCGGAAGCTATGGCTTGTATAGATCCAGATAGAAGATACCAAGACAGAGACAACTGGGTTTGGATTCGTGATGCAAAAGAGAATAAATTGGTTGTAGGAACACAGGCTAGAATTCTTTACCAAGATGCTGAGGGAAGAACAAAGATTGCCCTTCACTTTAATGAAATGGTAAGGAAAGGAATTGTTGGGCCGATTATGCTTGGCCGTGACCACCACGACGTAAGTGGAACAGATTCTCCATTCAGAGAAACTGCTAACATTAAAGATGGTTCTAACGTAATGGCTGATATGGCTACACAATGTTTCGCAGGAAACGCAGCACGAGGAATGAGCTTGATCGCTCTTCACAATGGTGGAGGGGTAGGGATCGGTAAATCCATAAATGGTGGATTCGGACTTGTTCTAGACGGAAGCGAAAGAGTAGATGCAATCATAAAGTCTGCGATGATGTGGGACGTAATGGGTGGCGTTGCTAGACGTAATTGGGCTAGAAACGAAAATGCTGTGGAAGTTTGTGTGGACTATAATGGAAAATACGATGGACACATTACAATCCCATACGTTGTAAAAGAAGATTTAATCGAGAAAACAGTATCAAAATTTGTTAAGTAACTTCTAAAGCACTTGTGCACTTTAAATCACCTGAACAATTTTTTGAGAAAAATGGAAAGCAAAAAATGGCCGATGACCTTCAACAAATTTTATATCAAGTAGCAAATGCTTACTTAGGATTAGAGAAAAATCGGTTAACCGAATTCAATAGTAAAAAAGTATCGATACTATTCGATCAGTTTTTATCAGATGAACTATCTCAAATTGACGATTATTACACTGGTTTAGAATCAGTACTAGGCGACAGCGGTAAACTTGAAGCGCTAGTACAGGTAAGAAAAAAGTTAAAATCAATTCATTAATATCAAGTATTCATATAAGATTATTTCACATTTTGGAGGGGAACATGGGTTCACTTTTTATCAAAAATGCGAATCAAGTTATTACTGTTAAGGGTCATTCTGAAAAGCCAGCAACAAAGGAAGAGATGAATGAATTGCACATTATTGAAAATGGTGCAGTCCTAATTGAAAATGATCGAATTACTGCAGTTGGTCCAACAGAGGAGCTAGAGTTAAAGGCTGTTAATGCGGAAGTGATCGATGCTTCAGGAAAAATAGTAATGCCGGGACTAGTAGACCCACATACGCATGTTGTTTATGCAGGCAGTCGTGAAAATGAATTCAATTTGCGCCTAAATGGTGCGACTTATATGGAAATTATGAACAATGGTGGCGGAATACATGCAACGACAAGAGCAACAAGAGCTGCCTCTGAAGTTGAACTATATCAGGCTACCAAGCGTCGTCTAGATAAGTTTTTACGTCATGGAGTTACAACGATTGAAGCAAAGTCAGGCTATGGTATGGACTGGGAGACTGAACATAAACAACTAATCGTTGCTAAGCGTCTCAATGAAGATCATCCGATTGACATAGTTTCAACTTTTATGGGCGCACATGCAGTACCAAAAGAGTACAAAGGCCGAGAAGATAAGTTTGTAGATATCATCATCAACGAAATGTTGCCACGAGTGAAAGAAGAAGGTTTGGCTGAGTTTAATGATGTTTTCTGCGAACATGGTGTGTATACACCAGAACAGTCGCGACGTGTTTTAGAAGCAGGGAAGAAATTAGGTTTGATTCCTAAAATTCACGCGGATGAAATTGAGCCGTATCAAGGTGCAGAACTGGCAGCAGAAATAGGTGCCATTTCAGCAGAACATTTACTTCGTGCGAGTGATGAGGGAATTAAGCAAATGGCTAATGCAGGCGTAATTGCAGTGCTCTTACCAGGAACAGCTTTTTTCCTTATGGCAGAGGCTGCTCGTGGACGTAAAATGATCGATGCGGGCGTTCCTGTTGCTATCTCAACAGACGCAAACCCTGGATCTTCTCCTTCTGTATCCATGCCATTTACTATGAATCTTGCTTGCTTGTCTATGGGGATGACACCCGCTGAATCCATAGTAGCTGCCACAATCAATGCAGCACATGCAATCAATCGTGGTCGTGAAATTGGCAGTATAGAAGTTGGTAAAAAGGCAGATATCGTCATTCAAGACGTAGAAAACTTTATACAGCTAAACTATCATTATGGCATGAACCATACACACACAGTGATTAAGAATGGAAAGATTGTTGTTCAAGCCGTATAAAGGTTTCTGAACGATACTTAAAATCATTAAACAAATGTTGTTCCATGTAATATTGAAAACTTTTAGTTTCTATTTAAGATTTTGAGTTAATAAATAAATTAAAATTTTTAAAGATTGATAGGAGGAAGTAAAGATGAATTATCAAGAAGTATTTGAGAAAATCCTTGATACAAAAGATGTAACAATCGGTGGGGGATCTGCTTCATCCATTTCAGGTGCAATGGCAGCTGGGTTGTCAGGAATGGTAGCAAGACTTAGTGTTGGTAAAGACTACGGACTTACTGATGAACAATACTTAAGAATTGCGGATGAGTTAGATGAATTAGGGAAAAAACTAGAGGCTGGATCTGTTGCTGATGCTGATGCTTATATGCAAATTATCAATGCATATAAGTTACCAAAGGCAACAGACGAAGAGAAGGAAGTACGTAAAGCAGCTATTCAAGCTGCTGGAGTTACCGCAGCGACACAACCTATGGACAACGCAAAACTTTGTTTGGATCTCCATAAACTTTGTGTAAGTTTAAAAGGAGTTTCAAATACAAATGCAGAGTCTGATCTTTTGATAGGCATTGGACTTTCTACTTTAGGCATTCGCGGATGTGTAATGAATATTAAAGCAAACCTAGGCATTATAAAAGACGAAAGTAAAGTGGCTTTTTTCAATGAGCAAATTAATTATTTTGAAAACTATCTATCGGAAATAGAGGGTAAATAAGATGAAAACATTATTAGGCGAATTTAATATCAGTGAAGGTACTGATACAGTAAAGATCAATGCTATTAAGGATGCACTAATGGAAAAGGGCGATGTAACACTTATTGAAGTAAACTCGGATAAAGATCACAATCGTTCCGTTTTCACTTTCTACGGTGAGCCAGAAGCTGTTCTAGAATCAGCGAAACGCTTTGCGAAAAAAGCGATTGAACTTATTGACATGTCTGTTCATAAGGGAAGACATCCTCGTCAAGGAGCTCTTGATGTTTGCCCATTCATTCCAATGAAGGACGTTACGGCAGAAGAGGCTATTGCTATCTCAAAAGAGTTTGGTAAATATTTAGGTTCTCTTGGTGTTCCGGTATTCTACTATGAAGATGCTGCAACAAGACCTGATAGAAAAAACCTTGTTGACATTCGCCGTGGTGAGTACGAAGCACTTCCAGAAAAGATGCAAGATCCTAACTGGATTCCAGATGAAGGTCCACATGAGTTCAATTCAAAGAGTGGAGCAACTGTAACCGGTACACGTTTTCCATTAATCGCTTTCAACGTGAATCTTAATACAACAAATTTAGAAATTGGTAAGAAAATTGTGAAGGCAGTCCGTGGAGCTACTGGTGGATACCAATGTGTCCGTGCAATGGCGCTTGAAATCCCTGAGAAAAACGCAATTCAAGTTTCAATGAACTTGACAAATTATACGAAAACACCTATTCATCGCGTATTTGAAACGATTAAATCAGAGGCAAGTGCTTTCGGGGTTTCTGTAATCGATACTGAATTGGTTGGGCCAGTTCCCCTTCTGGCGTTGGAAGACGTTCTAAAGTTCTATTTAAGAGTGCATAGTCTCTCAATGGAGCAAGTTCATTAAGAAAGTCTAGCGATAAAAGCAAACGTTATATAGTAGTGGATTTTGTATGATAGTTTCAAATGAAATGAACCGAATTATCGCTCTTGAATCAGAAAAATTATGGCAATATAAGAGTTTACTATGTTCTGTTGGCGGAAATTATAACATCTCAATTGGGCGGGAGATTAGACTCCAGCCTTTTTTATTTAAGTGTCATTTCAGAGGCAAGTGTAATCTTCTTACAATTATAATAATTGTCTTGTTTACATTAATTAGAACACAAAACAAATAAAATTAGCTAATAACATGAATTTATGGGACGGTTCAAATAAAACTTATAAACACACATAATTGATATAAATAAAACGATTATTAAAGAAAAGTTGTCTAAAGTAAGAAATATGAGAGCATAAAAAATAAATTATTTCCCATACCTATAAATTATTGGAGAGCTGAAAGGAGAACGATAATAAATAGGGATGAACCAATAACTAAACTAATCGTCCCGAAAATCCAATTTTCTAGTTTACATAATATATATTAGATTTTGCGAAAACTCGACTTTTCATTCACTTCCTATAATTATAGGGACGGGATAAGGAATTATGAGGCTGCATCCTTGGGTGTTATGTTCAAATAGATTTGAACATAACACATTGTAGTTTAACCAGAAAATTTGATCTTCTTTAAATAGAGAAGGTATCGGTATGTTCCTATTAATATAGCTCCTAATGCAATAAATGATAAAATAATGAGGTATTGAATTAATGCTAATATCAACAAAATAATTGCAGCGGTTATATATTCACCTTTTGTATATTTAATTCTTCTTTTGCTCATTGGAATGCCTCTTCAAGTACCTTTTTGTTAATTTTTAAATAGACACATACTGCGCAGCAAGTAATTTTGATTATTAAAGACTTACTAAAATAAACCAGTTATTTCTGGTTGGCCTCGTTTTTGTGAGAGTAATTGTAGAATAATTTATTATCAGAGCGTTTCATATTTTTATTTATGCTAAGATATAGAAAATATTTTAAATATTAAGTACTTCAACTAACGGAGCAGTTTAGTGGAAGAAGTTATAAACGGATTGAGGTGTGGTATGAAGATTAGAAAAGCAAAACTAGATGACGCTAAAGCTGTTGCAAAAGTACAAGTCGATAGTTGAAAAACAACGTATAAAAATATTGTTCCAGATGAGTGTTTAGAAAAAATGACGTATGAGAGTAGAAAACAAAAATGGAACGACATAATTACAAATAAAGTCGTATACGTCGCTGAAACTGCTGATGGCGAAATTATCGGGTTCTCTAATGGTGGCAAAGAAAGAACAGGGAATTACCCTGATTTTTAAGGCGAATTGTATGCGATTTATATATTGAAAGAGCACCAACGAAAAGGGCTGGGTAAATTGTTACTTAAACCGATTATTGAAGACTTAGTAGAAGAAGATATATATTCGATGCTAGTGTTAGTGTTAGAGGAGAACAGCTCCAAACTTTTTTACGAGTCACTAGGAGCAAAAAAGATTGAAAGTGTTGAGACAAAAATTATGGGAAAGAAACTAAAAGAACTTGTTTATGGTTGGGAAGAGATAAGAGGAATAATCTAATTCCTTCTTCTAGTAACGGGGGGGCAACAGTTCAAGAGGACATTGCCCCATTGTTAATGAAGAAAAAGACAGAAAAGTTTAATTAGAAGTTTTAAGATATAACTAGTTTTTTTAATAAGATTCCAAAGATTTTTTAAAATGTTTGTTTACATTTTGTTCCCAGTTGTTACAGGTTGTATCTTTAGTGAGAAATGGACATCCAATTTGATGTTTTCCCACTGATCTTTCCATTCTTTACTTGTCATTCTCTCAAAAAAAGGTGATGTGGTCAGTAGACCAATTTGGAGGGGATCTACTTTTTCCTTTTGCATATTTTTTAATAACTCCGTTGTTTCATGTTCTAAATACACTTCAACTTCTTTATTAAGTGAAGACAATTCACTTTGGTTAAGTAAATTTTTGTTTCCTTGATATTCCTCAAGCCTACCGTTGATTTGATCTGTAACATGTAAAACTTTAGTAGTCTGATCTAATCGAAATTCTACCTTTGAACGAACTCGGCCTAAAACGAGCTTTTGCTTTGGTAAGGCAAGGAGCTTTACGTAGCGATCATTACCAAGAAGCTGAAAAATTTGGTCATCCATATTATTTATAGTTGTTTTTAATTTATCCCCATGAAAAAGTGCGGTTCCTTCATAAGTAAAGTTGTTCTTATCTGCTTTAAAAACAGGTAAAATTGGATCCTGAAAAGGAGAATACAACTGTTTCATAAACTCATGAAGATTCACAATACTCATGTCCCCTTGATTATACTTTTCGTAGTGCTTTAACATTCGATATAGAAAATAATCAAGAGATGGTTGTTTGCTTAATTGATTTTTTAAATAGGCTTCAAAGTCGCCATCTACAATTACAATATACAGGCGAGACGAAACGTCTGGGTCCGTAAAAAGTGTGTTGATTAGTGTTCTAATACCTTTAAAAGCCAACTCCTTATTGATAAACAACATTCGAAGCTGTCCTGTTTTAAGTTCTCGATAATACTTTAAATTAAATTCCTTACCTCCTTGTTTGATAAGATCAACCTTTAAAGTAAAGGTTTGTTTTGTTTCTTTTATTAATGGAGGAACTAATGTCGTAATTGATAATTGACCATTTGGATCATTTTTAATCGACCAGAAGATTACAGGTGCAATTTCCTCAACTATGTTATTTTCAGTATAGGGACTACATCCTGACATCACTATTAAAAAGCAAAAAACAAATAAAAGACTAGTTGGTTTATATCCTTTCATTAAACGTCCTCCTTTCGTTTAATGGCAATCCAGAGGATGATCGGAATAATAAGATAACTCAAGGAACTTAACGCGATTTCTAAGTCCAACCCCCAAAAGCCTTTATATGAAAATTTCCATAAAAAGTTATAGAATATTAAAAAGCTCGAAAGAATGACTGCAGCGCAAAACAGATACCCCTTTCTGGTTGTTTGGAGATTCCATTTTGCAAGTGCTAAACGGGACAGGCCGTAAAAGAAAAGTAAAAATAGAGCTAAAGCAAATACGATATAAAACAAATAAACGGAAATGACAATGATTTCCATTCGCTCAAAAACAGGGGATTGAAGATACTTGATCATATCAATTGTAGGATACAAGGTTTTACTTAAATAATTGGACCCGAAAAATAAAATGGCTGCAATGAACAAAAGAAGGTATTCAAGGACAGAAATCATATTTCCTATCGTAAAATACATGAATTGTCTCTTATCATGCGTTAACCATGGCTTCAAAAAAATGAGGTACTCAGGTCCTGACAGTGAGGACCATATAAGGAGAACTCCTTTCCAAGAAAACAAGGAAGGATCATTGGGGATCAATGGATATAAATCGTGAATGGATGACATAGGTGCAAAAAGAAATGGAATAAAGACAAAAATGATCCAAAATGTGCTAAGCATGACGATTACTACAAACTGGAATGTTTTCTCCATTCCTTTTGATGCAAGATATAAACTCGTAAGAAAAATGAATAAAATTAGCCAATTATTGTTTATAGATGGAAAGATATATTGATGCATAATATCAGAATACCCTATTGTGAAGATAGCCATTTTCATAAAAATAAAGAAGAGACCAATAAAAGCATATAAACGAATCATTCTCTTTCCGAAAAGTTTGCTAATTCCCTCAGCGCCATCCTTAAGAAACCTAGATTTCCAGCATTTAGACAAAATAAAAAGGTTTAATTGAGATACAAACCCGATACCTATAATCACTATAATCATATAGGGGTGAATTAAATACTTTTGGAATATTAAAGGCATATAAAGGACTTGTATTCGATTGACCAAAAAAATAAGATAGGGGCCGCTTTTGTCTGGAGATTTTTCAAATAGTTGTAAGGGTTTAATAGGAATCACCTTCTTTTTTTGATGCGCCATCTTTGTAAGGGACTTAAAAAACTTGGCCGTTCTTTGATCGACGTAAGGGGGCCCCGAATAAAAAGGTCATTCCAGTCTTTGAGATAAAGGGGCGTAATGGGAGCGAAATAGGGTTGCTTTAAAGAAGTTAGTCCCACCAAATGAGCAATAATGATAATCATCCCAAGAACAATTCCAGGAATACCAAGTAATGATGATAATACAAGAAGAAAAAATTGTAAAAGTGTTATTATTTTTGTCATTAAATAATTTGGAACCAAAAAAGAGGCAATTGCTGAGATACCCACTAATACAATAAAAACATTGCTGACAAAGCCTGCTTGGACAGTCGCTTGACCGATAACAATGCCACCAATAACTCCTAAAATTTGGCCAGATTTTGTTGGCATTCGTAAGCTGGCTTCTTTAATAATTTCTAAAGTAATTAACATTAGTGTTGCTTCCCAAAAAGGTGTAAATGGGAGTTTACTTCTCGTTTCTAATAACACATATAAAATTTGAAGTGGAAGTATTTCATAATTATGTGTTGTAATCGCAACATATAATGGTACTAATGTCAGAGCAAGAAAAAAGCTTGAAAATCGAATACACCTTAAAAAGCTTGCAATAATCCAGCGAAGAAAATAATCTTCAGGTGACTGAAAAAGATGGAAGAAATTTATTGGACCAACAAGTCCGTAGGCCGTTTTATCCACTAAAAATACTATCTTCCCTAATGCGAGTGAGTTGGAACATGCGTCTGGTCGTTCGGTTTCCAGAAATTGTGGAAAGGGGGTATTTTTATGATCTTCCATAAAAGCCGCAACTTGGGAGGAGTCAAGGAATTGGTCAAAATCAATTGCCTTAATTTTCTCCCTTGCAATAGTGATAAACTCTGGATTAGTTATATCTTCAATATACATCATTACAACTTTTGTTCGACTTAAAGATCCGATATTAAAAGTTTCTGTTTTTAAAGCAGTAACTGGGAGACGTTGGCGAATCATTGTTATATTTTGGTCGATTTGTTCTACAAAGCTGTCTTTTGCCCCATAAATCACTGTTTCGGTTTCAGGTGGTTCTATGGAACGGCTGAGAGGCGTCTCTAAAAGAGTGGCAAACCAATGGTTTTGAGTTGGGTCGTACAATAAAATAGATCCTTGAACTATTTTCTTCTCAGCCTCTTCAAGATTTGATAGTTTTTCTATTTTTGCGTTCATAAGGCATTTAGCAATTTGATCCTTAGAACAGTGATTTAGAGGCTCCACAATCACTTCATTTAATCTTTCATTATCAATAAGTGTTTTTATGTAATAGAGAAATACTGTTCCTATGTTGGTATTAAGGGCTATTATTTCTAAGTCTTCCATGTTGGCAAGAGATTTCTTTAATAACTCATCTGTTAGAGGAATTTTAGAAGACAATGGTTCACTTTTACTTTTTTGCCTTGGCTTTTTAGGAAACAAGCTACCCATCACCTTTAAAAATATTTGTTATTAAGTTTCTCTAAGCAATAAAATTTTATTCTGTGGAATATTATGGATAATTAGCTGTTCCATATATGTAGACAGATTGATAATTCCAGATTGGTATATTTTCAGACTTATAACAAAATGATGTTTTATACATTCATCCATAATATTAGTATTTTGAATGTAAAAGAATTACAAGAAGACCTAATACTACTATTACAAAAATATGAATAACATCGTAAGATTGCGGCCTTAGGGGAGAAGTTTGCTTAAACGAAAAAACAAATCAAAGGAATTGGTGGCTTTAAAATTAAAATGGAAGAAGTTCAGGTTACTTTTAAATCGAAATGAAGAGGTCTATTACAACATCATTGATAATCTTATGAAGAAAAAGATTTGAATTCTAATGCATTAGCAGAAGGGATGAAAAGCAGAGAGTGAATTGATTAATTCCCGTATATAACTAGAGTGTAAAAAAGTGGACTTACTATTGGGGTCATTTTAGTGGAAGAAATAACATAACAAATTCATTAGCTGCACAGTACAACGATACTATTCAATAGAAAAATTGTATTTAATAAACGGGAGCAATTTTTGATTAATTAATAAATATAATAGGTAAACACCACTACATCAATATGTCTGCGACCAACACTCAAGCCATGTGGTGTGTGGAAACATTTAATGAAAAACTAAAAACTAAAATGACATAATAAACGTTATATGAATAGTGGGAGTTTTAAAGCTTCCGCTTTTTTATTTTTAGGCTGTTTTCGCATAGATTGTTGTTTTTCGTACCTAGCCTAAAAACCCGAAATAACAATAGTATCGTGCTCTTTTCTTAAAAACTTCCTACGGTTTTCATCGGTAAACTTGAATCCCATTCTAATTTAGTTTCAACTAGCAACAAAGTTTAAGAAAAGAGCCTATTTTTATAACATTTTTCAGTCAAATGCAATCCTCTTAAACAATTGTTGTTCTAAATATTGTTAAGATCACTTGTTTGGAGGAATTTAACAGTAAAGAAGGTTGGCTCATGTTCCTTACCAATGATCCTTCATATTATAAAGAGACTACTCATGTAAATTACACAGTAAATCAAGACTTCAGAATTCATGATGGAAAAAGGTTAAGTGGGGAAAACAAACAGGACTAGGAACTCAAAAAGGGCGTGAGAAGCCAATTGTTTTACAAGGTATATATGTGATATGACCTGGGAAAAACATAGCCAAATAGAGGATTCTATCAAAGATGAGTTTCTGTACCTTGATTAAAGAGATATCTTGAAATTACAAACGAATGTTCTTATAATGAAAGTAAGAATAGTATTTAATAAATTCTGAGAGGAGGTCGATAAAAATGGCTCGAAATCCAAATATAACCGATAATCAGATTATTCAATTGTATAATCAAGGTATACCATACAAAGAAATGGCAGCAATCACAGAAATAACAGATCGAGGGATCCGAAAGCTCTTAAATAAACATGGTATTGAAACCAATCGATCTACACCACGTAAACATAAAGTAAATGAAGATTTCTTTCTAACTTGGAGTCATGAAATGGCATGGGTTTTAGGTCTGGTTATTACAGATGGGTACATTAGTGATCGTAAAAGTGTTCGATATCTATCAATTACACAGAAAGATATACCAATTTTAAAAGCAATTTCAAGATATATGGATCTTGATTTCTCATTAATTAAGCCTGGAAAAACTAGAACTACTCCAACGATTATGATAAATTCATTAAAAATCATAAATGATCTATCCGTCCTCGGAATCACTACAAAAAAATCCCACATAGTTCCTTTTCCGGATGTCCCCAAAGAATTTTTGCCATCATTTATTCGTGGCGTTATAGATGGTGATGGATGGGTTCAGGATAGGGGATATGTAATGAACGTAACAACTGCGAGTATTAAGTTTGCAAATGGATTACTTTCGGTTTTCCAATCATGGAGCCTTAAATCAGAAATTACTTCGGAAAAAACTAAAACTGGCAGTAATGTCTACAGAGTTTGGGTAAAAGGAAAAAAAGATATTGTCATACTTTCAGAAGTAATTTATAAAAATTGTAATGGGGATTTTATTTCCCACAAAAGAGAACGTATGACTCAAAGAGTTACTGGGCAACTATCACTATTTTAAAAAAAATTTAAGGAGATTCACAATGTGGAAAAGCGTAAATAATAAACTTGTAAATGTTACAGATGAGTCTCGTGTGAAATTTAGAACGAATATTAGCAAATCAATACTTCTGGAACTGAATCAACTTGCAGAAAATCATAATACATACCCTAATTATCTAATGGAAACCGGTTTAAGAAAAGTATTGGATGACGGTACTATTCAATTCAAAAAAGAAAACAGGCCCAAAGATCGTGTTCAGTATAAAACAACATATGATAAGGATTTATTAGAAAAAGTAAAACAATTTGCTAAAGACCATAAATTGTTTATTAATGATGTGATTGAATACAGCATAAGGTTCATTGATCTAAATAATGTTAAAGATCAAAACTACCGGAATAGGATAGATTAATGGAGGTGTTAAGTTAACTTTCATCCAACGCCCCCGACATAATATATATTCTAGGAACCTAAACTAAACGAAATAAAATCAGTCTCAATTCCTAAGTTTACTTAAGATAGTGAGACAGAATCATTTTTTTCGATGGGTGAAAATTTATTTGCTTTCAGAATTAAAATAATTTTTTCACCATCTTATAATTAATTAACGAAACGCCCCGAAGTTCTACTTTTTGCTGCTGAATTACAATAAATCCGTGATGTTCAAAAAAAGGCTTTGCTGTTATGCTCGCATATGTGTCTATGTAATCCATTCCAAGTTTTCCGGCTTTAGTTACAAGTAAATTTACTAATTTAGTAGCAATTCCCTGGCTTTGGAAATCCTTGTGAATATATAGTCGATCTAAATGCCCATCATGGGTCATATCGCTAAATCCGATGATTGTGCCGTTTAATTCGGCTATATATGTGATATTTTGCTCCATTGATGCCTTCCAACTTTTCAGTTTATCATCTAATTCATCTTTTGCTGCCCATACATCAAGCTGCTCAGGTGTATAATCACGTGCATTTACCGAGTGTACGGTGTCAAAGAAAAGTGAAACAATCTGTTGAATGTCATTAGCCTGAAACCCTCGAATTTTCAATGAATAATGCTCCTTTATTCTTGATATGAATATCTCCAATAAAAACTGTGCTTTAACTAAAAGATAATCCGATCATTTAGTTAACATAATATAATTATGATAATCTACGAAGAAAACAAAACTTAAATCTTCAAAAAATATTCCTTCATAAAATAAATCTACTTTAAAAGCTTTTTTTCTATGTAAAAATACGGAATCTCCCCCCTTTTTAAAGGTTCCTATACAACCTAAAATTGGATAAAAAAAGTTTTTGAATTGAATGGCCCAGATCGTTTCAGTTAGCTCGTCCTATTCTTCACTTAGAAAAAACACAGGATATCCTGTGTTTAAGAAATCGTTTGTTGGCTGGCAGAAACTAGATATTGGCGAGGTGTACCCATATAGATGATTTTGTTATATTGTGGATAGATTGAATCAAATTGAATATAAATTGGTGAATCTAAAAGCCAGGGAAAACAAGTATAAAAGGTTTGATCTCCATAAATGATGGCTTTTAAGGCAAGATCCATTTCCTTTTGAAAAATTAGAAAACGGACTTTTGCATATTTCTCATCAAACTCGCCCCCACTTACATATACCCTGCCCCATAAAACATACTCCCCCATTTTTGGGACCCATTCAGCAACTACCTCATCCCGAACCTGAGGGTTTAGATTACCATAGGTGTACTCTTTGCCAATACTAAGAAATAATTGCCCAGTGGAATCTGAATGAGTTAATGTATATTTTCTTCCCTCAATAGGGCGAAATTTCGTTGCAGGTGCATGGAAAACTACGGTTAATTTTGAAGGAATAAAGACACTCATCGTATATTACCCCTTTCATACATTACTATGCCTAATATAGTATATGGGGCTGCCCGCAATGCGTGTCAATTGCCTACTTTTCAATCTCGACATCTTGGAGAACTTCTGTCTTAACTAATTTCCATTGTCCATTCACATATTTCCAGGACGATTCAACATATGCGATTATATCCGCATTTGCGGCTCCTGTGATTCGTTGAATGCCTGTTAAGCCCTTTTCTTCTCCTTTTAAAAGAATTGGTTTCATGTCGCTGAAGGAATTAACCTTTAACTCAGTTGGCTCATTTAATTTTCCTTTATAAAAAACTCCAAGTTTCTCATAGTATTTTTTTCGATCCTTTAAGTTAAATAAATATTCCTTATTTGTTTGTTCTATTTTAATTTTTGCTTTATACCTATTTTCAAAGCTGCTATCTATTTCTAAGGGCTCTGGAACAGTTACATTTGTTAATGTGAAATTCCTTAGTGAATAGATATAGTTTGTTGATATACCCTCGCTTCCCCCAGTAGGAATATTTACAAATAGGTCATTTACTTTATCATGGTTTAAATCTGCAAATTGAATGTAAGGGTGAATTCCACTGTCTAAAGAAATCCTGTATGTTTTGTTATTAGAAGCAATTATTTTAATGAAAATTTTTTTTAGGTAGGAATGTTTATCCTGATAGGGCACGGCTTTTAAATAGATAGTATCTTTTAATCCGTCCCCCGTAATATCCATTTCTTCTTTAGAAATAGTGATTATTTTTGCTTTTTTTCCCTCAAAAGCATACACACCAGATATGGCTGTCAGAGATACAAAAAGAATGGCAGTAAAGATAAGAATCAGCTCTTTTTTCACCTTTTTCCCCTCCTAAACATAATAGTTGTTATTATGCCCAACTTTGGTTAAAAGATAAGAAAAAGTTTCCAATTTTAATGGGGTAAGAATATTCTATTTGACAAAAAAAAGACTCCCTATATTCTGGGAGTCTTGAATAAACTACTATTTAATAGGTGTTTCTGCTGCTACTTGCCAAATGGAAACGACTTTTCCACTATCTCCTTCATCAAGGAAAAAGGATCCGTTAGAATAACGGTCACTTGATTTTAAATTGGCAGATATGAAACTTTCAGTTTGCCCTTTTTCTGTTTGGATAAAAATTTCGTCCTGATCTATTACAATAACAAATCCAATGACACGATGTGGATTTGCTTTAAGTTCTCTTAAGATGACAACACCACGTTTAGCTCGAGTAGTTTTTTCGAATTCTTTTAATTTCATTTTTTTTACCGAACCGCGCTGAGTGGCTATTACAATGGTTTGTTTGCTCTCTGGATCAATGATTTTCCCACCAACGACATAATCACCGTCTTTAAGGTTAATCCCTTTCACACCAGCAGCACGGACACCTACGATGCTTATTTCTTCCTCGTGGAACCAGAGTGCATAGCCCGCATGGGTTATCAGGAACAATTCCTTTGTTCCGTCAGTTAAATGTACATCAATGACTTGATCGTCATCCTTTAAATTAATCCCGACGAGTGGCTTGGAATATCTTTGCGCCTTATAATGTCTAAGCTCAGTTTTCTTTGCCATTCCATTTTTTGTGATAAACACCAGGAAGTTTTCTACTTCAAAGTCTCTCACTGCAATGGCATGAATAATGGCCTCGTCTCGTTCGATTGGAATAAGATTGGCGACGTGTTGACCAAGGTCTTTCCAACGAATATCAGGTAGCTCATGAACTGGACAATACAAATAATTCCCTTTATTTGTAAAGAGAAGCACAACATCCTGTGTATTCATGTCCAGTTGTGCAAGAAGCCGATCTGAATCCTTCATTGCAAAGTCCTGGCCGTTTGAAGCAGCATAAGAACGTTGACTTGTTCTTTTCACATAGCCTTCCCTTGTAACAGTAACGATAACATCTTCACTTGGTATCATTACTTCAAGATTAATTTTCAATTCTTCAATTTCAGCTTCTATTTTGGAACGACGCTCATCGGCAAAACGCTTTTTAACGTCTTTTAGATCCTTTTTGATCACGGAAAAGAGCTTTTTCTCGCTTTCCAATATAGCGGTAAGCTCCTCGATTTTCTTCGCTAACTCTTCAGCTTCTTTTCTCAAAGCTGTAATATCCGTATTAGTTAAACGGTATAGCTGTAAGGAAACAATTGCTTCTGCCTGAGGTTCAGTAAAAGCATATTTCAAAATTAGATTATCTTTTGCATCTCGTTTATCCTTAGAAGCACGGATGGTAGCAATGACTTCATCCAAGATAGACAAGGCTTTTATAAGTCCTTCGACAATATGGGACCGTTCTTGGGCTTTGTTAAGCTCATATTGCGCACGTCGTGTGACAACTTCCTTCTGATGCTCAATATAAGCATCAAGCATATCTCGGAGTCCCATTAATTTAGGCCGTTTTTTATAGATAGCCACCATATTGAAGTTATAGGTAACCTGAAGATCACTATTTTTATATAAAAAGTTTAAAACGCCTTCAGCTTGTGCTTCTTTTTTTAGCTCAATAACAATTCGAAGGCCAGTACGGTCCGTTTCATCGCGAATTTCAGAGATTCCCTCTACCTTCCGATCAAGGCGGAGCTCATCAATCTTTTTCACGAGATTGGCTTTATTGATTTCAAATGGAATCTCTGTAACAACAATCTGTTGTCTTCCACCGCGAACCTCTTCAATCTCAGCTTTTCCACGGACAATAATCTTCCCTTTACCCGATTCGTAAGCCTTTTTAATTCCTTCAATTCCTTGAATAATGCCGCCTGTTGGAAAATCAGGCCCTTTAATAACGGTCATCAGTTCATCAACGGTTATGTCTGGGTTTTCCATTTTCATGATAACACCATCAATTACTTCACCAAGGTGATGTGGAGGAATATCTGTTGCATATCCAGCTGAAATTCCAGTTGATCCATTTACAAGTAAATTTGGAAACATTGCTGGGAATACGGTAGGCTCCATAGCGGTATCATCAAAGTTTGGAATAAAATCGACTGTTTGTTTTTCGATATCTCTTAGTAATTCAGCCGCAATCGCTGAAAGTCTTGCTTCGGTATAACGCATGGCTGCTGGTGGATCACCATCAACACTACCGTTATTTCCGTGCATTTCAACTAGGTAATTTCTAACCTTCCAGTCTTGGCTCAACCTTACCATTGCTTCATAAACGGAAGAGTCACCATGCGGGTGATAGTTACCAATTACATTCCCGACTGTTTTAGCTGATTTTCGAAAGCCTTTATCATGTGTATTCCCTTCCACATGCATAGCATATAGAATTCTTCGTTGGACAGGTTTTAAGCCATCACGTGCATCTGGCAACGCACGTTCTTGGATAATGTACTTACTATATCTCCCAAAACGGTCACCTAGGACATCTTCGAGAGGTAAGTCACGGAATTTCTCAATTGTGCTCATCCTTCAGTTTCCTCCTCTGAGACCGTAATATTTTCATTTTCAAGGATTGTGTCGTCTTCTTCTAATCCAAAAGCAACATTTGCTTCAATCCACTTCCGACGTGGTTCTACCTTGTCACCCATAAGTGTTGTTACCCTGCGCTCTGCTCTTGCAGCGTCATCTATTTTAACCCGGATAAATGTACGTGTTTCGGGGTCCATTGTTGTTTCCCAAAGTTGATCGGCATTCATCTCACCAAGCCCTTTATAACGCTGTATGATGTAGCCTCTGCCAATCTTTTGAATTGCACCCTGGAGTTCATCATCACTCCACGCATACTCAATCACTTCTTTTTTACCAGTCCCTTTACTCACCTTATACAATGGTGGTAGGGCAATGAATACTTTACCCGCGTCTAAAAGCGGCTTCATATAACGATAAAAGAAAGTAAGTAGTAATACTTGAATGTGTGCTCCATCTGTATCAGCATCCGTCATGATGACAATTTTTTCATAATTTACATCATCAAGATTAAAATCGGCACCGACTCCAGCACCAATTGCATGAATAATCGTATTTATTTCTTCATTTTTAAATATATCGGCTAATTTGGCCTTTTCTGTGTTGATAACTTTACCTCGGAGCGGCAGAACAGCTTGAAAACGACGATCACGCCCCTGTTTAGCAGAACCTCCGGCAGAGTCACCCTCCACTAGATAAAGCTCATTTTTTTGTGGATTGCGCGATTGAGCAGGTGTAAGCTTTCCAGAAAGAACCGTTTCTGACCGTTTGCGCTTTTTGCCACTTCTTGCATCCTCACGTGCTTTTCGAGCTGCATCACGTGCTTGATAAGCCTTAATGGATTTTTTGATTAGCAAAGAACTAATATCAGGATTCTCCTCTAGGAAGTAGGTAAGATGCTCAGACACAACAGCATCCACCGCTGATCTTGCCTCACTTGTTCCTAACTTACCTTTTGTTTGTCCTTCAAACTGAAGCATCTCTTCAGGAATTCTAACAGAAATAATGCCTGCTAATCCTTCTCGAATATCGGTACCTTCAAGGTTTTTGTCCTTTTCCTTTAGAAAAGAAACCTTTCGTGCATATTCATTAAATACACGTGTCATAGCTGTTTTTGTACCAGCTTCATGTGTACCTCCATCCTTCGTCCGAACATTGTTAACAAAAGAGAGGACATTTTCAGAATAACCATCGTTAAATTGGAAGGCAAATTCGACCTCAATGCCGTTTTGAATGCCTTCAAAGCTTACAACTGGATGTAATTCATCTTTTTCTTCGTTTAAGTATGAAACAAATGCTTCAATCCCATTTTCATAATGAAACACTTCATGAAAATCGTTGCGTTCATCGAAGATATCAATCTTTAATCCCTTTAAAAGAAATGCCGATTCTCTTAACCTCTCACATAATGTTTCGAAATTATACGTAGTGGTGGAGAAAATAGTTGGATCAGGCTTAAAACGGATCGCTGTTCCTGTTTGGTTCGTTTTGCCAATTTTTTCAAGGGTTGTTGCTGGTTTTCCACCATTTTCAAAACGCTGTTCATAAACAAATCCATCTCTTTTGATGGTAACAACTAACCATTCAGAGAGTGCGTTAACAACTGAAGCACCTACACCATGCAATCCACCACTTGTTTTATAACCGCCTTGACCGAATTTTCCACCAGCATGTAGCACTGTTAAAATAACTTCAGTTGTTGGCTTTCCAAGTTTATGCATTCCCGTGGGCATCCCACGGCCTCTATCAATTACACTAATAGAATTGTCTTTGTGAATTTTTACGGTAATATGATCACCGAAGCCACCTAAAGCTTCATCGACGGAATTGTCGACAATTTCATATACAAGATGGTGCAAACCCCGTGCATCTGTACTGCCTATATACATACCCGGACGTTTTCTGACTGCTTCAAGTCCTTCCAGTACCTGTATGGCATCATCATTATAATCAAAAACTTTCTGATTTATTGCCACTAAAATACCCCTTTCATATCCTACAAAAAGAAACCACATTCTGATTGCTATCTATTTTTAGAAAAAAATTCATTTAAAATAGGTTCATATCCTTTATTAAAAAAGAGATTCGAACAAATGTTCCTCGCCTTATTTTACCATAATTCTTGCGGGGTCTATGCTTTATTGTAGCGATTTATTTTAATTTGGCAAATGAATCATTCAAAATAAACACCAATTTGACAAAAAATGACCTATTATTTTTGTCAAAATAATCATCAATTCGATAAAAAAATGAGATCAATAAATGATCTCATTGGGTAGTGAATTTTTATTTGATTGCCGCGTGTTCGACTTTTATACAGCGATCCATGACAACAGTATAGCCTTTGTCTTTTAGAAAATGATAAGCTTCTTCATTCATAAGCCCTAGTTGAGCCCAAAATACATCAGCATCTACTTCATCAAACTCTTTAGCCACGTCAAGTAATTGTTCAGACCTGCGAAATACATTTACGATGTCCACGTGGCCCTCAATATCCTTTAATGTTGCAACTGCCTTAACGCCAAGTGCTTCATCAATTGTGGGGTTAACAGGGATAATCTCATACCCAGCATTTTGCATCACTTTTGAAACTTGGTAAGAGGTTCGTGCAGGGTTATCGCTTAAACCGACAACAGCAATTCTCTTAGCATTTTTTAAAATCGTTTTAATTTCGTCGTGATTTGGAATTTCAATTGCCATGTAACCACTCCTTTCCCTTTATTTTACCTTGTTTACAATTAAAAACATAATGATCTGTTCTAATTATTTTCACACAGAGATAGAGGGAGTGATGATTCCGCTGGCTGCTGATGGAATAAATAGGATGAATCTTGCCCCATCATCAGTATTTTCGACTTTAATAGATCCATCCATTTTCTCAAGGATCATTTTTGACATATAGAGACCAAGTCCGGTCCCGTGCGGCCTTGTTGTAAAATAGGGTTTGAATAGCTTAGGTACTAAATTAGCTTCAATCCCTCCAGCATTATCGGTAAATTCCACAGCGAAAAACGATTCTGTTTGACTAATTGTAATACTTACCTTTCGATTTTTAAGTCCGCGGTGAACGAATGCGTCTCTAGCATTTGTTAAAATATTTAAGACAACTTGACTAAACTCATTTTGGTAGCCATATGCCATTTGTTCGCCTCTATATTCAAATAAAACATGAATATCATAGGTTTTTAGGCTTAAAGAAAAAATGGAAAGAGCATTCCCGATCGATTCTCCAAGTGAAAAAACGTTTTTTTCTTTATTTGGCATATAAAACTTTTGAAAATCATTGATGGTTCTAGACATTTGTTTAATTTGAACCATACTCTCTGTCGTGAAAAGATCAATATAATGATTAGTAATCTCTCCAAATTCCAAGGCCTCACTTACATCCTGGATGAGTAGCGATAAATGATTCAGTGGTTGCCTCCATTGATGGCCAATGTTAGCAATCATTTCTCCCATCGCCGCAAGTCTTGATTGCTGAATTAACATATGTTCTTTCTGTTGGTTTTTTTCGAATTCCTTTTCATACTGCTTTTCTAATGCTTCATATTTTGCGGTTAAGATCTGATAGCGTTCTTCCCATACCTTTGCCTTTTTCATAGGTTCACTATCCTTTTAATCAACTTTACACTGCACCATTATTTTCAAAAAATGCTTACACAATTTTTTCCATTCTTTTTTGATTGGAATAGTGCGTGCTCTGCATCTAGTAAAAGATCTTTTTTCGATTTACCTTTCTCTGGAGAAAATTCTGAAATACCAATGCTACAAGTTAAATGCAGGGCATCTTGGAAATGAAAACATTCAATTAAGGACTTTATGGAATGGGCCAATTCTTTTGCATTTTTTAAATCTGTTTGAGGAGTTAGGAGAATAAAGGTATTTCCTTCCCATCGAGCCAGAATATCATACTCGCTAATCCGCTGTTGAAGTATGGTAGATATGGTAACTAATATTTTGTCACCATGCTCATAACCGAATTGCTCATTTATCTTTTTAAAATTATCTATATCTATTAAAATCACAGAAATTGACTGTTCATATTGTTTGCTTTTTTCCAATTCACTTGTCAAAAGTTTATCAAATGTCAACCGATTAAATATGCTAGTTAGTGGATCAATAATAGGAAATAGTTCATTCTTTCTTCTTTCATTTTCTAATTCCAAGTTTTGTTGTGTTAATTCTTTTTCAAGCTGAATATGATGAACCGATTTCTGAATAGCAAGTAAAAGTCTATCTAAATCTATTGGTTTCAGAATAAAATGATTAACATTATTTTCGATGGATTGAATGAAGATGTCATTATCATCATGTGCCGTTGTAATGATAATTTGTACATTGTCGTTTTGTTCACGAATCTTTCTAATCATTTCAAGTCCATTCATTTGATTTACTTTAAGATCAGTAATGATTAAATCCGGGCGATATGTTTGGTAAAGCTGATAGCCCTCATCTCCATCAGTAGCAACGATGATATTTCGAAACCTTCTGTTTAAAATTCGTAGGAGTTTTTCACGGCTGAACGGATCATCCTCAAGGTATAGTACCTTTATATTGTGGTATTGTCGGACATCCTTGGACATGTTCATCACTTCTTTCGTAGTTTCCATTTAAAAATATGTAAGAAAACTGACTTATCTTGTCGTTAATTCATTCAGTTTTTCCTTCTTTTTCTATTTAATCAAATTATATTGTGAATATCCTTCCCATTCAATTGACTTCTTAATGGTTTAAAAAATCTCCATATTTTTGTAATAATATTGACTCTATTTTTACTTTTTTTAGACAGAAATAGACCGGTTTTGCCGGTCTATTAGATAATAGCAGTAATAATCCTGTTTTTAGTGCGCAGTTTGCTTTTAATGCCTTACTTTTTTGTTATCGATTGCTCCTGATTAAGATTTAATGCTGCCCAAGCTGTTTGGTCACCAAAGGATCGTGACCAGCTCGCAATCCCTGCTAAATGGTAGTTGGTTGATAGCTCCGCCCTCTTTTTCAAAGAAACGTCATCTTCAATCCAAATTTTATAAGTAGCGTTCTCTTTTGCATCGTAATACTCAACATAATTTTGTCCACTTTCTGAGTCAAATGTTGGTTTCAATCCTTTTGAACTAATCCAAGCTTTAACTTTGTCCATTGATAGTGCTTTTGACGAAACATCTTTGGTGCCATCTGCATTCATTTGTTCTTTCCAGAGTCTCGAATATAATGGAACACCAAGGATCAATCGATTACTAGGAACCTCAGTTAATAGCTTTTGTAAATTATGTTCGACCCAAGGAAAACTTGCAACGCTTCCAGCAATAGGAGATGTTCCCCAGTGTTCATCATAGGCCATTACAATTAGATAATCAGCAATTTGCGCAAGCTTTTTTCTTTCGTAAAAGGAAGACCAATTGCTAGATTCTGCTGCAAATGTAACATCCATTGTGACCACTAAGCCAGCCTCATGCAAATAAGGGGTCGCTTCCCGCATAAATTGTGTGACTAAAGGCCCGTCTTCACTTTTAACATTTTCAATGTCAAAGTTAATCCCTTGAATTTGATACATTTGGCTATACTGAAGAAGCTCGGCGATCATTTTTTGTCTTGTTTGAAAATCTTTAAGCACCTCATGGGTAAGAGTTGGATCAAAACTATTAGAGAAAACTCCCCAAACATGATAGCCTTTTGATTTTGCCCATTTCGTATATTCTAAGGATGCTAAGTTCTTAATAGTTCCATCGTTGCCTGCAAGCGAAAACCATGTAGGAGAAACAACATTTACCCCTCCCAATCCTGGTATTTTTGATGAATCTGGGTTATGTGTATATACCGCTTCCCATGTTAACTGGACGGCTCCATTGAGTTTAGCTGTTTTTATAGGCAGACTTTGCCTAGGAATTTGAATGTTAACCTGCTCTTCGCTTCGAACAAAATCCTTCTTAACATATCCACTAACGCCATTTTTTGCTCTGACGAGGTAAAAATTATCTTTTATACTTTCAATCATGACCGGTTCATTGTTGACTATTTCCATAGTATATGGAGACTCCAATGTAGGTTGTGTCCGAAGTCGAAGCATTTCTTTGTTCACTTTTTTAGCAGTTATATGGCCATTCCTATATCTTTCCCCGTCCTTTTGAATCCAGATAGCCCCACTCTTTTCTAGTTTTTTATATTTGATAGGGTAATAGGATAGGAGCGGGTCAAGGGCCACAAACATTTGCCCACTAATGGATTTAAAAGGGGTTACTTTTAGTTTAACAGCATGTTTATTAACAAAATAAGTTAATGATTCTGTTGGCATCTGGATGACTTTATCCGAAGTGGTAATGATGATTGAATTTGACTTTTGATCGTAAACTATAGTATTGTCGAGCTTTTTTTGCATAAATGACAATGGAACGTAAAGTGTATTTTTTTCTATCAAAGCATTTCCAACTTGATGACCATCAAAAAGAATTGGATTTATGCCATGAAAATATCCTTTTTTTACGGTGGATGCAAAGGGATATACTAATAATAGGATCGATGACACGATTAAAAGAAAGGCTAGGATTACCCCTCCGATGAGCCGCGATCGTGAAACGGTGTTTTTCTTGTAGTACTCTATTCTTGTCATATTTCGCTCCTCCTCAACTTATCTTAAATGAAAAGGAATTTATATATCAAGATATCTATGTTACAAATAGATTATTTTCTTTTTACGAGGAGTCCCGCCCCCTTTTCTAGCTTAACAAATACATGGTACAATGGAGGTACTGGATCATTAATAGAAGGGAAATAGTTATATGACAGAAATCATCATGATCATGATCCTTGCATACTTGCTTGGTTCGATACCCTCTGGCTTAATCATAGGGAAGGTTTTTTATAAAACAGATATTCGAAAGCATGGCAGTGGTAATTTAGGTGGGACAAATACCTTTAGAACCCTAGGGGTAAAAGCAGGATTAGCTGTAACAACAGCTGATATATTAAAAGGAACGTTGGCTGCTTCATTGCCTGTTCTGTTTTCAGCAGATATTCATCCACTACTAATTGGGATTTTTGCGGTTATCGGACATATGTATCCCTTATTCGCTGGTTTTCGCGGTGGGAAAGCAGTTGCTACATCGGGTGGTGTTCTCTTGTTCTATACCCCGCTTATGTTTCTTATCGTCCTCTTGATCTTTTTTATGTGTTTGTACATAACAAAATATGTATCCCTTTCTTCCATGCTCGCTGGCGTTTCAGCAATTGTGTATGCGGTGGTTAAATGTATTTTTTATGAATGGGACACTCCGCTGATAATTGTCGTGATTGTATTGGTATCATTTGTTTTCTATCGGCACCGTTCCAATATCAAACGGATCTTCAATAAAACTGAACCTAAAATTAAATGGCTTTAAAGGAATTTTCATCTTCCTTTAAGGCTTTTTTTACGCTTTTCTAAAGGTTGGTCGGTCGCTATTACTTCTCTATAGTTCGAGGTAAAATACGTTCAAACAAAAAAATTGATTGCAAAAAAAAGATAAAAACAGAATTATTTAAAAACTACGCTGTAAATATTGCTATTTTTTGGCTATATTTGCTATAATAATAATTGTAATCATTATAATAATAAAATTATTATAAAAATATTGTCTAAATATAAAGAAATTTGTAGAATTTTTTCGATTTAATTGAATATACATAGAATGTAGCTTTTTTTTTGCTAACTATTTATGTAAAAGGATGGTATGAATGAATGTAAACGGTCTGGTTGTTAATAATGTACCCTTCCCATATTTTATCTTGGATAAAAATTTGAAAGTACTAAAAAGATCGGATCAAGCAAATCATATTTTTCAGCATTCAGATTCCTTTAGGGATTTAATTATTGAAGAATATATTCATCAGATAAATCGTTTCCTTCTTGAACCTTCCTCAACTAGTTTTATTGAAATACCTATGTATAGAAAAGGCAATCAAACACAATCTTTTCAAATATACAAGGCGATGGATGATTGTTCTAATTTCCATGTATACTGTATCCCTGTCGAAAATGAGATTGAGGCAATGGATAAATTGTTACATGAAATAGATAAAAAATTAATACATTTAAATCAGGATTTGGTAATTAAAAAGGACTATATGGAAAGGAGTCTTAAAAAAATAAAGGATGCATCCATTAGTATGGATTATTATAAAAACATTAATAAATTAGCTGCTGGTATAGCTCATGAAATTCGTAATCCATTAACAACGGTTAAAGGTTTTCTACAGCTATTAAAGCCTCATTTAGTGGAGATCGGAAAAGTCCAATATGCTGATGTGGCACTTGATGAAATAAATAGAGCAAATGAAATCATTTATGAATTCCTAAATGCAACAAAGCCGAAAAGGAATCCCTATTATGGAGTATCGGTTAATAAACTTGTAAGAGATATTGTTATGCTCTATGAAAGTGAAGCCATTTTAAGAGATATTCAGATTATCACTACTTTTTCTAAAACTGATACAGTGGTATCTATTGAATCAAATCATTTAAAGCAGATATTATCTAATTTGATTAAAAATGCAATCGAAGCAATTGACGATAACAACAGTTTGGAAAGGACTATTTATATTTCGACAATAATTGATTCTGATAATGCTTCTATTCACGTTGTGGACAGCGGTTGTGGGATGACAGATGAGACCATTAAGAATTTGTTTACTCCCTTCTTTACTACCAAAGAAAAAGGAACAGGGATTGGGTTAAATATGTGTAAAAAATTAATTGAAGACAATGGCGGCACCATTTCCCTTAAAAGTACAATTGGAAAAGGAACTACATTTACTATCAATTTTCCAGCTACTTCTTCCACTTATCAAAGTTTAAAGATTAATGCTTAATTGCTCGTGAAATTCACAAAACCTTCCCATTTAGTGCTGCATATTTACTGTAAAATAAGGAATATGGAGCCTGCTTTTTGAAGGGATGTTGGAGTTATGTGTAGTTCTAATGAAAAAACAAACGAAGCTTATTTTTTTACAACAACAGTATCTGATGAACTAAAAAAAGAAGACTTTATTGTCGAATTTTTCACCTATCCACCCAGTGCTGCATCTGATGATATGCCAATTAAAATAACGAAGAATTTTGATGAATTGCTTGATTTTATTGAACAACTTGATAAATAGCTTCACTAGACTACTTTTGTTAATGTCAAAATTAAAAAAAGCAGAACTTCCAAAATTAAATGGAAATCCTGCTTTTTTTTAAATTGCATCTAATTGAAATTTTCCGTTTCCAAGGGCATTTTTCACATAATCGAGTTTCTTATTGTCAAAGTAACACATTTCATTGGTATGAATGATTATCCCGACTTCATCAAACTCGAATAATTGATCGCCGGTCAGCATCCGCTCTTCCAGAGACAGATTTAACTTAGGCGGACCTCAACTAATTCCCATACTTAAACGAATATATAACTTCTCCTGCTCATATTGTTTATCTCTATTTATGACACTCAGCAATACCTTTTGAGCAATAGCTGTAATTTTAAACATTTAATTTATTCTTCCTTCCATTCGATTTTAACTTCATTCTCCGCTATAATAAACGGATTGGGCTTTTAGAAAGGAGTTTTTGAATATGAACATTCAAATTGATAACGAATCAGCAGCATGGTATAAAGAAGAACTCAATTTAAACAAGGGCGATTTCGTTCGCTTCTATGCCCGTTATGGAGGAGACAGTACCATTCAGAGCGGCTTTTCTCTTGGAATTTCAAAGGATGAACCCGTAGATATTGCGGTAAAAATAGACAAAGATGGTATTACTTACTTTATTGATGAAAAAGATGTATGGTATTTTGATGAGCATGATCTTCTCATCGAATTCAAGCCTGAATTCAATGAACCAGTTTTTCACTATAAAAAAAATTAAATGAATAAATGGGATGCACTCCTTGAATCAATTGTGGTTCATGGAGTGCATTTTATTAGAAACTACTTTTACCATATATACTCGTGTAAGCCTTCCATTTTTAAAATTTCGATTTGTTTTTCGCCCAACAAATCAAAATGTGAATATCCATTCTTCCGATGGTCAATCCATTCTTTTTTTAATCCATATTTCTGTCCCCATGCGGCTAGTTTTTCAAGATTTGCACAGCCAACCTTCGTTACCGTTTTACATCCTGGAAATCGGTCATCAAGCCAATAATGAGTTAAAAAGGCAATTTCACCATTGTCAATCTTTTGCTTCCACTCGATGAGATCCTTTTTTTTAATTCCAAATGCCAAAAAGGGTCACCTCTTCTTACTAAATATTTTCATTTATTTTTGCATCTTCATAGGCTTTATGCCATTCAGGATAAAGCTTTTTAAATGAAACAGGACGGAAATTTTCTTTTTTTACACAGACATGTTTGGAAAATCCAGATACGGCTAATTCTTCGTCCTCTGTGAAAATTTCATAACCATAAGTAACACGGAAACCATCGTATTCTTCTAACCATGTTTTAACAATGGCTTTTTCCCCGTACCTAACAGGTTTTTTATAGGATGCATGTATATCGATTACAGGTGATAGAATGCCATCTTTTTCGAGGTCTGCATAGCGAAAGCCAAGTTTTTCAATAAAAGCAGTTCTACCTAACTCCATCCAAACGAAGTAATTGGCATGGTAAACAACACCCATTTGATCAGTTTCTGCATAACGGACTTCAACTTCATTAGTGGCAACTATCATACTGCGTCTCCCCTTATATCTTACTTAAAGCTTTTTTAATATCCTCTACCTCAAGTAAATTGGCTTTTTCAAGTATTTGATCTTCCATTTCACCATCCATTAATCGCATGGCTTGAGCCTGGATCATTTCATCGACAAGATTGGTTGCGAAACGGCCATTCCCATTGAATGTTTGTTCTTTCAATGTTTCATAAAGCATATTTATAGCTGGCTCTGTAAGTTGATATTGGAAACTACCAGCATATGTTTTGATAATCGCAAGAAGCTCATTAACCTCATAATCAGGGAATTGGAAAAATTTCTTGAATCTTGAGCGAAGTCCTGGATTACTTTCAAGTAACCTGTCCATTTCATCCGGATAACCAGCAAGAACAACAACTAGATTTTCATTATGTTTGGTCATTTCATCAACAAGAGTATCAATCACTTCTTTTCCGAAATCGCTTCCGGTTTGACCGAGTAACGAATAAGCCTCATCAATAAATAAAACTCCACCAAGTGCTTCTCTAATTTTATTCTTCGTTTTCCCAGCTGTTTGCCCGACATAACCTGCGACAAAATCGGCCCTGCTTGAAACAATTAGATGGCCTCGCTTTAAGATTCCGCATTCCTGAAGCAATTCTGCATAAATTTTAGCAACAGTGGTTTTCCCTGTACCAGGATTTCCAGTAAAGACAGAATGAAGCTGGATCGGAACAGTGGGAAGCCCTTTATTTCTTCTGAATTGCTGCATTTTAACAAATGAAATAAGTGACTTCATTTCTTCCTTAAGTGTATCAAGACCAACTAAACGGTCTAGTCTATTAAATGGTGGGTCAGATTTGACTTTTTTCTCAGCCGAAAAATCCTCTTTATCTAAAAGGGTGTAATGCAAAATATCGTTATCTTGAGTATTTAGGTAGGAGCCTTTTTTGAAAATAGCTTCAAGCACAACATTACGGGCTGTTCTCGCATTTCCAAACGTCTCATCGACCCGCTCCTGCTCAAGACGATAATCAATTTCTAACTTAGCTTCTTCTGACAAGATATAATCATTTTCAGCTGCAACCTGTTCTGCAATTAAGATTAATTCATCATTTGAATAATCTTCTAGATGAATAAAATTAGATTGAGGGAAACGGCTGCGGAGTCCAGGGTTTGCACTTAGGAATGTTCGCATCTCTTCTGGGTATCCAGCTAGAATAACGGCAAACTTTCCGCCATACTCATGACTTGTCATCAGAGATACAAGCGTATCGATGGCTGCCTGTCCATAATCATTTCCTGATTGTCCCTCGCGCTTTAAGCTATATGCCTCATCAATAAATAAAACACCGCCTAGAGCGCGCTCAACAATAGCACGGACATTTTCTTCAGTCTGTCCGACAAAAGCTCCTACTAGTTGTGAACGGTCTGCTTCAATGACTTCTTCGCGAGGTAATACACCAAGTTCATGATAGATTTTTGCCAATAATCGAGCTAGTGTTGTTTTCCCTGTACCGGGATTACCTGTTAAAATCATATTCAAACCTAATTCATCCTTAGTTTGAAACCCACGTTCCTTGCGTTGTTTTTGGTATTTTAAAAATCTGTAAAAATCATTTACACGATTTTTAACGATTTTCATACCGATCATTTCATTTAATTGATCTAAAGCATTTTCGGATGACTCATCCTCCACTACTTCATCGTCGAGAAAGATTGTTTGCCATTCCTTCTGAATGTCTTCGATTTTTAGCAACTGTTGCTTTAGATCTTGAAAATATGTAGGGCTATAAAAAAGGCTCATGATGGATTCTTCAAATTCTTCAGCCGCTTTTAAAAGTGTAATTGACTCTTCAATAGCGCCAGTGAGAAGGCGAGAAAGATGTTCATATATCGTAAAAATATGCCGATCGTCCATCATAGAAGCAATCTTCATCTTGCCATTTATATCCTCTAAATGATCTTCTGCTTCATCAATAAAAGCTTGAAGAATTTCAATATATTGTTCAGCCATTTTTTTCTTGGCGGTATGATTATCTGTTTCCCTTATGGATGGAAATGTTAACGATCCTAAAATATCCTTTTTCTTTCTCCATTCATACTGGATTAAAAATTGAGATGCTTTTAGGTTTGAAGGATTTAATTCAAAAGCCTCTTCCATCCATCCCAGGGATAAGGAATCCAATTTATTTTGATGAATCCTTGATAGTGCAGCAATTGTAAGGAGGCTGGACTTTTGAATGGGATTATCATCTTTATGAAATAATTGCATGTAGCTAAAAAGCTGATTTTCATTTAAAATATATCCCTTTTCATCCAACTCTTTCTCCCATATAACTATTTGATCATCAAGGTTTTGTTGGTTATTGTTTTGCATTATTTTTATCACTTCTTTTTCTTAAATTTCCCCTTTATCTTATCACAAATAGAAAGAATTCACGAAGCACTAAGTCTTCGAGCATAAAGAAATCTGACTAGCCTATAAAAAGACCTGTTTCTTTCGAAACAGGTCCCTTCATTAATTATTGATTCTGTTCGCCACGTGCTTCATCTTTAACTTCTGAGCGCAGGGAATCTAAACTATCACGTCTGCGTTCATTTTTCGCTTTAATTTGTTGCCGCTGTTCTTCGCTATCAGTAAATTCAAGTGATTCTTCAGCAGCTTCCATATTTTCAATTGTGTTATGAATCATGCATTGAAGCTTTTCAACATTGTCACTGCGATCATCTGGTTTTGGTTTATTCGTGTATGCCATCCGTATATTCCTCCTTAAATTCTTAACTGGTACAAATATAGTTTGTTTCGGAGGAGAAAAAATATCACAGAAAAAAGTGGGTATTTCTTAATGAGAAAAGCGAGCAAAAAGTAACGGTTTTTGGTTATTTTAGGTTACTACTTATACTTGGCAATTCTTAAGAGGGCCAAATTCATTCTTATAACAGCAAAAAGACTCGCAAGTAGCGAGTCTCATCAACCATTTTTATTCACCTTTAGTTTGGATTACTTGAGGATGCTCTCCAGTTTTGTTCTGCATTTGTTTACCCTTATTTCCTCCGAAGCCGCGTGGCTGCATTCCAATGTGGTTGGGAGCAAAATGCTTGCTATCTTTTTTTGGATTACCCATATCATCATCCCTCCTCTTTACCATTTTGCCCAGAAAGAGCGGGAGAATGATTGGTAAACAATGAGAGTTATTCAGCTTTACCTAAACGTTTTTCCTCTAGGCGCTGTTCGATTTTCTCCATTGCAGACCGATCTTTCAAAAGTTGAGATTTATTTTCAGAAACGAGCTCCGCAAAAGAGCGTTTTCTTGGTTTTCTCATTCGTATCACCATCCTTAGTTTCATTCTAACAACTATTATGTCCGAAAACGGTTTCAATTATTACAAATTTTTGAAAATTTAGTTTAAAATTGTTATAAAAAGGCTGTTTTCGTATAGATTGTTGTTTTTCGTACCTAGTCTAAAAACCCGAAATAACAATAGTATCGTGCTCTTTTCTTAAAAACTGCCTACGGTTTTAATCGGTAAACTGGAATCCCATTCTAATTTAGTTTCAACTAGCAACAAAGTTTAAGAAAAAGCCTAGAAAAAAGACACCTACATTATCGAATGTCTTTTTCCAACAACAATTAGTTTATCTCATCTGTAAATTTTTTCATCATATCAAGCTTCATTGAACCAGTGTATTTGTTTTGAATGATCCCATTGCGATCAATAAAGTATGTGGTCGGAATAGAAAGAATTTGATACATCCCGTTAACGCTGTCATCTTCATCAAGAAGGATTGGGAAAGTAATACCATTTTTATCGGCAAATCCTTTGACATCCAATTGTGGGTCAATATTAACGGCAAGAATAACAACATCTTTATTCCCTTGTTTATAAAATTGCTCCATCTCAGGCATCTCCGCTTTACATGGCGGGCACCAGGTGGCCCAAAAGTTTAACATTACTTTTTTTCCTTTTAAGCTAGAAAGTTTTACTTTTTCACCAGATAGTGTTTTTAATTCGAAATCAGGAGCTTTTGCCCCAACTGTTAGTCCATCTGATTTTGTTGATCTTTGAGTCTCTGTTGTTTTCGTTTCGGGTGTAGCTTTTTTATCCATCGCATGAACGATCGCAACTGTTAATAAGGTTATTAATACGACCGAAGCAATTATTTTTTTGACCATGCCCGATCCTCCTTCAATCTCTTTAATAGTTAACACTATGCTAAACTGATTTTACACTATAAAGTTAGGTGAAACAAACCTTGTATTTGTCTAAATCATGCCGGAAATGTGACGAATTAGTAAATTCCCACAACAAAGATGATAAATATTGATTGAGGTATTACTGATATCAGTTAGAGAAACAGAGAACAATGAATTGAAAAATATAAATCACAAAAACACACCATGCCGAATGTTGGCATGGTGTGTTTTTTAAAGTGTAATATTAAGCTTTTAATTTTTCGCGAAGAACCATTTGAAGGATTCCTCCATGGCGATAGTAATCAATTTCTACTTCAGAATCAAAGCGAACAAGAACTTCAAATTCTTTCTTATTACCGGCTTCATCTGTTGCAGTAACTTTAACTAAATCACGTGGTTTAACATTTTCATCAACATTTACATCAATAGCTTCTTTACCTGTTAGTCCTAATGTTTCAGCATTTTCGCCATCTTTGAATTGTAGAGGAAGAACACCCATTAACACAAGGTTTGAACGATGGATACGCTCAAAGCTCTCAGCAAGAACCATTTTAATGCCTAAAAGGTTTGTACCTTTAGCAGCCCAGTCACGTGAAGAACCCATTCCATAATCTTTACCTGCAAGAATTGCAAGGCCAGTTCCATTTTCTTTGTACTTCATGCAAGCATCAAAGATAGAGGTAACTTCACCAGTAGGCCAGTACGTTGTTACGCCACCTTCTGTGCCTGGTGCGATTTGATTACGAATGCGAATATTTGCAAATGTCCCACGCATCATAACTTCGTGGTTACCACGACGAGATCCGTAAGAGTTAAAGTCGCGAATTTCCACGCCTTTTTCCATCAGATATTTTCCAGCCGGAGTATTTTTACCGATTGCTCCTGCAGGAGAGATATGGTCAGTTGTTACGGAATCCCCAAACTTACCAACTACACGTAGTCCTGTTAATGGTGCGACGATACCTGGTTCTGCTGATAAGCCTTCAAAGAATGGTGGATTTGCAATGTAAGTTGAATCCTCATCCCATGTATATAATGGCTCGTTGCTTGTTTGAATCTCGTTCCAGCGTTCGTTATCGTTAAATACATTTTCGTATTCTTTACGGAATAATTCAGGTGTTACCGTCCGTTTTACGACGTCATTTATTTCTGCAGTAGATGGCCATAAATCTTTAAAGAATACATCATTGCCATTCTTATCTTTACCGATTGCTTCAGTAGCAAAATCAATATTTACTGTTCCAGCAAGGGCGTATGTTACAACTAATGGTGGTGATGCTAAATAGTTAGCTTTTACAAGTGGGTGAATACGTCCTTCAAAGTTACGGTTACCAGAAAGAACAGAAGTAACCAAAAGATCGTTTTCAACGATTGTTTTTTCAATTTCTTCTTTTAATGGACCTGAATTACCGATACATGTTGTACAGCCATAACCAACAAGGTAGAAGCCAACTTGCTCAAGATATGGAAGCAATCCAGAATCGCGCAGGTACCCTGTTACTACTTTGGATCCAGGTGCTAAAGAGGTTTTTACAAATTTAGGGACCTCCATACCAAGTTCAGCTGCTTTCTTAGCAACAAGTCCTGCAGCAACAAGAACATAAGGATTAGAAGTATTCGTACAACTTGTAATGGATGCAATTGCAATAGCACCCGTTTTGATGACTGTTTGGTCACCATTTTCAAAGGATACAGTTCCTTCTTTATCAAGTTCCTCTTTGGTTAAGCCGAAGCCTTGATTTCCTACTGGAGCAGAAATCGCTTCAGTAAATGTTTGTTTCATTTTTGATAGCGGAATCAAATCCTGCGGACGTTTTGGACCTGAAAGATTTGGTTCAATTATGGAAAGATCAATTTCGACCACATTTGTATAAACAGGCTCAAGCTCTGGATCAAAGAACAAGCCATTTTCTTTGCAATATTGTTCCACGACTTTGATATGTTCCTCCGGACGGCCTGTCAAGCGTAAATAGGAAAGAGCTTCAGAATCAACTGGGAAGAATCCACATGTTGCACCATATTCAGGAGCCATGTTTCCAATTGTTGCACGATCAGCAAGTGGAAGTGAAGGTACACCAGGACCGAAAAACTCAACGAATTTACCTACAACCCCATTGCTGCGAAGAACCTGTGTTACTTTAAGTGCTAAGTCTGTTGCGGTAGCACCTTCAGGAAGTTCGCCAACTAATTTAACTCCAACTACTTCTGGAACAGGGAAATAGGATGGTTGACCAAGCATGCCTGCTTCAGCTTCAATACCGCCAACGCCCCATCCTAAAACTCCAAGTCCATTAATCATTGTTGTATGAGAGTCAGTACCAACAAGTGTATCTGGGTATACTTCGTTTTCACCATCAGTATCGGCAACATGTACGACATCAGCCAAAAACTCGAGGTTTACTTGGTGCACGATTCCTGTAGCAGGTGGTACGGCACGGTAATTATTGAATGCCTTTTGTGCCCAGTTTAAAAATTGGTAACGTTCTGCATTACGTTTAAATTCATAATCCATGTTTACAGTAAGTGAATCAGCAGTACCATACTTATCTACTTGTACTGAGTGGTCAATAACAAGATCAACTGTTTTTTCAGGATTGATTTTGTCAGGGTCGCCGCCTAAATCAGCCATTGCTTTTCGTAAAGATGCAAGGTCAACGACAGCAGGTACACCCGTGAAGTCTTGTAGAATAACACGTGATGGTTTGAATGGAACATCGATTTCCTTAAGTTCACTAGTGCCCCATTTTGCTAAATTCTCAACATGTTCTTTTGTGATAACTCGGCCATCCATTTGACGAAGGACTGACTCAAGCAAAACTTTTATAGAATATGGTAAGTTAGAAACATTACCAATTCCTGCTTCTTCTAATGCGTTTAAACGGTAGTAATGATAGCGTTTACCATCTAAATCAAATGAAGTTCTTGCATTAAAAACATCGTTTTTTACCATTAGTAATACCCCTTCCAAAACGAAAATAATTAATTTTGTCGAAAAGTTTGAATTCTCCCATCGAACATACTTTTCTCACAATTCCAATTTTAAACTAACCTTCCATATAAGTAAATAACAAGAAAGTTATTGCTATTGATAAGTTTTACTTATCAAGATTGATATTTTGGATAAGATTTTTCATAAAAATAACCTATAGTATCCTTTTTTAGATATTTTTATCTAATGCTTTTTTTCTTTTTTTATTATGGCAAAAAAATTTTCTCCCATCATTTTTTTCCTTAATAAAGGAAAGATTAACTAGCAGGAGGTGAATTAAATGGCAAAGAAAAAGTCAAATCATGTTATCCCTGGAATGAATGCCGCAAAGGGACAAGGTCAAGGTGCAGGTTATAATGAAGAAATGGGAACAGAACCATCACTGACCGTGAAAGAAAAAATGAACAATAAAAAACGGAAGAAGAATCAATGATAAAGAAAACTCGCCGATTGGCAAGCCCCTAAGGGCGATGACAGAGGCTTAGTTGCCCGTATGCGCTAGCAGAATTTATGGATATAAATTCTGATTAGCTAAAGAAAACTCGCCGATTGGCAAGCCCCTAAGGGCGATGGCAGAGGCTTAGTTGCCCGTATGCGCTAGAAAGGCAGGGATTCTAACCCCTGCCTTTTATTCCTAATGAAAATCATTTACTTCATTAACCATTTTTTGCAAATCTTGTTGAAAGATCTCAAGTTGTTCTTTTTGATGAGCGGAAGCTACTTCAAGCGCATTTTCAATTTGCTGATAGGCCTCATTTACTTCTTCCTTTAAGTGTTTTAATTGATAGCCATATGATCCGCTATCTTGAACAATTTCATGATAAAGCTCTTGAGCATCTTCAACACCTTGCTGGGCAGCTTGGAACGCTTGCTGTTTGTTTTTATGGTATGGCATACTTTTCACTCCTCTATATATAAACCGAATACCGTTAAATTGTGCAAAACACTTAAAAATATGCAGAATAAAAAATACGGCAAATCGCATCCTAAAACTTAGGAGGGATGATACCTGATGAATAAAAATGATAGCAAAGATATGCGTAGAAATGCGCCAAAAGGAAATCAATCTGGACAGCCACAGCCATTAAGCGGTTCACATAAAGTGAAAAATAGGCAGCACACACGGGCGAAACATAACTCGTCACATGATATGTAAAGAAAACTCGCCGATTGGCAAGCCCCTGAGGGCGATGATTTGATGTAGTTGCCCTTATGCGCTAGCAGAATTTATGGAAATAAATTCTGCTTAACTAAGAAATAAAAAGCCCCCTTCTTTTGTAAGAGGGGGTTTTTGTAGTTAAATTTGAATCAAGGCTTCTATTAGTGGGCCTTCTTCCTCGATCGAAACTGTTCTTAAATCAATTAATAACTTGTCCTTTTGAATTCTGGCAATAATTGCTGGCTTTGCTTCGGTCCTTAGTTTTCGAGCTATTTGTTCTGCTGTGAGTGAAGAATGTTTTAAGGCTATTATTTTTGTTGGCAGTTCAACCTCTGGCATAGTTCCTCCACCAACCTGACTTGTGCCAGCAATCAATTCCGTTTCAAAGTTACTTGTTTGTTCAAGAAGTTTGCTAATAAATTGGGTCGAACGAACTTCAATTATTTCAATAGACTGCAATAAATCACGAATGGTTGGTATGCTTTGAAGTCCATTATCTCCACGTGCATAATCAAGTAATGTTCCCTCAAGAGCTGCAAGAGTCATCTTATCAACGCGAACAACTCGTGCTAATTGATGCTTTTTGAGGCGATCAATTATGTCCTTTTTTCCAGCAATAATTCCTGCTTGTGGTCCTCCGAGTAGCTTATCCCCGCTAAACGTTACAAGATCTGCACCCATTTCAAGAACTTCTCTGACGACAGGCTCTTCACCAATTCCATGTTTGTGAAAATCAAACAGTGCCCCACTGCCTAAATCTTCGTAGAAAATAAGATCTTTATGCCTTTTTGTGAAGTTGATTAGTTCAGCAGATTCAATTGATTTTGTAAAGCCGATCACTTTAAAATTACTTGTATGCACCTTCATTATAATCGCTGTTTCAGGAGTGAGAGCTCGTTCATAATCGTAAAGATGTGTTTTGTTGGTTGTGCCTACTTCTATAAGCTTAGCCCCGCTCTCTTCCATAATGGAGGAAATACGGAAAGAACCACCAATTTCAACCAATTGCCCGCGTGATACGATCACTTCTTTATTTATAGCCAACGCCCTTAAGACTAAATAAACAGCTGCTGCATTATTATTGACGATCATTGCTGCCTCAGCACCTGTTAACTCTTTTATCAGAGATTCCACATGACTATGCCTTGAGCCACGCTCGCCCTCTTCTAGGTTATACTCTAAATTTGAATAATTTTGAGCAGTTTCCAGTACATGCGAAACAGCTTGTTTGCTTAATCGAGCTCGTCCTAAATTTGTATGTAAAATAGTGCCGGTAGCATTAATTACTCTTTTCAGTGTATATGAAAATTGTTTCGTTATGTTTTTTTCAAGTGTCTCAAAGATATCGTTAATAAATTGGTTTGTTCCAGGAACTCCTCCCTCCCAATTATTGTTTAAAATCAACCCTCTTATTTGGTCAATAACCTCTTTTAATTGGTTCGTTAATGGAGTTATTTCAATGTTTTTCTCATTTGAAATCCTCAAAAACCGATCATGATTTTGAAGTTCATGGATAGCTGGGATGGAACGAAGGCATTCTTTCACTGTTAATACTCCTTTATACTTAACGTCATGTTCTGCTGTCTAATTGTTTTCTATATGGGGCAATTATATCATTTTTCACATTTTAATGCTGATTGAATAAGATGAAACTGCAAGGGGGAATGTTAAATTGTTTAATGAGGAAGATGGACAGTCAATAGATCTTGATCAAATGGAAAAGTGGCTTGAAAACTATTTCTTAGATCCATTGACTTCGCATTTTGACCAGACCCAATTTCGTATTGATCTATATGAAACTGATGAAAATTGGATTGTTGAGGCCCTACTAAGCGATTATACGTCTTGTGATATAAAGGTTTTTGCTGAGAATAAAACACTGATTATTTCTGCTGTGAAATTGCCTCAATTATCAAATCAGGATCTGCAAAAACGTGTCCGAATTATCAAGTTTCCTTTCTTGGTTATCGATCAAAAAATAACCGCAACATTTCAGAATGGGATTTTAGAGATTTTTATTTCAAAAAAAGAAAAGGTAGTAAGGAAAAATAGGTTTATAACTCTACCTTGAATTGCTGCTTTTTTTTTTTGCATATGAAGTTTACATAATAATATTATGTGTTTATTGATTATTTTATCCGATACGTAACTTACGTCTTGATAGAACAGATCCCCACTCTTCAGATACCTATCTATAGTAGGAAATCATATTTTATCTTGGATAGTAAAAAATCCCCATGTCATATCAACATGAGAATCCCCTATTTATAATGATTCAATTTGCTTAATGATCTCTTCTGTGTCAGGAAAGACTCCTGTTTCATCTTTTGAGTAGATTTTTTCACCATTGACGGATACCTCAAAAACACCACCAGAGCTTGGAATCAACTCCATTTTTTCAATATCTCTGTTAAAATGGTTGAACATTTCTTCTGCGAAACTCGCAGCTTTTGGCGCGTAATTTCATTGCATGCAGAACTCAAGGATAATGTGAAATTTTTTCATGAATAGTCCTCCTTCATGTTTAATTAACACTACATGGAACGTAAAAATATTGTATTATACAGCTTAGTCTTCCGCAAATGAAATGCCTCTATAAGTGCGATTCTAGTTCGAAAGAGTTATACTAATGATTGGAGGTGGACACGCATGAGTGAACATGAAAAAATTCGCCTAACCTCTTTTTCTACAAAGGCTGGTTGAGGCTGTAAAATTGGTCCTGAGGACCTGGCGCAAGTTTTGCGTCGCTTACCAAAACAAGACCCTGTCCCGGAATTACTAGTTGGGCATGAAACATCTGATGATGCTGGAGTTTATCAAATAACTGATTCCATTGCTTTAATCCAAACTGTTGATTATTTTACTCCTATTGTTGATGATCCATATATGTTTGGTCAAATTGCTGCTGCTAATGCATTAAGTGATGTTTATGCGATGGGTGGAGAACCGAAGACAGTAATGAATATTGTGGGTTACCCTATTAAAAAATTGGGACCAGATGCACTTTCGGATATCCTTCGAGGTGCTGCTGATAAAGTTAAAGAAGCGGGTGCCCTGACTGTCGGCGGCCATTCTATTGACGATCAAGAACCAAAATTCGGTCTATCTGTAACCGGCATCGTTCATCCTGAGAAAGTGTGGAGAAATGTTGGTTCTGTACCTGGAGATGTTCTTGTCTTAACAAAACCCATTGGTGTTGGCATTCTTACTACTGGGATAAAAAGAGGTGCTGTTACAGCTGAACAAGAACGGATAGTAACAGAAACAATGGCGATGCTAAACAAAACAGCTGCGCAGTCATTGACAAACTATCATCCTCACGCAGTTACTGATGTGACAGGATTTGGTCTTTTAGGGCATAGCAGTGAAATGGCTCGTGGAAGTCAAGTTAGCTTTGAATTGTCACTAAAGCATGTTCCAACACTTGATGGTGTATTTCAATTAGCAAAAGATGGTGTAGTTCCAGGTGGGTCTAAATCCAATCACAAGTGGTTGTCTGATGATGTTCATTATGAGGATATTTTACCAGAAGAACAGATCGTCCTTTGTGATGCAATTACGTCAGGTGGATTACTTGTATCACTTAGTGAGGAAGAAGCTATCACTTATGTTGAAGATCTTCATTCAGTAGGGTTACTAAGTGCTTCCATCATTGGTCGCGTGACCGAAAAACAAGATAAATTAATTACTGTAAAAAGATAACAGCGAAGCATATTGCTTCGCTGTTTTTTTGCTAATCAACGCATAAGGGAAACTACGCATCTGCCATCGCCCTAAGGGGCACGCCAATCAGCGAGTTTTCTTTATGGTAGTAATTCTATCCATTTCCAATATGTAAGCGAAAATAAAATGAAAAGTGCATACCCAATCACTGTTAAGATAACCCCAATTTTAATAAAATCTTTTGTTTCAAATGTTCCCGTTCCATATGCAAGCATATTCTGAGGTGCATTGACCGGCAGGATAAATCCGAAACCAATTGCAAATTGGGTAATTAGCACAATTCCCATTCCATGTATGGTTCCTGGGTTATCCATTCCTTGAACAAACGCAATGACAACCGGAATTAAGGTGGATGCTAGGCTTGTAGCGCTCGCAAACCCTATATGAATTAAAATGGCAAAAGCCGTTAGAATAGCGACAATTGTGAAGATTGATAAGCTGTTTAACCCAAATTTATTGAAGAAAATTTTTGCTAGCCACGTTGCCCCGTTTGTTTTTAATAAAACAGTTCCTAACGAAATTCCAGCGGCAAATAAGATAATGGTTCCCCAAGGAATTAGTTTTTCTACCTTTGACCACGTTAAAACACCAACCCCTGGCGCGAGCATTAATGCTACCACTAAGAGGACAATAGTTGTACTGTCAAAGGGATGTAGGCTATCTTCAGTCGCCCATAAAATAAGTGCCCCAAAGGCAATGATTAGTAAGCGGATTTGCGATCCTGACATCCGTCCCAATTCTGTTAATTGGTTCTTTACGACATCCTTACCTGTGGAGATGGCCTTCGTTTCGGGTCGCATTACTAGCATTAACACAAAATAGAGTACGATCGACATGATGAGTGACCACGGTGCAGCTGCTAAAAACCATTTGAGCCAAGAAATATGATAGGGAAAGGCTTTTTCGATAAAATTAAGGCCCACCATGTTCTGCGGAGTTGCAGTCTTAATCCCAATACTCCATATTGTGGCCGTGTTCGCGGTTGCCAAAATCAATAATGCAGATAAACGGCTTTCTTTTTGTAAACCAAATGCGGAAACCATCCCCAAAATAATTGGAATCATTGCTCCTACACGTGCTGTGGGGCTAGGAATAAATAAGGCTAACAATATTCCAACTATGATCACTCCGAATAAAATCCCTTTAATCGTTGAGCCTACTTTTGAAAGAACTAATAGGGCAATTCGTTTGTCTAAACCTGTTTCCTGCATTGCAGCTGATAAAAAAAGAGCCCCAGCAACTAGTGCGACTGCCGCACTGCTGAATCCTGATAAAGACCATTCAAGTGCTGTTTTCGTCCCAATTAATCCACCGGCTCCATGTAATGGCGGGCTTAGTCCAATTAGAAATGTTAATAACGCAATAATAAAAGCAGCACTAACTGGATATGTAACCGCTTCTGTCACCCATAGCATTATAGCAAATGCTAATACTGCAAGTGCCCTCTGACCAGCAACAGGTAATCCTGCAAAAGGAGGCAACACTAAGATGATAAGTAAAATAAGAAAGGAAAGAACAAGTGCATTCCATTTCATTTTCTTGGGTTTGGACTTCTCTTCTTTTTTCATGCCTATTCCTCCCAAAATCAATAGCTTGTCTATATAGTTTAGTGTTATTGAGTGGAAAAAATGTTGCCAGTTTTGAAGGAAAATGATTTCTTTATGACAATTACAATGAAAATTAAGACTGAGTCAAGATTATTGATAGATTTTTGCTAGTTCTAGTCAGATCCTGCGGCGTAAAGTTCCTGTTTTATTTCTCCGCGGCTTACCCGCGAAGTTTGGGAGTTTACCCGCGCGAATTAGAGCTTTACCCGCGAGTTTTTCAGTTTACCCGCGGAAAAGTGTGTTTTACCCGCGAACTGTGTTGGATCCCATGAATGTATCAATAAAACTGCCAGTCCTGGGATTGGCATGGTAACTTTTCATTTGAATTAACCAACATTTAGGTAAATATTACCATTTGAAGCTGTTCTTGCAGCATCGAAAATAAGCTCCTTCTCCGTTACCCGCGAAGTTTCGGAGTTTACTCGCGCGAATTAGAGCTTTACCCACGAGTTTTTCAGTTTACCCGCGGAAAATTGCGTTTTACCCGCGAACTGCGTTGGATCCCATGAATGTATCAAAAAATTGCCAGTCTCCAATGGCTCCTATCCAATAAAAAAAATCCCGTAATTCACACGGGATTTTTCAAGTACTATAATTTCTGACGAAGTTTTTCGATCATATCTTTGGTCATTTTCGCTAAATCATATTCAGCTTTGAAGCCCCATTCTTGTTTTGCTGCTGTTGCATCAATGAAATTTGGCCAGCTGTCGGCAATTTTTTGACGGACAGGATCTACATCATATGATAGGACAAAACCAGGGATTTGCTTAGCAATTTCAGCAGCAATTTCCTCAGGAGCAAAACTCATCGCTGTTACATTGAACGCATTTCGATGAGTTAGTTTTGCAGAGTCTGCCTCCATTAAATCAATAATGGCATTTAATGCATCAGGCATATACATCATATCCATGTAGGTTCCTTTATCAATATAAGAAGTATATTTTCCATTTTTTACTGCTTCATAGTAGATTTCAACAGCATAGTCTGTCGTTCCGCCGCCTGGTTTGGCAACATAGGAAATCAAACCAGGGAAGCGCACTCCCCTTGTATCAACACCAAATTTTTCATGATAATAATCAGATAGGAGCTCTCCAGCTACTTTATTAACGCCGTACATTGTAGTTGGGCGCATAATTGTATCTTGTGGTGTGTTATCCTTTGGTGTAGTTGGACCAAATGCACCGATCGAGCTAGGTGTGAAAAATTGGGCGTTAAGCTCTCTCGCTGTTTCAAGGGCATTCATCATTCCGCCCATATTTAAATTCCAAGCAAATACAGGTTTTGCTTCTGCTGTAGCAGATAATAGAGCAGCAAGATGCATAACAGTATCAACTTTATATTTTTTTGCTACTTCGATCATGTTGTTTAAATCAGTAACATCAACAACTTCAAATGGTCCATTTTCAGCTGCTTCACTGTTGTTCTTTTTAAGATCAGTTGCGATAACATTATCTGTACCATATATGTCACGAAGCTTCATGGTTAATTCAGAACCGATTTGTCCTAGTGCTCCGGTAATTAATATGCGTTTCATTTGTTTCTCCACCCTTTACTTTCAATTTCCACTCTATTTGTTTATAATACCCATTTCCTTACCAACTTTTTCGTAAATTGAAATAGCTTGATCAAGCATCTCTTTTGTATGTGCTGCAGTTGGCATATTGCGAACACGTCCGGTTCCCTGAGGCACTGTTGGGAACACAATTGCTTTCGCATAAACGCCTTCTTCATATAAACGTTTAGAAAATTGTTGTGCAAGTTTTTCTTCTCCAATGATGCAAGGGGTAATCGGAGTTTCACTGTTGCCAATATTAAAGCCTAATGCTTTCAATCCTTTTTTCAGGTAGTTTCCATTTTCCCATAGACGTTCATTAAGCTCAGTGCTTTCCATTAAAATTTCAATGGCCTTTTTGCTTGCGGCAACATCTGCAGGTGTTAAGGAAGTAGAGAATAAGAATGGGCGGCTCCGTACTTTTAGCCAATCAATTAAATTCTTTTTCCCTGCAACATATCCACCGACAACACCAATTGCCTTTGAAAGAGTCCCAATTTGGAAATCGATTTTGTCTGAAAGACCAAAATGATTTACAGTTCCATGACCTTTTCCAAGAACACCTGATCCATGGGCATCATCGACATATGTAATAAGGTCAAATTCTTCAGCTATTTTTACAATTTCAGGTAAGAGAGCGATATCTCCATCCATCGAGAAAACACCATCGGTTATTACCATAACTTTATTATATTGACCAGATTCTGTTGCTTCCTTGGCCTTTGCTCGCAAGTCTTCCATATCAGAGTGGTTAACTCGAATGATTTTTGCTTTTGATAAACGGCAACCATCGATAATAGAGGCATGGTTTAATTCATCAGATAATATAGCATCATTTTTATCCATAACTGCTGAAATAGCTGCCATATTACAATTAAAACCTGATTGATAGGCAATAGCTGCCTCAGTATGTTTAAATTCAGCTAATTTTTCTTCTAATTCAATATGAAGTTTGAGAGTTCCATTGATTGTACGGACAGCACCTGCTCCAACCCCAAATTTTTCAAGAGCATCTGTAGCTGCTTTTTTTAACCTTTCATCTGTAGCCAATCCCAAGTAGTTATTGGAAGATAAGTTGATTAACTCTTTCCCGTTAATGGTGATTACTGGACCATTTGGACTTTCTAATGGATCTATTACATTATATAAGCCTTTGCTTTTTAAATCTTCTAGGTTTTCATTCAAAAATTGTTCTAACATTTTACTGGACATTTTTTGGATCCCCCTTGTATAATGAATTTCATTTTATCAGTGAAGCTAAAAAACATTTGTCCTTGTGTGATGGACAACGTTTGATTATCAGACACAATAATCGAGTATTTCACCTTTATTTTATCATATTTCTTTCAAATTGTTCATATCCCAAGGACAAGAATTTGAAAAAATTTATTCTATAGTAAAATAACTATACTCGATAAGTATATTCCTTTCTAAATTGTAGACTAGCTAATATTGAAAAAATAAATTAGTCTATAATAGTAACTATGAAAAGTGGATTTTGAGCCTTTAGTGTCTGGAACAAGACATTATTCAAAGTTTATTGATATAATTTCTTAGCTAAGCAGAATTTATATCCATAAATTCTGCTGGCGTATAAGGGCAACTACACTTCTGTCATCGACGCCAATCAGCGAGTTTTCTTTATAACTAAAAAAGTCTAATATGCACTGAAGAAAGGATGTCCATTTTGTCTATTTTATATTCCTTGTTTTATTCTCTGGCAATTGGTTGCCTGTTTGTATACCTATTTATCTACACTTACGATTTTTTTTATGGCGAAAAGCATGAAAAACAATTGAAAAAAATTTATAAGTATTTTCGAAGTGAAACCATCACGAAAGTTGATATTCTCGAACATGATCCCAAGAAGTTTACAATATACCAAGTTGTTACCGATACTGGTAAGAAAAAGATCAAAATTAAACCAGGCTATAAAATTATCAAATTAGTCGCAAAGAAATAGGAAAAGCGAGAGCACATTGAGTACTTCAGCTGGATAATTCTAAAGGTTTGCGAGGGAATCTGGCAAAACACGAACTATTTTTAAGAAATAAAAATTAATATTCGTTTTTGTAGAAAAAATGATTGTAATATTTTGTAGAAATGATATAATCAGTCTAAATTAAATATTCGTTTCACTCATATAATCGCGGGGATTGGCCTGCAAGTTTCTACCGGAATGCCGTAAACATTCTGACTATGAGTGGGTAGTGGGAATAATGACGTTTCTTTTTTAACGTCTAATTTTCCTAACCTTTCGGCTAGAACCCAAAGGTCATTGACTCACTCATTTTTGATGTGAACAATGACTTTTGGGTTTTTTATTTTAGCTAAGCAGAATTTATATCCATAAATTCTGCTAGCGCATAAGGGCAACTACGCCTCTGTCATCGCCCTTAGGGGCTCGCCAGTCGACGAGTTTTCTTTAGCTATGTTTCACCAACAAGGAGGAGCAACATGAGATTATTGGAAGAAAAAATCAACACGGATGGTATTGTTATCTCAGAAAATGTTTTAAAAGTAGATTCTTTTTTAAACCATCAAATTGATCCAAAATTAATGAATGAAATTGGCAAAGAGTTTGCTGAACTGTTTGCAGGCGAAGGGATAACAAAAATCTTAACGATTGAATCTTCCGGAATTGCTCCTGCTGTAATGGCTGGCTTATATTTGGATGTTCCCGTGTTATTTGCAAGAAAAAGAAAGTCATTAACCCTTTTCGAAGATTTAATTACTGCCACAGTCCATTCTTTCACGAAGAATGAAACAAACGAGATCTCAATTTCAAAAAAATATATAAATGAGGATGATCGTATTCTTATTATCGACGACTTTCTTGCTAACGGACAGGCTGCATCCGCACTAGCTCGAATGGTTGAGGAAGTAAATGCTCAAGTTGTTGGAATTGGAATTGTGATAGAAAAATCGTTCCAGGATGGTGCCCAAATATTAAAAGATCATGGATACAGGGTTGAATCCCTTGCAAGGATTGCCTCCCTTACAAACGGAGAAGTAACATTTAAACATGAGAAAATGGAGGAATTAGTATAATGAAACAAAATCCTTTTAAAATTGCTTCTTTAAGTATTCAACATGTATTGGCTATGTATGCAGGAGCTGTAATTGTTCCGTTGATCGTCGGAGGAGCACTTAAATTTTCTGGTGAACAATTAACCTATTTAGTTTCAATTGATATTCTTATGTGTGGACTTGCAACTATTTTACAAGTTTGGCAGAATCGTTTTTTTGGAATTGGCTTACCTATCGTCCTTGGGTGTACATTTACAGCAGTTGGGCCAATGATTGCGATTGGTGGACAATATGGTGTTTCAGCCATCTACGGCTCCATTCTCATCTCCGGCCTAATGGTAATCCTGATTTCTCAATCCTTTGGAAAACTAATTAAGCTTTTTCCACCAGTTGTAACTGGCTCAGTTGTTACGATTATCGGAATTACGCTCATCCCTGTTGCAATGAATAATATCGCCGGTGGTCAAGGTAGCCCAGACTTTGGTGCAGGATCAAATATTGCTCTTGCCTTTGGAACATTACTCTTTATCATTGTTCTTTATCGCTTCTTTACTGGATTCATTCGTTCAATTTCAATTTTATTAGGATTGGTTGCAGGTACGCTTGCAGCTTCCGTTATGGGTAAGGTTAACTTCTCAGCTGTAGCTGATGCATCATGGTTTCATATGGTAAGACCCTTTTACTTTGGAACCCCTACTTTTGAACTAACACCGATTCTTACGATGACACTTGTTGCAATTGTAAGTTTAGTAGAGTCTACTGGAGTTTATTTTGCACTCTCTGATATTACAGGCAGAAAATTGACAGAAAAGGATTTATCTAGAGGATACCGTGCAGAAGGTCTGGCCATCATTCTTGGGGCATTGTTTAATTCCTTCCCATACACAACCTATTCGCAAAATGTTGGACTTGTTCAACTCTCTGGCGTGAAAAGTAAAAATGTTATTTATACAATGGGTACTATGCTAATTGTTCTTGGATTTGTCCCTAAAATTGGTGCTTTAACAACCGTTATTCCCACCCCTGTTCTTGGTGGTGCGATGGTGGCAATGTTCGGAATGGTTATTGCATACGGTATTAAAATGCTCAGCAAAGTTGAATTTGCTTCACAAGAAAATCTTCTCATTATTGCTTGCTCAGTTGGGATGGGACTTGGTGTTACAGCTGTTCCAGATATTTTCTCCCACATGCCAGAAGCGGTAAAAATTCTTACAAACAACGGAATTGTAGCAGGAAGCCTAACAGCCATTTTCTTGAATATTGTTTTTAATGTTTTAAAGCCAATGAAACAAGATCTAGCAGATCAAAAGTTAACTTCAAAGGCTTCTTAATCTTATCTAAACAGTAGTGACCTCCGTATGAGTGTACGGAGGTCATTTTTCTGTCTTCTTTTTTTCAGTGGCATTTTCTTCCGAATTGGTTTTTATATCTAGAGCAGTATTTTCGCTTCCTGAACCGGACACTGATTTTGTAATTGAAATAGGAGAAATGTAAACCGCCCCGCCAAAGTTAACAATTCCCCCCGAAACGGTGTTAATAAAAATGCTATCCCGGCTTATCAAAACAATCCTCCTCTTTCATTATTCGTTTTTATTATCATATGAAAAAAAGATGAACATGTTTAAACTCATGAACCAGTCCGTGAAAATCTCCATTTAATAAGCTTAAAAAACAAGCGACTTTTCAGCCACTTGTTTACGAAGAAAACGGCCCCTCCCAATCAATAAAATCCTCATCACTATATCTCTCTAAATATAACTTTGTTGGATTTTCTACCTTAAAAAAGTTCACTTTATTAAGATTGACTGTGATTCGTTCGGATCCAGAAATACCACTATACTTGTCCTTTGTTGGGAATGAAATCCAGATATTTTTATTTTCGTATGCAGTCATAATTTTGTCTGAAATCTCTTCTGGACTTTCTGCTTTTACGGGAAGAGTAACCGAGTGCACCTCATCATAATAAAACTTAACTAGATATCTCTTTTTCATAATGCTCCCCCTTTACGATACGGTTCATTATATTAGGACAAATCTTGGATTATACTTTGTTTTTAAAAGTTCAATAGTAAACCAAAATATCCCATTTTATTAACCGCATGAATATATGAAAAGCCATTATTAATTAGACTACATCCTGTCTTACCACATTACCGCGCATAATCTTCCTTATGTGCGGTAATCTAATTTTCATAGTATAATAGAAGCTATCTCTTACAGACAATTGTGGGCGGAGGAAAATAATGGAGATAACATTTCAACAGCTTGCCTCATGGTACGAAGACGAATTAGTAATTTTTGAAACAGATATGGATAATAAAGATTATTCAACCTTTACAATTGAGAACTATAAACGAGATATTCTGTTCTTTCTTGAACACCTGGTTCGTCATAAGGAAGAAAAAGTAGAGCTTGAATATACGAAAAAAATTCATCTAACACTATTCATGAATGAATTAAAATCAAAACGAGGCAATTCAGCAGCCACTAGAAATAGACGATTAACAGCTATCCGTTCCTTCTATAAATGTTTAATGGAGTATGAAATGGTAAGTCACAACCCTGCCGCAGATCTTAAATCGGCAAAAGAAAAGTCCGGTCAATTACCTACCTATCTTGAGAAGGCTGAGTTAAAAGATTTTTTTCAGCAAATTGATACGGTCTGTCAAGATCAGTATGTAAAACGGAACAAGCTGATCATGGGACTAATGGCGTTCGCAGGGCTTCGAGTCATTGAGATCCATTATTTGAATCTTTCATCCATTCTTACTGAAAAAAAAGGAATCATGGTTTATGGAAAAGGAAAAAAATCAAGATACATTCCCCTTCCATCTGTTTTATTCACGGAACTGACTGATTATATTAAGAATGACAGACAAATGCCGATGAAGGGATATGAGGATGCTGTTTTTATTTCAAGAAGAGGTAAACGGATTTCTCGAAGGCGTGTTCAAGAATTAACAGAACGGATCTGCAAAAGCCTAGCTGAACATCATGTTGAGCATTGGAAAAATAAAAAAATATCGAGCCATAAATTAAGACATTCCTTTGCCACCCATCTTGTCCGTGACGGCAGAGATATCCGAACGGTTCAAGAACTATTGGGACATAGTAACTTAAATACTACACAACGCTATACCCATGTTTCGGATACTCAAAAAGAGCAGGCAATGGCCATGGAAATATCAGAATACTTCTAGAGGACAAAATACATTAATGAGGGTAAAATAACATGCGGATTAATCAATACATTAGCTTGAATGCTCATTATTCGAGAAAGGAAATTGATCGATTAATAAAGTTGGAGAAAATCACCATAAACCATCAGGTTTGCCATCACAGTGATCTTGTTGATCCCTCCGACCTCGTGCAGATTAATGGGAATACGATAGAGAATACGGGGCAACCAATTTATATAATGGTAAACAAACCAGTTGGGATTACCTGTACTGCGCTTAAAACAGTAGACAGCAATTTAATTGATTACATTAACCACCCCCACTACATTTTTCCGGTTGGCCGCTTAGATAAAGCATCAGATGGAATGATCATTATGACAAATGATGGGGGTATTTCGAATAAAATATTACGTGCAGAAGAGCATCATGAAAAAGAATACATTGTTACGGTGGACAAGTCTATTACGAAAACCTTCATAGAAGGAATGTCTGCTGGTGTTGAAATATTGGCTACAAAAACCAATCCATGCCATGTTGAACAAATCAGTGAATATGTCTTTCGAATTATTCTTACACAAGGATTGAATAAGCAAATTCGGAGAATGTGTAAGGTGTTTGGATATCGGGTTGAACGCCTCCAAAGAGTGCGAATAATGAACCTTGTGCTTGATGGGTTGGAATATGGACACTGGCGTGATCTAACGGCGGGAGAAGTGCAGGATCTAAAAGGATTGCTGAATTAATAGGGTCCATTTTTTACGAAAGCCAGCTCTTTTTTTCATTGGAAAATCTAGTCGAATCCTTGAAAATTTAGTATCATAATGGAATGAAGATATTTTTGAATAAAGTGAGGATTTAAATAAATGAGCCTACTTACAGTAGATAATTTAAGTCATACATTTGGAGATCGTACGTTATTTAAAGACGTTTCTTTTCGTTTGCTTGCTGAAGATCATGTTGGATTAGTCGGTGCAAACGGTGTTGGTAAGTCAACATTAATGAACATTATAACTGGTCAATTGATTCATGATGGTGGCCGTGTTGAATGGACGCCTGGTGTGCAATACGGTTATTTGGATCAGCATACTGTTCTTACTCCTGGAAAAACAATGCGCGATGTTTTGCGCGACGCCTTCCTTCCTCTTTTTGAAAAAGAAAAAGAATTAAATGAAGTAATTGCCCAAATGGGTGATGCAACACCAGAGGAACTTGAGGTTTTGTTGGAAAAAATGGGTGAAATCCAAGATGCCCTTGACGCAGGTGGATTTTATACGTTGGACATAAAAATTGAAGAAGCAGCACATGGATTAGGGCTTGATGCAATTGGCCTTGACCGTGATGTTGCTGCACTTAGTGGTGGGCAGCGCACAAAAGTTCTACTTGCTAAACTACTTTTAGAACAACCTAAGGTACTCCTTTTGGATGAGCCGACAAACTATTTAGATGTTGAACATATTCGTTGGTTAATTTCTTATTTAAAAGATTATCCACATGCCTTTATTCTTATATCCCACGATACTGAATTTATGAGCCCAGTTTCAAATGTGATTTTTCAATTGGAGTTTGCTAAATTAACACGTTATACAGCAACCTATGAAAAATTTTTGGAATTAGCAGAGATTAATAAAAATCAGCATATTAATGCCTATGAAAAACAAAAAGACTTTATTAAAAAACAAGAAGATTTTATCGCCAAAAACAAAGCGCGTTACTCAACGACTGGCCGTGCGAAAAGTCGTCAAAAGCAGCTAGACCGCATGGAGCGAATTGATCGCCCTGAAACAGCGATGAAGCCAACCTTTGGCTTTAAAGAATCGCGTAGTAGCAGTCGTTATGTATTCGAATCGAAGGATCTAGAAATTGGCTATTCACATCCACTTTTGCCTAAAATAAATATGACGATTGAACGGGGCGAAAAAGTCGCGATCATTGGTTGTAATGGTGTTGGTAAATCCACACTTCTTAAAACAATGTTGGGTAAAATTAGCCCATTAAATGGATCAGTTGAACGTGGTGATTTCCTCTTCCCTTCTTATTTTGAACAAGAAGTAAAAGCAGACAGTATCACACCAATTGATGACGTTTGGAACGCTTTTCCTCAGATGGATCAACATCAGGTTCGAGCAGCCCTTGCTCGCTGTGGTTTGAAAAATGAGCATATATCTCGACCATTAAATCAGCTTAGTGGTGGTGAACAAGCAAAGGTTCGTCTATGCAAGTTGATGATGAACGAGAGCAATTGGCTATTGTTTGATGAACCAACAAACCACTTGGATATTGTCGCAAAAGAAGAATTACAAAGGGCTTTAAAAGCTTACAAAGGAACCGTTGTACTTGTTTGTCACGAGCCAGACTTTTATGAAGATTGGATTACAAAGGTATGGAACGTAGAAGAATGGTCACAACAAGCAGTTCAAAATTAGAACTTATTTTCTAGGATCGATCCCCCTCATTTGCAGGGGGATTTTTGTTTCTATAAAATAGTTAATAAATATCTAAAATAATGGAAGAAGATGAAGTAATGGGTATAAATCATTCTAACCAGAAACGGTTAACAGATATTCGCTTTTCAGTCCTTGACCTCTCCCCAATTGTTGAAGGAGGAACGCCATCAGATTCTTTTAAAAATACCCTTGATCTAGCCCAACATGCAGAAAAATGGGGATATCATCGCTATTGGCTTGCTGAACATCATAGTATGCCAGGAATTTCTAGCTCGGCAACTTCAGTCGTGATTGGTTACGTTGCTTCTGGAACTTCAACTATTCGTGTTGGTTCAGGCGGGATCATGCTTCCTAATCATGCCCCCCTTATTATTGCTGAACAATTTGGAACACTTGAATCATTGTTTCCAGGGCGGATCGATCTTGGACTTGGACGTGCACCAGGTACCGATCAACAGACTGCTTATGCATTACGACGTGATCGAAGAAATGATGGCCAAGATTTCCCTGAGCAACTAGCAGAGCTTCGTGCCTACTTCCACCCAAATGAAAGTACTGGAAAGAATCGCGTTCGTGCCATACCAGGAGAAGGGCTTACTATACCTATTTGGTTGTTAGGATCTAGTGGTTATAGCGCTCAGTTAGCTGGACAATTGGGGTTACCATTCTCATTTGCAAGCCATTTCGCGCCAGAAAATACAGTGCAAGCTTTATCGTTATACCGTCGCAATTTTCAACCTTCTGAAGTCCTAAAAGAACCATATGCAATGGTTGGGGTGAATGTTATAGCTGCAGACACAGTTGAAGAAGCAAATTTTCTATCAACCTCAATGCAACAACAGTTTTTGAATCTCATTCGAAATAACCCTGTTCCATTGCAACCACCACTTGAAAATATCGATGATTTTTCAAGTGATTACGAGAAACTGTTGGTGGATCAACGTTTAGGATCATCGATTATTGGCGATACTCCGCAAATTGCAGAGAAATTGCAGGCATTCTTAGATAAAACAGGAGCTGACGAAATGATTGTGAATGCACAAATCTTTGATCACCATGCTCGGCTAAGGTCATATGAGATTCTAGCTAGAGCTATTAATCAGATTTAAATGAGCATTCCTATCTAGGTCTTTCGATCCTTTAACACCTTTATACCAAAATACACTAAAGCATTAATTGAAAAAAACATTAAAAAGTGATAAAGTAAACTTATGTTTAAACTTTAAAAGTTTAGACCTCCTAAGAATGAGCTTTGTTTTACAAATAAGCTCTATTTTGGCCTTTGAATCTTTGATTCGAGGGTCCTTTTTTTTGTTAGTGCCTACTTATATTAAAAAGGAAAATTTTTCCTAAATATGAAATATCGCATTACATTAGCGAAGCTCCACCTCTTTTCTTCACTAAGAATAATGGTAAAATTAATATATTAATCTAGTAGGACGGAAGGTTTTTTTTTGAAAATACAAAAATGGAACAAGGAAAACAAAGGATTTCGCTTTATCGCTTCTCTTATTACAGCGTTAATAGGTGCCATTCTGTTTACTTATATCCAAACACCAATTCCATGGTTGTTAGGACCAATGGTAGCTGTTTTAATTGGGGCTCGGTTTGGAAAAGTCAATTATTACTGGCCAAGGTATATTCGAGATACGGGATTAATCATTGTTGGTTATTCGATTGGACTTTCTTTTACAAAAACGGCGCTTCTGCAAATTCTCGAAAAATTACCATTGATGTTTCTAATGACTGTCATTCTTGTTTCCTTTTGTGCAGGAATTGCCTATGTCGTTTCAAAGATTTCAGGAGTTGACTACCCTACTATTTTGACTGGGAGCATCCCTGGGGGTCTAAACCAAATGATTATTTTTGCTGAAGAAATTAAGGGGATTGACATAACCACGGTCACCTTTCTTCAAGTTGCCCGGTTATTGATGATTATTTTCTTTGTACCCTTTCTTGTGTTTGGTAAGTTTTTTGGAAATGGGAAAATAGATACTGTTGGAATTGTTCAACACTCCTTCCAACCAACTGAGCAATTGTTTTTTAAAGCAATTCTATTTGCATCGGTTTGTTTGATCTTTGCTTTTCTAGGAAAAAAAATTAAGGCACCCACTCCCTTTCTATTAGGACCTATTCTCGCTACCGCGATTTTAGGCATTTCGGGTGTTCATGGATTTGTTCTCCCTACTTCCTTATTAGATAGTTCACAATTCATGATTGGGGGGTATATCAGCTTATTGCTTAAACCAGAAAAATTAGAGCATAAGACAAAAATAATTACATTGGCCCTTATAAGTGGAGTAATGATGATTATTTGTTCCCTTGGATTAAGCCTACTACTTGTTCATGGATATCATATCTCCCAAGCAACAAGTATATTGAGTTTAGCACCTGGTGGAATGGATCAAATGGGCATTCTCGCTCATGAAGTTAATGCTAATTTATCAATGGTAACTGGCTATCAATTATTTCGTTTATTTTTCATTTATTTTGTGGTTCCTCCTATCCTAAAGTTAGTCTTTAAAAAAGCAATTATACAAAATAAAAAATCTATTTAAGGAAACATAAAAAAAACAAGGAGCTTGGAAAATCCAAGTTCCTTGTTTATTATTTTAGTTTACTGATTTTCCTAAATCCGGTTTAAACAATTTTGCATCTTCAAACACTTTACCAAGTTCATCTACACCCTTTGTAAAGGTTGCATTAGCTGCATCAAGGGATGGTGTAGCTTTTTTCAACTCATCTGCTTTCATCTGATAAGAATCTGCAATATCCTTTAAAGCAGATTGAATATCAGCTTTTTGCTTATTAAGTTCAGTAGGTATTTCAGTGGCTTTAATCTTGTTAGCAACAGCAGCGGCTGAAGCACTTGCTGGAGCTTTTAAACTTGGATCAGGTGTTTCAGCACCTTCGTAAGCATTTAAATCTGCATCATTAGCATTAATTGTATTAGTGAAAGCTGTGTAGAATTTAACCAATGGCTTTTTAACATCAGTGGCTGTTTTCGTTTCCTTAGTCGTTGTTTTCTTTTCTGTTCCACTGTTATTAGCAGAACAAGCTGTTAAACCAATTGCAAATGTTAATGCTGCTGTAAACACTAAAAGTTTTTTCATTATAACATACCTCCATTTTATACTTTGATTCACCTTGGATATTGTACCATGAAATTAGCTAAAAATGGTATGAAAACGCTTTATTTTTTAAAATTTTTTGAAAAAAGTATTATTTCTCTATAATTTTTTCAAAATTCTTTATAGTCGTAGAATTCTTAATATAGATTCTCGGTAACAGATAATTTTCATTTTCAATTCCCTTTTTTGAAAAAATCACGGGTGTTGTTGTTAATCCAAATTGATAGTATTTTTTCGTTTCATTAATTACTTGATCATTGAAGCTACCAAATGGATACGAAACAGCAATCACAGGTTTACCTGTCACTTGTTCAATTTTTTGTTTGGAATCTTTCAATTCATATTCGTAATTTGTCACTTTTGTTAAGTCAGGATGTGTTGCTGTATGGGATTGGATTGAAAAAAAACCTGATTGAGCCATTGTTTTTAACTGTAGTCCAGATAACCGATTAGGGCGATCGATAAAATCTGAAATTATAAAAAGTGTGGCTGTAGGTTGAAATCGGCTATCTTTTAGCTTTTGAAAAATGGTAAAGACATTTTCATTATTTTGGTACCCATCATCAATTGTTATGAATACGGGCTTGTTCACTTTTTTGAGATCATTCCATCGTTCAAACGTCAGCATGGTATAGCCGTGTTCTTTCAAATAATTCATTTGCTTTTCGAAATTTTCAGGTGTAACGTACAATTCTTTGGAACCATGACCATGGAATTCATCAATTGAATGATAGATCAAAATAGGAACATCCTGTTGTCCAAATACTTGAATTGGAAATGATAAGAATAGGAAAATTATGTGTAGCACTATCCATTTTTTCATATTAAACCTCCTTTCGTTTTCAGTAATTCCTTTTTCCAATTAATATGCCCAGCAAGGATTATTGTTATTTTTGCTATTCAAAAAGCAAATGTACTTGTGTAAATGTAAGAAAAGCTTATACTATATATACAGCAAACCTTTTCAGGAGGAATTTTTTATGACAGAATCAAATCAATCAGAACAACCAAAGAAAAAAATAAGCTTACAGGATGCAATTAAACAGCAGCTTGAAGCAAAAAAGAACAACGCTTTAGCAGATAATTCAAACTCAAATATGTCCCAAGCGACTAAGAAAATGAAAAGTCAGCAATCAAAAAAAATAAGCAATACTCGTAGAAAAATGGGTGTTTGATGAACGGTCAGAATCGTAAGGACATTACACCAGGTCTAGCAGTTAATATCGTCCTAAAAGCTGATCAAAGAACAGGCAAACTTACCAGTGGAATTGTAAAAGATCTTTTAACCAAGTCGAGTAATCATCCCCACGGTATTAAAGTAAGACTAACAGATGGCCAAGTTGGTAGAGTACAGGAAATTCTAAATAAATAGGTAAGGTAAAAGGCATTTGAGGAAAAACTTCCTTGAATGCTTTTTTTGTCTAATCAGAATATATATCTATAAATTCTGCTCGTATATAAGCGCAAGAATGCCTCTGTCATCGCCCTTAGGGGCTCGAGTTTTTCTTTATGGCGATATTCACTCTATTGTTCTCAACTTTTTAGTATATATAAATTAAAATATGTCAAGATATATAAATAGATTATTTTAAAAATATTTATAACTAAGGTATATGACCAGATGACAAACGTCATGTGTAAATTAAAATGTATCATGTTAAGATGATATGGAAGCTCCATTATTATATTTGAAACGGGGTAATTTAATTGAACTTTCCACAACTTAAAATAGGACATATGACACCGAAATACCCAATTATGCAAGGCGGAATGGGCGTTGGGATTTCTCTAAGCGGGCTTGCCTCTGCAGTTGCAAATGCTGGCGGAATTGGGATTATCTCTGGTACAGGAATTTCAGTTGATGATATGCGCAACCATATTAGAAAAGCACGCCAACTTATAAAGGGAACTGGTTACATTGGTGTAAATGTATTGTTTGCTATGAATGATTTTGCTGAAAAAATGAAAGCTGCCATTGAAGAAAAAGTTGATTTTATTATTTCTGGTGCTGGCATCTCGAGAGATATGTATTCATGGGGTAAAGAAGCTGGAATTCCGGTAATTTCCATCGTATCCTCTGCAAAGTTAGCTAGAATTTCCGAGCGACTTGGAGCAGGAGCAGTTGTGGTGGAAGGCTTTGATGCAGGTGGACATTTAGGGACGGATCGTTCTGTCTTTGATATTCTTCCGGAAGTGGTCGAAGCTGTTTCTATTCCAGTTATAGCTGCTGGTGGAATTATGAATGGAAGCGATATTGCAAAAGCATTGAAAATGGGAGCTTCTGGAGTCCAAATGGGAACCCGTTTTGTCGCGAGTGATGAATGTGATGCCCCTCCTGCTTTTAAACAAAAGTATATTGATGCTGGCAAAGACGATATTCTTCTTGTTAAAACGACCGTTGGTTTACAAGGAAGAGTTATTGCCACCCGCTTTAGCGATCAAATTCGTGATAACGGCAAAGCGAAAATTGACCACTGTTTTGATTGCCTCAAGAATTGTTCGTATCGTTTTTGTACACTTGACTCAATGTTTAAAGCAATGGATGGCGATGTCGAAAATGGCCTTGTTTTCGCTGGCTCAAGAGTACATGAAATTAAAGATATTTTGCCAGTCCAAACGATTATCAATAATCTAGTGTCAGAGTATAGAATGACTTTGGATATGGAACAAAAATTTGCTTAATAAAAGAGACAACCGACCTAATGAGTGCGGTTGTCTCTTTCCCTTTTTGCGATTATCTGAAAAAATTTAATCAAATAGGTTTTTTAATATCTTACCTCTCCCTGCTTACTATTCTGAATATCCCACGTTTTATCCCTATAAACGGGAACCATAGTGATTGAATAAAGAAGAATGCCCCCCAAATTTGTGTAGGGATAAATGCGGTAATTTGAGCTAGATTGCTTGCATCACCTGCTGAATTCGGTTGAATAAAACTCAACAACAAAATTTCAAAAGCACTTTTGATTGAATCAACCAATAAAATCGATGCTATGAGTAACAACACATGGTTTACTATAGTGCGACTTCCCTTTATGAGTAATAGTAGAAATAGGAAAGCAAATGAGACAAGCCAGAAAAGCCCATAGGGATTCCTAACCCAAAAAATTAAATTTAAAAATATAAACCCAAGAAGGATATCGATCAAAATTGTAAGTTTATTTTTCCTTAGAAGCCAAAAGGATATGAATGCCATAAAAGACGAAAAGATATAACCCGCCAGACTCGTAAAAATACTACCAATTCGAGTGGATTGGCTTCCATACGTAGCCCCTTCTGAATTCATAAAAAGTGATATCCTTTCAACTTTTCCTCCAAAAAGTGAAATCAAGGCGTGACCTGATTCGTGTATAACGGTATTAATGACCCTAAAATAGTTCCCGAGAAGCGGAATTTGAATTAATATTATGGCAATTATCATAAAAAGTATAAATTTTAGACTGAATGCTTCTTTAATTTTTATCACCCTTCTGTCTCCCTTTTTTATAATGAAATCGACCAATATTAATGACTATTAGTATTTTACCATTTCCTATTATTCTTGTAATTTGTTGCTGTTCGCAATAGGTGTTTATTTCCAATTACCTCCATTTGTTCGACAAACTAACAACTTGTATGTTACCATTAAGTTGTTAGTTTGCTTTGCAAGGTAAGCAAGTATAAATTTTTATACTTCGAAATCTGTGTAGCACATGGACACATGTGCTTTTCTTATTAAGGGGGAATGAAGTTGATACAATTTCAAAACATTGTTAAAAAGTATCGAACAAAGACGATCATTAATCATTTTTCACTAGATATTGAAGCTGGCCAATTGGTTGTTTTTATTGGACCAAGTGGATGTGGGAAAACTACTTTGCTCAAAATGATCAATAAACTAATACAACCTACATCAGGGACTATTTTTGTGAATGGATCAGACATTTCAATGATGAATCCAATTGAATTACGCCGAAATATCGGGTATGTCATTCAAAATGTCGGACTTTTTCCTCATATGTCAATAAAAGAAAATTTAGAACTAATACCGCTTCTCAAGGGTGAAGATCCAGATTCAATTGAAACGAAAACAGAAGAATTACTAAACATGGTCGGATTAAGCCCAAAAGAATATATGCATCGCTATCCGAAAGAATTAAGTGGTGGACAGCAACAAAGGATTGGAGTCGCAAGAGCGTTCTCAACAAACTCGGATATCATTTTGATGGATGAACCTTTCAGTGCATTGGATCCTGTCACAAGAAGCTCTCTTCAGGATGAACTATACCAAATGCAGAAAGAATTAAACAAAACCATTATCTTTGTGACACATGATATGGATGAAGCGATTAAAATTGCCGATAAAATTTGTATTTTAAAAGATGGCGAGATTCTCCAATATGACACACCAGAAAACATATTGAAAAATCCAGCAAATGACTTCGTGGAAGGTTTTATTGGTAAAAGAAGAGTCTGGAACAACCCAGAATTATTAATGGCTGAAGATATCATGATTCATAATCCAATAAAAATAGCTACAAAACGAACCGTTTTGCAAGCTATTGAGATTATGAAAGAAAATAAAGTTGATAGTCTGATGGTAACAGATAAAAATAATATCCTTTTAGGGATGGTTACATTAAAAAGTATACAATTGATAAACAGAAATTCCTCAATCGAAGAGATTATGGAACATAATGTTCTAGCTATTTCAGAGGATGCGAATTTAATATCTGTGTTAACAACAATGAACGAACATAAAATTGGCTATGTACCTGTAGTAAACACTGCAAAACAATTAACAGGGCTTATCACAAGAAGCAGTATCCTTTCTGCATTAAGCAGCCAATTAATTGATTTGGAGGTGGCCTTTTAATGAATGCTTTTTGGAATTATCTTACTACAAACTATCATCAAATTTTTAATTTACTAGGTCAACATATTTATTTAAGTGTTGTATCAGTTCTAGTCGCCATTGTTATCGGTGTTCCACTTGGAATTCTCATTTCGAATGAACCGAAGCTCTCTAAACCAATTATCGGTGCAACAAATGTCATTCAGGCCGTACCGAGCTTGGCCCTCCTTGGTTTCCTTATTCCTTTCGTTGGAATCGGTAGTACCCCGGCAATTATCATGGTCGTTCTTTATTCCCTTCTTCCGATTGTCAAAAACACATATACAGGATTAACGAATATTGATTCAGACATTCTAGAAGCCGCAAAAGGTATCGGCCTAACCAAGAGCCAAACAATGAGAAAGGTTCAGTTGCCACTAGCTTTCCCGATGATTATGGCGGGTATCAGAATTTCATCGGTGACAGCAGTAGGATTAATGACAATTGCTGCATTCATTGGTGCCGGTGGACTCGGTTATCTTGTTTTTTCAGGTGTACAAACTGTCGACAACCATATGATTTTAGCTGGAGCTATCCCAGCTTGTATCCTAGCCCTTCTCATTGATTTTGTAGTTGGAAAATTAGAATCAACGTTATCATATACGAGCAAACAAAAAACATCCCAATCCATTTCCAAAGTAAGCAACAAGAAATCTAGAAAAAAATGGTTGATTAGTATTAGCAGCCTACTGCTTATTACTGCTGGTGCTTTAACGTTTTTTTCAACAGCGAATGCCAAAGATAAAATTGTGATTGGATCCAAAAATTTCAGTGAACAATTAATATTAGGAAATATGCTTGCTGATTTAATAGAAAATAAGACTGATATTCAAGTAGAACGAAAACTAAATCTTGGTGGCACTCAGGTTGCCTTTAGTGCTCTTCAAAAGGGTGACGTTGATTTATACGTAGAATATACGGGGACAGGTCTAGTCAATATTTTAAAAGAAGCTCCAGAAAATAATCCAGATAAAGTTTATACTGTTGTACAAAAGGAATTTCGCGATAAGTATGGTATTGAATGGCTAAAACCAATCGGATTCAATAACACATACGCTCTTGCTGTAAGACAGGATACTGCTAAACAGTATCAATTGAAGACAATATCTGATCTTGCAAAAGTTAGCGATGGGCTCATAATGGGACCAACGATTGAATTTCCTAATCGTCCTGACGGCTTAATCGGACTTTCTAAAGCGTATAGGTTGAGTTTTAAAGATGTTAAAGCGATTGATGGTGGCTTGCGTTATACTGCACTTGCCAATCATAAAAGTGATGTCATTGATGCCTTTTCCACAGACGGATTAATACAGGAGTTTCATTTAAAAGTATTAAAGGATGATAAAAAATTCTTCCCACCGTATTATGCAGCTCCAATCATCAAAAAAGAAACGTTGAAAGAGCATCCAGAATTGAAGAAAGTCCTCAATTCCCTTTCAGGTAAGCTGACAGATGAGAAAATGCGCGAACTTAACTATAAGGTCGACAGTCTTAAGCAATCACCTGCTAAGGTTGCAAAAGAATTTTTAGAAAAAGAAGGATTAGTGAGTAAATAATTAGATAGACCAGGTTGATTCCTGGTTTTTTTGTTTTTTGAGGGAATTTTTTTTATTGAATTCAAAGAAAAAAGCCGGTCATCTCCCCTCTTTTGATAATTATTTTAAATGGATCCCCATCGCTGTCAGACAATTCGCAAGAACGTTTTTTCCGATCCCATTAACTAAGTTATATTTTTCCTTGTAAATGGATTGAATTATTAACTTTATTTCGTCCAGTACTATCTTTTTATTTATGAAAAGATTCAATGGAACAGGATTTTCACCTTCATGTAATGGTGGTTGAAGGTAAGAAACTTCTCTGGATTGGTGAAACCCATTTCTTTCAAAAAAAAGTGTTCTTTTCTTGCATTCTTTCCTTTCCCTTTCAGTAGCAGCCAACTCCTGCTTTTCTGTTTCAAGGACAATTGCTCGTAATGACGCATTACCTGCTTTAATGGCGTCCTTGGATAAAAGTTGTTCGATTTTTGCCAATGTTTTTGAACCTAATCCTTTTCCGCGTAAGGAGGGTTTCGTGGCAATGTACACAATATAACCAGTATTTATGTCAGCTAGATAGTGAGCTGTTGCAAAAGAAGCCAGTTCGTCCCCCTCGGTTCCAACCAAAAACCGAAAATGATTCGGAAACTGAGTTTTTGCATAGTGTAAACTTTTTAAAAATACATCGTGAGGCTCTCTAACTTCAAACGGAAAAGTCTTATCGTATAATTCAAAGACTTTTTCTAAGAAAATGGAATGTTCAACTGTAATTTCAGCCCAACGAATCGTCATGAAATCATCACCTTTTAATTTGCACATTTTTTTGTATTCTCAATTGCCAAAGGGTTAAATCTCGTATCTATCTATAACTATTTTCCTGCGAAAACTTGTCTATGACAGATTGAAAGCCAGTCTACCACAGACTGGCTTTCAATCCTCTAAAAAGTGGATAACTCTATCATATGTTTCTTCATCACCAATAATTAGGAGTACATCCCCTTCAAGAATAAGGGTATATGGTCCTGGAGAGATGATGATCTCGCCATTTCTTTTCACACCGATGACAGTTCCTCCGGTATTTTGCCAAAATTTCACTTCAGAAATAGACTTTCCAATATGCGTACAGCCTAAAAATATCTCTACTTCAATTGGTGCCAATGGATTTGTATGACGCAGTTTTACTGAATAATCCATGATTTTTTTAACCGTTTCAAAGAGCTGATCGTCTAACTTATCTCTCTCGCCAATCAGTGAGTACATTTGTTTTTCTAAATCTTTAACGCTCTCCAAATTCGAAAATCTATGAATATATTTATAAGCATTCTCTCGTGACGAAATGACAATCCCACTGCCCTTTGTTGAATGAACGATCTCCACATCTTCTAAAATTTTTATCGCTCTTCGTACAGTCTCCGGAGATACTTTGTAATCACTTGCTAAAGTAGATCTTCCGTGTATTTTTTCCCCTACCTTATATTTGCCGTCATATATTCGATTAGCTAAATCAATGGCAATTCGCTCGTAAGTAGGTATTTGTGTCCTTTGCATAAAGACCTCCACCAATTCTAAAAAAATCTCTCATACTTATCCAATATACTCCTTTGTATGTATGTTTGCGAGCAGTATTATTTGAAACGAATTGTATCTTATATCCCTTTTATTAATAAAACGCTAGAGATATTTTTAAAATTATTTGGCAAGTTTATATTCGTCCTTCCATGAAAGTTTCCTACGCTCCCAAGCCACCAATTCCTCCTCGGAATCGAAAGAAGTAATGATATTCGTAATTAGCGGTGGATAAGGATTAGTCCTAATATGATTACATACTTTTTTCATGACAAGCGTAAAGTCCAAATTGCCACAAAATGCAAACCAGATTTGTACTGTTTCATTTTTTAATCTAAATTTCGGATAGACTGATTCAATCAGTACCAATACTTTAAAAACATCTTGCTTATTCATCTGTTCCACCTCAAATATCGAATCCTCTTCATCATAAAAGATATCTCTGCTCCTTATATTTTCAACTATTTTTTCGGAGATGATTTATTCATATAATTTTCCCTTCATGGGGATATTATTCCTAAATGGATTGAATTGGAGGATGTTCTATGGAGAATAATCACGATCATATAAGATTAACTTCTAGTGAAATAGCTATTTTATGGGGAAATTATTTAAACGATACATTAGGGATTTGTACAATTTCTTATTTTTTAAAGGATGTTGAAGATCCAGATATTCGTTCTGTGTTGGATTATGCATTGGGGTTATCGAAAAAGCATATTGAAACGATTGGAGATATATTCAGAGATGAAAAGTTCCCTATCCCAATCGGTTTTACAGAATAAGATGTCAATTTAAACGCAGTTAGGCTCTTTTCAGATTCTTTTATGTTGTATTACATTCAAAATATAGGATCTATGGGGCTCAATAGTTATAGTTTGGCATTGCCTAATACGGCTCGGAAAGATATTAGGGAATATTTTACGGTATGTTTAGAATCTTCGAATGAGCTTTTTAATCGAGCATGTTCAGTAATGTTAGAAAAAGGGCTTTTTATTCGTTCGCCCTTTATCCCATATCCAAGTCAAGTAGAATTTATCCAAAAGCAGGGTTTTTTAGGTGGATTTACAGGAGATCAAAGGCCACTCACTAGCACTGAGATTTCGTTCTTGTTTTTAAATTTATACCGGAATACAATTGGGAGTGCTTTATTAACAGGATTTAGCCAGGTGGCGCAGTCAAAGGAAGTACGTCATTTTCTTGTTCGTGGGGCGGAAATCTCCAAGCATCATAGTGTTGTTTTCAGTAAATTTTTAAGTGAAAGTGATTTAGCAACCCCAATGAGTTGGGATATCATGCCATTAGATGCAAAGGAAGCTCCATTTTCTGATAAATTAATGATGTTTCATACAACAGCATTGAATACTTCTGGAGTGGGATTTTATGGTGCAAGTCTTGGCGGTGCTTCAAGAAAGGACCTAGCTAGTGCGTATGGTCGGTTACTAATAGAGGTCGGAGAATATTTACTTGATGGGGCAAAAATAATGATTGAAAACGAATGGTTAGAAAAACCTCCCTCAGCACCTGATCGAAAAGCCTTGGCTCGTGGTTAAAGTTGATTTGGTAAAATGTTTGAGTACATATTTACGATGTTCGTGAGTGGGCAAAATAATTGATAAAAGTATAGGATTCTTTCTTTAGAATTTCCTCGAATGAATGTGGTGATGAAATGAAACGGAAACTAATCACAATTATAAGTATTGTTTATATACTATTTATGACTGCTTTATTCATCTATTATCTTATTAAAGGTGATTCTTCCCGTTGGCAGGTTGCACTTGGTGGTGTTGGCGTTAGTGCCTTGCCACTTATACTGTTGTTTTGTAAAAATAACCCATTTAATATTTCGATTATTCTTGGTTACTATATTCTTATATTTTGTACTACATTTTTAGGATCTATCGCAAGCTTCTATTTGCATTTCAAATGGTGGGATTCCACCCTTCATTTCTATAAGGGTATTTTAGTTGGTTTTATTGGGATCGTACTTTATAAAGTTTTTATTCCTTGCCCTGATCGATCAAGTCTTTCCCGATGGATTCTTTTTCTCTTTACTCTTTCGCTTTCTGTAACGGCTAGTGTCCTTTGGGAAATTTATGAGTTTGCTGGTGATCACCTTTTTACCCATACCATGCAGCTGGGTGGAAATACTGATACTATGCTGGACCTGCTTTTTGGGTTTTTTGGCGGTCTTTTAGTTGCCATATATTCCGGTATTAAATGGCAAAAAATTTAAGTAGAGGTGAAAAAGATGAATCGTAAACTAGTAATCCTATTAAGTACGGTTTATGTCCTTTTCATGGCAGGCTTGGCAATTTTTTTTCATATAAATGGTCAATCCTTTAAATCAATGGTGGCAATTGGAGGTATTGTTTGCGGAGCGATTCCACTTCTATTGGCACTTCTAACCAAGCTCCAATTTAATTTACCCATTGTACTGTCCTATTTGATTTTCTTGGTGGGCTCGCAATATTTAGGATCGATCAAAGGTTGGTATGGACTTGGTTGGTGGGATACCATTATGCATCTCATTAGTGGCGCCATTATTGCTTTTACAGCAATAGCCTTGTATGAGCGATTGATCCACAGAGATGCTGGGAATGATATTTCACCTTGGTTTGTCTTTCTATTTACCCTCTCATTCGCGGCTCTTGGAGGTGTCATGTGGGAGATCTATGAATTCAGTAGTGATCAATTTTTTGGAATGACGTTACAAGGTGGGGGAAACACGGATACTATGACCGATTTAATTGCGGATGTTGTTGGAGGACTTTTAATAGCAATTTGGGCAGGTGTCAGAACAAAGGTAAAATTAACAAGTACAAACATGCATTCTGCTTGAGTGAAATAACCGGTTTCTAAATAAATAGAGACCGGTAGCGGGTTAATTATCGGATGAAATTCTTTCAAAAATCGTTTATATCAGCGAAAAAGGATTTTATCAGCGAAAACTCACAGCATATCAGCGAAAATTTCAATATATCGGCGAAAATTTCAATATATCGGCGAAAACTCCAATATATCAGCGAAAACTTAATTAGCTCAGCTAAAAAGAATTTTATCAGCGAAAACTCACAGCATATCGGCGAAAATTTCAATATATCGGCGAAAATTTCAATATATCAGCGAAAACTCCAATATATCAGCGAAAACATAATTAACTCAGCTAAAAAGAATTTTATCAGCGAAAACTCACAGCATATCGGCGAAAATTTCAATATATCAGCGGAAATTTCAATATATCGGCGAAAACTCCAATATATCAGCGAAAACATAATTATATCCCTTCTTTTGTTGAACCTGCTCCATCCTACCTCGTTCAAAAAAAATGCCCCCAATTAGGCGGCATATAATTCCATATTTACTTTTGTCCATAACTTTCAAATTTCTGAGCAAGTAGTGCCATTTCCTCTTCAGGTAAAATGACGGGTTCCCCAATGCACTTTGTTTGATAGTAGATCTGAGCACAAAATTCAATTTCTTCCGCAATCGTAAATGCTGTTTCAATGTTGTTGGCCCCAGCAATAAGGCCGTGGTTTGCCAGTAAAACAGCTCGGCGTTCTTCCATTCCCTTAAAAGCAGCTTCTGCTAATTCCTGTGTTCCAAATGTTTCATATGGTGCACACCTGACATTTGGTCCAGCATACGCAACTAAATAGGAAACAGCGGGAAGCTCCCATCTTAATGAAGCAATTGTTTTAGCATAGGGGGAATGTGTATGGACAAGTGCATTAAGATCTTTTCGATTTTGAAAAAAGATCAAATGCATTGCCATTTCACTTGAAGCTTTCCGTTTTCCGTCGACAACATCACCATTCAAATTCAAAATGACTACATCCTCAGGGGTGGTTTCAAAATAATCCAGCCCACTAGGACTAATAGCAACAAGACCTTTGTCGCGGTTGAAGATACTAATATTACCGCCAGTGCCTTTAGTTAACCCACTTGTAATTAATTTTTTTCCATACGCTACGACTTTTTCTCTTTCTTCTTGTAAAAGCATTTTGAAATCCTTCTTTCTAAAATAATCCTTTTTGGACAACCTGATCTGGAAAGTCTATTTATTAAATAATCGTTCTAAATTCTCCTTATAAGGCTTCCTGACAATCCCCATTTCAGTGATAATGGCTGTAACGTTTTCGTTTGGTGTAACATCGAATGCTGGATTATAAACCTTTATGCCAACTGGTGCAGATAATTGGCCGAAACGATTTATAACTTCAGATGCATCGCGTTCCTCTATCGGGATGTCCTTGCCTGTTTCGGTCCTTAAATCGATTGTAGGAGTTGGGGCCGCAACATAGAAAGGAATACTATAGTATTTTGCCAGAATAGACACACCTAACGTTCCAATTTTGTTGGCAACGTCGCCATTTGCGGCAACCCTGTCAGTTCCAACAATAACAGCATCAATTTTTCCCTGCGACATAACGACTGCTGCCATATTATCAGTGATGACCGTAACATCAATGCCCGCCTTTTGCAATTCCAGTGCTGTTAAAGTTGAGCCTTGTAACCGTGGACGGGTTTCATCAGAATATATCTTTAGATCCCACCCTTTTTCTTTTGCAAGATACATCGGAGCTGTTGCAGTCCCGTACTTTGTAGTTGCTAGCGCCCCAGCATTGCAATGAGTTAATAAACCCATTCCGTCTTTTAATAATGTAAGGGCATTTTCCCCAATTCTTCGGTTAATTTCTTCATCTTCTCGGTGAATGAGGATTGCTTCTTCTAGAAGTCTCTCTTTTAGTTGGTTAACAGGTAAATGCTTATTTGCTTTTGCTGTATTTTCCATTCTTTCAAGTGCCCAAAATAAGTTTACAGCGGTTGGACGTGAAGTGGCCAAATAGCTCGTAACTTTACCGAGATATTCCAAAAACTGATCAATAGACTCTGCAGATGCGTTTTTAATTCCTAGATAAACACCATATGCTGCCGCAACTCCAATTGCAGGTGCACCCCGGACCTTCATTACCCGAATCGCATCCCAAACTCCTTCAGCAGTTTGAAAATCTTCATAAACGATTTTATTCGGCAAAAGCGTTTGGTCTATCAAGATTAATGAATCGTTATCCCATTTAATGGTTATTAATGGTTCAGTCATTTTTCATCACCTTTTTTCCTAATAATGCTTCATTTTTTAAAGTATTTACGTAATCAGTACCAACTTTAAAGGTTGTTCGTTCGATGATTAACTTTTTAGCGGTTAGTAAGCATACTCTTTCAACTTGGGCACGGAGCTGATTGTCTGTGATTGAAGTTATATCCTTGACCTTTGCGAGACCAACAATTCGGCGGATTAGCTCAAGCCCTGCAACTCCTGAAGTATCCACCAGGACAGAATCTAGATACCAACGGTCAAAATCGTCTTCTTTCGCCATGATATCGCTTACATTTTGTTTCCACATAGTTAGAAATTTGTTTGAAAACAAATCTATTATATCTGTTAAAGTTCCTTCAAGCCATTGCAGATAAGAATCCTTTTTATGACTTGATGGTAACGTAAATTCTGCATGTGCCCAGGCAAAAATTAAATTAGCCATCACATTTCCAACGTCATAACCCATCGGACCGTAAAAAGCAAACTCAGGGTCAATGACCTTTGTAGAATGTTCGCGGACAAAGATTGATCCGGTATGCAAATCTCCATGTAAAAGGGCCTGTGCATTTGTTAAAAAATCAAACTTTAATTTGGCTGCCTCAAAGCGTAGTTTTTTGTCACCATAAATGTTCTGCTCAATCCATTCTTGATTTTCCGGTAATAGGTCATTTCTATTTTTGTAATTAGTAAATGGCTCAGAATAAACAAGATCCTCGGTAATTTCACAAAGATCTGCATTTATATAGTTTTTAACCATATTTTTCTTGTCCTGATGATTCATTACAACATCAGAAGTTAAAAGGAGCGTATTTGCCATAAAAGTTGCTAAATCTTCAGCAAGATTCGGGAATATTTCATAATTCAATAGAGCGGTTCGCAAAATAGTATGGTCTGATAAATCTTCCATAACACAGCAGTTCATCGTATCATCGTAATAATAAACGATCGGAACTAGATCTGGGGCAAGGCTACCTTCTAACTGAAGCATATTTGATTCAATCCGGATCCGGTTGGTAGACAGTTTAAATTCATCTGAAATCCTTGCAGTATCGCCTGCTTGTTTTACAATGATGGAGGAGCCAGATTCTTGGTCCACTACACGAAAAACATAATTTAGGTTTCCATCCCCAATTTCCTTGCAGGAAAGCTTGTTTGAATTTTTAAAAGTGGATACCTTCTCTTGAACATATTCAATTACATCATTTGCTTCCATTAAAAAATACTGGTTGAATTTTGACATCTATCTACTCCTCCTTCATGTAATTAGTTTCATTTATTTTTTTGCCTCAATCACAATAAAAAGTCCCTTATATAATTTTTTCACCTGAACTATTTTAAACCCGTTTTCCTTTACTAGCTGCAAAGTATCCCTGTTTAAACAGCAGCCATCACAAACTTTCTTCCAAAAAGGTGTTAACCAATCCTGTAAATGAGCTAATTGGGTATTCTCCATCTTTACATGCTCGAATAAAAGGATTCTCCCTCCGGGTTTACAAACCCTTTTCATTTCCATTATCGCTTTTTCGGGTTTTGGTATAGAACAAAATACTAATGTTCCAACCACCGTATCAAAGGTATCGTTATCAAAAGGCAGCTGTTCAGCATTCGCACGTACGACTTTTATTGGAACCTTTGCTTTTTTAACTCTTCCTTCTGATTGGGTAATCATATGTTGACTAGGCTCAATTGCAATGACACTTTCTGCACTTTCATATAAGGGAAAATTAATTCCTGTCCCAGAACCTAATTCTAGAACCGTCCCTCTTGCCTTTTTTACTATATCAAAGCGTATTGATTTAAACTTGCCTTTTTCTAGGGGCCCCATTAACGTATCGTACCATTTTGCAAATGTCTTGCTCATCCTTTTTCAACTCCATTGTTATTACAAGCCTCAGTTGCAAGAAACCTTTTTTAAGCTCCTTGATAGGAAGCCTTGTGAAAATTGCTAATATAGTTAAACAGTTCTTCCCCACTCGATGGTAATAGTGCATTAGGCAAAAGTTTTACAAACATTGCCTGATAAGGCTCTGGGACCCAAATGTAATGATGAATATAATTTGTTAAGGTAAACCCACAATTTTTCCAAAAAAGAATTCGATTATGATTTTCAGGATCATTCTCAGATTCAACTTCAATAATCATACTGTCGAACTTCTCGTTTTCTCGGGACCATTCTTTTATATATTCCATAAAATTCAGGCCTATCCCTTTATTTTGGCTTTCTACATGTACCGCCAAATAATCGATTAGCAATGCTTGTGTTCCTTTCAGCTTCCCTGTTATTGCCATTGCGATAACCTGTGAATTTTCAATTCCAAGATGGAGGAAACATATATCCTTGTTGAACATATTTCTGATTACCTTTTCGGGCTTGGCCCCTTTTTCTTTAAAGGCTTGGTCATAAATAAAACTCGCTCTTTTCCACAACTCTTCATCCCAATGGTTAACCGTTGTATATTCCACGAACGCCATGACCTCCATAATAGCTGGTTTTTAAAAAATGGTTTCCACTATCATATTTGACGTATCCCTTTTAATCATGTTTACAATTAATGTATCAGATTCATCCTAATAAGAATAGGTAGATTTAATGAAAAGAGTTGATGGAATCGTGGAGCGGATAATCTTATTCGATGGTATATGTAATCTTTGTAATTTCAGTGTCCAGTTTATAATAAAAAGAGATCCTCTAGGATATTTTAAGTTTGCAGCCCTCCAAGGTGAGATCGGACAAAAGCTTTTAGAAAAGCATGAAATTCATAAAGATTTTAGCAGCTTTATCTTAATTGAAAATGAACAGGCATATAGCAAATCCACTGCTGCTTTAAAGGTATGTTTAAAATTAAGATATCCTTGGAAATTGTTATCAGTCCTGCGTATTCTTCCTCTATCTTTAAGAGACTTTCTTTACGACATTATCTCAAAAAATCGGTATAAATGGTTTGGGAAGAAAGAAAGCTGTATCCTGCCTTCTTCAAATATGCGGAAAAGGTTTTTGGATTAAGCATACATTATGTTGCCCACTCTCAACCAAAATGAAGAATTGTATATTTATGTTACAAATCCAACATAATAAGGTGGCATGAGCGGAGCAGATCTTCTCCTTATTTATTGTGGGAAAAGGATATGATGTGCGTATATATGGTATAAACATCTTTACTTTTGCGCAGCTCCGCCCCTTTTCTTCATTAAAATGAAAGGAGGGCAAATTTATGACAAACCAAAATGATAATCGTGAACGAAAAAATAAATACCCTAATAACAAAAAACAAGAAGCAGAATTTTCTAAAGAAACAAGCATTCGAAGTGAAATCACAAAAAAAGATTTAAAAAAACAATAATGAAAACTTGCCGATTGGGGAGCCCCTAAGGGCGATGACAGAGGCGTAGTTGCCCTTATGCGCTAGCAGAATTTATGGATATAAATTCTGATTAGCTAAAGAGAACTCGCTGATTGGCGAGCCCCTGGGGTGATGGCAGAGGCGTAGTTGCCCTTATGCGCTAGCAGAATTTATGGATATAAATTCTGATTAGCTAAAGAGAACTCGCCGATTGGCGAGCCCCTAAGGGCGATGGCAGAGGTGTTGTTGCCCTTATAGGGGGGTAAAATTATTCTTAATAAGAATCCATTTGTGCCCACACTTGCACTAGTGGATTCTTTTTTTTCCTTGTTTTATGACATCACTACTATAAGATAGCGCGATTCTATTTGATAAAATTCAAAATTACCAATATATAATAAAAAAATTGCATAATTTAACAGCTGGGAAGTTACTAAGCATTTGATTAAATGTGACTTTTTTCACAGTACAAGCACTCAAATTTTTATATAATTTTCATATGCTGGAAGTTGGATAGGACGATCTAGTTAAATCACCCTATATTTGGATGTGTGAATGATGGCAACCACCAATTATGCCCCCTATGAGCTTCAAAATAAAATCGAACAATTAAGAAAAGAAATGATTATGCTTGGTCTTAGTAATGGACTTGGATGCCCAAAAACGATTTCTGTCAGCCAAATACTTGACCAATATATTGCGAAGTACCAGGCTTGTAAAAAAAGGTAGCTAAAGAAAACTCACCGATTGGCGAGCCTCGTAAGGGCGATGATTAGGCATAGTTGCCCTTAAGCTTATCAGTATTTATGGATATAAATTCTGATAAGCTAAAAAAACGAAATTCTCAGTTAGTAGAGAGATTTCGTTTTTTTTTAGCTAGCTATAGCATGCAACAGATATGAGGAAGATAGTGCAATTCCGCCTTGATAGTCACCCTATTTACTAACTGGAATAGTGTTATAATATTCCTCTAAAGTACTACCACTACTCATGATTTCCTTCGCAATTACCTTTCCAACATATCTAAGATGCCATGGCTCATATTTATAACCAGTGATTAGGTCTTTCCCTTTTGGGTATCGAATAATAAATCCGTATTCAGCTACATGTGCCTGAAGCCATTTCGCCTCTTTTGTTCCACCAAAACAGTCCTCTGCTGAACATTTTCCATTACCACCAGTAACATCAATTGCCAGCCCTGTTTCATGTTCGCTCGTTCCCGGTAAAGCACTATAAGTTCTTGCTTTAGCATAGCCATCTTTTTTTACGTATGCGTTAAATAAAGTTGTTTGTATGGCGTGTGATCTGTATGCAGATACACCCAACAAATTTACACCCTGTTTTTTTGCACCTGCAAAGAGATTTGAAATAGCGGTTGCTGCTTCGTTTCTCATCTCCCGCTTTTCTGATTTCCCTTTAAATATAAACGGTATAGTTGTATAAATTAAATCTCTTGGTTTATAAGCATCAGGAAGCTTATTTTTCTTGTTGACAAGAACTGGAATGCTTTCCGGCTTGGCAACTACTTGGATTGCATCCTTCTGTGCATTGGATGACTTTTTGTTTTGAACTGGATTATTAACCTTCGCCGGTGCCAGGATAGAAGTATGAATGGATGTTGTTTTATCCTTATGTTGTTCACTTGTCTTTATTTCGATAATCGGTTTTTTTACTGCTGGTCTTAATTGGTTATTTGGCTCCATGTTTGTTGGAGTGTCTGCTTGCTGGTTTATTTGTAGACTCCCCAACTGCTGATTTAATTCGGTACAACCTGTTAAAGTAAAAGTAAGAAAGAAACTACAAATGAATACAACGATATTGGTCATATTAATCTTCCTTATAATTTTTTATTGATGGATTGTTTTTGTTTCATTATATTCATCATATAAAAAAGACTCAATTTTTGAGTCATAGGTTTCAAACCAAAGGAGAATGACTTATTTGAAGGCCAGCATAAAACCTAAGATAAAAAACTATATTTCACGTATTTCTTCTTCAAAGAAAAACATACTTGGATGTTCTTTAATGGTATAAGAATATCTCTTCATATTTCTGACGTAACTAGATTTCTTGATTGTAACGGTTTCTCCAGTATCTTTAATGATGACCTTATCTCCGTCTTGAAATTTATTTTTATTATTCATTTTGTCTTCCTCTCGTGATTGAGTAGTATAAATTCCCTCTTTATATTATTACATAAAAAGTGGTCACTATTTCATTTTACCCAAAACTTTTTCTATATTTCATAAGTTTATATAGAAAAACCGTGGAAAAGCTTGGAAATAGGATATACTAATAAGGTAAAGTTAAAATTCTTTTGGTCTTCTGGTGTTTAGACCTCACCTAAAGAAGGCGTGAGAACCAAAACAGAAAGGATGACCAGTTATGACAGTAAAATTATATCAGGCAAGAGCAGGAGACGGAGTGAACATGAGCACTCTTAAAAGAATGAATACATTCTTTGGTACTCCACAGGATGCAATTGCTGAGGCACTTTGTTTAAAAGAAAAAATAGATGCAAAATACAATAAAAAAGTTCAATGGGATTATGAAGCAAAAATTACAGGCAAAAGTGAAAAATTTAAAATATTAAAAGGGTACCTTGATGGAGATCGCAAATCTCATCCCTTTTACCTGGAAGTCCAATCAAGCGAGCAATTAAAAAATGTTCCAACCGTTTCTCCGATGAAAGTTAAAAAAAGTCTTTCAGATAAAGATTTAAAAGTGATTAAAAATGCAGAACACATATTCCACTAAAATAACTTAATGAATGTCACATTTTAAAAATTTCTCTATCAGGAAACGTGTGAAAACATACGTTTCTTTGTTTTTTCTAGGGTGTATGTTTGTTCTTTATTTAAACCAGCCTTTTGCTTTAGACTGTGTTATAGCTTCAATACGATTAGTGACTTCTAGTTTATCCATGATTGTCGAGATATAGTTTCTTACCGTGCCAATGGTAATACTAAGTTGACTAGCAATTTCTTTGGTATTTTTTCCATCAGCCACAAGCTCTAATACATCCATCTCTCGTTCAGTCAGAGGGTTTTCCTCACTATAGACATCATCCATTAATTCGGGCGCATAAATACGCCTTCCTGCAATAACGTTTCGTATCGAACTTGCTAATTCATCACTTGGACTATCTTTCAACAAATAGCCCCTTACCCCAGCCTTTAATGCTCTTTGAAAATAACCTGAACGGGCAAAGGTTGTAAGAATAATCACTTTGCATCCTACAGCTTTTAGCTCTTCGGCAGCCTCAAGGCCACTCTTACCGGGCATCTCAATATCCATGATACAAACATCAGGCTGAAATTGGTCAACTAGCTGGATTGCTTCTACACCATTTCTTGCCTGACCAACCACTTCCATATCATCTTCCAAACTAAGCAATGATCCAAGTGCTCCAAGCAACATTCGCTGATCTTCTGCAATGACAATACGAATCATACAACCACCTCCTATTCTGATAATTTTACCATATTAGGAACCTTTATGATTAACGTCATACCCTGCTGAGATATGATCTCAAGACTTCCGTTAACAAATTCCATGCGTTCTCTCATTCCTAACAGTCCGTTCCCTTTATTTAAATCTTCATCTTTAACACTATTGGGTCCGTCATCCCGAATGGTCATGATACTCTCATCAGGAGTTTGCTCAAGAGTGACAAAACAGGTTTGTGCCCCGCTATGTTTTACAACATTTGTTATTGCTTCTTTTAAGCACATGCTTAGGATATTTTCTGTTAAAAGAGATACATTCGATAATGTGAAATCTTGATTAGAAACAAATTTAATTTGTGCTGCTTTCAGAATCTGCTTGACGCGCACGATTTCGTCCTTCAATCGAATTCCACGCATATTAGCAACCATTTTCCTTACTTCATTCAAGGCCGTTCTTGCCGTCTGCTGAACGTCTTTCAATTCTTCCCTAGCCTTTTCAGGGTTAGTATGGATTAACTTTCTGGCAAGATCACTCTTCAACCCTATTAAGGAGAGCTTTTGTCCAAGTGTATCATGAAGATCTCGTGCAATCCTTTGTCGTTCTTCCTGTTTAACAAGTTCTGAGATCCGTTTGTTTGCATCCTCAAGTTTTTCTTCAAGTTGTCCGCGCTCTTTACGAACCCGAATACTAAACGGGAGCAAAATGACGCTGATTAAGATGATCAAAACAAATGGCAATTGCTTTAAAAAAATATCTGTGTGCAAAACAATTTTAAAATTAATCGCAATTGACGTAAAAACCAAATGGATAAAATATAATGTCAGGAATGGAACACGATCTTTAATATTGCCAATTAAATAAGCCAGAAAAAATGCGAAGTAAACATAGTTGAACAGGGTCATCAACGCAATAGATAGGCAAATGAGTATACATGTCCATAAATAAACGAGCCAGCCTTTAGAAATAAAAGCAAAACGGTAAAAAATAAAAAATAGGATTGTTAAAGTAACCCCAATGAAAATCGCTATCCGAGACGAAGACTGGGAAATAAAATAAAACGGTAAGATGCTTAGTACTGTCCAAATATATGGAGAAATTCCAGTGCTTTTAAGGACTGTGCGATATTTTTTTAGCATATTCGAACCTCATATTAATTCAGCTTTTCTTCTTTATTTTACCACAAAAGGCCATTCCGTAAAAACTCCCCTTAAAGCGATAAGGGGAGTTACTTAATGATGCGATTATAACTCTGGTTTCACCTTTGTCCTAATTCTTGCAATGGACCTGGACTTGATATCATTAAAACTTACAAAATGATGATTTTTCTCGTCCCAAAGGCGAAAGTGAAGCGAACGCAAACTTGAGGAAAGTGTAACAACTGGTACGTTTTGTAATGGTTGTGTATTTTTGTGTGCTGCTTCAAGTCTATAATTAGGAACCCTCGGACTTAAGTGGTGAACGTGGTGGAAACCAATATTTCCTGTAAGCCATTGTAAAAGCCTTGGAAGTTTATAATAAGAACTTCCCTCTACAGCTGCTCTCACATATTCCCACTTTGTATCTTCCTCATAATAAGAATCTTCAAATGTATGCTGCACGTAGAATAACCAAACTCCCACAGAGCCTGCAATTAGAAACAACGGCGCATGGACTAACAGAAAGTTTTCCCATCCGATTGTCCAACACAGAGTTCCTACAATAACCATAATTAATAAATTGGTAATATAAGTGTTAATGCGTTCCTTCAATCTCGCGCCTTTTCGATTAAAACGGTTTTTCAAGAGAAAAACGTAAATAGGTCCTAAACCAAACATGACAAACGGATTACGATACATTCTATAGGCTAGTTTGAGCCATAGGGGTGCATCTAAATATTCCTCCACCGTAAGAACCCAAATATCTCCTGTCCCACGCTTATCAAGGTTTCCGCTCGTTGCATGATGAACAGAATGCTCGTGTCCCCATTGTTCATAAGGGAAAAAAGTTAAAACACCCGTAATCATTCCAATTAGTTTATTTGCCTTTCGATTTTTAAAAAATGCATAATGAGTACAATCATGAAAAATAATGAATGTCCTCACAAAAAAGGCAGCAGCAAATACAGTTAGAATTAAAGTTACTGCATATGAGATGGATAGGCTTTTGTATGCTAAATACCAGAGCAAGAAAAATGGCCCAATCGTGTTGATCAGCTGCCAGACACTATCTTTAGTCGTTGCTTTTTCATATGGCGCAATTTGCTTTTTTAAAGTTTTAGAATTATTTTGTAGGGTCATATTTGTAGTTTCCCCTTCCTCCATGTTATTAATACTTATTATAGAGAAATAATAAGTATTAATGCAGTAGTAGGTGTCATATAGGGAGTATGATGAATGTCATGTAGAACAAATCAATCAGGAATGATAGTTAGCAATAATCTCACAACTATTTTCGCCGTATGTAAGAGGCATTTATAAAATTCATCAATTTTATTTTTATTTTAATGCGCTTATTCCGATTGTTTGGTAAATTTATAGAAATAAACATTTATTTATTAGATGAATTTCGGAGGGGTCACATGCGTTCTCAAGGTGCATCTTTGCCACACTCAAGGTCAAAAGGAATTATTTTAGTGCTAATAGCTGCTCTTTTTTGGGGGGTTTCGGGTACAGTTGCCCAATACCTATTTCATCAGCAAGGCTTCAGTGCGGAATGGCTAGTCGACATCCGGCTTTTATTTTCAGGTGTTATTTTGTTACTTTTTGCCTATACAGTAAAGAAGCAGAATATTTGGAGCATCTGGAAAAATAAACGAGATATCTTAGCCCTTATTTTGTTCGGGATATTTGGAATGCTAGGCGTCCAATATACATATTTTATTGCTATTCTGTACGGAAATGCTGCTTCAGCAACTGTCTTGCAGTATCTTGCCCCTGTTTTCATAACTTGTTTTTTATGCATTCAAGCAAAGAAATTCCCAGCTAAATATGAGATATTTGCAGTATTATTGGCCCTTATCGGGACATTTCTGCTTGTGACAAATGGAAATATACAAACCTTATCCATATCTAAACCAGCTTTTTTCTGGGGAATCCTCTCAGCCTTTGCTCTTGCCTTTTATACCCTTCAACCGGGCGGTCTTCTTTCTAAATGGGGCTCATTGTTAATTGTAGGTTGGGGTATGTTAATTGGTGGAATCGGCTTTAGTTTTATTTCTCCTCCATGGAAATTTCAAGGCCACTGGTCGGTGCCTTCGTTATTTGCTGTCTTATTTGTTGTCATTTTTGGAACATTAATTGCTTTTTTCTGTTACTTGGAAAGTACAAAATATATTCGGGCTTCTGAAACGAGTTTGCTAGCCTGCGCTGAGCCATTGTCGGCAGCATTTTTAGCCGTAGTCTGGCTTCACGTTCCATTTGGTTTAGGTGAATGGATAGGTACCCTTTGCATCATCCTGACTATTTTTCTATTATCCGCTGTTAAACAATAATCTATGGGTTACAGATACCAACATCCACTTAGATGGATTTGGACATCTGTAACCCTTTTCCCCTTTTATCCACTGAACGATATATTTCTTCTATGTTAATAGTTCAAGTTGAAACCACAAAATCTTAAAATCTCATTAAAAAATAAAAATTGCTAGAATTAAGTTTTGAGATTGGAACTTAGAATAAGAAAGGAGTATTATATGTTTGTAGAATTTTCAATTGGATGAAATGGAATAATATGCATAACTTTCAAAAAGTTGCTAGATTACAACATAATATACATATCGCAGATCTCCTTTCAATTTGTTGATTGATTTAAAAGGATATCAAAAGCAATTTTTTTGAAACCATTTCATCTATAAATTCACTAAAATGGAGGTGTAAATAATCAACTTTAGTTAACATAAAGGGGATTTTAACAACATGAGTTATATAAAACGTGGTACAAGGAATTTTCGAATGGCAAATTTAGCATTATTTGCTGGCGGATTTAATACCTTTGCCATCCTTTGGAGCACTCAACCATTGCTGCCAGAGATTGCGAAGGAGTTCCATGTATCTCCAGCCGTATCTAGTTTAACCGTATCAGCTGCAACAATCGCATTAGCGATAAGTATGCTATTTGTTGGATCATTATCAGAAGTGTTTGGACGTAAGTCAGTCATGACGATTTCTTTACTGGCATCTTCTGTAATAGCCATTTTAACAGCATTTAGTCCAAATTTTCACTACTTGCTTTTTTTCAGAATCTTGCAAGGGATTGTTTTAGCGGGATTACCTGCCATTGCCATGGCATATTTAGGGGAGGAAATTGAGCCTCCAAGTCTAGGGCTTGCGATGGGTTTATATATAAGTGGAAACTCAATTGGCGGAATGAGTGGACGAATCATAAGTGGGGTTCTAACGGACTATTTTGATTGGAAAATTGCCCTAGTTGGAATTGGTATTATTAGCTTAATTGCTAGTTTATTATTCTGGATGACATTACCGAAGTCAACCCATTTTAAGCCCCGTGAATTTGAAATAAAAAAACTAGGAACATCACTTCTAAGTCAATTCAAAGAACCAGGATTATTATACTTATATGTAATCGCATTTTTATTACAAGGTAGTTTTACAACCCTCTATAATTACATTGGTTTTCAGCTATTGGCACCGCCGTATTCGTTAAGTCAAACACTCGTTGGTTTCATTTTTGTTGTCTATCTTGTTGGTACATTCAGTTCCACATGGATGGGAATGCTTGCAGACCAACATGGGCGAAGGAAAATTTTACAGGTGTCACTTATAATCCTTTTAGTTGGTGCATGTTTCACATTGAATACCAACATTTGGTTCAAATTTATTGGTCTAGCCATCTTTACCTTTGGCTTTTTTGCAGGCCATTCCATCGCAAGTGGGTGGATTGGAAAAATTTCAACACATGATAAAGCGCAAGCATCATCATTATATTTATTCTTTTATTATGCAGGATCAAGTATAGGCGGCACAGCTGGCGGAACCTTCTATAGTGGCTTTGGATGGGTTGGAGTAATTGGCATGATCATCTGCTTTGCGATGATAGCCATCTTAATATCCGTTCGATTGTCAACAATTACAAAGAGGCGTCTTCAACTTTCTCCTATGAAGCTTCATTTGAAAAGTTAAGACTATAGATTTATAAAATCGAAAAAAATCGAACATGCTTCATGCATGCCCGTTTATATAATAGATAATTTATAAGAGTTTTAATACCCTTGCAGAGGGCGTTTAAATAGGAAAATAATCCACCTGAGTTAGTGTGACTCAAGGGTGGATTATTTTTTTAGAAAGATCTGTTAAACGTGCCTGTTGATTTTCTCTGCTGACCGCTCGCTTTCCGTGGGTGGTTCGGGAGTCTCCTCGGCACTAGTAATGTTGATTGCGATTTTAATAGTCTATTAAACCAACATCTGAAACAAAGAGTTATCCTTATTCACTTCAACATAGTAAAAGCCTTTGCTCTTAATTCGTTCCATTAATGGAAAGTAGTCCTCTTTGTCTTTCAATTCAATTCCTACTAGTGCAGGTCCTTTCTCTTTATTATTCTTTTTCGTATATTCAAATCGATTGATATCATCATTTGGTCCAAGCACATCATCTAAAAATTCACGTAAGGCACCTGGGCGCTGTGGGAATTGAACAATGAAATAATGCTGCAGGCCTTCATAGATCATCGAACGTTCTTTAATCTCCTGCATACGGCCAATATCATTGTTTCCCCCACTCACGATACAAACGACTACTTTCCCTTTAATCTCCTCAGCATATGTATCCAATGCTGCAATTGACAGTGCCCCTGTTGGCTCAACGACAATTGCATTTTCATTATATAAGGATAAAAGTGTTGTACAAACTTTCCCTTCAGGAACAGCGACAATATCGTCAATGAGTTCTTTACAAATGCTATAGGTCATTGAACCCACTGTTTTCACAGCTGCCCCGTCTACAAACGAGTCAATTTCATAAAGTGAGGTTACTTCCCCTTTTTCAATGGATTCTTTCATTCCGGAAGCACCCATTGGCTCTACCCCGATCAATTTCGTTTCGGGTGAAAAATTTTTAAAATAGGTTCCGACACCAGACATTAGCCCGCCGCCCCCGATAGCCCCAAAAAGATAATCGATTTGTTCCTGACATTCATTTAATAGTTCAACGGCAATAGTCCCTTGCCCTGCAATAACATCAACATCATCAAATGGGTGGATGAAAGTTCGGAATTCCGTTTTACTGCATGCTAATGCTTTTTCATAGGCATCATCAAATGTATCTCCAGTTAAAACAATTTCGACATTTTCACGCCCCCAAAATTGAACTTGCCTCACCTTTTGTTTTGGAGTAGTACTTGGCATGAAAATTTTACAGTGAATATTCAGTAGCTTGCAGGTGTATGCAACACCCTGAGCATGATTTCCCGCACTAGCACAAATAATTCCGTTTTTTACCTCTTCTTCGCTTAGTTTTTTAATCCGGTTATATGCCCCACGAATTTTAAAAGAACGAACACATTGAAAGTCCTCTCGTTTTAAATAGATTTTGCACCCATAGCGTTCAGATAGTAATGAATTGTATTGTAATGGTGTAGGTGAAATTACCCCCTTAATCGTTTGACTTGCAACGATAATATCATCTACATGAAAGGACTTTTCGTTAGCTACCTGTTGTTTCATCTTCGATTTCCTCCCTTTACTCTATTTTTAAACAACAAAAAACCCGCCCCATGGAATAGGGACGAGTTTAACTCGCGATACCACCCTACTTCCGCAATCAAAAAAACGATTGCGGCTCTCGATAAACATACAAGTACATATATGTGTTCCATTTTAACGGCGGACTGTTCCGGCAAAGCCTACTCTCCCATTTCAGCAATGCATCTCAGAGATGATTTTCAAATAGGTCCTGCCATCGACTCCCACCAGTGTCGACTCTCTTGTGAACAAAGACCATACCCTACTCTTCTCGTCATTGATTTTCGTGTTAAATTATAGGAATAAGAGTAACACTGCAACGTTAAGTAGTCAATATATTTTATTTATTATTATTTTTGTGAATATTCATTAGCACAAGCATATTTCTGAATTTTTAATAATTATTGCAAATGGGCTTTTTTGCCTCTCCGATCATGCAATAGACGGTTCCATCTTAGGGGACACGGCTATTAGTGAGAATAATCCACAATATACACGAACTAAAAGTGAATGTCCTAAACCTTAATGTCAACTTTCGTACCAACACCAGGTGCTTCTGGATTTATATTCTCTTGAATTTTCATATATCTCCTTAATAATACTAAGAAGATAATTTCCACAATCGTTGAACTTACAATCATGATAGAGGTGATTGCCTGGAGCATGTTTGTACCTACATTCATCGTAAAAGACTGTAAAAAGAAATTGCTCAGCATAACGACAATATAAATATGGAACGTGGTTGTTGTCCTCTTGACCAAAGCTATTTCAGAACGTTCATTTACAAGTGAGAGCATAATTTTAAAAATATAAAAGACAAGCATGATTTTTAATACTCCAAGAGCATTCATATAAATATTCCATCCATCTAAGGGAAGGATTTGGGCAAATTCATTAGCTTTGCCATTTTGATAAATAAAGATAGTTGGTAGCGACACGAATATTAATACCATCGCCATAGCTTGAGCTTTTTTGCCTACCAATGTACCCTTTGATAGCGCTTTGATGCCTAAAAAGATTAACAAATAACCAAGCGGATCGGGCAATAAATCTACCTTAATTATATGAATCTCAATAAAGATTAAAAAAAATCCCCAAAATAACTTACTAAAATTTTCTTTCATCATTTGCCCCTCCCTTGTGCTGCGATAATTTCATCAACGTCTTTTTGTTCAAGGTAAGGATGATCTGTTATAGGGATTTCACTTGTAAATGAATGTCCACTTGCGGTGGTACCATGAATTTTCAAGCTATATTGTAAGTAACTGTGCTGATTAGGATTTATAAACATGATTAACCGCATCCATTCACCTTTTTCAAGGTTAAATGGAAATAGAGTTTCGTTAAGTGAAATGCCATGAGTCTCTTGCCAATTCTTGCGCATGCTATCATTGAACCATGCTGGCAACACTTTATCCTTGTTAAGTAAATCCAACTCATTCATCTGATCCGAATTTACTTTAATTGCGACATTTTTCGCTAATTCCGAAAACGGAGTGGTAATATCCTCTATCTTCACTTTTTCAGTGGCAGCAAACTCTTGCTCTTCGCGGTGATCATTGCCGCTGGAACCCATTCGAAATTCAAGTGGTGGCTTCTTTTGTGGTTCAAGGAAAATGTTCACTTTACCAATATCAACGGTCATGACAGTTGAAGTATCAAATCCAACCTCCATTTTTTCAAAGGTCCATGGTCCAGTCGATCCCTCTGCAATAGGCAAAGATTGTCGAGGGAAGTTAATCGTGAAGGATTTAAGATATTGATGCTTGAACTCCTGATCATATTGTTGAATGTCGGGGTTCGTCCACGAACCATCATCTATTGGGTAAAATTCAATCCCATCTATCCTCACATATTGGACATTTATAGGAGATTGCTTATTTACTAAGTAATAAAAAGTTAATTGAGCTTCCCCTTCTTTAGTAATGTAAGATTCATAGTAATGCTTTAAAAAAATGGGTTCATCAAGCTGCTTTGATAGAAAGTATGTATAATTGCCGCCCCAACTGATCAGTATCACGAAAATTGCCAACCAAAAATGTTTTTCTTTCACGTTATCCTTCCTCTTAATAAAGAAATTTCCATTAAAGAAAACTCGCCCGCAAATGAAACTTTATTTTTCATACGAAATTCAAAAAAAGTGGTGATGCCTGAGTTTCCTGTCGGGTCACATCTTAGGCATTCTAGACTTATGTTATATTATAGGGAAAATTTACATATATAGCACTAAATTCTATTTAGAAAAACCATTGTTGATGTAAAATTAATGAAAGAATGGCCCCGAAAAATGAGTTGAGCCACCGAGTTTTGGACTAGAAATCTACCATACAAAGAACAAAAAATAGCTGAGTTAGTATATAGTGTAATGAAAGATATTCCGCAGGTACTAGAGAAAAAGAAGGTTATAAAAATGGCAAATCCACCAAAAATCGGATGAAGTATTTCTTATTATCCTTCAGTCCCTGGACTGGCATTTTAGCTGAATAATTCAAATGATCCTATGAAGGTAAATCAAATTTTTCTGCAGGTAAACAGTGATTTTTCGCGGGTAACAGGGAGAAATCTTATAAAAGAATCTATTGCCTAACGGCTTTCCAAGAGATGAATGTTGTATAATAAATGACAGAATGACTACTAATTCAATTTCTTTTTTGCTCCGTAATAGGTATAATAGTATTCACTTACAGCATAAAATAAAAAAGACCAGACATGCACTAACATGTCCGATCATACAATAGACGGTTCCCTTTATGGGGGTCGGCTTACGAGTGAGAAAATCCATCTGAGCCTCTAACTCAAGGGTGGATTATTTTTTTTTGTTAAATGATTATTGGCTACGACCAAACTTCCAAATGCAATCGTAATCATTAATGTTTCAAATACTGTCATTCAGCATCACCCCCTTTCTATGGGAGTGTGCCGACCACCCTTGAGAAAACCTATTCTATTACTCTTTTATTATACCACTGTTATGATTAAAATAGAACATATGTACTGTGTACTAATCATTATATACATTTGCTGAAAGATTTTTATACTTACTCAATATGTGTTGCGAAATACCTGAACGTTGGAACTATTGACATTGTGATGTTTTAAATTTATGGTAATCTTGGTCCACTTTTTAAAGTTTTTTTTGTAAAAATGTAGTATTAGAGATTAGCGGTGGTGTTTTATGAAAGAGCTTGTATTGACGAGAAAAGAAAAAAAGATAGATTTGAATTTTGGCTTCTTAAAAAAAGATCTGGTATTTACGATTTCACTTATTTTAGCTACCTTAAGCTGCTTTATCCATGCACCAAAACTGCACTATATTGATTTTAAGGTATTAGTAAGTTTGTTTAATCTAATGCTTGCCGTTAAGGCATTTGAGGAGCTTAAACTATTAGACAAATTTGCGGTTGCGATCTTAAATAAATGCACTAATAGCAAAAGGATTTCAGCTATTCTAATTTTTTTATGCTTTTTCACCTCGATGTTCGTAACAAATGATGTAGCCTTAATTACGTTTGTACCATTAACACTTATAATCAGCAAAAAAACACATCTAAATATGATAGAGACGATCATTCTTCAAACGATTGCAGCAAATATCGGAAGCAGCTTAACCCCAATGGGAAATCCGCAAAACTTGTTCATCTTTTCATACTATGGAATAAAGCCGCTGCAATTCCTTTCGACTGTCTTGTTTGTAGCAGTTGTTGGAATGTGCGTATTGTATTTTCTTATTAGTAAATTGAGAAGTAAAACACTAAAAGTAAATCTTCCTGTTATTGTAATAGTTGATCAAAAAAAGTCATTTGTTTGGGGAATTGTATTTTGTATCATTATTGCTTCAATTCTAGGGGTAATAAGTTACCAGGTTGCATTCCTTATTACAATGGTGACGGTATGTTTCCTTGATAGAAAACTATTGCTAAAGGTTGATTATTTGCTGTTACTAACATTTATATGTTTTTTTATTTTTATAGGAAATCTTTCAAACATAGCTTTGGTACAATCATTTGCAAGTGAACACCTGAAAGACTCCACTGCCGTCTATTTCAATTCGATCCTTTTAAGCCAATTTATTAGTAATGTCCCTGCTTCCATCCTTCTAGCTAAGTTTACAACAGATTGGCATCCATTATTGATTGGTGTGAATTTAGGGGGGCTTGGTACGATTATTGCTTCTCTTGCCAGTGTGATTTCATATAAATTGTTTATTCAAAAATACCCAAGTGAGAGCAAAACTTACTTAATAAAGTTCAGTATTTACAACTTTTCGTTTCTGTCGTTTTTAACGATCGTTCAGTATTTTTTCTTAAAAGTTCTTCATATCTTTTAATGGTATTTTTGAAAGATTACTATTGGAGCTTCATAGTAACCGTGAATGAAAAAAAGTAGAGTTCACGGCACTAGAGGAAGTGATGAAATCCCAAAATCAGTAAATGGTGGGGGAAAAAGTCTTTCATACGGGTGATGAAGGCCCAAAATCAGTAATTAGTAGAGAAAAAAGTCCTTCATACGGGTGATGAAGGCCCAAAATCAGTAATTGGTAGAGAAAAAAGGCCTTCATACAGGTGATGAAGGCACAATATTAAAAAAAGTATAGAATTCCTGAAATGCCAAAAGCAATTATTCAAAGAAGACCCGAAATTCCTGCTATTTTGGTTCTAAATCTTCTTTCTTCAGTTGATTCTGTATTAAAATTGGCTCTTTGCCGATCCCTGTCTGTCCATGCACCAATAAATATTCCCGATATAACGATACAAACGCTCCCAGCAATTGGAAAAAATTGAAACATAAAAACTCCCCTCTTCTTTATAAAGACGTTTTCCTTTTAACATTCATTCACAAAGATAACCAACCCATATTCGTTACTTTAAAGAAAACTCGCCGATTGGCGAGCACCTAAGGGCGGTGATTAGTCGTAGTTGCCCTTATACGCTAGCAGAATGTATGGATATATATTCTGATTAACTAAAAAAACGCCCCTTCGTTCTTGAAGCATCACAACCTAATAAAGATTAAATTTATATAATGTTCCATTGCCTTTATTAGACCAATTAATAATTCTAAAAAAGAAGCTTTCCATTTTACAGGTTGGTGATTATTTTTAAAATATAGATACAACATGGTAAGTAAGAAACCAGACGGTAGCCATAATTCGAATTTCCCGTCTTTTGTATATTCCGTATATAGCGGTTCAAACCATGTACATAGCCAAAAATATAAAAACAAAGTATATCTTCGATTTTCAAGTTCCTTACTCCAATTATATAAAATTACCATACTCACAACGTATAGGACTGAAATAATAAATGAAAAATTCATTATTATTAAGCCAAATTGGATATGACCTCGCCCCCCTGATTTCCTTATAAGTTATATTTTACCAAATGGACGCTTCTATTTGAATTTATCTTTTCGACTAAACCTCACCATATTTTAACAAAATCAAGAGAAATCTCAATTTACATTCCATATTCAAAAAATTTAAAAAATGACAAAAAAAGGGTAGTCGATTTTTAAAATCTGTTATATACTATTAATAATTAAAATAATCTGTTATATAATACAAAAAGCAATTATGAGGGCATTTGAATTTAACATGCAAGGTGACTGCCTTCAACTGTACTAGAGTTTGGGTAGGAAGAATAACGGTGAAAAAAATGAAAAGGGTAAAAAAATTGAGAAAAGGGGTAATGGGATATGATCAAAACAGACTCAATAGCTCGTAAAATACTAGGTTGGAAGTTAAATAGATGGGACAGATGGTTTGATTATGAAAAAGGTATTTTCATTCATGATTCTGAATTTCAACCCGAGAAAAACCTTGATCATGCGATGCTAATTGTTGAAAAATTAGAGAAGTTTGGATATAAATATACAACAAATGGAGTGTCAGAGGTTGCCTTTAATGATGTACGGGAAACTGGCGAAACGTTGGCACAAGCAATCACAAATGCAGCCTACACAATCATTACTAATCACTCAAAAGTTAATAGCACAAGAATATGGCAGCAATTATGCTAACAAACGCATGATGCCTTTATAACGAGATTATTTCAAATTCTGTAAATAAATAACGATAATTGAATGTATTCATTAGGTTAAGTAACGAGTAAATGAACAAACATGTCTATATAAAGAAAAAAATGGCTTGGAGATAACACTCCGAGTCATTTTTTAGGAAAAACTATGCGAATTCAAAAGTTTGACTTTATTTGCACCTCGCCAGAACCCATTACAACCTTCACTCGATTTCTTTTTTTAAAATCTTAAACTTGAAGCACCTTAAATTGACCCCCACCAAATAAACTCTTTATATAATCAATTTTGGTGCGTTCAAAATAAACTTGATCTCTTTCATTAACTAAAAATTGAATTCCATCTTGTTCCGTCATTTTATCGGTTTCTAAAGCTGACTCTTCCAGAGCCAGACGAAGCTGTGGACCCCCTCAACCAATACTCATTGATAAACGGATTAATGGCGTTTTTCCTTCGCTGATGATGTCTTGGACTTCTTTTGTAATTTCGGTAATTGCTGCGTGTGTTATTTTAACCATTATAATACCTCCAGCTATTTATAGAATTTGGGACTATTTTTTCAAATAAAACAGGAAGAGTATTTTATATTACCATTCCTGTTTCCAATAGTATCTGCATCTTTTCTTAATTCTTTTTAATCCAAAACTTTATGAGTGAACCATCCTGTTTTGTTTTTAAGATAGTATGACCAGTATTCTTCGACCATGCTGGCAGGTCAGTTAATACACCATTGTCTGTCGCATGTAGTTCTAATACTTGCTCACTTTTAAGTAAATCAATATTTGTTTTCAGTTGTTCAATCGGCATTGGGCAAGTAAGTCCAGTTACGTCTACAAAAGAATCAACTTTTATATCATCTTTGTCTTCAATAACTGATTCACCTAATTCATTTGCTGCTGTTTCGACATCTTTACGTATGTTACTTCCGAAAACAGAGGAATATGTTTTCCAACCGCCATCAACATTCTTCACATCAAAGCCATTATTTTTTAAAATTCTGCTTGCTAAATACCCTCGTAAACCAACTTGACAGCTGACATAAATCGTCTGATCTCTTGGAAGTTCTTCTAATTTATTTCGTAAGTCGTTTAAGGAAATATTTTGTGAACCTTCAATGAATCCAAATTCACGTTCCATCGGTTCACGAACATCGATTAATAATCCTCCGCCTGCAACAATTTCATCCACTTCATGCCACTGAACCTGCTCCATCTCACCTTCCATAATGTTTGATGCAACATAACCGGCCATGTTTACAGGATCTTTTGCAGAGGAATATGGTGGCGCGTACGACAATTCTAAATGAGTCAGATCTTCCACTGTTAATCCACCCTTAATCGCTGTTGCAATAACATCAATCCTCTTATCAACACCATCGGCCCCAACTGCTTGTGCACCAAAGATCTTTCCAGACTCTTTATCAAAAATTAACTTTAATGAGATGGAGGCAGCACCAGGATAATATCCTGCATGAGAACTTGGGTGAATATGAATAACTTCATATGGCACTCCTAACCGTTTTAACGTTTTCTCATTGTTTCCAGTTGCAGCGACAGTAAGGTCGATTACTTTTGCAATGGAAGTCCCAAGAGTTCCTTGGTACTTTTCTTCTTTTCCCATCATGTTATTAGCAGAAATGCGTCCTTGGCGGTTAGCGGGTCCAGCAAGTGGAATCATCGCTTTTTTACCATTAATGTAATCAACTACCTCGACCGCATCTCCAACGGCATAAATATCTTCGTTAGACGTTTGAAGATATTCATTAACAACAATTCCACCGCGCTCACCTAACTCTAATCCTGCATTTTTTGCCAATTCGTTTTCAGGTCTTACACCAATAGACAGAATCGTCATATCTGTTTCAATTTCTTTTCCATCTGATAAAATTACTTTCTTTCCATTATCAGCAAATGATTGAACACCATTTTCTAAAATTAGATGAACTCCCTTTTCTATTAAATGGCTGTGTAATATACTAGCCATTTCAATGTCAATTGGGGCCATAATTTGATTCGACATTTCAATGATAGTAACTTCAATTCCTCTGTCGATTAGGTTTTCAGCCATTTCAATCCCAATAAATCCGCCACCAACAACGACAGCTTTTTTAGGATTTTGCTGATCAACATAATTTTTAATTTTGTCTGTATCAGGAATATTTCTTAACGTAAATAGTGTTTCGTTCTCGTTCAATCCTGGAATTGGCGGCACGATTGGTCTGGCACCAGGAGATAATAATAACTTGTCGTACGTTTCTTCATACTTTTCTTCGGTTTGTAAATTTTTAATAGTTACAGTTTTGTTTTCAGGATCAATAGCTATTACTTCACTTAAGTTGCGAATATCCATTCTGAAACGTTCTGACATTCCCTTTATAGTTTGAACTAAAAGCTTGCTTCTATCTTTGATCGTTTCCCCAATGTAATAGGGTAGCCCACAATTGGCAAAAGAAATGTATTCGCCACGCTCTATAAGAATAATTTCCACATCTTCGCTAATTCTTCTTAACTTTGCCGCAGCTGTAGCGCCTCCAGCAACTCCACCTACTATGATAACCTTTTGTGTCATATAGTTTCCCCCTAGAGAATATTTAGCTAGCAAATAATCTTTAAAATAAACTTTAGCTGATAACGTTTGAAAAACATGCATAAAAGTCTTCTTACTCTACATTATACCTATTAGGGTATTAGAAAACTCAAAAAAATTTATTCAACATTGCCTTCCCAAGCAAGCATGCCACCAAGCATGTTTATTACGTTAAATCCTTTACTTTCAAGGAATTGTGTGGCACGAGCACTACGACCACCTGAATGACAAACAATGATATACTCTTTTGTTTTATCAAGTTCATTCATTCGTGTTTCAATTAATCCTAAAGGAATATTTACTGCACCTGGAATTTTCCCACCAGCAACTTCATCGGCTTCTCGTACATCAATAATATTTAATGACTTTCCTTCATTTAATAAAGCATCTACTTCTCTTGCTGTTGTATTTTTCATCGTATATTCCTCCTAAGCGTATTTTCATTTTTTATTTAAATTAATAATACTTACAAGTCCAGTATTTCAGCTACAGTCTCCTTAATTACGTTTAAGGAACTACGCTAACAAGGATTATGTTATACCCCTAAGGGTATATTGTCAATACTTTAATTTGGAGTTAAGAAAAATTATGTAGTATCAATTCTGTAGTTATTGGGCCACTTACCTTTCCTCATTAAAAAACAATAGCCACTTACTCAATTTCCTATGTGTTCTGCGACAGTCCAATAATTGTAATTAACAGTATGAAATAAAAGATCAGACATGCTTGTAACATGTCCGATCGTGCAATAGACGGTTCCCCGGTTAAGGGGGAAGGTGATCCACCAGTGCCGAAAGCTCAAGGGTGGATTATTTATTTGGTTTATCTTTTTTTATGATTGGTCGAGAACACTCGTGACTTCAGTCGGGAGATGAATCGACTATTTTTTCGTTGCTATCTACGAACATATGTGCTATGATTTGTTTTGGGAGGTGATACTAATGCTGATCAATAAATCCTATAAATTTCGACTTTACCCTAACAAATCTCAAATTATTTTGATTAACAAAACCATTGGGTGTACTCGTTTTGTGTTTAACTTTTTCCTAGGCAAACAAAAAGAGAAAGATGCCTATTGGTACATAGTTGAAGAAATGAAACAAAATGGCCAGCTGCCAGATAATAACTGGAAAGGTGATTTCTTTAATAAATACGATTCCATCAAAGCCATCTGTGAATTAAAGAAGTATTACCCCTTTTTAAAAGAAGTGGATAGTATTTCTCTCCAAAAATCCGTAGAAAATTTAAATGACTCCTATAAACGCTACTACACGAAGCAAAACCATACACCCAAATTTAAGTCAAAAAAAAATAAAGTACAATCCTACACCACTAAACATACGAATGGGAATATTGCCGTTTTGGACAAACACATCAAATTACCAAAACTAGGGATGGTTCGCTTTGCCAAAAGCCGGGAAGTTGAGGGCCGGATTCTTAATGCTACTATTCGACGTAACCCTTCTGGTAAATACTTTATCTCTATCGTCGTAGAAAAAGATGTACAAAAATGGCCGAAAACCAATTCCACAATTGGGGTGGATTTAGGACTGAAAGAATTTGCGATTCTGTCAGATGAAACTCCCTATCCTAATCCTAAATTCTATCGAACAATAGAAGAAAAGTTGGCAAAGGCCCAGTGTATATTGTCAAGAAGGCGGGAAATGGCTAAAAAACAAAATCGCCCTCTTTCAGAGTCGAAAAATTATCAAAAGCAAAAGAGAAAAATAGCTCGGATTCATGAAAGTATTGTGAATGCCAGAAAAGATTACTTGGACAAAGTTTCAACCGGAATAGTCAAAAACCACGACGTGATCGGGATAGAAAATTTGTCTGTATGTAATATGCTTAAAAATCACCATTTAGCAAAATCAATCAGCGACGTTTCGTGGTCACAATTCAGAACCATGCTTGAGTATAAAGCCAAATGGTACGGCAAACAACTCGTAGTTGTGGCACAAAACTTTGCAAGCAGTCAATTATGTTCAAAATGTGGATATAAAAATAAGGACGTCAAAAATCTTGATGTGCGCGAATGGGACTGTCCCTGTGGCGCACATCACCAAAGGGACATAAATGCTGCACAAAATCTTAAAAACGAAGCGATAAGAATTTTAACCGCAGGAACTGCGGGGTTCGCCTAATCAATTAGAAACCAAAAGGTTTTTGTACTTAGGAATCTCGTGACTTCAGTCATGAGAGGTTCAATAAGAAGTCCCCTATTACTTGCAGATACTCAACATTTTCTTCAAGGTATGGCATATGAGCACTATTTTCGAATACATGGAATTCTGAATTTGGTGTAAGGCTGCTAAAATATTTTGTTGATTCAGGTGTTGCTTCATCAAAACGACCACATGTAAATAGAGTGGGAATAGTGATTTCCTTCAATTGTGAAGTGCAATCAAAATCTTTGAGATTTCCAGTAACATGGAATTCAGACGGCCCCCACATAATATTGTAAATCTCGGGATTTTTTAAATGAGAGTTTTTTGTTAAGAATTCTGGCAAAGGGTTGATTCGACAAACAAAATTATTATTAAATTCCTGTGTTGCCTCTTTATAATCCTTAGAATCAGTCGTTCCTTCTTTTTCACATTTAGTTAACGTTTTTTGAATCTCTATTGGAAGTTTTTTGCGATTACGATCCTGATCTTGCGCCCAAAGAGGAGCACTAAGACAAGGACTTGAAAAAATAACACTCTCGATTCCGACTGGCTTTGATAAGCAATAGGCTGCGGCAAGTGTTGTCCCCCATGAATGACCTAAAATATGTACTTTATCAAGTGAAAGAGCATCGCGAACTTGAGCTAACTCCTCAACGAAACGATCGATATGCCATAATGATGGATCCGTCGGTCTGTCCGATTTTCCACAGCCTAATTGGTCATAAAAAATAACGGGTCTGTCTTTACTTAGAGCCTTCAACCCTTGCATAGAATGGTGTGAAGAACCTGGTCCTCCATGTAGAATAATAACAGGTGTTCGATTTGCGCCATTATCAAATTTTTCATACCAAACCCTGCCACCAGTGACTTCGATATACCCTTCTGTATACATAATTTTTTCCCCCTTGTTAAAAACCTATTTAAAATACCTATCGGATGTCATAAGGCAATTTTATCACTAATGGTGTAATACCTAGACAAAATCATTAACCCAGAGGCAACAACAGTTGCATAACCTTAAAATAAAAGTAACCACTTTCCTAATACTCGATTTAACATAGGAACAGCTCCACTATTTTAGTGTGTATTCATATTGATCTAAAATCCACTGTGGAAATTCCATTCGAGCAGTCATTAAAGGGTCAACAACCTGACAAATTCTTAGATCACCGACTAGAGAAAGCAACATTCCTGCCTCATCAATACCAATATCAAGATGTTCAACTAAAAACTGGTGCATATGGATAGTTGCCATTTTTGCCGCTTCATCCAACGTTTCCGCAGAAGCAATCGTAATCACCTTTTCTTTATCTACTAACATTGGAAGTGGTAATGATTCGCCTTTTACAACACTTACTTTTACCTCTACCTCCCCAGGTATTTCAAGGCCACAAACAACAATTTCTCCATCTCCCATGACTGCATGTAAATCTCCCATAGATAACAAGGCCCCAGGTACATTGACGGGTAAATACAATGTCGAACCTTTAATAATCTTCTTACAATCCATATTTCCACCATGTGCTCCAGGTGTACCTGTTGGTATTTCTTCAGTTGCTGGAGCTGTTCCAATTACACCAATCATTGGCTTGATCGGAATCTGAATTTTATCATTAAAAATAGCCTTTTCACCTTGAATGAAAATCACTTTTGTTGTTTCACCAGTGACTATCTGACCTAAAACACCAAGGTTGGGTGCAGTTGTCATAACCCCTTGGCTAGCAATCTTAATATCTAATATTTCTACTTTTAAAATATCACCTGGTTCTGCACCATTCACAAATAAAGGTCCCGTTGCAGGATTAATCTTATTCCAACCCACTGAACTAAATGGTTGATCCTCAGTTAGAATTTGATTACTAAAACAATCATAGGTTTCAAATACGATTATTGCATTTGAATCTACACACATGACAGGTATATTCTTTGCGGACATAAGTAACACACCTTTTTCTTTAGGTATCATTTCCATGAAAAGAACCACCTTCCAATTATTTAGAGTCCCAAACTATCGGTACAATATATTTGTATTTTTAAATTATAGTACTAATCGTTTAATGAATCGGCCTTCATTTGTAAACATCTAAAAGTAAGTAGTGCAGATGAATTTAAGAAAAACACCTAGATTGGGCGCAGTTGTCATAATACCTTAACTAGTTTTGAATCATACATTCTGTCATTAAAACCCTTTTTTACTATCAACCAGATTTTTTAAAGGATTATTGTTTTCAATAGTAGTTAGGGTATCAATAAAACATTGTACTGCTTCCTCTGGGGATGTTATCGCTGAAATATGTGGTGTAATCGTTACATCCTTCCGATTCCATAAGGGATTCGTCTTATGCAGAGGTTCATGTGAAAAGACGTCTAAAATGGCATGTTTTAAGTTTCTCTGATCCAAGGCTTTCAGGAGCGAGTTTTCATCAACCGTGGCTCCTCTCCCTACATTAATAAAGATTGCTGCAGCAAGGGCATTGAATATTTTTTCATTAAATATTTTGTTTGTAAAATCAGTTAATGGTAACGTATTAATGACAAAATTAGCTTTCTTTAAAGGCGTGACATCACTTGCGATTGGGTAAACCTTTTTAAAGAACTCTTTTTGTTTCCCACTTAACGACACTCCATATACCGTCATCCCTAAAGTATCGAACAACTTTGCAACCTCTTGACCAATCATCCCAGTTCCGTAAATGATGACCGTCTGTTCGTGTAAGGGCTTGGGAGCGATCTGCCGCCATTCCTTTTGGTTTTGAAGGCTTTCAAACTCATGATGAAATTGAAGATCTTTAAGGATATAACTCAAACAATATTCTCCTATTTTTTGTCCAAATGAACAAATTGTTCGAGTTAAGAGAACATTATTATTCCAATCTCTTTGATGTAAAAAACTATCAACCCCTGCACCAAATGAATGAACCCACTTTATATTCGTTAACTCAAAGACGGGGCTTGGTTTAAAAGATGCAAAAGCATCTGCCCAATGTAAATCATCCACTGTCACATCATCTTCATGTAGAAAACGAAAGTTCTTTTCGAGCTTTTTTCCTTCAAAGATTGTTTGAATTTCTTTATAAATCCTACCTGTTATTACTATATTATCTATGATCAAGTCTCCTACCACCTTTTGTACGTTAAAATACGTTTATTGCCTAAATCCGTGCTTTCCTTTTTCAATATTCGACACTTTTCCCACCCTAAAATATAGACTATTTTACATTTCTATATGAATAGTAAAATAACCTTCTTAAATAATGGCTGTTTTCGCATAGATTGTTGTTTTTCGTACCTAGTCTAAAAGCCCGAAATAGCAATAGTATCGTGCTCTTTTCTTAAAACTTCCTACGGTTTTCATCGGTAAACTGGAATCCCATTCTAATTTAGTTTCAACTAGCAACAAAGTGTAAGAAAAGAGCCTAAATAATAAATGCATCTTCTATTGCAGGGGCATAAAGTAAAACAAAAACGAAGCACACGTCTGTATGCTTCGTTTCATTTATAGCATTAACCTAAAATGGTCGATCTAATCCAGGTAAATGAGTCTATTTAACTCTAAAATCTACCAAACACGCTTATAAATGAAATTGCCTAACCTCTTTTTGCATTTCCATTGCAAATCCTTCTAACTCAAATGCTAATTTATTTAGTTGTTCCATTGATGCTGTTGTTTGTTCGATTGATGCAGATACTTCTTCTGTACCGGCTGCTGTTTCCTGACTAATGGCATTTAAGTGATGTGTATTCTCTATCAATAGTTCTTTTTGCTTGACCATTTCTTTCATACTAATCGTCATTTGTTCAAACATTTTGTAATTTTCACTAATGTTTTCATTAATAGTAGCAAAAACGCTTTCTGTTTCGTTAACAGCACTTCCTTGCTCCTGGAAAAACGCAGTTGTTTGTTGAATGAGAACGACGGTATTACCCGTTTCTTCTTGCATTAGTTGAATTATTTTAGATATTTCCTGCAATGAGTTATTCGTTTGCTCGGATAGTTTACGAACTTCATCTGCTACAACAGCAAATCCTTTTCCATGTTCACCGGCCCGAGCTGCTTCAATTGCTGCATTTAATGCTAACAAATTCGTTTGACTTGCGATCCCGGAAATTGTTTGAACAATATCTTTTATTGAATGGGAACGAGTATTGAGATTGTTAATAGCTATCTCCATTTTTCTCGCAAGCTGATCGGAATGAGTAAATTTATCTTGAAGAATATGAATTGTACTAGCCCCTTCTTCAGACGCTTTGAACATATTTTCTGATTCCTCTTTAATTTGACTGGACATATCTTCAATGTCTTTAATTTTAGACGAAAGCATGTTGGATGCTTCTACATTGGTTTGCACAAGTTCTGTTTGATTCGTAGCCCCTGCCGCAATTTCTTCCATTGTTGTTGCAATCTCATTTGAAGCTGCGGTATTTTCTTCAGCACTACTAGCCATTAGTTGTGAAACATCTGTTACCTGTTGGGATAAAGTAGATACTTTTGCAATAATTTCTCGAAGCTGCCCAACCATTGCATTAAAGCTATTAGATAACAAGCCAATTTCATTATTTTGTTTAACTTCAAGGGAAACAGACAGATCCCCATCCTCTACACTTTTCATTGTTTTTTGGAGTGCATGAATAGGTTTTGTAATTAATCTAGTTACGATAAATGACACAAGGATGGAGAATGCAATAACCAATAATAAAGTAATTAAAATCGGCACCAATATCTTTTCGCCCTTACTTTCAAATTCCGATTTATTTACTAAACCAGCAATTTTCCAACCAGTTGTAGGGTTAACTGCGTATCCGAATTCCCGATCTTTACCTTCGAAAATTTCGTTCACAACGCCTTCTTTTGCATTCATCTTTTTATAAAACGCTTGCTTTGATAAGTTCTTTGTAATCATTTTTTTATCAGGATGAGCTAAAATGACCCCATTCTTATCCATTAAAAAGGCATAGCCTGTATCACCAATATGAGTTTTATTTATCATGGTTGTCAATGTTTCTAGAGAAATATCTATCGCCATGACCCCAACGACTTCATCCCCTTCATATACCGCTTTTGCAGCACTTATAACTGGCAGATGTGAAATTGAATCTATATAAGGATCGGTCCAAATGATCATATTTTTATGATCGATAGCATCCTTATACCATGGTCTATCCCTTGGATCATAATCCTTTGGTAAGTCTGCATGAGGATACAAAATCATTTCTCCGGTTTTTCCAGTTCCAAAGTAAATATTCATGATAGCTTTATCACTTTTTGCCATCTCACCGAAATCCTTTAGAAGAGCGTCCTTATTTTGATCATAAGTCTTAATTTCATCCTTGTTTGCGAAACGATTTACCGTAGATTTCATGTTATTGAAAAATATTTCAAATCCCTCATTGGTATTTTTTAATTGTTCCTTAACCGTTAATGAAAGTTCTTTGGTAGTTGTAGTAACACTATATGTATAACTAATATAAGCAATACTTGAACCACCGATAATGATTAAAAGTAAAAAAGGGATCAGTATTTGCCTTTGTAATCTCTTTGTAAAAACACCGCTGAACTTCATAATATAACCTCGCAATCTATTAATTATTATAATATTTATAATATTAGTATAAGTACTAATGACTTAAAGAACAACATAATATTTTAAATTTCGATGAAATTCGACAATTGCCAATAAATGGACTTTTCTAAAAAAACATGTCTATTTCCAGAGACTATTTAATGAAAACAACATTTGGAACATTCATGTAAAATTTTCGCTATGTACGTAATCCAAAAATCACACTAGATGGGCTATTGATATATCACTAAAATTTTCTGATATAGCAAAATAGTTTAGCTTTCTTGTATTATATTTGAATATATACTACAATGAGTTGTATAAAAATTCATCTACTATTTACCCTTATTCAATTAAATTAACCCTTAGAGACGGAGAATTCATATGTTAAAATCTAAATTTGTAGATTCAGAGTTAAAGGCTTGGACAATCAAACAGCGTCGACATTTTCATATGCATCCTGAGCTGTCGGGACAAGAATTTGAAACTGCTGAATGTGTGAAAAATCTATTAATTGAATTTGGACTTGAGATAGATCATCGTTTTTCTACACCGAATGTTATTGCCTATTTTAAAGGCACCGAAGGAAAGAAGACGATCGCATTGAGAGCTGATATGGATGCTCTTCCCCTTCATGAAGAAGGAAACAAGCCATATATGTCTACAGTTCCTGGTGTTATGCATGGATGTGGTCATGATGGACACACCGCAATCTTACTAGCAGTAGCGAAATGGATCAGTACAAACCAGCATCTAGTGAAAAATAATATTGTCTTTATTTTTCAAAGCTCAGAAGAAGCATCCCCAAGCGGCGCAAAACAACTTGTTGAAGAAGGAGTTTTAACTGATGTCGATCAGATTTTCGGAATTCATTTGATGTCAACAATGCCTCTAGGGAAAATTGGCTTTGCGACTGGATATGCAATGGCATCCTGCAATGATTTTGATATTACAATCGAAGGTAAAGGTGGACATGGGGGCCATCCAAACGACACTGTGGATCCAATCTATATTGCAACACATCTTATCCAGGCATTTCAATCGGTTGTTAGCAGAAATTTAAACCCCTTGCATTCAGGAGTCATTTCTTTTGGAGGGATGCAGGCCGGCAATTCTTATAATGTCATACCATCTGAAGTGAAACTAAAAGGGACGATTAGGGCTTTAACATTTGAAGCAGCTGAGTTAATGCACAAAAAAACAGCACAGCTTACCGAGTCTATTTGTGCAAGCTTTGGAGCAATAGGACACTATGAATTTATTGAAGGTACACCGACATTATACAATCATCCAGAGGCATGTGACTTTGCAAAAGAAATCATCAAAACGACTTTTGGTGCTGATGCCTTTATGTCAATAGATCCTGTCCTTGGAGCTGAAGACTTTTCCTATTATTTAAAGGAAAAAGTAGGTGCATTCATTAACGTCGGGATGCAAAGTGAGAATAGCCAGTACCCTCACCATCACCCGAAATTTGATATAGATGAGGATGCCATCCCCGCTGGGATCGAGTTTATGATTCAATTGGCGTTGAATGCATAGTTTTTAAAAAAAATTTTAAAAACAAAAACGGCCTTCAGAATCTGAAGGCCGTTTTTTCATTAAATATTAAAAGTTAATTTTTCCACTAATTAATTGGTTAGAGTTGAAAATTCAGTAACTAGCTGTTCGAAACGTTTTAGAGCATTTTCTATTGGCACAGGAGAGGTTAAATCTACTCCTGTTTTCTTTAATAATTCAAGAGGAAAATCTGAACCTCCACTCTTTAAAAATTCAATATAGGCATTCAGGGTGGCTGGTTTCCCCTCCAATAGCTCCTCAGCAATATGAATGGCTGACGCAAAACCTGTGGCATATTTGTAAACATAGAAAGGTCGATAAAAATGAGGGATTCTTGACCATCCGTATTTTACTTCTTCATCAAAAACCATTTCATCACCATTGTATTGTCTAAACAATGATTCGTATATTTGATTAAATGCTTCAACGTTAAGAGGTTTTCCTTCTTCAGCCATTTCGTGTGTTATTTTTTCAAATTCCGCGAACATGACCTGTGTAAAAAAAGTTCCTTTAAATTTATCAATAAAATGATTTAGCAAATGCTTACGGACTTTCTCGCTTGTTTCCTTTTTAAGTAAATAATGTATAAGTAGTACTTCATTTACAGTTGAAGCAACCTCTGCTACGAAAATACTGTAACCTGCAGAGATTCTTGGCTGATTTTTGCTTGAATACCACGAATGCATGGCATGCCCAAATTCATGGACCATCGTGAACATACTATCTAAATTATCATGTTGATTTAATAAGACAAATGGATGGACACCATAAACTCCTAGATTATAAGCACCAGAACGCTTTCCTGGCGTTTCGCGCACATCAATATAACGCATATCTTTAAATGTATTTAGAGTTTTTACATATTCGCCCCCGAGTGGAGCTAATGCTTTTAAGATCGTTTCATATGCTTCATCATAGGGAATTTCCATTTTCACTCCCTCAACAAGTGGAGCATTTAAATCATATTGACGAAGTTCATCCAAACCTAATTTTGCTTTTCTAAAGGCATTGTAACGATGCAGTGTTGCAATATTTGTTTTAGCTGCGGATATGAGGTTTTCGTAGACTTCTTTCGGAACCATGTCCCCGAACAATCCTTTTTCCAATGCAGAGGGATAATTTCTTAATCGTGCTGTCGTCGCATTGGTCTTAATATTGGCAGAAAGAGTTGAAGCAATTGTATTTTTTAGCTGCAGATATGGTTGATAATAAGCCTTAAAGGCCTCTCTACGTTTATCTCGGTCTTCATCCTCAATCAACTTAGAATACATTCCACGAGTTAATTCTACTTGAATACCCTCTTCATTGGTTACCATACCAAATTTAATATCAGCATTATTGATCATATTAAAGGTGTTACTTGGCGAAGAGAGTGCTTCCCCTAATTGCGATAAAATTTCCTCTTTTTCCTTCGAAAGCACATGTGCTTTATAACGATAAGATTCGAATAAATCTTTTTCAAAATAGTTTAACTTAGGTTCTTGGATTATGTATTCCTTTAGAGTAGCTTCTTCTAAACTTAATAAATAGGGAAGAAAAAAGGATGTTGCCGCACTAATTTTGACCCCAAGTTGCTTTGCTCGATCCTGGAGAGATTGTGCCAATGAATTCCTTGTATCCAAATCTTGTTGCAACATCCCATATACGAATACTAGATTGAATCGACTTGAAACATCTTCTCTTTCAGATAAATAACTGTAGAGAGATGATCCATCATGAATGGAACCGTCAAAGTGTTTTAATTTATCCGTCATCGTTTCAATATAACGATAATCCTTTTCCCATTCCTCTATGGACGGATAAATATCCGTAATATTCCACTTTTCTTGGTCAGGAACATCTGCCCTGGATTGATATTTATTGGTCACTGCCCATTCCCCCTGTTCAATTGTTAAAATAGCCTTTAAAAACAGTTACTGTTATATGTTGTGGAGAAATACCGAAAAAATAGGATGAAACTTATAAAAGAGTTAGCTCCCACTATTTTAACATAATGAGGTGTTAACTCCTTTATATTCCTCCTTAGGAGACAATTGTTTGTTACCAGATACACTGATAACTGATCACAACAAGGTAAAATGATATTTATTTGGGGATTTAACTGATAAAGTAAGAGATATGAAATGAGCTGCCGCACATATTTTAAGGGTTACCATGAACTAGTATAGAGTAAATAGTGGATGTCAAAGTCGAAGTGTTTGAGATGTTTTTTCGAAATAGCTTAATTATATTCAAATTAATTCCCAGTAAGAGGATAGTTGTAAGAGCGAAAAAATCCACCTAAGCCTGGAAGCTCTAGAGTGGATTATTTTTTAGCCCATATCAACTAAACAAATATTGACAATCAACTCAATTATCGGAATTGTCACCTTTGTTGCTACTCGTGTTCTTTGATCCAGCTGCTTTTTTAACACCTTTGCTAACATAGGGCTTAGCGCTCAATGCTTTATTGGCACTAACTTTCCATCGGTTCCAGCCCTTTTTATCGGTTCCTTTACCTGTTCCTTTACCCGTTCCGTTTTTAGCCTTTGCCTTACTCATACCACCACTCCATTACTATTGTATAGCAATTCTGCATCCACAGAAGTTATTTCCTATATCCTCGTCCATGAATTTTCTATTTTCCATAAAAATAAAATGCAAGATAGTGTAGTATAACATAGCATAAGTTCAAGTGCTAGAAACGCTCCAATTAATTTGTCCCATTTCAGAAATTAAACAACGAAATTTTTTGATAAATTCCAGTGTTTGACCTGAAATCCTTTATTCCAGATTCGGTACTAATTCCAGCACCTGTTAACACAACAATGCTCTTTGCATTTCTGATATGATCTATGCATGTTTTAATCCTATTATTTAGCATAATGTTCTCGCCAAGCATATCATTTGTAGGTTCTATTATTTTACCCTATCACTTCCAAAACTAAAGATAGATGCCTTGTGTTTAGCTTATTGCTAAAAGTTTGTTCTACTTAACTTACTCATCGTTTCGCCGATAAAATGGATTTTTCGCTGATATATCTATTCGTTTCGCTGATATAATGGATTTTTCGCCGATATATCTATACGTTTCGCTGATAAATGAATATTTTTACTGAAATATTCATTTATAAAGGTAATTTTTTATAAATGTATCCTATATTTTCTTAGATATTGTGTATTTTGAGGGATAAATTGCTCTTTTTTAAAAAATTACGTTCAATACAGCTTCAAAAAAACAAAAGCCTTTATTCTCACATAGAATAAAGGCTCCATCAGATTTAAATTTTATTTCTTTTAAAGCTGGAACGTGAACGATATTGTTGTGGTGCACGAAATGGGTATTTAACAGGCAAACTGTAAAAATGGATGAGACGTGTAAATGGAATTGAAGCAAATAGCCCAAACGCACAAATGACATGAATTTTAAAAACAAGCGGGATTCCTGCCATCAGTTGATATTTTGGTTGAAAAATAAATAGGCTTCGAAACCAAGGACCAATGGTTGTCCGATATTCGTATTCAACAACTGTCGTATTGTATATGATTGTCATGTATGCACCCAAGCCTGCTACAATGATCAATGCAATCACTGTAAAAAAGTCAGGAAATTTTGCATGGATCCGGACAGGATCAACCGTAATTTTGCGAATGAGCAAAATAATCAATCCAACAACAACCATTAAACCGGCTATCCCACCACCAAGAATAGCACCGGTGTGATACATTTCATCCGTTATTCCAAAAAATTCATAAACGCTTTTTGGCACAACAATTCCCATAATATGGCCAATAAACGCAAAGACAATCCCGTAATGGAAAAGTGGGGAACCAATCCGGAGCCACTTTTTTTCGAAAAACTCTGTTGAGGGTGCTGACCAACTTAATTGCCTGAATGCATAGCGGTACAAAACTCCAACAATCATAACAACGCCGGTGATATATGGAAAAATGACCCACCAAAATAGATCGTCCATCATCTAACCTCCTTTAATCGATTGATACATGATGTTTTTTAGCTAATCATAATTTATTTCCATAAATTATGATTGCGCATAAGTGCAACTACGCCTCTTTCGTCGCCCTTGGGGGCTCGCCAATCGGCGAGTTTTCTTTATTGGTACATAATCGGATAAGGCATTGGCTCTAAATCTGCTTCTTCTCGTTCTTGTTCGAGTTTCTGAATTTCTTCTGCTGTCGGCTTTGGAAATACCAACGACATTAGAACGGAGAATATCCCAAAGTAAGGGTGCTCGTCTGAAAGATGATTGAAAATTCTTTGGGTCGCCGTCGCGAGCCGTCTTTCAAGTCGTTCTTGATCAGGAAAGGTGGCAACAGCTAAAAATTCAAATAACATTGGCATGTAGTCGGCCAGTTCCCCTTCCACTCGTTCAAATCCAGCGATATTGATTATTTTTTGGAGCTTGATTAATGCTGCCCCGCGTTTAGGGCTATCTCCAAGTTCATGTGAAGTTAGGTATAAACCAAGATCTTTTTTTAGATCAAATGCTGCCACATAGGTTTCTCTTAACTCCTTTAAGGACATTGCCACTAACGGTTCAATTGCTTTTTCAACTGAATCTTTCGCATCAAATGAAAGAACATCATCCTGTAAAAATTCCCTGATCTCCGATAATTCTTGAAGAAACGTATCACTAGGATAACTTAAGATGCGGGAAGCAATGGTTAAAATCACCCTTTTTTGCTCTTCCATCACTTAGTTCCCCCTTTCAAACGGATATGTCACCATACCTTCAGGTGGAGCTAATTCCTCAATACTACAGGATCCTTGTTTATAATAGAGATCATCATCCATTTCTCTACGTCCTGTTGGAATTACAAAGCGCTCATTGTATTTCGAGACCGCGAGCAGCCTTGCCATATCTTCAGTCATTTCAATGGATATACCTGCTTCCTGCAGCAATTGGCTGTGCTTCAATTCATCGATTCCCCCTACTGTTTTAGCTCTCATATGAACCCTCATTGCGATTAGCTTCAAGAGTACGTTGCGAATTACCTCGGCATCATCAGCTGATAAAATAGATGCCAGGTATTCCATTGGAATTCTCATTTGGTCGACAGCTGGGATATAGCCATCTGTTGAGAGCTCGTCTTCATTCACAATGTGATTCATAATCGGGCTAAGCGGCGGTACATACCAGACCATTGGTAATGTGCGGTACTCCGGATGTAAAGGTAAAGCAATTTTCCATTTCACCGCCATTTTATAAACAGGTGATTCTTGAGCAGCATTTATCCATTCGTCATTGATCCCTGCTTTTCTAGCTTCCTCGATCACGTCTGGATCAAAAGGATCAAGGAAAACGGAAAGTTGTGATTCATAAAGATCTTTTGGATCTTCGACAGACGCTGCTTCTTTTACTCGATCGGCATCATATAAAAGGACACCGATATAGCGGATCCGTCCGACACATGTCTCTGAACAAATGGTTGGCAATCCCGCCTCCGTTCTTGGATAGCAGAAATTACATTTTTCTGCTTTATGGGTATTCCAATTGTAATAAACTTTATGATAGGGACAACCATTCATACAGAAGCGCCAGCCTCGGCATGCCTCCTGATCCACTAATACAATTCCATCCTCATCGCGCTTATAAATAGCGCCAGATGGACAAGATGCCACACATGAAGGGTTCAAACAATGCTCGCATATTCTTGGTAAATACATCATGAATGTTTTTTCGTATTCCATTGCGATATGTTCTTGCAGCTTTTGTACATTCGGATCTAGTGGAACGATTTCACTGCCGCCAGCTAAATCATCATCCCAGTTTGGGCCCCATTCAGGTTTGTCAATAAATTTTCCGGTAATCATCGATTTCGGACGTGCAACCGGAAGATTTTTCTTTTTCGGGCTGTTAATTAAATGTTGGTAATCATAGGTCCACGGTTCATAGTAGTCAGTTAAAGATGGCATATTTGGATTATAAAAAATACTGGCCAATTTCGTAATTGGTCCGCCAGCCCTAAGGGTTAGTTTGCCATTTTTATAGACCCATCCGCCTTTATAACGGTTGGTATCCTCCCATTGCTTCGGATACCCAGGTCCTGGACGTGTTTCGACATTATTAAACCACATGTATTCAGTTCCTGGTCTGTTAGTCCATGTATTTTTACATGTAACTGAACAGGTATGACAGCCGATACATTTATCTAAGTTCATTACCATAGCAACCTGCGCTTTAATCCTCAAGCCAATTTACCTCCTTTAATGGTCTAATAATGGCAATCGTATCCCGTTGATGCCCAGTTGGACCGTAATAATTAAAGCCATAGCTTAATTGAGAGTAACCACCAATCATATGTGTTGGTTTTAAGGAAATTCTGGTTACGCTGTTATGTGTACCTCCGCGCTTCTTGCTGACAGTTGTTGCAGGAACACCTAATGTACGATCTTGGGCATGATACATATAAGCCATTCCTCTTGGGATCCGGTAAGTGAGGACTACCCTTGCTGCGATTGCTCCATTCCGGTTGTAAACTTCAATCCAGTCGTTATCTTTAAGACCAATCGAAGCCCCGTCATTCTCATTCATCCAAACGGTTTGCCAGCCTCTAAACAAAGTAGACATGTTGGTCGTATCGGTAAACATCGTATGAATTCCCCATTTTTGGTGAGGGGTTAAATAGCGAATGGTTATTGATTTTCCGGTGTTTTCAACCTCTTTTTCACCTTTAATAAATGGACCATGTGCTAGTGGTGGAAGATATAATGGCAATCCCTCCCCGAAATCCAGCATGACTTCATGATCTAAATAAAAGCTTTGCCTTCCCGTCAGCGTTCGCCATGGGATGTTGTATTCTGTATTTACGGTAAATGGTGAATAACGTCTTCCATCCTTTTCAAGTCCACTCCAGACAGGTGTTGAAATCGCTTGGCGTGGCTGTGCCGTTATATCATTTAATGTATAGGCAGTTTCTTCATGCCCCGCAGCAATTCCCTCAAGTTTTTGACCCGTTTTTTCTTCAAGTGATTTCCAGCCTGCAACTGCTCGTTTTCCGTTGGTCGCACCTGACATCAACAGGATTGCTTCAATCGCTTGTTTGTCAGAATATAAATCAGGGTTGCCCTTTCCGATTCCATCTCGTTTTGATCCGCCGAGCTTGCTAAGTAATTCATCGTAAACCTTTTCTCCTGGTATCTTAACGCCTTTACTTCCATACCCTTTCTTAATCAGGGGACCAAGGGTGGTCATTTGCTGATACAGATTAGGGTAATCACGAGTAACAATTTGGAAGTTTGGCATGGTCTTCCCTGGAATGGCTTCAATTTCGCCATCACGCCAATCCTTTACGATTCCTCTAGGCTGGGCAATTTCATCTATGGTGTCATGCGCAAGTGGTGTCATCATTAAATCTTCACATGCAGGCAAATGCGTTTCTGCCAGTTCTGAGAACACTTTACTGAGTTCACGGAATGTATTCCAATCACTTTTTGCTTCCCATGGAGGTGAAATAGCCGCATTAAATGGATGAATAAATGGATGCATGTCCGTGCTGCTAATATCATACTTTTCATACCAGGTTGCAGCAGGTAGAACAATATCGGAAAGCAAACCTGAGCTAGTCATTCGAAAATCAATGCTTACTAAAAGATCTACTTTTCCAGTTGGTGGCTCGCCTTCTGCCTTTACTGTCTCTGGCTTCCAGGAATTTTCCGTATCTCCTAAAATTTGATCATCTGCACCAACTAAATGTTTGGTGAAATATTCATGCCCTTTACCGCTATCACCAAGTAAATTTGACCGCCAGTTAAAGAAAACTCGAGGGAAATTTCTTGGGTCGTCCGGATTTTCAATCGCCCATTCGATTTTTTCGTCTTTAATCTGCTTAACAATATAATCGATTACTTCTTGTTGATCGGTTGCACCTTTTTCCCTTGCTTCTGTAACGAGATCAACTGAATTTTGGGAAAATTGAGGAAAAGATGGTAACCAACCAAGCCTCGCTGCTAAAGCATTTACATCTGCTGGATGCATTTTATTGAATCTTCCACCCCAGTCCATTTGTTCTTCATCCAACTTCACCTCATAGCGAAATTGATCTGTTACAAAATAGAAAAAAGAGGTTCCGTTTTGCAAACGCTGTGGCTTTAACCAGTCATTTGCAAAGGCAACTTGCTGCCATCCTTCAAGTGGACGGACTTTTTCTTGTCCAACATAATGGGCCCAGCCTCCACCATTCACGCCTTGAGAACCTGTTAATAAAACAAGATTTAGAATAGCACGGTAAATTTGATCACTATGGTACCAGTGATTTGTTCCACCACCCATTGCAATCATCGATTTCCCGTTAGTGCGTGCCGCATTATCAGCAAATTCTCGGGCCACTTGAATAACGTGTGCACGATTAACCCCGGTAATACTCTCTTGCCATGCTGGAGTATAAGGTTGATTTTGGTCATTATAATTTATTGGAAAATCCCCTGGTAAATTTCGATTCACACCTGTATGTGACAACAGTAAGTCAAAAACAGTAGTCACTTTGATAAGATTTCCATCTTTATCTTTCAAATGTTTCACAGGAACAGACCGTTTCACAATTGAACCCGTTTTTAATGCAAAGTAAGGAAAATGGACCATCACATTTTCATCTGCAACATCAACAAAGCTTAATATTGGATCGATCTCTGTTCCATCTTCATTTTTCAATTCAAGATTCCACTTGCTCTCGCCGTCCCAACGGAAACCTTGACTCCCATTAGGTACTGCAAGTGCGTTTGTTTGTTCATCCCAAACTAGTGTCTTCCACTCACCAAGCTTTTTGTCATCTAAGATGTCCGATGCTCTTAAAAAAGTATTTGAACGATATCCATCTTGTGTTTCATTCAATGTCACTAAAAATGGTAGGTCCGTGAATTTTTTTACATATTGTGTGAAATAAGGGGTTTCTTTATCAACATAAAATTCTTTTAAAATAACATGAGTCATCGCCATAGCAAGGGCAGCATCTGTTCCAGCCTTTGCAGGCAGCCATAGATCAGCAAACTTATCGAGCTCTGCATAATCAGGACTTACACCTATGACCTTTGTACCGTTATATCGTGCTTCCACCATAAAGTGCGCATCTGGGGTCCGTGTTTGTGGTAAATTGGTTCCCCAAATTATAAAGTATTTAGTATTATACCAATCTGCGCTCTCCGGAACATCCGTTTGCTCCCCCCATACTTGTGGTGAAGCTGGTGGAAGATCCGCATACCAATCATAAAAGCTAAGAATCGTTCCCCCTATCAAGGAAAGGAAACGAGAACCCGCAGCATAACTAACCATTGACATGGCTGGAATCGGACTGAATCCTGCGATACGATCTGGACCAAATTTTTTGATCGTATAGATAGATGCACTTGCAATCATTTCCTGCGCATCTTTCCAATTCGCTCTTACAAATCCACCTTTCCCGCGAGCACTGACGTACTTAGTTCGCTTTTCTGGATTTCCTGCAATGTTTTCCCAGGCAGTAACAGGGTCAAAGCCATTCTTCCGTTCTTCTTTCCAAAGGTCATATAAATCACCACGAACATACGGATACTTAACTCTTACGGGACTATACGTGTACCAAGAAAAACTTGCTCCCCGAGGACATCCTCTTGGCTCGTATTCAGGGAAATCATCTCCTGTTGTTGGATAGTCTGTTTGTTGGGTTTCAGACGTGATGATTCCATCCTTAACATAGATCTTCCAGCTACATGAACCCGTACAATTGACTCCATGAGTCGAGCGGACGACTTTATCATGCTGCCAACGTCTGCGATAAAGCTCCTCTGAATCCCGTGGTCTGGGACTTTCTTCTGTCCAACCATCATTGATTCGTGTACCCTGTTTTAAATGTTTTAAGGTTTGGAATAATTTATTTTTCTTATTCCCCACTTGTCCCACTCCTTTTTATCAAATTTTCAATCGGATTGTAGCGATCTCCCAATATTCGAAAGCTATCTTCCCCTTCTTGCATTTCCTCAAGAAAAATGCGGAGGTTCCCTGCATTTGCTGCAACCAATATGAGCCGTTCAATCGTATCCAACTGGCTTATCTTATAAATGGAATCAATGACTTCTGGTGAAATCGTACCAAAACGCATCCGTAACAGAGCAATGAGGTCTTCGCGATCCTGTACCAACATGGCTTCATCTTCATATACAAACATGGCATTTCATCCTTTCCTATGGTTTCATCATTTTAAAATACTCGGCGATCAATGACTTTTCACAAGATTTTCCTACAGTTTGAATGAATTCAAGCAGTTCCTCATCTCTTTTTTCAATCATTTCATTGGTGAAAAAGTGTGACTCCGTTTGATTATGGCCTTCCCCGAATCGTAAAATCATTTCCAATCCACCATCTTGTTCAATAACATTGGCTCGATAATCATAGGAGTGAATATGTAACTTATCTAACTCCTTTTTCAAAAAATCATAAAGTTCGGGTTTTGCAATTTGTATCGGTCGTTCCATTCCTATTTCCCCCTAACATCGACCATTTTAAAGCTAAAGTAATAATTTCATTTCATCCTGATTATGCAATAAATCGACAATGATCATTGCATGAAACCTTTTCATAACATCTTGATTCACGCGAGCGCTAGCCAACAAATGTTTAATTTCTCCCATCAATAAGCGCAATAATTGATGATCGCGTGATAATGCAATAATTGTTTCTTTTAATTCAGGTGATTTGGTAACTAGTTCACTGTACAATCCCTCTTCTTCTGATTCAGCATGCGTCAGTGTTCGTGTCTCCCAATGCTCCACTAAGATATAGGCTACTTCCAAGGCTTGGCTATCTTTTTCATCCTTTAGGAGGTGATCAAGTAAATCCGTTAATTCCTGCGCCTCATGAATAGCTGCCTCATGAATAGATGTATGGCTGTCTTTATTTCGTAAAGCTGGTCCTGACATAAATTCACTTCCCTTCTAAAAAAATTCGAGATAAATCCCATGCGGAATTATATACTTAATTACATAACAGAGAGGTTATGCAAAAATCCCCTATTCATTAGATGTACCCAAAATTCCTGTAAAATATAATGTTTACAACTTAAATATAGTAATTAATGTGTAAAAAAGCAAAAATTACATATGCAACTATTTGAAAAAATCTAAATAATCAATAAAATTATTTATACAATGCATCTTTTTATTCATTTTTCGGCTTTACTAACAAAAAATCCCCATATAAAAAAAGACCTATTGGAGTTCCAAAAGGTTTCCTTGTGGAGTGCAAAACAGAAAATCAGTCAAAACTCTTGTTTCCACCATTTTTTTTCGGGTAAATTTATATAAAAAAAGGCCTTCATAGACTTGATGAAGGCCTTTTTTCTTGATGCTTGAGTGATTAAGGTCCTTCATAGCATTGATGAAGACCTTTTTTTTAGTTGATCGAGTGATTAAGGTCCTTCATAGCAGCGATGAAGACCTTTTTTTTAGTTGATTGAGTGATTAAGGCCCTTCACTTCAGTTCTTATTAGATTGAAAAATGGTGCCTATCCCACAGCGAGTTAATACGTAAACGCATTATGGACAGGCACCATTTCAGAAATTTATCCCTCAAATGTTTCCTTAAAAATTCAATATCAAGCCATTTCGTTATTTCATGGTAGTTGAATAATAGTTAATTCAATAGCTTGTCAAAAACACTTTCCCTTTGGTTGTTTTAGAAAATTCAACAACGTCAATAGCCTTTTTTACATTCAACAAGTCGTACTGAGAATCAACCTTCATCAAACGCAATTCTTTATTATTTATCAGCTTTATCAATTGATTAAAGGTTTCTTGCCATTTCTCTGCTGAGACATTATTATTCCAATTGCGTAAATGAAAGATATTAGCATTCACTTTTGCATTATCAACAATTTCTGCCCAGTTTACTTGTACCCCTGATAAAAGACCGATGGTTAAAAAATTGCCATTAGGGTGTACACAAAAAGCCAAGTCGTTTCCAGATGAACCTCCAATGGAATCAATGGCAGCAGCTGCACCAACTCCATTTGTTAATTCCATAACTGTTTCATAGAGTGGGACCTTAGTGGTATCAATGACATAAGATGCACCGAGTTGAAGTAGATCTTCTGTATATTTATTATTTCTGGTAACAGCAATCATTCGAAAGCCTAAGGCCTTTGATAATTGAGCGAAAATATGCCCAATAGCAGAACCACATGCATTGATTAATAAAACATCATTCGGTCTAATTTTTAAAACATCCCTACAAATCACCCATGCTGTAATTGGATTTATATACATCTGCGCGGCCGTAAAGTCATCAATTGAATCGGGTATAGAAACTGCAAATTCTGCAGATGTCTTAACAAACTCTTGCCATGTGCCTTCCCCGCGAAGAGGTAAAACACGTTTACCAATAAGATTATGAGAAACTAAAGAACCAACATCTTCTACAATTCCCACTCCCTCATAACCAGGAATATTCGGCAAAGAAATCCGATGAGAATATGACCCTCTAATTGGTATTAAGTCAGAAGGGTTTATTGGACGTGCTAACATGCGAACGAGTACTTCATTATCTCTTGGTGGCTCGATAGGTTTATATTCAACTTTTAACACATCTTTTGGGGCACCAAATTCGTAAAATTTAATACATTTTGCATCCAAAACAACAAGTCTCCTTAATATAATTAAAATTTCTTTAATTATATCATTTTCAACTACTTTACTTGTGTTAAAACAAAGCACCAGTTAGTGAAATTGGTCCTTATAAAATATCTGTAATTATACAAATAAATCCATAAATTTTACTTTATGGATTTTAGTAAAGTATTATTGTAGGAGGAATATTTTTAAAGTGAGGCAATTAAAAATGGTTGTATCCTATCTCTTTTGGTTATTATTCTCTTGCAAGAAAGTGTTGAATATAGTCTAAGGCTTACTTTCTAAACTGTTAACTCAATTCTGCTTCCGTCGGCATCTCTTATTTTTTATTTTTTAGGATTTCATTTCGGGTATTTTATTTCCGTTAAATAAGAGCCATATGGCTAATGTCAATTCCCCAATAATCCCAGGTAGGGCGACAATCAGTAAAAAAATGGTTTGGTAATCGTTGTAATTGGATAAAAGGACCTTTGCGAAATTGTCTATTAGATAGCCTATAGATGACAGTATCAACAAGATGCCAAGTAATCTTGGCATAAAGCCTGACTTGAATATCAAATAACCAACGACAAACAAATGAATGCCGAAAAATACCAATCCAATAAGCCAATCATTGTTAAATGCATTGATTAATAACATTACCTGAGCGTGTAACTGATCTGTTTCAAACACTGTCAGGTAGTCAGTACCATCTACTAACTGCAAAACACTCAAAAGATTATATTGGGAAGCTCCAAAAATAGCTGCATATATCAACCTAAACAACAACGCCAACAATGCAAGGTTCTTATTTACTGGCTTTAACAAAATATAAAGTGCCCAGGCTACCAAAACATCAAGGATGAGCACGATTATAAAGCTAGTAATACCGGTGCGAAATAACAACTCATTGGCAATGATGTTATTTGCAGTTGTTGCTGCATCTCCTGGTTTAATTAGACCCTCGAGCACGAAGAAATTTCCAAAAAAAGCAAGTATAAACATGAGTAGCAACCCAAATCCTGCGAATCTTGCATAAAATGGTGGTGATTTTTCGGCGCTGCTGCTTGCCATTTCAATCCCTCCCAATTATAGTGTTTCATTCTTTAACTCAAAAGAAAATATCTCCTCCAATGGTAAGTCGAAGACCAAAGCAATGCGAAAAGCTAATTCCAAAGAAGGAGAATAATTTCCTTTTTCGATGGCAAAGATGGTTTGTCGTGTAACACCTACTTTATCTGCTAGTTGTTGTTGCGTCATTTCATCATGATTAAAACGCAAGCTTCGAATATTGTTGCGGATTAGACATTTTCCCATCTTAAACTCCTCTCCGATAAAGATATATCTCTGTGATCATTCCAACCACATCAGATACAACCCCTGAAAAGACAAGAATGATGAACATGACATAATGTGGCACATCCACGACCAATGATCCCATTGCAAGAACAAAGCCCACTACAAACACATAATGAGAAATCGTTGTCGCTTTCAAATGAATTAACTTGTCTAGTTCATCAGAAAATGAAGGCTCTTTTTCATTAGTAGTTATTCTATAGATGATATTAAAAATAATATAAATGATGATTTTTGCTACAATCGATACCGCGATTAATAGAATGATGAAGGAACCCCAAAAGCTGAAAACATCTGTTGAATCAAATCGTCCTTCTTGGTACATGTGAAACACATACATAGAATAGAGCGAAAAAATCAGTAAAGTGCTAATTAAAGAAACGATATTTTTCTTTACTTGATAGGACATGTTTTCCTCCCTTTGTTTTCGGATTTTTATGGAAAGTAAAATTTTATATACATAGTGTATTATTTACTATACATTATGTTAATTATACTTTACATGTGATAACGAAAAAATTTAAACCTTGTTATTTAAAATACACCTTTTCCTCTGATTACCGCTAACGTCCTTTTTTGCTGTTCGTGGACATCTAAGTGCTCTTTTGGTTACCTCTAAAGCTTTTTTGCTGTTAACAAGCATCGAAAAAAAGCCCATATGTTGTCCCAAATAGAGCCTAACAACTCTGTTATCCTTGAAAAAAACTCAGATGCTTTCCTGAATAGAGTCTAATTGGCCCCGTTAATCACATACCAATAGACCGAGGTTAATAAAAAAAGGCAGAAGCACTCAAATAACTGAGTGTTCTACCTTTTAATATTGGGGGCTTTTTCAGTACCCTGACGTGTCAGGTGTTAATATTATATTCAGCTTTTTATTTTTTCCTACTTTTATATTCAACAGTCAGCGCATTCGATTTGGACTACCCTTATAAAATGTCCAAAATAATTCAATTTTCGTTCGTCAAAAGCTAAGGTTACTTATTTCTCTTTGACCATTAAAAAATAAGGAATGCCAACGTTGAAAAATATAAAACCTTCGATTAGCCATTTCTTAGATATTATCTATACAGAAAACTTCTTAAATGCCAACACCGCATTATGCCCACCAAAACCAAAACCATTAGAAATAGCATAGTTGATATTTGTCCTAACAGCTTTGTTAGGAACATAATCTAAATCACAATCTTCATCTGGTATTTCGTAATTAATAGTGGGAGGGGCAATATCATCCATGATACTTTTGAGGGTAATAACAGCCTCAATTCCACCAGCGGCACCGAAAAGATGGCCAGTCATTGATTTTGTAGAGCTCACCTTTAAATTATAAGCATGCGCACCAAAAACTGTTTTAATAGCTTTAGTTTCTAATTTATCTCCCTCTGGGGTACTAGTACCATGGGCATTTATATAATTTACATCAGTACGGTTGATATTCCCCATTTTTAAAGCTAACTTCATAGCATTTGCTGCTCCGTTATAGTCAGGAGAAGTAATATGATATGCATCCGTGGTAGCACCATAACCTACTATTTCGCCTAAAATGGTTGCTCCTCTTTCTTTTGCATGTTCATACTCTTCAAGAAATAAAACTCCTGCTCCTTCGGACATAACAAAGCCATCACGCTCTCTATCAAATGGACGACTTGCTTTTTCTGGAAAATCATTAGAAGTGGACATTGCTTTCATTCTTGCAAATCCTGCAAATGCTAACGGATGAATAGAAGCTTCAGCCCCTCCAGCTAAAATAGCATCAGAGTAACCATGTCTAATATTTAAAAAAGCTTCTCCAATTGCTTGATTACCTGTTGCACATGCAGAAACAGGCGAAAAACTGGGACCTTTAAAACCCGTTTTTATAGAAATAATTCCCGATGCCATGTTACTAATCATCATTGGAACCATAAATGGAGAAACTTTTCTTGGTCCTCTTTCAATTAACGATTTATGATTATCTGTTGTAGTATTAATTCCTCCAATACCTGAACCGATATAAACCCCTAATCGCTCCATATTAACTTTTTGTAAATCTAGATTTGCCTGTACTAAAGCCTGATGAGCAGCAGCAACAGCATATTGCACGAATAGATCATATTTCCCCAATTCTTTTTTATCGAGATATTGCTCTGGATCAAAATCGGTGATATAACCTGCAATTTGAGTATTGATATTGTTAAAGACATCAGATTGAATTTTTTTTATACCTGATTTACCTTCTAGAATATTACACCAAAACTCCTGAACATTGTTTCCTAATGGTGAAACGACTCCATAGCCAGTTACTACAACTCTCCTTATCAAAAATAACACTCCTTTATCATTCTTCTTTACATATCTATTTCAAAAGAGCTTTATGTTGTTCTAATATTTTCAAAACGCATCATTCCCTTCCACATTGTTAGTAGGATGATGAAGTTTTGGAATATGAACGATTAAATTTGACTGAATAAATCAACACATAGATAACGATAAGTACTGCAAACGAATTTAGTAAAATTAGCGAAAAATTCAAATTAAAAAATTGAGTCAGTACTCCGACCCCAACAACCGGAACAATAAATCCAGAGTAGGCGCAGAAATAAAAAGTAGAAATAACTCGTGAGCGCTCTTCCGGTTTCGGTAACAAACTAGCTAGCCTTAAAGTAACTTGAAACGTCCACCCACCACCAATAGCTTGAATGAAGATGGCTGCCCAAAGCATAAATAAACTCGATGTCTGACCAGAATAAACAATGCCCCATGATCCAAGAGCTAGTAGTAGAATTCCAAATCGGATCCGTATAACAGGATTACTCGGTCGTTGAATGAACTGAGACAAGGAAGCCCCACCCAAAAGTAACAAAATTAACAATCCAGAAACAGAGAGATTGGATGTATGAATGACATTTTTAGCAAATGAAGGTATTAGGGAAAGCGCGATTCCTTGTAGCGTGAACACAGTAAAGATTGGAAGCCCGATAAAAGACCAAAAATGGGAACGAATATTGCTAGACACACCGATTGAAATCTTTGTCTTAACCTGGTTCAGTACAAATGAATCCTCATGTTTTGGAAGAGATTCCAAAATTATTAAAGAGCTAATTAACATAACAAATAGAATCCAAAATGGTAAACGAAGCGGCTGTAGATGTAGATATTGCACTACTAAACCTGCAATTGCTGGCCCTAGACCAAAGCCGATAAGTACTGTTACTCCTGATAACTTGACTGCTGCGCCCACTTTATTAGGAGAAGTTTGTTTAATTAAAAATGCAGCAGCGGTACCTGTAAAGGCACCATATGCGATGCCCTCCAATATCCGTGCTACATAGAGCATCCAAACATCATAACTCTCCAGAAAAAGAATAGTTGATGCGATGGAAATCCATACACTACTGCGAAGCACCCTTTTTAACCCCCAAGCGTTACCTCTGGCTCCCACAATAAGCAAGGTCGGCAGTAGGAAAACAGCATAAATTGCAAACAAGATGGTAATATGCAGACTATTCAGATGGTAGTGCACACTGTATAAAGGGAATAACGATGTAATAAACGTGGCCCCAGTCGACATCATCAGAACAACCCAAAGCATTCTTTTCATTATTAAATACCTACCTTAATTTTAATTTTAGAGTTCCTTGAAAAATAAATTCAATCATATGATCAGATGTATGACCAAGAGTATAATCACACTCGGTCGTTTAAAGTGAAGAAATCTGATTTTTCATTAGCCATTGAACTCGCACTAATACGGTTTATTTTTTATTTCTTATTAATTTTACTTACTAGTAGATAAGTTTTTTATAAAAAAAACCGATCTTATGTTTTTCTTAAGAAACGGTTTATTTGTCCCAACACATCATTGAGTACATCGTCGCCTAGAACACGCCGGTATAATAATGCTCCCTTAATACTTGCCAAAATCATTATGGCGAGCGATTGGGTGTTTTCCGAACTACTCACGATTCCTTCAGTTTGCGCCTCTGTAACAATTTCATTTATAATCGAAAGTTCCAATCGACTGACTTCCTCAATTTTTTGTCGAACAATTTCTGGCAAAGATTCAAAATCTGTCTGCAACGAAGAAATAGGACAAATTTCAGTACACGAGATTCGTTCAGCTCGTTGCTGAATGAACTGCAGAAACTTTTCTTCGACCGTTAATGAGGAATCTTTTGTTGACAACAAGAAGTTCTGAAGACTTTGAAAAATACGCTCAGCAACAGCAACCCCTAAATCCTCCTTTTTCTCAAAATGATAATGGATGCTTGCCTTGGTTACGCTCAGCTCTTTAGAGATGTCATCATAGCTAAAGGCAACGTACCCTTTTTGTTGAATCAATTTTAACGCTAAATCAATGATTTGTGTTTTTCGATTTACCATGTACTGATATTAACTTACTAATAGGTAAGTGTCAATGATGTATAAAATACATTCGTTTTTCAAGTAGAAAATCAGCACAATTCTCATAAAAATAAGCAGAAAAAGCAATAAATGCTATTTATTTTCCGTTTTTGTTTGCATTAGAAAAAGCTGATTCATTTAATACTTTCATTGTATTTGAGGAAGAAACTAAAAAAAGAGATACTACCTAAAACGTAGTATCTCCCTGTTAAGCACCTTAAAATAATTCGTTCAACATAAAAACGTTTATCAAAATCATTTCATTTTAGTCCCTTATCCTGGGTTCCATCCTTACTTACAGATTTTCCAATCCCTTAATCTTTTGTGTAAGTTCATTGAATCGTTGGTCGAGCTCTATATATTCAGGGTTTTTTGATGATAAAAAGCTCAATTTCCCTAATACTTCTTGGCGCTCTGTTTCAAGCTTTAAACGCTGCTCTGCTAGTGAATCAACATGTTCATTTGATTGACTTATTTTCTTTTGAATACGATGATTTTCAAAAACTAACTGAACAGAAGTCGTTTTGCTTAAGAAATATTGATCGTGTGAAACAACGATCAATGTACCAGTATATTCTACTAACGTTTTTTCCAACTGCTCTCGCGAATGCAAATCTAAATGGTTTGTGGGTTCATCCAAAATTAGAACATCTTTATCTTCCAGTATATATTGCATGAGCTTACACTTTACGCGCTCTCCCATACTCATCTGTTCAATTGGCACAGACCACACGCTTGTTGTAAATCCTAAATGCTTCATTAAATTCTGAACCTTGCCCCGTTCTTTAAATGTTTCATGTTTAAATAATTGTTCAGGCGTTTGTTCTAGAGGTAAGTCAAATACTTGCTGCGTTAAATAACCAATATTTGCAGATGGCGACACCCAAATGTCCCCAAACGCTGGCTCCGTACCGATTACGATATTTAAAAACGTCGTTTTCCCACTTCCATTTGGGCCAATAAGCGCTACTTTTTCCCCGTGTTGAATAGTGAAATTCGTCTGTTCAAATAATAATTGTCCCTCAAACTCCTTTTTTAAATTTTTCACCTCTAAAAATCTTTTGCCGACCTTTGCATTTGCTTCTAATGAAAATCGAACAGGTTCATCTTCCTCAATACGTTCAATCTTTGTCTTCTCAAGTTCCTTCTCGAGACGTTTACGTTTAGATTTGACTTGTGAATCCATTCGTTTGGCTTTTACACGGTAATATTCTTTAAAGCTTTCTTGCTTCGTCGATTGTGCATGCGCTTTTTGCGACCACGATGTCAGTTCGTTTATTTGATTTCCAACGAGCTCGATTTTTTTTTGTTGTTTTTCGTACTCTCTTGCCTGAGTTAATCTTCTTTGTTCTCGAACCTTCAGACAATGTGAATAGTTTCCTTTTTGCTCAATTAATTTTGTATTTTCAATCGACCAAATTTTTGTCACAACGGCATCCAAAAAATATCTATCGTGTGAAACAACAATGATTGTACCAGAATAATTTTTTATTTGATTAACTAACAACTGTAAACTTTCCTTATCTAGATGGTTTGTTGGTTCATCTAATAAGAGTAGGTGCGGTGCTAACGCGAAACCTTTTGCAAGCCGAATTTTAAGCTTTTCTCCGCCACTTAATAATTCGTAAGGAACATCTGGAATATGCCATTTCGCCATTAGAGTAGCTTCTAATTGTGTAACATTATCAACTACGTAAGTTTGTTTCTCCTGATCCACTAAAAAGATATCGGTTTTGTGATTTTCCCATTCAACATTTCCCTCAGATAGTTTTACAGTTCCGAGTAAAATTTGTAAGAGCGTGGACTTTCCACTACCATTGCGGCCAATTAGACCAATCACTTCTCCACGGCCAATAGTTGCATTACTATCTTTAAATAGAATACGGTCATTAATTTCTAAACTTATATGATTTAATTTTACGATTTCTTTCATCGTATCACCCTTTCTTTTTCAAGGGAGAAAAAAATCCTCCCAAATAAATTTGGAAGGATTAGTTGCATTTTTCATAACAAAAAATAGCTATTTTAATGAATAGCATAAAAAGTTATATGGAAAATGGGCAGACTAATCCTATTTTTAAATTTGAAAAAAAAGTATTCTCAAATGTTTGAAATAAGATTAGTACTTCATCGGCCACCCATCATTCCCTTCTAATATGATTTAATATAGTTTACCCACAAAATAAACGAATGTAAAGAAAAGTTTAAGTGAGATCTCCTAAGGCAAGATAACTAGATTGTGTCCCTTTGTCTATCGTGAGCTAAATAACCCCTTTTGCCTTATACCTTTCAATAGTAGTCTTATCGTATTTTCTAATTAACCCCATTGTCGCCCTTACAAGCAAAAATGAAATAGTTAATGTTAAAGATGAATAAAATATATTCCATCCTTTATGATATTTAATTAATCTTGTGTTTTTTTCAGCCCAATATTCCACCATTGAAATAGGAATACTAAAAATAAATACCTTTGAAATTATTTTTTTTATACTTGAACGATACGTCATTTGATTATAAAGAACACAAGCTATTGGAAATAGTAAAAGGTCAAAGATAATATGGATATCAAAAACTTTTGGAAATGCTCTTACAGGATATGTGACCTTTTTTTTACTAACCACAAAAGAGTCTATAAAACCTGAATAAAACCCTTTAATAAAAAAAACTAAAACCCAATCTTTAACGGGTTGTTTCTTGAATAAAAATGGCAAACTACCTAACCCTATAATTGACATAGACCTTAGTATTTTTATTTCACGCAAAAAAACACACCCCTTTCCTTTTATAGGGTGTGTTTTTTTAAACTTACTATTCACTTTGTTACCGTTTTATTAAAGCTTAGTTGTTCTTGTTTAACTAATCTTTTGTTGAACAAGAACAGGTCTGGACACTTTGAGAATGGAAGCTGTAATGAAGGAAGATTGTGGATTATACTTTTGATTTAACGAAGGGAAATTTTCAATTTCATAAAAAAATATATATGCTTACCAAAAGAAAAAGACCGTCATAAGACGATCTTTTTCAATGTCCCTTAAAAACATTATGTTAATTTTTAGGGACAGAGGGAAAGTTCACTATCCCTTATTGTTTTACTTATTTTCATTTTTTTGGGCTCTTATTGCTATTTTTTTAAGTCCACTTTCTCTCGCAAATTCTGTATCTGCCTTTGATAGAGCTTTTTTATAATTATTAATTTCGTTATCTTTATTTTTACCCATTTTTTCACCACCCTTGTCGTTGTTTAGTTATTCCTTCAAGGGTGCTACCTATTAGTAATACACTGAATAAAAATATCGGATTTAAATTTTTCATATTTTTTCGTTGTTCAGCACCCATGGTTTTAGTTTGCTTTCTTTTTTGTAAGCTATGCATTTTGATTTTTCTCAAATGCTGTTGCAACTTCTACTGACCAGAATGGTAATTAAATAAAAGAAATACAGGTGGACGTCCATGCAAAAAAGGTGCCTACCCCCAGTGTGTTTACGTATCAACACACCAGGGAAAGGCACCATTCTTCTTTTTATAAATTACAGTTTAAATTGGCTAACTACTTCATTTAAGTCTTCAGCTAACTTTGCAACTCCATTTGAACTTCTTGCGACTTCTTCCATAGAACTGCTGGTTTGTTGAGTTGATGCAGAAGTTTGTTCAATTCCAGCTGCAGATTCCTCAGCTGTTGCTGCAATTTCTTGTATGGAACCATTCATTTGTTGACTTCTAGCTGCAATATCTGATAAGTTGGCTGACACAGCTTTGATGTTCGTGACCATTTCTGTTATAGATTTATTTATTTCTACAAATGTTTTGTCTGTTGTTTCAAGTTGTTTCGTACCTTGTTCGACTTCCTTGTATCCATCTAGTAATGATTCTGTGACTAGGCCAACTTCTGTCTGCATACTCGTTACAATCCCGGTAATATCATTTACTGAATTAGCTGTTTGTTCTGCCAGTTTTCTTACTTCATCGGCAACAACAGCAAATCCTTTGCCATGTTCGCCCGCTCTTGCTGCTTCAATAGCTGCATTTAGCGCTAACAAGTTTGTTTGATTGGCAACATCTTTAATAACAATGATCAATTTGGATATTGCTTGGGACTGGCTATTTAAATTTTGAACCTTATGGACAGAATCCTGTACAATTTGATCAATTTTACTCATTTGGTTGGTAGAGGATTCCATTAATTGACTACCTTTATTTGTCATTTCTAAAATTTCATTCGATGCTTTTTGGATTTGTTCCCCATTTTCATTTGCTTCTTGTACTTTTATTGAAAATTCTCCCATAGCAGTGGACAATTCACTTGAAGTATTAGCCTGTGTTTCAGAACCGGCTGCCATTTCTTGCATAGTTATTGCTACTTGCTCAGATCCAGCCTTTACTTCATTTGCCGATTGAGTTAATTCTTCACTACTGCTCGTCATTTCTTCCGAAGCATTGGAAATACTTCTCATAATTTCCTTCAATTTATGTTGCATATCGTTCATGGAATTTGCCAGTTTACCTGTTTCATCCTTAGATTTTATTTTAATAGGTTCTTGAGACAAATCTCCAATCGAAAGATCATTCATTCGTTCAGTTATTCGTTTAATAGGATGAGAAATACTGTTTGAAAATATCCAAATAATTAAAATACCGATGAGCAAAGTAATACTTATTACAATTAAATTTAATATAACAATATCACTAGCTGGTTTATTAAAATCTTTTATGTAAGTCCCGGCACCGATAGTCCAACCCCAATGTGGATCCGTTTCTGAATACGTTACTTTTTGTTCGATTTGATTCTTATCATTTGGCAGTGGAAAAACATAATATACAAAGCCTCCTCCATTATTTCCTGTTTTAACGATTTCCTGACCATATTTTACACCATTAGGATCTTCCTGATCCCAGATATTTTTACCTTCTATATTTGGATGGGCAATTTCATTCCCTTTGTTATCTAAAACAAACATGTATCCGTTCTTTCCTAAATCAATATTTCTATTTATTGGCCTTTTACCATCTGCATTCTTTTCGCCCAAGATAGATATTTTTAATTGTTCTTGCGCATCTTTTAAAGAGATATCACCATTTTCGACGTCTTTATTTAGAGCCTCTATTGTTTGAAGTGTCATTTTTACACTATTTTTTAAATTTGTTCTCCCTAGTTCATCTAAACTAGTAGCACTTTTTTGATAGTTTGAAAAGCTTAAGATAATCATTGGAATAGTTAAAATCAGGATCGAAATAGTAATAAGTTTTGCTTTAATGGATGATTTAAAACTAAATAAAGATTGAAACTTCATTAAAAACACCTTCTATTTTATTATTGTTAAAACTGTTTCACATAGCCATTGGTTTTGGTTTTTCTAAAAGGAATCCTTGACAGATAGGAATACCCAATCGTTTTGCTGTTGCCAAGTCAGATCCACGTTCAATTCCTTCGATCACTACTTCAATTTTGAACTTTTGAGCATAATGAAGAAGGGACTTAATCATTTCCTGTTTTAATAAAGACTTTGAAAGATTGATAGAAAAGTAATGGTCCAGTTTTATATAATGCGGTTCAAGTTCAATAATCATGTTCAGAGAAGACCATCCTTTTCCTACATCATCAATCGCAAATAAAAAGCCCAGACTTTTTAAAAAGATGATCCTCTCTTTTAAAATAGGAATATTCTCCACTCTTTCAGATTCAATGATTTCAAACACAATCATATTTTTCACCCTGGGAAAATGATTTAAAACTTTATTTATAAAGTCTGGAAATTTTCCATTTAATAATGTGGAAGGATAAACATTTATAAACAAGAATTCTTTTGGAATTTTTTCTTGAGAAAAATGCGTTTTTAACAATTTAAGAATGGACTTTGTTTCTAATTCATAGAGTCTCTTAACAGCTTTTGCTTCACGAAAAATAACATCTGGATATCCTATTTTTGAGCGTAATAAGATTTCATTTCCTATCTTTTTCTGGTTTTTTATTTCATATAAACCTTGCGAATAGTGAAAAAATTCACCTGTCTCAATTAATCTATGAATATCAGTTTCCGATTCCAATTTCCCAGATTCCTCTTTCCTTTTAAATTTAAATACAACTACTTAATCTTCACCTAAATCACTTTCATACTCTCCAATAAAGCTTTTGCATCAGAATTTAAATACAACAATATATCTTTTCTTAACATTAATTGGGTATTCTCTCGAATAGCAAATTTCAATCCTCTTATATCAAATTTTCTAGAATACAAATTAATAGAATTAATCACTGCTTGCTCATTTCGTTTAAGAGGTTCAACCTTTTGTTTTTCTAAAAATAGTAGCAATTCTCTTGCATTACTTTTTAGAAGGGATTTTTTATCTTTTAAAAGATCTAAATTCTGTTCAATGTATTTTCTTGCTGTAACAAAGTCTAGTTCATCTACGCTTTTATTTATCATTGTAATCAGTTCTTGAAAATTCATCATAATAAATCACTCCTTTTGTGTTTTTGGCAATACCCAGACTAAAAGTCCACATTGTGTAAACACAAGCATGCCTTCTTTTTTCAATAAAAAAACCCACCAAAAAAGGTAGGTAAAAAGTCATAATTATAAATAGCGTTTATGGCTTCATCTTTTTTGGTAGCCTGACAATCATAGTAATTCAACTTTAGACTCATGGCTTTGCGTCCCTACTTTTCAGTAAGTTTGCCTTTTCATATTTTATTATTTAATTACATCAGAAATTATGTAAATAGGGTTGCAACTATAGTTAAAACAGAAACTTCTACTCTAATCATTTTGATCGTGATGTTGATTTACCGTTTGTCTTTTTAAAAGGTAGATTCCTAAGTTGTTTCAAACTAATAATCTTCAAATATTTAACAACCTATAGTTACTTTATCACTGTATCAAAATGAAAAAAAGGGACTTTTGTATCATTTTTTGTTGTATTTTGTCAGAAATTGTCCTAATTTGTTACTAATTGCTGTATCAAAAGTCCAAATTGTCATTCCCTTTAAAAGCAAGCATGCACCAACCACTAATAAACTTGCTGCTCCAATCAAAGCAGAATCATAATCATGAGCATGAGTGAATGATGTAAAAATTCCGACAATAGATGGTCCAATCCTGTTTTATGGTATGATTGTTAAATTGTTTATTTATCTAGCATGTGAGACATTTATGTTCATTTAAGAAAAGAGGTATTTATGCACACCGCAGAATTATCCAAGCAACATTGGCTACTCATCTTAACACTTACTTTATTAACTTTTGTTCTAGGGACAAGCGAATTTGTTATCGTCGGAATTTTAACCGATATTTCTTCAAGTCTTCATATGACAAATGCAAAAACAGGTACACTTGTTTCTGCATTTGCGATTACGTTTGCCATTGCCACACCCCTCGTGATGTCGGCAACAAGTCATTTTCCAAAACGTAAATGGATGTTATTTTTGATAGGATCGTTCACCATCCTAAATGCTTTGTGCGTGATTTCGACAAGCTTCATCATGCTCCTTGCACTGCGGATGATGACGGCGATTGTAACTGGCGTTTTAATCTCACTTGCTATGATTGTTGCAAGTGAAACTATGCCGATCGCAAAACGCGGCCTCGCTATATCATTCGTTTTCGGCGGTTTTACGCTTGCGAACGTGATTGGAGTACCCATTGGCACTGTCATCGCTGAATGGTACGACTGGAATACGACCTTCCTATTAACGACTTTTCTAGGTGGTATTGCGTTTTCGGCTTCCTTCTTTATTTTGCCAACTATGCACAGCCAATTTCGTAGTTCGATACGTGATCAATTTTCTTTGTTGACACACCCACGAATCTTAATGGCTTTCTTCATTCCATCTCTTGGATTTGGAGCCACATATGCTGTATATACGTACCTTGTACCGATCCTGAAAGGAATGGCAGCACCAAGTAGTTCAATCAGTTTGATTTTGTTTGGCTACGGATTTATTTCGATCTTTAGCAACATACTGGCTGGTAAAATTGCCAACCACAATGCTATCGGACGCCTTCGGTTTGTTTTCTTAGTCCAAGCAATTGTTCTGATCAGTTTATATTGGACGACAAATAATTTTATCTATGGTTTGGTTAACCTTGGCATAATGTCGTTAATGGCTATCCTTTTAACAACATCTACCCAGCTTTATTTGATAGACCTTGCCGGTATTTATCAACCAAAAGCGACAGGACTAGCTGCTTCACTGATGCCAGTCGCAAGCAATTTTGGTATTGCCTTTGGTTCCGCATTAGGGGGAATTGTTTACCATCAAGGAAATTTGATGAGTGTGACATGGGTCGGTGGGTTGGTTGCAATATTAGCAAGTCTTCTAACTTTCCTAAGTCATCGCTTAGACCAAAAGCAAATGAAACCAACATAAGGGACAGACTACAAACGCCTTGTGGCGAACGTCATAGTAAGAATAGCTTCCCAAGGCCGACAGGCGTAAGCCAACAAAGTTCACCATGACCATGGAGACGTTTTATATTTCGAAGAGCCAGGAAAAAATTAGCCTGGTTCTTTTTCCTTCTACTTCCCCTTGTGCGGATTGGAAATAGCACCCATAAACAAGATTGCTCCCGTTACATTATCTGTTATTGCCATAAAAAATGGATGATTGATATCCATATGGAATGGTTCAGCCACAGGAGCCGATTTTGTTTTCATTTTTACCAAGGTTGCTGCAGCTGCTTCAGAACCTTCTTCATTCACATTTATAAACGTTTTTTGTTTTATTTTGCTAATCCATACAGGACTACTCTCTTTAATCATTTTCGTAAAATTAGCCTCATTTTCATTAAATGCGCTCGTCATACCCAGCTTCTTTAATGCTTCATTCCATTCTGCTTTGTATTCCACCTGAAATTTTGGCAGTAGAACCGTTCCCTCTTTTTCATGGAATTCAGATTTCCATTTCTCCCAGTTTTCATTCGTAATCATCTTTTCAAATTCTTCCAAACTGGAATTCTCACTCGGTAGAAATACAATCATGTTCATTTTTCCAGCGGCGTAAGGGAGAGTAACCGCCTGGAAGTCTTTATTTTCTATATAAGCTACTTTCTCAATAAGAGTCATGATCTGCATATCTTTCGAGGTTTCGTCATCCAAATGAAAAGTTCGATTCTCTGTAAGTTTTTTATCAAATTCATGCATCCAATCCCCTTTAAAATAAATCGCGTTAATGAGGAAGGATACTGTATTAGGATCTATATCAGTCCGACCTATCATTTTGTTGATTTTTCCATTTGTCGATTTTTCAACCCAGTCATTTATGATTTTGGGAGTCTGGGGATTTGATGGGTCCATTTGTTGTATTTTAGCGTTATAATAATCGCCGTTATTTTGTGCAAAATCATCCTGAAAGTGAAAATGATTGTTTAGCCAAATCGAGTTTGCGATATGTAACTGACTATGCTTTGAGTCACTTTGAAGCATAGTCATCAAGGATGCATTGGATTTATTTAGCTGCTTTACCTCGATCCCCTCTGCATGGAAAACCTTTGCCATTTCCTTTTTCGTAACCCCATCCGCTCCGTTATAGACCATGGACAACGCCATCAATAAACTCGTAGGAGAAATAAATTTGTTGCCATCTTTATTTGCCCTAGCATTCGGCAGCAAGTCGAATCCCAATTGATTATTAGCGGAAATAATTTTTTTATAATTATTTTTGTTAAAATCTACTTTGCTTAAGAATCCCGGACTTTCCTGGTTAGTAACTGTTCCCAAGCTGATAACCAATATCAAAAAAATCACAACTATTAATGGAACGATTAATTTTTTCAAATGCACTCCCCCCTTTGCATTATTAGACTTTCAAAATCAATAAATGTTTCAATGGAAAAAGGACCAGTCCTACTTCAGACAGTTCCATCGGAAAATTAAATTGTAATCTATTTATAATGCAGTTAAGGTAACAAGGCTATTCGAGGGTTTGTTAACTTACAAAACCAACATAATAAGACGGTGTGAGCGAAGCTGATCTTCTCCTAATTTGAAGCGATAACAGTTTATTTAGCGCTTCGAATTAGATGAAATGATTCCCTTTGCACAGCTCCGCCCCTTTTCCTCATAAAGAAAACTCGCCGATTGGCGAGCCCATAAGGGCGATGACAGAGGCGTAGTTGCCCTTATACGCGAGCAGAATTTATGGATATAAATTCTGATTAGATAAAAAAAGCTAACCCTCTTGAAGATTAGAAGGTTAGCTTATTAAGCAGCTAGTTTTTTGTGTTCTTTTTTCTCAAGCATATACTTTAATAGCGTTTTACACTGTGGTAAGGAAAACCCTACAATCGGGCCTAATAAAAAGGCAATAATTACTGTACCAATCCCAACTGGACCTCCCAATGCCCAACCCAGAATGAGTACTAGTACTTCCATTCCATTACGAACCCATTGAATACTCCATCCTGTTTTGTCTACAATTAAGATCATAATACTATCTCGTGGTCCGGAACCCAAATCAGCCGAAACATAGATTCCAATTCCATAACCTATTAGAACAACGCCTAAAATAAAGTAAAATATTGCTCCTATTAAACTATTAATACTTGGCAATAGCCACATAAAGAAGTCAATAAATAGACCAAGCAACAGCATATTTAAGAACGCGCCTATTTTAGGTAGTTTTTTCGTAGCTATGGAGGCAAAGGTTAGCAAAAGGAATCCGATAATTATGGACCAAGATCCAATTGTTAGCCCTAGTTTCAGAAACATTCCATAATGAAACACATCCCAAGGACCTATTCCTACTACCTTTCCTTCAATTGTCAAGGCAATACCAAACGCTAAAATGATCAGTCCAAAAACAAAAAAAGACCAGCGAAGAATCCATTCTTTTCTCATTACTTCCCCTCTAATCTCGAAACTTTTTACTTAGATTACTATCTCTTACCTATTTTTTGGGAAACATTTAAAAATTCATGGAAATCCCCAGAGAAATTCCCCTAATGATTATACCTTTTTTTATCCTTATTACCTAAATAATTTTCCAATAATCCGAGAGTAGATTATCGGATTATCAAAAAACCTGATTTACTTATGGTACGGTTCACCGTGTTATATCTAAATGAGGTTTTTAATAAATTAATGCATATCTAATCTATACAAGATTATCAATTATTGGGCCAAAACCTGCTAATATAGTCATAGTGATTGACTAAGCATTATTTTAATCTAAAAAAATTTGCAAGTGATTTCCCTTCTTAAACAATAATTTCTTCATCCCTTAAACGTTGCTCTCCTTGTAGATGAAAAATCCTCTTAAATAATAGAAGGCTTGTCCTTACTTGGGTAACCAGCGACATTAAAATAAGCGGAGATTTTTCGGTTAGATGCAGAATGGAGCTCATTTCGGGGTAAATAAGCGGAGGGTTTCCGGTTATGCAAGGCAAAGTCCCACATTTTCGCAGTTTTCGAGTTAATAGCCGGAATCTCTCCTTTTATTTTAGCTATTTTCAATCCAATTTGCTAATTAAGCGAAATTTTTCCGTCTATATATCAAACTGGGTGCTTAATCTGGTCCCCAACCGATAAGAGCGAACCCTCATGGTCCCAGATGCGGGAATCAGCATCCTTTTATCGACTAGTTGAGAGAGTACTTTTTTTACCGTCTTGTCACTTAACTTCAGATACTTCTCGACTTCTACAGGTGATATGGCTTCTCCTTTTCGAATCGCTAGCCGTAGCACTTCCTTTTCGCCAAAGGATAGAGAGGTCTGATCCAGTTGATCACCCATCCTTCGGCCGATCACTTGCTGGACAATCTGTTGGCACCGACGAGGTTGCTCTTTAACTTGGTCATAAGAAAAACGGATCATGGTCCAACCGTCTATCACCAACTGGTTTTGGCGTTCCAGGCTGTCGGAAAATTGCCACCTGCTTATGTTCTTCAGGTGAGGGCCATATCCGTCGATCTCAAGGCAAATCCGGATGGCGGGACGAATATAAGCAAAGTCCAAATACCTTTTGCCATCCTTGAAATCTTTGACTTCATATTCCGGATGAAGGTGGCGGAAATGATAAAATAAAGGCCACCACACTTCCTTCAAAAACATCATTTCTGCATGGCTGTGACCTTCTTGTAAGCGTCGCAGCCGTTCACCGGTTCTTGCTTGCAAGTGCGCATTCATAAAGGCTTGGTATTCTTCTTCAAATCCCATAGCTTCCCTCCTTATTTATTCCTCAATCGGAACCATAAAATCATATTCAGGGGCTCCATACTTCACAAACATATGTTCCTGATACTCCTCAAATGATAAATGAAAATTTTCTGGGCGGATACCAAATAGTATGGTTTATACTCCGTTTTCGTAAGAAACTAAGTACCTTTTTTCTTGATTAACATTTTTGTCCATAATTTGTGCTTTTAAATCTTCTAATTGTGCATCTGTTTGACTACAATTCAAAATCGCCTTTTCCCGACTTCCGTCTTTATTTACCACTATAAACATACCGTCCCCTTCACTCTTCTCTTCTTTGTATTCAATATTATTTTTGGTATATTTTTCAATCGTTTTGTTGTAATAATAACCACAACTCATACAAAAAGTGTACAGTTCATAAGTTTTGTAATAATAATCTTCAAATTCCCCAACATGGGCATTTTATAGCATACATATTCTATGCCATGAATGAATCATCTCCTTTATTTATTCATTTAAACATCGGCCAATTTTTAAAATTAATGGGAGTTAATGTAGAGTATAAAAACAGGTTTAATGTGGTTTAGATTGGAGAAAGTAAAAGGTGAATTAAGACTAATGATTTCATGCGGTAGGAAAGGAGATAAGAATATGCCGTTGATGAATTTGAGGATTGAGCTATTTTTAGAATAAAAGAATTCCTAAATTTGTCAACCTATTTCCCTTAAATTTCGCCAATAAAATTCTGATCATTTTTATTTCTGTTAAGAGAACTTGTTACGTTTTAGCCTCCCCATCCTTAAGGAGAGGCATTTGACTAAAAACTCATTTACTTATGGTACGGTTCACCGTGTTAAATCTAAATGAGGTTTTGAGTTAGGTATGCTTTCGTAAACTTTTTTATTAAATGTCGTCTTCATACTCGGTAGCACTTACAAATTACCCCTGTTGCATCCCTAGCCTATATAAATAAAAAAAGAAAATGATTTGACACATCCGCTACTTCGTAATACTATATAGTGGTACTAAGTAATGCTAAGTAGATCGATAGGAGGATATATGAAGGATTTAACTGAAATGCTTAAGGGAGTTCTTGAAGGAGTGGTTCTTCAAAAGATTTACTCTGGCGAAACCTATGGCTATGAGATAACTAAGTATCTTACTGAGTTAGGTTTTGATGATATTGTGGAAGGAACTGTCTATACCATACTTGTTCGAATTGAGAAAAAAGGGCTCGTGGAGATTGAGAAAAAGAAATCTGAACTTGGGCCTGCGAGAAAATTCTACACGCTAAATGCTAAAGGCGAACAAGAATTAAATGACTTTTGGCAGCGCTGGACATTTTTAGAAGAAAAAATGAAGGAGATAAAGGAGCAAAATGATGTTTAAAAAGATGATTCAAGAAAAACGAGAATATCGTGCCTATCAAAAAAGAGTGAATGAATTACCTGAAGAGTTCAGAGTAGCAATGAAAGCAATTGAAAGTTATATGTGGAATTTTGCTAAGGGCTCAGGCATGTTTGAACTTTTGAAAAATATTTTAGAGATGTTTGAGAATAGTGCCAATGATGGCTTAAGCGTACGAGATGTAGTAGGAAGTGATATAGCAGAATTTGCTGACTCATTATTGGCTGAATTTCCAGAAGAAACATGGATGGACAAAATGAGAAAAAAATTAAGAGACTCTATTAAATAAAGGAGAGTAAGCCATGAATTCAACTGCCCTTGAAATCAAAAATGTAAAAAAGAGTTTTAAAGGGAATGAAGTTTTAAGAGATGTAAATATCACTGTGAAAGCAGGTTCCATCTATGCTTTATTAGGTGCTAACGGAGCTGGGAAAAGTACCCTATTAAAAATTGTTACAGGACTACTGAATAGCGATGGTGGAAAAGTGACAATTAAAGATATTAATGTTGCTGACAATCCCGTAGCGGCACAAAAATTATTTAGTTTTAGTTCACAGAATACGACCGTCGATGGAGTACTCACTGGATATGAAAATCTTCATTTGATTGCAAAATTGCGACATGAACGCAATCCGAGAAAAGTTGCTGAAAATCTGTTAGTGAAGTTTGATCTGATTGATGCCAAAGATAGAGCTGTTTCAACTTTTTCGGGAGGAATGCGACGCCGTCTTGACTTAGCCATGAGTCTAATTGGGAATCCAGAGATCATTTTTCTAGACGAACCTACTACTGGATTGGATCCAAATAGTAGACAGGATCTTTGGAATACGATTAAAGAAATGAAGTCGCAAGGGAAAACCATCTTCTTAACAACTCAACATTTAGAGGAAGCAGATTATTTAGCTGAGAAGATAGGCTTTTTACGTGATGGGAAAATTGTTGCTAGTGGCACTCCAGATGAAATGAAACGGATGGCTGGAGCAGATAAATTACTTCTTGTATTTAATAGTAATCAAGATACAGAGAAAGCTTTAGAACTTTTAAAATCATATTCTCCTGTAAAAAAAGAAGGTTATGAGATTTCCATTGATTTAACAGAGGATTTAACTACAACGTTAAACGTATTGAATGCTCTAACGAATGAAAAAATTGAACTCAAGAGTTTCAAAATGATTACCCCAACCCTTGATGATGTATTTATGACACTAACGAAAGGGAGAGAATAATGAATATAGTACAAAATTTTGGTGATACAATAACACTTGCCAATCGAATTATTAAACATAACATGAGAAGTATCGATACGCTTATTACAGTTATTGCAATGCCTATCATGATGTTATTAGGTATGGTTTATATATTTGGAGGAGCGATCCAAATTCCAGGAGTATCACAAGATGATTATATTAACTATATCCTCCCTGGAATCTTATTAATGACGATTGCCACAGGCTCTGCTTATACCTCTCTACGAATTAACTTAGATAAAACTTCTGGGATGTTTGATAGATTTAAGTCAATGCCTATATCCAAATCATCTGTATTAGGTGGTCAGGTTTGCGCTTCCGTTGTCTCTATGCTTGTATCGATTATTGCCGTTTTGTTAGTTGGATTTCTAGCTGGATTTAGGAGTAATGCATCAATTTCAGAATGGCTTCTTGTGGCATTAATAATTGTTCTTTTTTCTCTTGCATTAACATGGATTTCAGTACCTTTTGGCTTGGCCTCTGGAAGTATTGAAGGAGCTAGTTCCTTCTCTTACATTTTGTTGATGTTGCTTTTTGTCAGTTCCGCATTTGTCCCTGTCGATGGAATGCCAAAAGTAGTTCGAATCTTCGCAGAAAACCAACCGATGACCCCGATTATACAAACAGTCAGAAATCTATTAAATTCACAAGCTGTTGGAAATGATTTATGGGTGTCCATAGGCTGGATGGTACTAATCATAATGATTTCATACCTATTTGGAATGAAAGTTTATAGGAGAGTATAAACAACTTATACTATTTATTCACTCATATTTCACGTAATTTTGAAATAACAAGCCAAAAATAAAATTATTTTCGGCTTGTTATTTTATTTGTAACTCAAACCTCATTTACGTATGATAGGGTTCCCGTAACTAATTATTCCTGCAGTTTCAAAAAATCCCCAAATACAACAATTAATCAATTAAGGCTCCTAACCCGAATAATGTCGATGAATTCGTCAAAATGCGGTGGTGACAGGCATTATTAATATTTAATTAAGCAATTGTCGTAAAACGGTTTGCAAAATTCCGCCATTTCGGTAATATTCCACATCAACAGTACTATCCAGACGTGTGATGACTTCAAAATCAAAGGTTGAACCGTCTGGACGTAAAGCCCGTACAGTAATGATTTTGCCTGGTTGTAAATTATCATTCAACCCAGGAATGGCAAACGTCTCCAAGCCATTGATACCAAGCGATTTCCAACTTTCACCCTCTTTAAATTGCAAAGGAAGTACACCCATCCCAACAAGATTGCTTCGGTGAATTCGCTCAAAGGATTCCGCAATGACCGCTTTCACTCCAAGCAATAAGGTTCCTTTTGCAGCCCAGTCGCGTGAGCTTCCTGTCCCATATTCCTTCCCTGCGATCACTACCAGCGGAGTCCCGTTTGCTTTATATTGCATTGCAGCATCATAGATTGGCATGGTTTCTCCGGTAGGAAGATACTTTGTGTAGCCACCCTCAGTTCCTGGGACCATTTGATTGCGAATACGAATGTTGGCAAAAGTGCCTCTGGTCATGACAAGATCATTTCCACGGCGGGATCCATAAGAGTTGAAATTTTCTATTTTGACGCCGGCTTTTTGAAGGAATGTTCCGGCAGGGCTGTCTTTTGCAATACTGCCGGCCGGAGAAATATGATCCGTCGTCACCGAATCCCCAAGCAAGGCCAAACTCTTCGCTCCATGAATCTCTTGAATAGGCTCAGCCATAGGCTTCAACCCCTCAAAGAAAGGCGGGTGATGAATATAGGTAGAAATGTCGTCCCATTCATAAAGTTTTCCTTTTGATACGGGAAGTTCATTCCAGTGTTCATTAGCCTCGAAAACATTTTCGTATTCTTTTCTGAACATATCGGGTTCAATTGCCCGGTTGATCGCTTCTTGAACTTCTTCCGATGTAGGCCAAATATCTTTTAAAAAGACAGGTTCATTTTTTTCATTATAACCTACGGGCTCTGTTTCAAAGTCAATGTCAATGCGGCCGGCTAAGCCATAAGCAAGAAGGAGTGGCGGAGACATCAAAAAGTTGGCTTTCACCTGTGCATGTATGCGTCCTTCAAAATTCCGATTTCCGCTTAAAACAGAAACAACCGTGAGATCATTTTCACTGATTGCCTTTCTAACTGGATCTGGCAGTGGGCCGCTGTTTCCAATACAAGTGAAACAGCCGTATCCGGTAAGATTGTAACCAAGCTTTGCCAATGGTTCGATTAGCCCCGCTTTTTCGAGATAATCCGTAACAACCTTTGACCCAGGAGATAAGCTGCTTTTGACATAAGAAGGACGCCGTAAGCCTTTTTCAATCGCTTTTTTGGCTACAAGACCCGCGGCAAGCATGACAGACGGGTTGGATGTGTTTGTGCAACTGGTAATAGCTGAAATGACAACGGAGCCCGTGCCAATTTTGGCCTTTTCACCGTTTGCAAATGTAACTTCCACTTCTTTTTTGATTTCATCCTCCGGAAGCTCGTATCCGCCTTGTTCAATAGGAGCACGCAGGATTTGATTCCATTTTTCTTTCATATCCGTTAAAGCAATACGATCTTGCGGACGTTTCGGACCTGCTAAACTTGGCACAACGGTTGAAAGATCAAGTTCAATCGTATCCGAGAAAACTGGATCCGGTGTATCATCAGTGCGGAACATTCCTTGTGCTTTATAATATTGTTCAACAAGTTGAACAAGTTCTTCACTTCGTCCTGTCCGACGCAAATAATTCAAGGATTCCTTATCGACCGGAAAATAGCCCATTGTTGCACCGTATTCAGGTGACATATTCCCTACCGTTGCGCGGTCTGGAAGGCTAATACTCGAAAGTCCTGTCCCATAAAACTCGACGATCTTTCCAACAACGTCTTTTTTACGCAGGATTTCTGTAATCGTCAGGGTCATATCTGTAGCTGTGACCCCTTCTGAAAGCTTACCGGTTAATTTAAACCCGATTACCTCGGGTGTAATAAAATAAAGTGGCTGCCCTAACATTCCCGCTTCTGCTTCAATCCCGCCAACACCCCATCCCACCACGCCAAGTCCATTAATCATGGTCGTATGAGAGTCACAACCGACAAGAGTATCGGGGAATACTACCTTTTGGCCATTTGCTTCCTTCGTTAAAGTAACTTTTGCTAGGTACTCTAAATTCACCTGGTGGCAAATTCCAGTTGATGGGGGAACAATGCTTAGGTTCCTAAAGGAGGTTTGTGCCCATCTTAAAAATTTATACCGCTCGCCATTTCGGCGAAATTCCATTTCAGCGTTATAAGCAAAGGAATCATCCGTTCCAAACCGGTCAACCATAATCGAATGGTCAATAATAAGATCAACGGGAACAAGTGGGTTTATGTTTTCCGAGTCACCGCCTAAGGCGTCCATTGCAGATCGCATGGCTGCCAAATCTACAATTGCGGGAACGCCAGTAAAATCTTGTAATAAAATTCTTGCCGGTTTAAAAGGGACTTCCCCAGTCCCTTGATTTTCCATCCATTGGGCAAATCTTTCAACGTGTTCATTTGTAATTGTTTTTCCATCCCATTGCCGTGCGGCTGCTTCAAGCAAGATCTTTATTGAAAATGGAAATGACGATACTTTTTTGAATCCCTTTTCCTCTAAACTTGAAAGAGAATAATAGTTGAAAGAATGATTCCCGGATTTTAACTCTTTTAACATAAAAGAATAATGATGAGAAGTTGACAATTCCAATTGCCTCCCTTGCAGCAAAACGAAGCAAGTTCATGACTTTTATTGCACTGCTTCATTTTTAAAGACTAATAAATTCGTTTAACCGAGGTCACAAGCGAGTCATTCCGATTCTTCAGCCTGCGCCAATTGAATTCAATTCCTATATTTTCTTGCCTTTTTCTATTTCAGTTTTATCAATTACTGATTCGGGAAATTTCAAAGTATCTGAGGTCGTTCCTTCAATCAAACCATTATCCATGGTGACGTTGCCCCCTCCCAGGCCCTCATTGACCATCCTGTCAATATCCACGAAATAATCCTCTCTGCTATCCTGCTTCTTAGGACTCGGCATCAAGATTTCACTCCTTTCAATTATTGGATAATTCAACCTACTGTACTGAATAATCGTGGGAAATTAACGCCGGGCCTTATTGTAAAGTCCCGTATTTCATTTCTTACATAAGCATTTTCTGATCACAGTGACCTCATTTAATTTTCCCTGACAATGGAACGATATACATCTAATATTGGAATTTGGTATGTTGAATGGATCAATTGATATACAGAGGAATGAGATGGATTTTTTTCTTACCTATTTAAAATAGAAACAGAAATAGAAGTGGAAACACGAAAACTACTCATCCTAGGCTGAGTGTTCTCAATCCTAAAGTAGCTGGCAACGTCTATATCCTCGAAAATCTTTTTCTATGATTCTTCCGAAATGAAATAGTGCCTTTTCTTGTCCTACTGTAGTTATTAATTGTACTGCTATTGGAAGTCCATTCTTGGTCTCCCCTGCAGGTATGGTTAAGGCGGGAAGCCTTAATGTGTTGGCAATCCCCACATATTGCATATATTTTTTCGTTTGGACTGCTCCTTAATAAATAAAATTTCTGTCAGAACTATTACCTAAACGCGTATATGTAAAAACAAAACCAGATCTAAAACTCTTACCCCCTTTTATATAAAAATTACTTTTTGTATGAAAATTAATTACTCCTTTTTAACACTGAATTCCTTAATTTCATCTAACTTCTTTTCTATTTTATTTAAACTATTCTTTGTTTCGTTAAAATAGTGAGCAACTCTTGATATTAAAAATACAACTAGTACAAAGAAAACAATGTTTAATATAGCCCCCATAAGATCCATTTTTATCCCCCTTTTAAATGATTTATTCCAATACATAATTAAAAAAACCTGCCGGCTGGTAAAAAATCGCCGGGTGGCAACTTATGCATTAAACACTCTATATACTAAGTTCTGTAAGGAATAGATTAAAATCATTTATATTACTATATATTTCATCTGGTTGAACACTAAACTCTATTGTCTGGTAATTTGGTAACCATTGCACTCCAATGGTATGGATCATTGCATGTTTACCGGCCAATATATCAGCATCACTATCTCCGAGGAAAATAGCCTCATCATGGGATACCTTTAGCTGTTTCAATGCTCTATTTATTCCCTCGGGATGTGGCTTTGGTAACTTTACATCATCACCAGTGATCACAACATCAAAATAGTGATCCATCTCAAGACATTTTAAAGAGATATCAAGACTTCTTCTTGCCTTACCAGAATAAATCCCTAGTTTATACCCTTCTTTTTTTAGTCTCCTTAATAAATTATTTATTTTCTCATTTTTCCGAACTAAGTTTTGGTGTTCACCATTGTATTTTTCATAAAATAACTCTATTGCTTTTTCATAATCATTATTCATAAGGTTTTTTCGAATTATCCCTGTTTCCGAAGGGCCAAACATAGCCTTTATTTCTTCAGAAGTTAACTCTCGATTATCAAATTCTCTAAAAACAGCTTGAAAAGCAAAGAAACAAACCGGTAATGTATCAGCAAGTGTGCCATCAAAGTCAAATATTACTGCTTTAATTAAAAACACATCCTTATCTTTTTCTTCTTACATAACTATTCTTCAATTTGTAAAAAATCCCCTTCTTTAAACAATCTGCTTTGTTAGTGCAAAACCTTGACAAGTTCTTCTTATTTTCTTAAACGGTTAAAACAGCACATTATAGGGCAGTGATACGTTCTATCCTATCGGAAGATGGGTGCCCACTACTTGAATTACAAGGAGTAAAGGTTTATGAACAGACAAAATTGATTCAAGAATCTCTTGAAAAATATCTGGATAAAAAAGGGCTATCCATACTTGTGCTGTATATTTATAGCCATTTGCTGAAATTAGAGCTGTAATTCATTTTTATTTAAATATTTTGAATATTACGGCGAGGTATTTTATAATAAAAAGGAAAGCGGTTTAAGTATTTAGAGGATGGTGGGTAGGTACATATTATAGGAGGTCTATATGATTACGTTAAAACAGCAAACTATTGGCCAACTTTTACACGAAGCTGTAAAGAAATACAGCTCAAAAGAAGCATTAGTCTATTCACAAGAGAACATCCGTTATTCGTACCAACAGTTTTATGATGAAACGACGAAGCTGGCTAAAGCTTTATTAGGTTTAGGTATAAAAAAAGGTGAAAAAATTGCAATATGGGCGACAAACGTACCTGAATGGGTATTACTTCAATTTGCTTCAGCACGAATTGGTGCTATTTTAGTGACTGTGAATACGAGTTATCAATCAACTGAATTAGAGTATTTATTAAAACAATCTGACGCCACAACCCTTTTTTTAATTAATGGATTTAAAGGCACCTCTTACATCAACACCATTCACACTGTTACAAATCATAAACTTTTAAAATCAAAACCTGGCGAACTTCAACTAGAACATCTTTCATATTTAAAAAATATTGTCTACATTGGCAGCGATGAAACACCGAATGGTATGTATAGTTGGGGCGAGATAAATTCTTTAGGTGAAGCCATCAACGACCATCAATTAGCAGAGATTGAAGCAACCTTAACATATGATGAAGTCATTAACATGCAATATACATCAGGTACAACAGGATTTCCAAAAGGCGTTATGCTTACACATAACAATATTGTTAATAATGGTTATCTTGTTGCAAATGCGATGAATTTAACTGACCAAGATAGACTCTGTATTCCAGTTCCATTTTTCCATTGTTTTGGCTGTGTCATGGGGACACTTGCCAGTGTTTCAGTTGGTGCGACAATGGTACCAATCATTGAATTCAACCCAAAAGTAGTATTGAAAACCGTAGAAAATGAAAAATGCACCGCATTACACGGTGTACCAACCATGTTTATAGCTGAATTAAATCTTGATAATTTTAAAGAATACAATTTATCCTCCCTTCGTACTGGTATTATGGCGGGTTCTAACTGCCCTATTGAAGTAATGAAAAAAGTCATGAATGAAATGGGAATGAGTGAAGTGACCATTGCATATGGACAAACGGAGTCATCCCCTGTTATCACGCAAACAGTCACAAATGACCCAATTGATCGTAAAGTGAATTCTGTTGGAAAGGCCCACCCATTTACCGAAGTTAAAATTGTTGACCCCTTAACTGGTGAAGAAGTTCCAGTAGGTGCCCAGGGCGAATTATGTACTCGTGGATACTTAGTAATGAAAGGCTATTACAAAATGCCTGAAGCAACTGTGAAGGCGATTGATAAAGATGGATGGCTTCATACAGGTGATTTGGCAACAGTCGACCCAGATGGCTACTTTGAAGTAACTGGAAGACTTAAAGATATGATCATTCGTGGTGGTGAAAATATTTATCCACGTGAAATTGAAGAATTCTTATATTTGCATGAAGGCATATTAGATGTCCAAGTCGTAGGAATCCCTGATGCTAAATACGGCGAAAGAGTCGCTGCATGTATTCAAGTCAAAGAAGGCTATCCATTATCAGAAGAGGACGTCAAAGACTTTTGTCGAGGAAAACTAGCATTTTACAAGATTCCTGAATATATTATGTTTGTTGATCACTATCCAATGACAGCCTCAGGTAAAATTCAGAAATATAAACTGCGAGAACAAGTAAATCAATTTGCAGGTGATATTGGGAAATCAAGTTAATTCGATTGAAGTAGGATCTTCGCTATATTTCAAAAACGACATTGATGTCGTTTTTTTTAGCTAATAGTAAAGTATAAACTTTTTTCAAAGTTTATACTTTACTATGTCGCATAAGTGCAACTAGGCCATTATATTATTAAATGGAGACCTGTATTCTTACTGGATTTGGATAATTAATATAAAAATCTTATGTACTTTTGATACCATTCACCAAGCTTGAAATTAAACTGATATATGAATAAAGTATATAATTACAATCTCTCTTCCAATCCGGCCCGGTTGTTGAAGAATTTGGAGTCATCAACATCCTTTTTCCCCTAAGAACCACATACATTAAACCGCCAATTCGTCACATGTTTTACCTGGACCGCTACTACTTTTAACCGTTTTAATACATACCGGTAACGAAATTGGCATAGTTATCAATCCTCAGAAATTTTATATTCATGTATTCTTGAAAAGGTAAAAATGACATAGCACTAACTGGCTGCTTCCCTCTTTAAATTTCTCATTGATTGTGGGTTATTAAAACAACATCGGTGTTAAACTAAGTCGTAGCTTGGGTGAAGGATGTGTCTTACATGGATTTTTTTCAAAGCCAGGAAACACTCACTACCCTTGAGTGGATTCTTCGAGCAGTTGTTGCTTTTTTCATTTTATTAATTGTTGCTAAAGTCTTAGGTCAACGTGCGATCTCCCAATTAAGACCCCTTGATTTCGCCATTACCTTAGTCATTGGAAACATTATTGCCCATCCACTATCAGACGAGCATCTTGGGCTAAAAGGGTCTATCATTTCAACGGTTGTATTGGTGATCTTGTATCTTGGCGGTATTTTTATGATTCTTAAATGGCCATGGTTTAGAAAGCTAATCAATCATGCACCAATTACGATTGTTCAGAACGGAAAAATCCTTTATAAGGGATTAAAAAAGGCAAGAATAACTATTGATGTGTTATTGGAAGAATTACGGGAAGAAAAAGTAGAAGATGTGAAAAAAGTAGCCTTGGCGATTTGGGAATCAGACGGAAAATTTTCGGTTTTTTTAGATCCAAAATACGAACCTCTAACACCTTCATCCATTCAGATGGGAATAGAGCCTTTCGATTTCCCAAGAACGATCATTAAGGAAGGTAAGATAAATTCCAAAGAGTTAAAACAAATTCGGAAGGACGAAGGCTGGGTTGTTTCTAATTTAGCAAGTTTATATCAGACCGATGTAAAAAATGTTCTGCTTGCCACCCTTGATAGGAAAGATAATCTTAAGGTTTTTTTATATAAATAAATCATATCAGGACCTAAATATACCCAATTATACAGGTTGATTTATGTATCTATATAATGAAATGAATTTTTTCATTTAAGACTGCATCTTTCACCTTATATAGGCTATTCACTCTCTTCAGCAAAAGGATAATGGATAAAGGAAACGCCAAATAAACCCTATCCTTTCAATAGGGGTTTATTTGGCGTTTCCATTAACTGTGACATCATCAAGGTGAACGTTTCGAGCTTCCATCAGAAGCAGACTCGCTTCTACTCGATTAGTATTAATAAGCCAAGGTGTATTTTTTGTGAAATCATTGTTTGTTTAGTTTTTAGGATTACATGCTCATAAACCAGCAATTAACATATGTTATTGGTAACTACTGTTTTAGGAGTGAATTATGTGTACTACTACTATAATAATTTTCCGTATATGAATCCCTTCATTAATTATTCTAACTATGGTATGGATTTTACTCGTTTATCAAATAGAAATTTACTTAACAAATATCCAACTAGGTTTACAACTAATAATATTGAATCAAATAGTTTAAATAGGGTCAGAACTAGCTTTTCTAAAGAGGAAGCAGCAGCAATAGCCTTACTTTTAGGTATTGACTTTACTAAAAGTAAGTTTAATTTAGATGAGTTTTGGATGGGAGTAAATACTGAACTTGAACACGGAAAACAATCCAGCCAAACTAATGTTACCGGGGATGACCCTCTAATTACTGGGAAAATTGCATTGGCACATCTTAACGAGTTTCCAGATTATTATAAAAGATTAAAAGTTTTCGAGGAGGAAGCAAAAAAATATTGGAACAAATAATTACCCCTTTATAAATGTGTATCGTTTTGTAAACCTAAATAAAGTTTTTTTGATTTTCATTGTTAATTTCTTCAATTCAATGGTTTTGGTTTTGAAGAATTACACTTAAACAAACGGGAGTTTTGGTTGTATAAAAATCGATTTAATCAACAGTTGTCTGTTGGCTTTTTTATGTCGCATCTGGAAAGTCATGGATAATATAATGTATTAATGTGTATTGATAAATATTAGTGTTGCCTCTTTAGCAACTCATTTAGGGCGATTCTTTTTCTTCACAATTGAAACTGAAATCCATACGACAAAAGCACTGATAAAAGCTACAAAAATAGGTACAAAAGTATTATTAACCAATGAGAATCTCCTTTCTAAACGTTATATATATAATTTTAACAAAAATACAAAATACTTGATATTCAAAAAAGGAAATTTATATGAGAATTCTATTTTTCTCACAAACAAAAATAATGTATTCAATTGAAAATGTAGATAAAGTGGATAAAGTAGCCTGAAAAGATGAGATCTGATTCTTTAAATAATGCACTCTTCAAATTTGTAACTGAATCGATTATGAAGTGCAAAATTACAATTAACGGCTGAAATCATAATAGAAGTAGCACCCGAATTAGCAAGTAATTAACAATAGAATTTAGAATTGATATAAAAATGTTCGGAGCGTAAAAGCTCTGAGCATTTTTATATATCGGCTTCTTGAACTAAAGTTCCCGTTAATTGAATAAGATATTTTTCTTATCAGGATGCCTTTCTTTTTTCCTTTAGGAGTTTGATATTAATTTTCATAATTTTTAAAGATAAAATAGAGCTCTTAATTACAATGAGTGCAAACCTTATCCAGACATATAATATAACTGTGCCTAGAAGAAAATTTCCTATTTTCCCCCAACCATTGTTCCAAGGTAACAAAGACGCAATAAATGATGATGTAATTGCAAGCACAGCAAAGGAAAAAAACCACCATAGTAATTTGCCAATCAACCTGTATTTATCTTCTTTTAACCTACCTTTGCTAGATAATAAATCATTCATAAAAACATCTACTTTCTTTTTTGATTTTTTCTAAATTAAAACAGGAAAAACCTCCAATATTTCTGTACTTAAGAGGTTCAACCAAACTCTTTATATGATCCTTCTTCTAGCACTATACTACCTGTTGAATAAGAAAAGGGCTTTACTCCTTTTTGGAGTAAAGCCCCCCGTTACTTTAAGTGTAAATCTTCATAATCTGTTTCGTAAATCAAACAAGCAAATAGGCGATGCCTTTATTCAAGCATCGCACTCGTATATTTAATATAAATTCACTTTTTTTCCATTACTGCAAAGTAATTATTTTCACTATCTGCAAAATTAAATACCCTACCTGAAGGCATATTTACAATTTCTCCGACTGTAACGTTTTTGTTTGATAAGTCACTATATAGATTATCAAAATTTTTTGAGAAGAACATTAAAGAAGGTGTTCCAAGATTTAAATCAGGCGACATTTTCGCAACAAATTCCTTATTATGGAGAATAATGCTTGTTTCAGCTTCTTTAGTTGGAGCAATTTCAATCCATCTCATACCTTGACCATTGTCTTCCTCTGAAATTACACTAAACCCTACTTTTTCTGTCCAAAACGCCTTTGCTTCATCTTGGTTATTAACATACAACATGATTTGACCTACATTACTAATCATTGATATTTACACTCCTTTATATAATTAATTCCAATACTTAATAATTCTAAACTTTTCTAACGCTAAAATCAGCATTACAGTAACTCTACTTCAACGACTCCACAAGCTCGTTCAAACGGTCCCAAGTTTCGGTGATGCCCTGCACTATGCCCATGTCCGTGACGGTCTTAAGTGCCTCTTCGGAAATATATTCTCGGTTTATAAGCTTTGTCTTTCCACCCAAATCGATGAATTCCAATTTGATCTCGGTCGACGGCATGGAGTCATTCAAATTACCTTCGGCATCCGAAAAGTAATCGGTGTAGACGATCTTCTCCAGCTCGATAATTTCCTTATAAACCCCTTTGCCCCAGGATTCCATACCAAAAAATTGACCCTGATTCTGATCGACACACTTCATACAGTAGTGCCAAACGCCTCCTGGTCGGAAATCGACAGTGCAGACTATAATCTCCCAGCCCCTCGACCCCCACTAGCGTTTCAGATGCTCCGGCTCTTTAAACATGCTGAATACGAGATCGCGTGGAGCATCGAAAACGCGCTCCAGTACCAATACCCGATCGTTCTCCACTCTCGATACCAATGAGTTGTTTGACATCGTAATTCCTCCTTGAACGTGAAATGATTTTATGATTTTTCCTTGTTTTGCAATTCCTTCAAATAATCATCTAGATTGTCGAATCTTTCTTGCATCACGCACAGGAAGGACTGTATCCAAGAATCCAGCGCTTGGAAAGGCTCGGGCCGAAGCTTGTAGATACGGCGGTTAGCTTCGGCCTGCACTTTCACAATCCCGTTGTCGCTTAACACTTTTAGATGCTTCGAAGTTTGGGGCTGCCTCAATCCCAACTGGTCTGCGATTTCCCCAACGGTCAGGGGACCGTCACGCAAGAGTACGACGATATTCATACGATTTGGTTCAGACAAAGAGCTCAGCGTCCTCATGTTCACGTCCGGAATTTTCCCTGACATGTTGCTCACCTCGTCAAGTGATGGTCTCCGGTTAAAGCACATCTACATCATCACAAGTATTATCGTCCTGTTGAATTGATTATATCCTTCGAGGAATATTCTTGTCGAGGAATATTAAAAAACTAAAGTGATACCGGATCAGTGTGAATTCACAGAATCCAATCCTTCATAGGTTGAGTGAAAGTATGTTCTATTCATTTCATCCCGATTGGTACTTTACTCTTATTAGCAATCTATTCTTTTGAGAAAAGGCACCGGCTGCTTTCAATAAATTAAAAAATCCGATCTCAAATAGTAGATCGAAGAAAACGTTTTATTAAACTATAGCCTCCGTTAATGAAATAAGGATTAAATTTCTTCTTGATATATTTCTGATTTTATCGGCTTTAAATTCATAGGTATTTTAAATTCCCGAAGACTTTCAATATGATTTAAAAAATTATCTATATCATCATAATCCATTGACCATTCTTCTACTTTTAACTTTTTTAATTCGCTTGTTGGTTTATATAAAAATTCACAATGTAGTTGTTCCATATGAGAATGGTCATCTTCTTCAAAAACAGTAAACTGACGTACAAAATCAAAATGAAATAGTTCATTTCCAGTAAAATCATATACACCACATTGAAATAAAATTTCTTTTTCTTCTTCTCCCTCAACCGCCTCTTTAGAAAAAGCCTTAAATGCTTCCCAAAAATTTTGTATATCTTCGGTATCATCACCAATCTTATTTTTAAAATAACTTTCAGCATTATTTACTGTAAGCATTACAACACCTCCTATTTACAATTTCACCAATTCTTATTCTATTATTCAATTGCGATAGCAACAGAACGGAACAATCCTGACCCGTTAATCGAATAACAAAGAACGGATTGCTGGTGTAACCCCATTCTTAAACTCTTGCTCCCGTTCGTAGCTTATAAATAGTTATTAGTCAGAAATAATAGTTACATTCTTCGCAACCTTATTTTGATCAAGTGAACCTGGGTTTTCAACTAACTCGAACAATAACCTTTGCCCTTGTTTAAGGAATCGGAAACCATTTGGAAACCTTACTTTATCAGGTGTAATTTGGCTAAAATGAACAAAGACATGATTTCCATCTTCTTCGTCAAGCATAATACGTCCATATCCTTTTTCTTCCTTAAATCATTTTACTATTCCTTCCCGTTTCAAATTTGTTCTCCTTCCTTCTTACATTAGTCTTTAACAAAACTGATCTTCGCAGAATAAGAAAATAGCGACACCTTATTGAAGTATCGCCCCCGATGGTTCAAGTGCTTAGTTTCATAAACTCGTTTTAGAAGGATAAATGACCTACTATATCAAAATAATAAAAAGCTATGTATCTATATTAAAAATCATTTTTTTGGTGAAGTATTTCTTTTTATTGTATCAATTATTGCAATGGTGCAAGCAACAACAATTCCACATAAGACTGATATTGCAAATAAAACAGCAGAATCACTTTCCATATTGTTTGTAAGATTAACTGTACCAAGTAGAACTATGATTACTGTAATAATACCTGCTAAAATTGACATTATTAATGTCATAAAAGCCCCTCCTAAAATCCTCTAATGCATATATTTTTCTCCTTTAATAATTTTATCATTTTTATAACATATAGCTTACAAATTCAAAACAAACCTTATTTTTAATAAAATTTTAAAAAAACAAGTTTACTATAAAAAATGTAATACAGAACGGCATTAGAATGATTTTTATTGCTGTTTTAAATAAAAAAGGAGTTGCATATTATGACAAAAACATCGCGAGAATATATTCTCCCATTTTTAACTTTAATCGTTGCTTATGAATGGCTTATTTCATCGATAGACAAAATGCTAACCAAAAATTATGTTTCAGCATTTCGTTCACAATTATCACAAGGGATCTCTGATATTCAAATTCATCCCTACGCTAACTTAGTAAAGAGTATAGGACTTCCTCAATATCATTTATTAAGTATGGTTGTTATGATAGCAGAGCTATTTGTTGCATTGTCATTTATTGTTTATGCCGTTCATAAATTTATGGGGAAAAGTAATAAAGGTATCTGTCGAATTACTTTTATTGCTTCAATCGTTGCAGCATTTATGAGTTTAAATTATTCCATTCTTGGAGGCGACACTTTATTTGCGGATCCTGCAAACGCATTTCAAGAAGGTATATCAATTGATTGGATATTCTTCTTATTTGAAACAACGTTAGCTTTCTATTTTTACTCACAAATAAAAATAATAAATTCAATTGAAAATGTAGAAAAAGTGGATAAAGCAGCCTAAAAAGATGAAATCTGATTCTTTAAATAATGCACTCTTCAAATTTGTAACTGGTTCGATTTTGAAGTACAAAATGACAATTAACGGCTGAAATCATAATAGAAGTAGCACCCTAATTATCAGGAAATCACCAATAGAATTGGTAAAGAAAAATGTTCGAAGCGTAAAAGCTCTGAACATTTTTCTTTATCGGTTTCTTGAACTAAAGTTCCCCGTTAAGAATAAGTTTTTTTCTTATCAGGATGCTTTTCCTTTTTCCTTTAGGAGTTTGATATTAATTTTCATAATTTTAAAAGACAAAATAGACATCTTAATTACTATGATTACAAACCTTATCCAGACATATAATATAATTATACCTAGAAGAAAATACCCTATTTTCCCCCAAATATTGTCCCAAGGTAACAAAGACGCAATTAAAGTTGATGTAATTGCAAGCACAGCAAAGGCAAAAAACCACCATAGTAATTTGCCAATCAACCTGTATTTATCTTCTTTTAACCTACCTTTGGTAGATAATAAATCATTCATAAAAACAACTACTTTCTTTTATGATTCTCTCTAAAATAAAAACAGGAAAAAGCCTCCAATATTTCTGTACTTAAGAGGTTCAACAAACTCTTTAAATAATCCTTCTTCTTGTACTACTGCCCATTGAATATGAATAAGGCTTTACCCCTTTTTAAAAGTAATGTCTGAGCTTCAATCGCTTAAATAAATATCGTCCCTTTCCGGCAATTTTTATTTGGTATAAATCCAATCAATGAATAGCTCAGTTTAAATCCGCCATAAAAACCCCATTTTTTAAACTAAACTGCTAGTTAATGGAACAACAAAAAAGGCGCTACTTATTATTAAAGTAAAGCACCAGTTTTTGCTTTTTTTGTTTAAACACCGGAGTGTTGGCGTTCAACCTTGCGGAATTTTGCTCATATCCATGTACAACATGTTCCACCTATGACCGTCCGGATCAGCAAAACCGCAGCCGTACATCCAGCCACCATGTTCGCCTGGCTTGCTGAATACAGTGCCACCGGCACGTTCGGCTTTCAAGGCGATCTCATCAACTTCATCCCTGGAGTTCGCACCCAGAGAAAATAACACTTCAGTACCCTGCTGCGAATCCGCAATAGTATTCCCCGTAAAACCGCGGAACGCGGATTCTGGGAAGAGCATCAAAACAACGTGATTGTCTCCGACGATCAAGCTGAAAGAGCCATCTTGACTTGCATACTGCTCATTCAGCCGGAAACCAAGCTGCGTATAAAACGCCTTTGCCCGTTCTGGTTCTCACACTGGAAGGTTCAACCATAATTTTTTCGACATACCTAACAACCTCCTAATATATAGTTGCAGTGATTAACTATCCCCTATAAATTTAATGCTTATTATAATCTTTTCTTCTTGTTTGGATATAAAATCCTTATTCAACTACCCGACCTTTACTTGAATAAGGAAAAAGCGATACCCTTTGTTTAAGTATCGCACCCTTTCGGTTAAGTACTTCACAATCATTTTAATGTCTAATTATTAATTAATTCTGTACCATATGAGTTATCAATTGCACAAAGCCATTCCCCTTGTGAATTTTTCTTAAACACATATGTTGCCCTTCTATCCATTGAATACTCCGAATCCTCTTTATCAGCTTCAAGTAGTGTCTGAGATAAAACTAAAGCAGTATCGCCTGCTTCTAAAATAATCATTTCCCCTTGTGTTGGTAGAATACTGTTATTAAAATATTTCGCAATTGCAATAAATGCTTTTTTAATTTCCTCTTTGCCACGTGCAATCATTCCGGGTTTTACAACTAAAATTGCATCATTAGTATAGTAATTCATCAAAGTATCAAAATCTTCTTGCTTTATTGCAAGGTCACACTTTTTAATAAACTCTTTTAATTCGTGTTCCATAATTATGTTCCACCTCGAAATTTTTATATTAGATAAATTCTACTTCATTAATATCTGTTGAACCATCTTTTTATTAATGCTTCTTGTTGTGCTAAATTGCTCCGTTACTTGAAGGGGAAAAGATCATATATAGCCTTTTTCTTTTACCTATCATAAAAGAAAAAGGCTATATTTTAAATTATTCTACTGTTTGAAATGGCTTAGATTGAATCACTTTCATCATTTTCATACGAGCAAATCGCTCATCTAAATTATTTTCAAGTATCCATTCATGATGTATTTCCGCATTCATTGGCTTATTCTCAACAGAAATACCTTCCCATTCAAAATCTACAGAAACATTTATCGTGTTATCTACATTTTCTGTAACTGAGAAGTTTTTCGGATAATGTCCGCTTTGTTTTACTTGATTCGAAATAGTTACTAACCATTCATTAAATCCTTTTAATGTATTAACTTTAGAAGTCGTACTTAAATTCAACTCAAATTGATCTGCTAATAGTTCTTTGAATTTGTCACTGTTCACAGATGCTGTTTCCATTAAATATAACCAGTAATGCATAAATGATTTTGCTCTATTTTCTGCATAGGCAGATTTAAATTGTGGATTTTCTACGTACCTGTTGGTTCTAAATGTACATTTGTAAAAAGAGGTAATTCGTTATCTCGAAGTTTCAGAATTGTTGAATAATGAATTTTATAGCTGTATCTACTATTTTCTGGACGTATATTTTGATAAAGAATATCAGCTTCTAATGAAAGTTCCACATCGTTCAACTGATTGATTGATGTCTTTTCAACATGATGTGCATTTTGCCATCCTTCAAACATTTTTAATCTATCTTCTAAACCAATTTTACCTTTCGTAGTTCCAGCTTGAGATGAAATTTCAATTTCATCCTCTAAAATGTCTAACTGGTTTTCTAGACGAGCTTTGTTAAGCGGAACTTCATATACTTGATACCAACGATGATATTGTGTTAAAGCTAAATGATTATTTTAAATTGCTTGAAATTTATTCATGATTTTAATTCTCCTTCACTATCTAAATCGCATTTATTTCCGTATCTTTCCTTGATAAAAGTATCAATCCTTACACATTCACAATAATAGATTTACCGCCGCATTTTAACGAAAATATACGCTAAGGAACTATCGGCTTTTTGTTATGTTTTGATTTTAAAAGACTAGTTTCTTATCCGCGTCACATACGGATAAATCGGATCTCTTAATTCGAAGTCATACGTTTCTCCATTCACAATTCCTACCACCTTCTCACTGTCATATAAATCCAGTAAGAAACCGGCCATTTGTTCAGCTGTATGGAACTTAGGAACAATACCATCATATTCAAAATTATCAACATCATAGGAGCGTTTCGCAAATTCGGTCTCTGTTGCAGCTGGAGCCAATGCTTTTGCTTGCATAGCTGCTCCTTTTCCTTTCAATTCTTGTGCTAGACCTTCTGTAAAGGCACTTACATAGAACTTTGTCGCACAGTAGGTCACAGCATCGGCAACAATCAGATATCCTCCTCCTGAAGAAATATTGATGATTTGCGTTCCCTCAACATCTGCATAGTCTCGTACATAAAGAGAGGACAGAACGGTTAAGGCTTCAATATTCAAGTGAAGCATCGTCTCAATTTTATTTAAATTTTGTTCCCCAACGGAAGCAATGTTTCCAAACCCAGCATTGTTGATCCAGGTCTCAATCTGATAATCGTGAAGGCTTTCGTAGAATGCATAAACATTTGCAGTAACAGATAAGTCAACAGTTCGAATGACAACATCCAGGTCTGCGTTAATGTCAGCCACTTTTGATTTTAGCTTCTCTAATTCCTCCGTTCTGCGAGCTGCTATGATTAAGTTTTTTCCGCGAGCCGCAAAAGCAAGAGCCGTTTCATACCCAATTCCTGAACTAGCACCCGTTATAACTGTATATTTCATATAAATCCCTCCTGAATTTTATCCAATTGATTTTATTGTGAACGAACTATGAGTTGATTATAATGATTAGAGTAAACTCTAAGTCAAGAGAAAAATTAATGGGGAGGTTTCTTATGCACACCATTGGTGAAGTGGCTAAAATTTTAGGGATAAGTACACATACATTACGGTATTACGAAAAGGAAAAAATTATAATTCCTGATCGTGATGCAAGCGGAGACAGGCGATATAACGATACACATATTAAATGGCTGCAATTTGTTATCAAGTTAAAAGAAACACAAATGCCTATCGAGAAAATAAAGAAGTATGCTTCACTAGTTTTAGAAGGAGAACATACCACACAAGAGCGATTAAGCCTTTTAGAAGAACATAAAGACTCTATTAAGAAACAAATCAGAACGTTAAAAGCTGCAGATGAGATGCTTGAATATAAAATTGTGACTTACAAAGATTTCATCAGTAAACAAGATTAGATGCAGGCTCAATTAGGGCAATCGCACATCTCCATGGTGAAGAAAGAGCATCCGTCGATTTTGGAGTAATCATCTGTCCAATAAATATAAAAATTGAGACACTACCACTTTGGGACTCAAACCATTTTTTTATAACTATTTCGAATTTCATTTTGGTTTTGGAACACTAGTGATAAATTCGACAGTTATGAATAGTACGATGAGGTCCTATCTCTGCTTTATGTGTCCTAAATTTAACTGTGGCCAATCGGATTTAATAACTTAAAATTTAAAAGTAATGATTCCTACTTTGCGGGTGGTTCAGCAACGCTTTTATAGATTTCTTATAGGCTCACAAATTATATAGTAGGGGAACCGTATAAAAGAAAACGTCAAATAAACCCTATCAGTTCAATATAGGGCTATTTGACGCATCTTTTAGCTGCACTATTGCCAAGATGAACGTTTCAAACCACCATCATGTAAACCGCTTTAAATCGATAAAATGCTTATTTCTTCATAAATGCTTCTATCTCTTCCACAGATCGGAATATATCTTTTGAGAGTACCTCGTACCCTTCTTCAGTGACTAAAACATCATCTTCAATCCGTATTCCGATTTCTTCTTCTTCGATATACAAGCCTGGCTCTACGGTTAGGACCATTCCAGGTTGTAGGATTAAGTCGTTATAATCGCCAACATCATGGGTATCTAGACCAAGGAAGTGGCTAACACCATGAAAATAATAGTTTGTAATTTCACTTTCTTCTTGTATTAATTCAACTTTGATACACTCTTCTGCTAGGATTTTTTTTGTATGCTCATTCAATTTGGCGAATGGAACACCTGGTTTTATCAGTTCTGTTGTTTCTTTTAATGCTTTTAAAACAATAGTGTAGAAGGTTTTTTGTTTATCGGTAAATGTACCATTCACAGGAAATGTGTAACTTATATCCGCATTGTAGTAGTTATATTGTGCTCCCAAATCTAGCAGGACAAGACTGCCTTCTTCCACTGTATCATCATTTTTTCCATAATGAAGAACCGTGCCATTTTTGCCGCCAGCAGCAATCGTAGGAAAAGCATAATGTTTTACGCCGTTAAACTTAAGGGTAAAATCAAAATAGGCTTCTAGTTGATATTCCTTCATGCCTCCTTTGGCATTCCTCATTACATTTTTAATTCCTTCATACGTTATGGCAATGGCCTTTTTTATTTCTCCGACTTCTTCAGGAGTTTTAAAAACACGCAAGGAACATATATCATGATAAACATTTTTAATCTGGAGAAATTGATAATTTTTCTGTAATTTACTAGCAAATTGTTGTGCTTTTGTGGCAACGCTATCTAACTCTCTTCTCTCTAAATCTAAATAAACAGTTGTTAGGGAGTTTTTAAAAAGAGCACTAGACAAAAAGGATTCAAATTGTTCGATAAATAGGATATTACTGACTCCAGAGGCTTCTGCTGCTTCTGCTGTTGAGATCGATTTACCTATCCATTTTTCTAATACGGGATCTGACTTTTCAATGAATAGATATTCTTCAGCTTTATTACTTTTTTTATGTACTAAAAAGATAACATTAGGTTCGTTGATACCTGTCATATAATAAAAATTACGATTTGTGACAAATGCATAGGCCTCATCGGCAGACTTTTGTGGGGCTTTACCAGCAAACAAAACAAGCAGTGAATCCTCTTCCAGTTTCTCATATAAACGATTGCGATTTTTTACAAAAAAATCCTTGTGCATTCCATTACCCCTCTCCAAAATTACGTATAATCTAACTATACTATAATTTGAAAAAATTCAAATAAAATATTGGCAACATTTTAGACAAGTGCCCACCCCCAGGTACCATAACGCTTTACTACAGTAGAATTCAAACAACTGGTATTTTTGAGGGGCTGTTGAAAGTGAGATTTACCTCTATTTCTTTTTACTAAATATGCTGTAAACCATACAATAAAAAATAAAATGGGTCTCCCCAACAGAAATTATAATGCCTTTATCCATTGTTTTCTTTTAATCTCATATTGGGTATAATAATAGATATACTATGCATAAAATAAAAATGACCAGACATGCTCTAACATGTCCGGTCATGCAATAGACGGTTCCCTTTAAGGGGTCGGCTATTTAGGCGAGATAATCCACCCAGCAGAGCCATCAACTCAAGGGTGGATTATTTTTGGTTAAATGACAGGATAGCTACGATCAAACTTGCAAAAGCAATCGTAATCATTAATGCTTCAAATACTGTCATTCAGCATCACCCCCTTTCTTTTGGGGAGTGAGCCGCCCACCCTTGAGAAAACCTATTCTATTACCCTACAATTATACCATTATAATTCTAAAGTAAGAACATATGTTTCGTCTTCTAACAGAAAATCTTCAACAAAAAAGCAAATCTCTCATTTTAAAGAACCTTACCCACTTGACCCAACGTTTCTCCAATTGATTCCTTATTGAAATAGGTATCTGGCTAATTGTCATAAAAATGTTTACCGTTATTAATATCACTCGAGGAATTATATGGGATTATATGTTAATCTATTAATATTTTATTATACCTGGGAGGTTTCATAATGGGGTCCTTTACACTTCCTCATATAGTAATTAATTCAAAAACATTTTTCACCTATTTTCTTTCATAAAAGTAACGAAATTAACTGTAACTCATACTATAAAATTATACTCTTTGAAAGAGGTGTTGTATTTGTCTTATACTATTGTAACTGGTCAACATCCTAGTCATCCTGGAGCTTGTATTGCACATTATAACCACTATACCTATCACCACTCTCCTCATCACCATCACTCAATGCCATATATTCAGCACCCATACACAGTTCCTGGCCATTTTTGGAATCCCTCTTGGAGACCGCCATGGGCTTCATTCCCTACTTCATATTAAAATTTTAATGAGCTGTTTGAGTACAAAGTTCTTTACAATCAGATAGCTCGTTTCTTTCATTTTTCACTCTCCCACATAGTGCACAATATGATCCTCAATTGTATCTTCATATACTTATGCCACTCTCTACTTAAATCTAAATTTAGAAAACATGCGCTATCCCCTTTTTAGTGGATAGCGCATGTTTGTAGAATAGTCATTTAGGCGTTTGGAATGTGTTAATCACAGTTCCAAAAGTAGCTTCATACAGCTTTTCAAAAATTTCAATCCCTTGATAAAATCCTTTATCATAAGTATCTTCTTCAACTGTCTAAGAGGTTGCTAACACTATGTGACAATAACTCCATTGCAGGAGTCGCTCTTTGCAGCATTTGCACCGCATTCGGCGATTATGGACTTTGATTTCAACTATGATCCAGCCTTCGGTCCCATTGGAGAGGCGTTTATGGCGGAGTTTGGTAGTAAGGCGCCAAATACGACCGGTGGAAACCCAGCACCAAGAGTTGGTCATAGTATATCTAGAATCAAAACGGAAACGGGAAAAATTACGACGTTTGATAGTAATAAAACAGGGCTTCTGCAACTGCAACGGGAGGCGGCGGTCTAGAAAGACCTATTGATGTTACCTTTGGAAAACAAAATGAAATGTATATCACCGACTTTTGCATCTTTAAACCTGCCGGAAAAAAATAGATGCTATTCCGAATACTGGCGTGAATTGGAAAGTAACAAAGCTATAATAATTTTATTCTTTTAATAAAGACTAAAGCAATTTCAACCCAAATCCAATTATAAATGAAAGCAAATAAAGAAATACCACTTATTACTAAAATTGAAAAGGATTCTGAGACGACCGGACCTAGGACTGGAAATTGTAAACCATATAATAGGCTACTAATGCCTAAAGTTAACAGAACAGCACCAGCAACGATAATACTCAACCTCTTCTTGAAATAGGTAAAAGCAGCACCGATCCCCAGTCCTATAAGCCCTGTTGTAAAAGGAAAAACAATTAGTTCACTTGGCTGAAGGATGAGTAATAATAAGGTTGTAAGTAAGTAGGTCATAGCACCAAGTGGAAGGGAAAGTATCGAAATAAAAAGAATCGGTGCAGTCGAAAAGGGGCTGATCAAATACCCAACCCCAGGTAAAAAACCGCCTGCTGCTTGGAGAACAGCTGCAATGCTGGCGAACAATGCCCCAAAAATGAGCTGCTTCGTTTTTGAATAGTTATTGAAGACTAATTGATCCGATTTAACATTATTGGAAATTGATTTTAAAAAATACATCGGTTCCCCCTCTATACGTTTAATATGATACATTTCAATATATTTTGGATATGGGACCGATGACACACATTTGATCATCTTTGGGAGCAAATTGAGTGTTTTTTGCAATTTAAAAAATAAAGTCATAGCATGCATGTGTTACTAATGGCTAATAAGTCGAAAACATATAAACGATGATTAACAACTTGCATGTTTTCGGCTTGTTAAAAAATCATTTGCAAAGGAACAATCCCCCGTTTAATAAGGATCCTCCCAACTATTTCATCTAATCTTTATACTGATCAAAAACCCCTGCAAATGATCTTATTCCCACTTTCTCTTAATATTTTTAATAAAGACTCCACAAACTAAGTACATTCGTACGAGGAGTGTATCTAATGAAAAAAATAATGGTTTTTACGGTACTTTTATTGATTCCTTTATTCTCCTATCAAATAAACGTGGACGCATCTACTAAAAGTCATGAGGAATACGAAAAAACGGGACATGTTTTTTGGGAAGTAAACTCAAAGGAAAAATTAGTGGCTCTTACTTTTGATGATGGACCACATCCTATTTTTACTCCTCAAATACTTGATCTATTAGCTAAGTATGATGCTAAAGCCACCTTCTTTGTTGCAGGTAATAAAGTAATAAGGTTTCCTGCACTTTTAAAAAGAGAAGTAAAAGAAGGACACGAAATTGCCAATCATACTTTTCACCATATTTATGGTTATGATATTACCTCAGTAAAACTTTCATCAGAAATAGATGATACAGATAAAATTATACAAAAGGTTACAGGTTTCAAACCGTCTCTTTATCGTCCTGTTGGAGGTATTTATAATGATTTAATTGTTAATACAGCGATAAAAAACGGAAAAGATGTCGTGATCTGGAATCAAGATTCTCGTGATTGGTCAGATCCTCCTGTGAGTCGAATTTGTAACTCGATTACAAAAGGGGTAAAGCCAGGTAATATCATATTATTTCATGATTGGCACGGTACTGAATATACTCAGACTTGTTAAACAGTTAAGGCACTAGATAATATTTTGGGTTTTTTATACAAGAACGGGTATAAATGTGTTACGGTATCTGAAATGATCTACCACTCGACAAAAATAATTCCAGACTCTTTTGAAATTTATCCATCAAAGAGAGAAAAAACATCTCACTTTGATATTATTTTTTAAATTCATTCCTATGCAAATTTCCCTTTTAACTCAATAGAAAGAAAAATAGTGGAAAAACTAGAGACTGAGCCCTGGTCTAAAATGCCTTCCACAAGAGATAGTTAGGCTAATACCCATTTTAAATGTAAATAAAATTCATAAATAAATTCTAAATTCATTAAAAAAGGACCAACAGATATTAATTCTGTGGTCTTTTCGCTTTCCGCTCAAAATGATAATGAAGCCGATATTCACATATTTCCTTCGTCCTCTTTGGCAACATCAAATTTCAAAGTGAAAAAGGGTGCTGACCCCCATCACGTTTACGTATTTATGAATAGAGGGTTAGGTACCTAATTTTCTCTAATGTAATACTGGGCTTAGGGCTGGCCTATTTGAAATTATGGTTTAAAAGCTGCTGTTTCTTATGATGAGCTTTGTGGCGATGAATATTTTTTTGGCTATTTTCCTGCCTTCCATTCTTTCCAATAGGGTATCAACGGCGGTTTCCCCCATGAGTTCGGTATACACCCTAACGGTACTTAGAGCAGGAAACACATATTTAGAAATGCTAACATCATTCACACCGATAATGTTCACGCGCTCTGGAACAGAAATACCTGCCTCTAATAAGGCTCTTAGCGCTCCCACTGCAATGGAATCATTACCTGCGAAAAAAGCGGTAGGTAGCTGGTCTCCGTGTTCTTCAATCGCCTCTTTCATCAAGGAATGCCCTGCATCTACAGAAAAGCTTCCATTATATATAAATGCTTCATCTAACTTCCCTTTTTCTCCTAAATACTGTTTGAAGGTGATTTCCCTCAGGTCTTCTATCGTGGACGTTTTGTCCTTAAACGTTTCTTTTCCACCAAGATAACCAATTTTTTCATGACTCTTTTCTAAAAAGTAATCTAGTACTTTTTTGGTTGCTTTTTCAAAGTCAATGACGATGGAATCAAATTTTTCTTCATCCGGAGCCGTGTCCACAAACACGATATTTTTTGTAATCGAATTCAGCTCTTTCACTTGCTTATTGCTAAACTTCCCAATTGCAATCAGCCCTTGGATATCTTCGTTTTTCATATCCTCATAGTTGTCTTGAAAGTACCTAATCACATTGATGGACTGATGACGGCAGCGATTTTCAACCCCTAACCGAATCGACATGTAATACAAATCTTCCAGCTCTTCTTTCTCGGTATACCATTGCAAAAGGGCAACCTTTCCAACATCTTGTTTTCGTACTAGCTTCTTCTTATACGATAGTTCTTCTGCAACTTCGAAAATTCTCTTTTTAGTTTCATCGCTAACTGACAGACTTGTATCATAATTCAAGACACGAGAAACAGTTGCAATTGAAAATCCAGCAATTTGTGCAATATCCTTAATGGTAGCCATAAATCAAACTCCTAATGTAGTAGAAAAAAACGATATGTTGTTTTCTACTAATAAAATTCATCTAGTTTTAAAACAATAGTTAGGAATAATGCTCAAGTTTTTAAAAAATAAGGAAGGAAACAGTTACAACGATTGGATAAAGCGGTGGAACCCAGCAGTTCCATCTTCATTGCGCTTAAATACTCCGGCATCCTCTAATGCTCTCATAAACTTCTTCCCTACTTCTTCTCTCACTAGCTGTTGCACATTTGTTTCGTCCACAACAGACCCAAAGCATGCTTTTAACTCTTCTGCCCAGTCTAAGTGATAGCGTGCTACTATTGCACTTTTGCCGAGTAAATAGTTCTCGATTTCTGATAGTTCATCCTTTAAACGCGCCGGCAACACTGCAAGTCCCATCACTTCAATTAGACCGATGTTTTCCTTTTTGATATGGTGTACATCCGCATGTGGATGGAATATGCCTAGTGGATGTTCTTCGTTCGTCCGGTTATTCCGTAACACTAAGTCTAGTTCAAATAATTCACCATTTTTTCGTGCAATCGGTGTAATCGTATTGTGCGGGGTCTCACCAGTACTAGCCAATATCTCGAGAGCTTTGTCACTATAGTTTTTCCATGAAGTTAAAATTTGGTCACCGGCTTCAACGAGTAAGTCGATTTTCTTTGATTGTAGACGGATGACAGACATCGGCCATTTTACAACCGAGCATGCGACATCCCCAAAGCCTTTCATATCAAAGCTAAAATCAGAGGTAGCCTTCGCCATTGCAAAATCATAATGACCACCTTGATAATGATCGTGCCATAAAATTGAACCCCCCACAATTGGTATGTCAGCATTGGAACCTACGAAATAATGCGGAAACTGCTCAACAAAAGTTAAAATTCTTCGAAATGTAGTGGAGCTAATTTTCATATCGGTATGTTTTTCTGACAATACGATACAATGCTCGTTGTAATACATATAGGGCGAATATTGCAGATACCAACTTTCCTTCTGTAAATCCACCCGAATCATCCGGTGATTGGAGCGCGCAGGATGGCCAATTCTTCCAGCATACCCCTCGTTTTCAACGCATAATAAGCATTTTGGATAGTCGTTTTTTTTCATTGACCGTTCAAGCTCAATACTCTTTGGGTCTTTTTCTGGCTTTGATAAATTGATTGTAATGTCTAGTTCACCATAATCGGTACCGACCTTATAATCAATATTGTTCCGAATCCGTTTCATCTGAATATAATTACTATTTTTACTTAGTTCATAAAAATACTCTGTCGCTGCTTTTGGATCCTGTTTATATTCTTTATAAAAAAGCCGATTTACTGTGGAGGGACGTGCAATAAAACAGTTCATAATTTTACTTGAAAAGATTTCTTTTTCGTCAAATATATTGTCGATAATTCCTTGCTCACAAGCGTATTTAACAAGTTGTTCTACTATATCGGGAATAGATAAATTCTGATCGCTTTCCTCTATCCCTCTATTTTCCTTAAAATCATCTATACGAAGGAATGATAAAACTTGATTTCGTGCATATCTTTCATCTTCGGGCTCGATTAATCTTGTTGCAATTGCTTGACAGACTAATTGTTGAATCAATTCGTTAATCACAAGATTCACCTCTATTTTTGATAGCCATTAGGATGCTGAAAATGCCAGCTCCAGGCATTATCGACAATTTGATGAATCGACGTTCTTGTTGGCTTCCAGCCCAAAACCTGTTTAGCTTTTTCTGAAGAAGCAATCAACGTACTAGGATCACCCGCACGTCGTTCACCCATTTTCACAGGAATATTAATACCCGTTACCGCATTAGCTGTTTCAACAATTTCTCTTACTGAGAACCCTTGGCTACTTCCTAGATTGAACACATTGCTCTCTCCACCATTTTGTAAATACCGCAGAGCTAAAATATGTGCATCAATTAAATCTTCAACGTGAATATAATCACGAACACAAGTACCATCCTGCGTATCATAATCCTCTCCGAATATGGTAACCGCGGGTCTCTTTCCTATAGCGGCTTCCAAAACAACCGGAATCAAATGTGTTTCTGGGTTGTGATCTTCCCCAATCTGGCCATCACTTCTTGCTGAGGCAACATTAAAATAGCGTAGAGCCACGTATCGCAAATCAAATGCCTTTTCGCACCAAGCCATCATTTTTTCCATAGCTAGCTTCGTTTCCCCATACGTATTCGTAGGCAACGTCAACGCTTCCTCGGTTATTGGGATCACCTTCTGTTCTCCATAGACTGCCGCTGTTGAAGAAAAAACAATATGTTTCACGCCAAACTCCTTCATCATTTCAAGGACGACTTGTGTTCCGTACACATTGTTATCAAAATACTTTAATGGCTCCACCATTGATTCTCCTACAAGTGAATTTGCAGCAAAATGCATAATCGCTTCAATGTTTTCTTTCTCAAATACCGAGTGCATAAACTCGCGACTGCGAATATCTCCTTTATATAAACGAGCTTCTGGATGAACCGCATCCTCATGTCCTGTTTGTAGGTTATCGATTACCACTACTTCATACCCTTGGTCTTTTAACTGGTACACTGCATGGGAGCCAACATAACCCGCTCCACCTAGAACTAAAATACTCATTTACACCATCTCCTCCATTGCAATCTTCTTTGCTCCATCACCAATGCTTGCTACATAAAAATCAGCATTATAGCCAATCCTGGTTGCGTAATCAGCACCGACATTTGCAATAAAGCTTTCCACATGTTCGTTCGCAACAATAGCGATTGCACATCCTCCAAATCCCGCTCCCGTCATTCTTGCACCGATTACTCCAGGTTGATTCCATGCTGCTTCTACTAAACTATCTAATTCCGGCCCTGTAACTTCATAGTCATCTCTTAATGACACATGTGATTGGTTAATCAATTGGCCAAAAGCCGCTAAATTCCCAGACCTGAGCTCTTCTAAAGCCTTTAATGTTCTTATATTTTCATATACAGCATGCTTTGCACGCCGGCGTATTGTTTCATTCGTTATGAGTGCTTGATTTTTATCAAACTCTGCTTCCGAAAGTTGACCAAGTGCATCAATAGAAAGCATTTGCTGGAGCTGCGATAGAGCCTCTTCACATTCGCTCCTGCGCTCGTTATATTTTGATTCCGCTAACTCGCGGCGCTTGTTCGTATTCATAATTAAAATTTTATACCCCTCTAAATGAATCGGTGCATATTCGTATTTCAGCGTCTGACAATCCAGCAAAATCCCTGTATCTACCTTCCCCATACCTATTGCAAATTGATCCATAATCCCACTGTTAACCCCAATAAATTCATTTTCCACTCGTTTTCCGATCTTGATTAAATCAAGCTGTGGTATCTCGAGTTCGAACAAGCCATTAGTCATAACACCCGTTAACAACTCAATGGAAGCAGAGGAGGATAAACCAGCACCATTTGGAATATTTCCTTGAATGGCACAATCAAACCCTGATGAAAGCTGATATCCAGATTCGATAATATAGCGAATCATTCCCTTTGGATAATTCGCCCAACTATGGTCCTTATTATAATCAAGTTGTGTTACGTCAAATTCAATCATCCCTTTTTCAGGGAAATTTACTGAGTAAAGGCGTATCAGCTGATCCTCGCGCTTTCTTGCTACTGCATAAGTTCCGTAGGTAATGGCACAAGGAAACACATGCCCACCATTATAGTCGGTATGTTCACCGATTAAATTAATCCTTCCTGGAGCAAAAAAAGCTTGTTGAGGCAGCACTTGATATACGTCCAAAAATGATTTATTTAATGAAGTGAAGTTCATAATAGTTCCTCCAAAAATCTTATTAATTAACTAGGATCTTCCTATAAATTCATTTTACTAACCCAAGTAAAACAAATCAATTGTTTTACTAAAATTTTTACTTAAAATTACTTCGAAATACTCAACTGCAAATAGTACCTATCAACAACTTAATAAGCAGGGTACTCCTCAAAGAATAAAGCGCATGAATATAAATTCATACGCCTCTGTACACATCTAATCATATGATTTTTTTGGAATAAGCGAATATCTCCTTAAGAGAAGGAATGTCCATCCCTACTCATGAGAAGCTAGACAAAGCGAACTATTTGGCTTTTTCTACAATTAGTACTTCATATTTTTCTAAAATTACCTCACCGATTATCTCTTTGCTAGTAAACATATCTTTTACGGAGGATTTAAACGAAACCGGTTGTTTTTCTTCGGTAAAATTCATTACAAAAATATAGTCATATTCTGGAGCTTGTCTTACTTGCACCGATACTCCCTTGCCATGACCGACGGAAACAATAGTTTTAAGCGTCAGCTCCTTAATTATTTCAGCATAAAAATCACGGTGGAACGAATCTTCCATCCTGCCACCAATATAGTAGGTTTGTCCCTTTTCATATTTATGGTTTGTAACAGCAGCAGTATTAGCATAAAAATCATCTTCGTATATGCCTTCTGTGGATGCTGTATTTAGATCAATAACAGTAGCATAATCTCTTAACTCGTATGATTGATTTCGATACTTTACATAGTTTTTATCGCTTGAATATAACGTATCTGTTTCAATAGGTTTCATCCCAAAAATCTCTTGGAGATCCTTGTGCCATCCACCCAAATACGTTAAATCATGTTCATTTACAAGTCCACTTATATAGGTCATCACTAAAGTACCACCATCAGCCACAAACTGTTTTAACCTTGCAATAGTTTCCTCACTAACCAAGTAAAGCATAGGGACAATCAATAATTTATACGCTGAGAAATCCTGATCTTTTGTTATTACATCGACAGGAATATCATGTTCCCAGAAGGAACGATAATGCTGTTGTAATGTTTGGGGATAACGCTTCGTTTCCATGCCAAATCCTTGAGCATCATTGATGGCCCAATTACTTTCCCAATCATAAAGAATGGCCACATCAGCTGGACGATTTGTTCCTACAATATCTACCAGTTTTTCAAGTGTCTTACCAACCCTGGCAACCTCTTTAAAAACACGATTTTCCGAACTGTTATCATGATCCACAACGGCACCATGGAATTTTTCCGACGACCCACGAGATTTCCGCCATTGGAAGTACATGACACTGTCCGACCCATGGGATACCATTTGCATCGATGATAGTAGATGCATTCCTGGACGTTTTGCCTTATTCACTTGATGCCAATTGACACTACTTGGAGTAGATTCCATCAATATGAACGGCTGTTGCTTTAGGCTACGATATAGATCATTAATAAAGCCTACCTTCATGGCCAAATCCGCCGTACTTTCCCAGTCATTGTGCCAAGCTGGGTAGGCATCCCAGCTAATAACATCTAGATGTTTTGCAAACTTGCTATAATCAAGCGCTTGAAATGGAATTAAATCATTTGTATCGGCCATGAAATTTGTCGTAATTGGTATAGTAGGTGTTAGTTCACGTAAAGGAACAATTTCATTTTCATAAAAAGAAATCGTTTGTTCCGTAACAAACCGCTTCCAATCTAAATTTAACCCGTGAACCATACTCTCCCCATTTGGAGAAGGAGACTCGATTTGTGACCAATCATTAAACGTGTGACTCCAAAAAGGACCCCACCATGCATCATTCAAAGATTTAAGATCATGATTATATTTCTGTTTCAACCAGCCTCTAAACGCATGCTGACATTGCTCACAATGACATTCCCCACCGTATTCATTAGATATATGCCACATCAAAAGAGCAGGATGATTGCCATACCTTTCTGCCAACAAACGATTGATCTTCTGTGTTTTCTCACGATAAACTCCTGAAGTAAAGCAATGATTATGCCTTCCACCGTGCAATTGTTTTACTCTAGCTGCATTGGTCCGCAATACTTCAGGATATTTTTGTGACATCCACGCTGGACGAGCACCACTTGGGGTGGCTAAAATAATACGACCACCAATACGAAAGATATTGTCGATAATTTCATCGAGCCACTCAAAGCGATAGATACCTTCTTCCGGCTCTAAAGTACTCCAAGCAAATATACTTAATGAAAAAGTATTTGAATGGGAAAGCTTCATTAATTCCAGATCATTAGATAAAATATCCGGTCGATCTAACCATTGATCAGGATTATAGTCTCCACCATGTAACATGAAGTTTGCTTGAGTAGTATATGTTTTTTCGAGATTTGACATAATGCTCTCCTTCTACCATTTAGTAAAGTGTTTTCTTCCTGTCCTAATTACTTAACAGAGCTCCCCTAGCAATAAAGTGTTTTTGTAAAAAATAATAAATGGAATTGTGGTTATTGTAATTCCTGTCATTTCTTGTCCATAGTCAATCATATTTTTAAAAATATCCATTTAAGTTGTTGCAACTAAAATTAAATAAAAAAACAGCGTATTTTTGCATCTTTCGTTTCTTAAATAAAGGCTGTTTTCGCATAGATTGTTGTTTTTCGTACCTAGTCTAAAAACCCGAAATAACTATGGTATCGTGCTCTTTTCTTAAAAACTTCCTACTGTTTTCATCGGTAAACTGGAGTACCATTCTAATTTAGTTTCAAATAGCAACAAAGTTTAAGAAAAGAGCCTAAATAAATGAAGAAGTAGTAAGCACTCTTTCCAATTAGGGTAGTTATACTACAAACTATGCTACTAACACCTTACATTTTTTCGTTTGAAACCAAGCATCCCTTTGTCTATACTCTTTTGAATATTTTCGGAAGCAAGCAGGATACTGCTTTTTTTCTTGTCTTTTCTTATTTCGATTGGACCTACAGTCTTAGCAGTTTCAATCGCCTTATCATGGAGGGGCAAATAGGAAATCCCGACTGTGTAAATAAAATTATTCATAGCGGATTTCGTTCGATCAGGAGCATCGTGAATCGTATCTTTTACCTGATTAAGCATACTGGAAATCTTGCTGGCGCTAAATTCAGCATCCGGGCGATTACCCAAAAGCCAACAGTAACAGCTCCAGCCTGCCGACATTCTAAGTTCTTCACCGCTTGCGATCCATTTATCGGCAACAACTTGCGCAAATTCGGTTTCTGCCAAAGTTACTGCAACCACAAAATCAGAAAGCATGTAAAAATATGCCGTATCCATCCAACGCTCAAAATCTGCCTCAGTCATTATCATTGGATCCGCAATGATTCCAGCAAAATACATGGCATCGTAGTTTCCGGTGGCGTAAAGCTGATCGACTAAAGGCTGATTTTTCTTGATTTTCTTTGCGAGAGGTTTCATTGCGCCTGTTGCTACTCCAAAAAGCGGCTCGTGTGCCCCATTGCTTATGTACGTCTTTTTCATTCGTTCCTTGCCGAGCGCTTCCAGTTCCTGCATAACCATTTCGAAATCCATCGTTTTGCACTTCCTTCTGTTCAACTTTTCCATCTTCATAAATTCTTGAACTTAATTCCGTTATCCTGCCAGTTTACTAAAAAAAAGAGCTACATAAACAGCACAACGATCTTTAACAAAAAGTGCCAGATAATTGAAGTGTATTGTTGCTTTCAAGGTAGTGAACAATACATGGTACAGAATTTCGCCTGATTGTTGAAAAGAGCCCTAAATCTGTAAATAGTTTTATTCGTTAACTAATAATTCAACAAAAACATTGGTTGCTTTTGTTTGAAATGGAACATTTGGAGTTACAAGCGAAAAATTTCTTGTAATTGGAAACCCATTGATATCAAGTAACGTTAATTTTCCAAGCTCTAATTCATTTTTTATAGTCGAGTGTGAGAGTAAAGAAATTCCCAAGCCCGCTTCAATGGATTCCTTAATAACTTGTGTACTCCCAAATGTCATTTGCTTTTTTGGATAAAAACCCAACTTTTTAAAACCCTTTTCCTGCATTTCCCTCGTCCCTGAACCGTCTTCTCGAACTAGCCAGGTCTCCTGGCTCAATTCTAAATGGCTTATTTCCTTTTTAGTTACTAGATGATGATTTGATGGAGCAATAATAGATAAGAGGTCACTTGCAAATGGCGTAATCTTTATTCTCTCATTAATAATTTCTCCTTCTATTATCCCTACATCTATTTGATGATGCAGCATTAAATCAATAATTTCATTTGAGTTCCTTATAGTTATGGCTGGGTTCAATAAAGGATAGGTTTTTAGTAAAGTTGCAATTTTATATGGAAGAATGTACTCCCCATAGGTATAACTAGAACCAATGGATAGGGTACCACTTGCTGTATTTTTTATATCATCCAAAAGATTTTCCATCCAAGTATAAAGACTTAAAATTTCCTTTGCATGATGATAAACAATTTCCCCCGCCTTGTTAAGGCGGACATATTTATTGGTTCTTTCTAACAGCTTTGTATCCATAGTTCGTTCTAAATTCTGTATATAATTACTAACGGCCGGTTGAGTTATATGAAGCATTTCAGCTGCTCGAGTAAAATTTTGTTGTTCTGCAACGGTAATAAAAACAAATAAAGCTTGGTCCACAATGTCTCCTCCAAAAACTTTAGTTAACTGAAAACAACATTTAGAAACAGTTATAATAAGCAAATGCTTATTATAATCATTATTATAATTTATTTTACTTATCATTGGAATAAGCATACGATAAAAGCATGAAACCGTATAAAGGAGATTATAAAATGGCAAAGGGGATTGGTTTTACCTTAATTATTGCATTAATTGGTTTTGGATTATCAAAAGTGCCAGGATTAGATCATGTTGGACAGTTGGCCTGTGCCATCTTAATCACCATCGTTTATCGACAATTATGGGGATATCCTGAAACGTTGCGTGCAGGGATCCAATTTTCAGCCAAGAAGCTATTAAGACTTGCTATCATTCTTTTTGGATTAAAACTAAATATGGATGTTGTTTTCCATCAAGGTTTAGGCTTACTTACTAGAGACGTCGGGACCATTGTCTTTTCTATTTTCCTTACAGTATTGCTTGCAAAATGGTTCAAAGCAGATGCATCATTATCTTTGTTACTTGGAATTGGAACTGGTGTATGTGGGGCAGCCGCCATTGCAGCCGTTTCACCGATTTTGAAAGCTAAAGAGGAAGATACCGCAATTGGTGTAGGCATTATTGCATTGGTGGGGACAATTTTCTCCATTGGCTATACAATTTTAAGACCGTTTATTCCTTTAACTGATTTACAATATGGTGTTTGGTCAGGTGTCAGTCTTCACGAGATCGCCCATGTCGCCTTAGCTGGTGCTCCTGCGGGACCGGATGCCCTTGCTATTGCTCTATTAGCCAAATTAGGTCGAGTCTTCCTACTTGTCCCACTCAGTTTTATCCTATTGTATTGGATGAAACGGAAAGGAAAAGTTGAGTCTGGTTCAGAAGCGAAAATTGAATTTCCGTGGTTTCTAATCGGATTTATTATGATGAGCTTATTTGGAAGCTATGTGCTTGGACATGCGTTTACCATTCAAACCAGTGTTATGAACGGCGTATCATTCATTACCACCTTTATTTTAACGATGGCCATGATTGGATTAGGGCTGAATGTAAGTCTAAAGGACCTTAGAACAAAAGCATTAAGGCCCCTTCTTGCCATGGCTATTACATCTTTTCTTCTATCTATCATTACCTTTATTACTATGTAAATTCAAATAACATTTAGAAGATACGGGCTCGAGCTATCTTGATCGAGCCCTTTTTACCTGAATTTTATCTTCTAGCTATCATCTCTATTTCAACCTGTGCTCCTAGAGGTAGGGATGACACACCAATCGTTGTACGAGCAGGATAAGGAGCAGAAAACTGTTTTGAATAAACTTTATTCATTGCTGCGAAATTATTCATATCAGTTAAGAATACATTCACTTTTTCAACATTATCTGGTGTTAAGCCTGCTGCTTCCAATACATTGAAGAGATTCTTAAAACATTGATTTGTCTGTTCAACTATATCACCTTCTACAAGCTTTCCAGTCTGTGCATCTACCGGAGTTTGGCCGGATAAAAATAGTAAATCCCCTGATTCAATTGCATGTGAATATGGTCCAATAGCTATAGCTCCTGATGCACTAAAAGCTTTTCTTGACAAATAAAACCCCTCCTCTAGACTTTCCTATTTAAAAATTGACTAAATCCGGGAAGTACAATGATCCAAAATAACCTTTCAATTGCCTCTATTACTTATATCTTCTCTCTATTAAATGGTCTATTGTTATAATTTATACGCTTTTTTTAAATTTCCTGACATTCCTTATGAAGTAAATATTGTGATAATAAAAAGAGAGAAACGGGGCAAAATTATGTTATTACTTTACTAGAAGGAGAACTATTATGGCTGACATTCCTTTGAGTTCCTCAGAGTTAGGAAACTTATGGCAGGCTTATCGTGAAAAATCTATGGCGCTTAGGGTTTTGGAACATTTAATTGAAAAATCTAATGAAAAAGAAGTCAAGGATATTTTGCAAGATATATACAGCATTGAAATCAAAAATGAAGAAGAAATTAAAACGATTTTCAATGATGCAGGAGCAGTTATCCCTTTAGCTTTTACCGAGAGTGATGTAAATAAAAATGCACCACAATTATTTAATGATAACTATGCAATTATGTATTTTCGAATGATGAGTAAAGTTTTAACAGGTCTTTATTCCTTGCATTCAGGAATGTCATATAGGTCGGATATTCGAAATTTGTATATGGACTTCACAGCAGACACCCAACATGTTTATTCCGTAACAACGCAGCATCTATTGGATAAAGGGATTTTGACACGCCCACCTTTCATTCCTATGCCTAAAAATGTTGACCTCATTGGGGATACAAGCTACACAAGTGGCTTAAATCCATTTAAAAAGAAGCGGACACTCAATACGGTTGAAATAGGTCTGGTTTACCAATCGCTAGAGACGAATATTACAGGGATGCAATTGATGGCGGGTTTTGAGCAAGCAGCCAAAGAATCAGACGTAAAAAATTATTTTAAAAGGGGGAAAGAACTGGCAAAAGAAATAATATCCATCATGAGTAATCTTTTACTGGAGAGTGATTTACCTGCGCCTGTTACCTCGGGAGGTATGATTACTGATTCGATAATTCCACCTTTTTCTGACAAGCTTATGATGTATAATACAAATTTATTATCAATGTTCGGCCTCGGAAGCAATTCGGTTGGAGCTGCTTTTAGTTTTCGAAGTGACTTGCTTTTAAAAATGGGTAGTATCATGGCGAGTACGTTTGATTTTGCAAAAGATGGTGGAATGATTTTAATGGAACATGGTTGGATGGAGGAACCTCCAAGTTGTGAAAGAAATGGATAACGTAAATAAAAAAATAGTATGAAGAAAAATAATTTGTCAAAGAAACCTTATTCTAACAGATTTAAATAAAGTATCAAAAAATTATCCTTTTGCCAATTTGAAATCCTATGTGAATTTACAAAGCCTTTATTAGGATTTCAGTCAAGGAACTTCTATAGCTGGTTTAGTTTAAGTGTAAGTTTTCAAAACCCTTAGTGTATTTAACAAAATAATCCAATTTTCATTTGAAATGATCTTCTATGATCATGCCCTCATATACAAAACAAGCGCTTATCCTTTTACGAGGATAGCGCCCGATCGTAATATAAGTTTAACCAGTTTTTACTGGTTGAACTTTTTTTAATTGGTTTTATTATAGCGGTAGTCGGAGTAGAACGTAGCGCCCGTGGGACTTGATCCCGTCCGCAAAACTGTTCACTCCCTACTTGTATAAGCATGTTTCAGGCTGGTTGGGACAAAGATCCCGTTTAACAAGCGAACCTATGACAGTACAAGCAGCTCTAGGGACAACCGACTAATCTTTATTTCTAAGGAGGAGATGATGATGAATCCAGTAGTTGGTCTGGATGTTTCTAAAGGGGAAAGTCAGGTACAAGCATTCTTGGATAAGAGTCAACCTTTTCGTAAAAGTTTTAGTGTAAAGCATACTGTTGAGGGCTTTGAGAATTTATTAGGATTCTTAAAAGAGATTGAAAGAGTAGCTGATGGTAAGCAACCTTCAGTTATCTTAGAATCAACAGGACATTACCACTCTCCTATTATTCAATTTTTGGAGGAACAGCAATATGTTTATATTATTGTGAACCCCCTTATCTCTCATCGAGCAAGGAGTGCCAGTTTAAGAAAGGTAAAAACAGACGCTGTCGATGCCTATCTTCTTTGCGAACTATTCTATAAAGAAGAAGTTGAGCCGTATAAGAAAAGAGGTATTCAACTCTTAAACCTTCGTAATCTTACAAGACAACAAGAGATCATTACAGGTATCTCTACACAAACCAAGGTACAGCTTCTAACAGTGCTAGATCAGGTATTCCCTGAATATAGAGGTGTCTTTGGTGATTTATATTCAAAAGTATCTTTACAGACTCTTTCCATATTTCCTACTTCTGAACATGTACTAAATACTACCGAATCTGTATTAACCGACAAGATTGTATCGTTATGTACTAGACGTTCTGAAAAGTGGGCAAAAGAAAAAGCACAAAAGCTTATTGAAGCAGCATTACGAAATCCATTTCAAAATAACTTATATGAAAGTCATATTTTTAACCTAAAGATGTTAATTACCATCGTTCTTCAATATCAAGAGCATTTATCACTACTAGAAGCAAAAATAGATGCCCTCGCTAAAGAAATTGAAGAATATAAGATTCTCCAGTCTATTCCTGGTATCGGAGAAAAGATTGCGGCAACAATCATTTCCGAAATAGGAGAAATAGATCGGTTTAATCACCCTAAAAAGTTGGTTGCCTTTGCGGGAATAGATCCTAGTGTTTACTCTTCTGGAAGATTTACAGCAACCAAAAATCGTATAACAAAGAGAGGATCTAGAAGGTTACGGCAAGCATTATATATGGCTGTATACTGTGGAATTCGAGATGCCCGAAAGCAAAAGACGAGTGATACCGTTATTCCTCGAAATAAAAAATTAAGAGAGTTTTACGATAAAAAACGCGACGAGGGTAAACCCTATAGAGTAGCAATTATCGCTTGTGTTAATAAGCTTTTACACTTGATTTATGCGCTTTTAAAGAACAAAACCACTTTCCAAGAATTAGCTTAAAAACCATGTTTAACAATACAAAACAAAACCTTCCAATTTTGAAGATGAGGAAGGTTATTTGGCATACTCATTTTTAGTATATCATCTATATTTTAATTTTTTAATTGAAAAATGTTGACAACTATTAGCTGGTTTTGCTGAAGATGGGTTTACAATTTATTAATTGCACATTATCGTCCTATAGAGACATAAAAAAGCCAACAGACAACTGCTGACTTAATCGATTTTTATTCAACTAAAGGGCACCCGTTGAAGAACATTCTATTTCTAAGTTTGCTTGACTTTTTATTACTTCACCCTGTGCTTTTTCCTTCAAGAATTGAAAAACATATAGAAGTAATGCTCTAATAAAATCGATTGCTAAGTATTGAAATTTTGTTAATTTTACTAAAGAAAGTATTCTAAGACGTTTTATATATTTTATCCCTAGGAAAATAAATAATATATGAAGAATAGTATTAGAAATTAAATATAGTGGGAATTTCCCATAGGTCATTTTTAACAACCAAAGACTAGAAACAAAGTAAGGACCAAAATTTAGCATGTCCATGCTATCTAAAGGAGGAATTCCTTTATAAAACCGCCACCAATTTTTTCTCTCACCGAATGTATCTAATATTTTTGTTAAGATACATATAAATATTGCGGCTGGGAGATATTTTTTTAATACATTCCGACCTAATAATGGTAGGGTTAACAAGGGAAGAATTAGCATAGCCACTAAAAATAATTTTGAGTTTTTCATTTACATACCTCCAATATTTTAGGGTATGTATTTTTATTAATAATTAATCCAATTTTTTAGCTTGCATATATTTCTTATTTCACTAACCTGCACCGTTAGCCATTCATTAAGTAGAGCTTCACCACAGAAATTGCAAAAAAAGTACGTTTTTACATGGTAGCTGAAAAAGAAAAGTTGTTTACTACACGGTATGGTCCTACTACGACATAAATAAGCCAACAGACAACTGCTGACTTAATCAATTTTTATTCAACTAAAGCACCCTTCGTATTAGTTCCAGATGTAACGCTTACTATCCTATTAAATATTTTTCAGAATATGATTTAGTGTCCATTATATCGAAACCTACAAAATCTTGACAATTTTCATCTGAGAAATGAAGCAGGATTGCTTCAGCATTTGGATGAGACACAGATTTCCTTATTAATTCATTATTGATCCTAAATGAATAATAAGTCATTCCATAAGGAGTGAGTTCTTTATAGTAAAAGTTAGTTCTATCAACTATTTTTGCAATTCTCTTTGCCGTCTTACCTGCCAATTCTATACCTATCACGGGCACTCCTTCTCCAAAATCTATCATTAAGTCATCATTTTCAGGAAGTTCTTCTGTAGACACAATTTTATTTGTATGGGGCTCAGAAAGGTAAATATAGCCCATTTCTGCATCAGCATCATAAGTCACCTGTTTTTTTGTGAAGTCCATAAAAAAAAGCCTCCAAATTTTTTTACAAAAAAAGCTCCAAATAATATTATAACAGTAAGTTGTTCTTAAGGAACTAACCGTTACTTCAATAAAAAAAACGCAATGCCCCCGCCTGCAAAACGAATCTCTTTTAATTTCAGTTATTTTTGTTCATCATAAGAAATTACATCAATAATATGGTCTAATGAAGCAATTTCATAATGTACATAGGTATCTTCAGGAAATACATCGGTAGCAATTGTTCCCTTATTAATAAAGACTAAGTACCTTGATTTCTTGAAAATTCGAAAAGAATGTCCTTCAAAGATTTCATAGTCGTCTAAAATTGTAAATGATTCATTAGTAACTGTATGGGCTACATATGAATCAAAATCTATTTGTAGTTTTGGCAAATCTTCATCAACTTCAATGGGGAATGCTTCTCTCATAAAATGTTCACCAATCTTAATATCCTCACTTTGTTTACTCACTTTACATCTTTCCATAAAAACCCTTAAAGAATTCTTTAGTAAAAAGTTAATAAGCGAAAAAAATTAAGGAAATACGTTTACTTATTCAGTTAGACTGTATATAATATCGTTAAGTTCAACTATATAGTTAAACTGAATAGTAGGTGAGTATATGAAACATAAACTGTTACCATTGTCTGAAACCATGCACTATATTTTATTAGCTCTACGTGAACCACTTCATGGTTATGCCATTATGCAAAAGATTGAACAAATGAGTAAAGGCACAGTTATCTTGGCTGCTGGAACTTTGTATGGTGCGATTGAAAATTTAAATAAGCATGGTTGGATTGAGCCAGTATCCGGAGAGACTGGTAGACGAAAAGTTTATAAAATTACAGATAAAGGAATACAAATTTTGAATATCGAGCTCGAAAGATTACTCCATATTATATCCTTATATGAAATGAGTGAGATCGATGAAGAAATTTAAATTTTTTTTTAATATTGTAGAAGAAGAGCAATGGTTAAATAAGCAATTACAAAAAGGTTATTGCAGTACAAACATTAGTGGATTAGGAATATATATGTTTAAAAAAACAAACAAAGCCTATATTATACGGTTGGATTATCGGGATTATTTATCAGCAAATAAGTTTGAAGAATACAAAACGATATATGAGGATTTTGGCTGGACACATATGAAAGGGTCACGACTTGGTAGTATTCATTATTGGCAAAAAACAGCTGATAGTCAAAATGAGATTTTCTCAGATCGTCAATCATATGTACAATACTATAAACGATTAATGAACTACTCATTATCACTAGCTGTTACGCTTTTGATGATTAGCTATATGGTATACAAGGATTCTAGTTTATATGAAACTAAAGGGATTTGGGATATGGAAGGGTCTTTGTTTTGGAAAGCATTCTTATTTGAAACACCGTTTGTCATTATCAAGTTAATTCCCTTAATCATGAGTATTCTCTTTGGAATCAACTACTTCAAGGCATATCGTCAATTCTCAATATTAAAAGAGAAATAGTATTTGTGCTAAAATATAAGATTTAATTAACAAATTAAAGAACTTTAAATTCCTTCCAGTATATTACTAGTGGGAGGTCCTGCTTTAACCCCTCATTTAACTAAAACTTTCATGACTCTTTTCATTCATCCGTTTTGCCGAAACAAAGTGGTATGAAATCCTGCAAATATGCGATTATTCGTGAGAAAATCGTATTAAACAGAGGGAGTTTAAGTGAAAACCTTCAAAATATATGAAAATATCCGTTGATTATACTGTTTTTCACATAATCAAATTGATAAGGAAAATAACTTCAATTTTCTAAATATCATTTTATTTAAATTTTTATTTACTCATTGTTATTTATTAGTAGAAATAAACCCTGTATCTATCTAATGGTGTTACCTTAAAAACAGTATCAAATCCTATTAAGATTCTTCCAATAAATAAATTTTGGACTAAATAAAAAAGGCGTGTAACTACCAACAGTTAAACACGCCTTAATATTGGAATCATAAGTATAATACTACAATTTGAATTTACTTAATGTAGTATTTAGATTTTTTACCATAGCACCCATTGTATTTGAGGATCCCTTTGCTTGTGCAAGAATGTTGAGGGTTTCATTTAATATACCTCTAACATTTTCAGACTCCATGGATGAATTGTTTGCTATATTAGCCACTTCATCTATGGATGAAGCAACTTCTTCCGCACTGGCTGATACTTGCTGAACTGCTGCGGATATTTCATGTATTTCTTCTGCAATTTGATTATTTCTTTCCACTATATTATTAAATTCTTGTCCTGCGATTTGGATCATATTCAGACCCGCATGGGATTCTTTCACTCCGTTTTGCATGCCTTCAACCGCTAATTGAGTATCTTTCTGAATATAATTTAATAAGCTAGCTATTTGGTCTGCAGATTGTTTTGATTGATCAGCGAGCTTTCTAACCTCATCGGCGACAACCGCAAATCCTTTACCGTGTTCTCCGGCTCTTGCTGCCTCAATGGATGCATTTAAGGATAATAGATTGGTCTGATTTGCAATATTAGTAATAGTTAATAATACATTTTCTATCTCTTTAGAACGAGAACTTAAAGTAGTGATTTTTACGGATGTATCATCCATTAAATCTCTTATTTTTTTCACTTGTTCAATAACTGTTTGCATATCTTCAGAACCTTTTTTTGCTACATGTAAGGTATCAAAGGAACGTTCTGATACAGATGTAACACTTTCGGATATTCTATTAATGCCTTGGGCAATTTCGGTTGAAGCGATTGAACTTTCTTTGGAGGTTGCCACTTGAGACCCTAACCCAGCGGTTAAATTCATGACAAACTCATTTGTCTTACCGACCGTTTCCTCGACTTTGATAGATACTTTTGTTACAGTTTCTGCTAAACTATTTGTGCTGTTGGCACTATCTGAAACTTGTAACAAGATTTCTTTTAAATTTTCTAACATAGCAATTAAGGTTTTTTGTAATTTACCGATATCATCATTTCTCACCTTAGCCTTCTTAACTTTTCCCTCGGCTTCGGCAATATCATTATTTAATACATCATCAAGAGCCGATTCAATGCTTTTGAGCGGCTTTAAGGTGTAACTGATAAACCATATATTAAAGGCGCCAAATAAAATCAGAAGGAACAAGGTAATACCTAAATACAATGGCAGATTCTCACTTATTATTTCATCACTTATGCTACCAACTAACTTTGCAGATGTATCTACCCCTAATACGCCAATAACTTTTCCACTTTTGTCTTTGATAGGTGCAAATGAAGATAAATAATTCCCAAAAGTATTATCAATCAAAATATCAGTGCTTGTTGTATGCCCATTTAACACCGGCTTTATCATTTCATAAGTAGTAGTAGACGTTTTATCTCCGATTTTAGAAGCCATATCAGATCCTTTTGGTTGACCATCAACCATAATTCTTGGATGGCCTCCATAATAGGCTACGGTATATACATAAAATGAGCCTGATTTCACTCGCATATCATTTAATTGTTTTCTTATCTTCCAATATGCAGCATCTTCTTGCTTATGTTCTAAAAACTTTTGATACACGTCCGGATCAATGTCTTTTGCAATTCTACTTGCTAAACTCTCGTTTAGTTTGGCGATTGATTTTTCAGTGGTTGTTTTTGCTTGATGATACATAGAATAAAAACCGGTCCCAAATGCAACGACTAATAATAAAGATATGACGATGGTTAATCTGGTTACTACTTTTAATGAACTAATTTTCTTTAGCATAAATATCACCTATTTTTAATTATAGTTACTAGCTGGTTGAGATTATTTTGACTTTTTAAGAACACTTAGTATATTCTCTATTAAATTTCTTTTTTCCTTAAAAAGCCGATTTAGATTCGCTCTCGTGTTAATTGTTCCTGTTGAAGTAATAGTTTTGCACTTTCTTGGTCAAACTTAGAATTCAACTGAAGAATTTTGTTCTCATAATGGGCGCCTGCTAATTTTAATTTATACTCCCGGTTCTGCTGGAATTAGGATAATTTTTAAAAATAGCCTTACAATTTAAAATGGGGATTTTCTTTCTTTTATTAGGTCTAAATTCTGTTCAATGTATTTTCTTGCTGTAACGAAGTCTAGTTCCTCAACGCTTTGATTGATCATATTAATTAGATCTTGAAAATTCATCATGCTAAATCACCCCTTTGCCTTTTTTAAAAGCCACTAACTCATTGTCAACACTTTATAATCAACAAGAATTCCTTCCTTTTCCAACAAAAAAGCCCACCAAAAAAGGTGGACAATAAGCCATAATGATAAATAGCATATATGGCTTCATCTTTTTTGGAAGCCTGACAATCATAGTTATTCAACTTTAGACTCATGGCTTTGCGTCCCTACTTTTCAGTAAGTTTGCCTTTTCATATATTATTTTAATTTCCTTGAAAGTTAAATTAAGAAAGCTCTTACATATAAGATCACTTTAATTCACGGCATCTTTTTTATTTATTATGTATTAGACCACAGAAATTTCTACTCCAGTTGGTCTTCACTTTAATTGTATTTTACTAATGTCTTCCCTTTAAGAAGCAATATCAATTAATCACCAATAACATCTCAAAAAAGTAATCTAGAAATGTTTAACAACATTTAATACTTTATCACTTTATCAAAGTAGAGTAAAGGCTTTCGATATCATTTTTTGTACTTTTTTGTCGAAATTTTACTTTAATCTGGTAGAATCAAAACAAATATTGGTTAATACTGGATGAGTGCTTTTTGTTTAAGTGGATCGAGAAAGGTAATAATTGCCCCTACGGTGTAAACAAAACGGCCAACTGCCTGCCCTAGTTTGGTTTTAGAAATAATTCCTAAATAAAGAGTAATTAGGCCTTCGAACAATGACACTTCTTTTTCTTTTTTTTGTTTGAAGTTAACCCAAATATGCTTCATTTAAAGTATTAATATCAATTTTTTTCATATTGAGGAGTGCTTTCATCACTCTTTCTGATTTCTCGGAATCAGGTCCTTTTTGCATTTCGTAAAGGGCAGTAGGAACAATCTGCCATGATACTCCAAATTGGTCTTTAAGCCAACCGCACATTTGAGCTTTCTCATCTCCGCCTTCAGAAAGCTTTCCCCAATAATGGTCTACTTCACTCTGTGTCTCACAATTCACAATGAATGATATTGCCTCGGTGAATTTGAATTGTGGTCCACCATTTAAGGCAACAAAGTTCTGTCCATTTAGTTGGAATTCCACAGTCATGACAGAACCTTCATTTTTCCCGTGAATTTCGTGGCCTGCTTTTTTATAGCGAGTAGTTCTAATGATTTGGGAACTTTCAAAAATAGATACATAAAAATTTGCAGCCTCTTCTGCTTGTGTATCAAACCAAAAATTGGTTGTAATCTTTTGGATCCTACTTGTCATACATTCTCCCCCTAAATGATTATTATCCTATTATAGGCATATTGGGATGAGAATCAAAAGTTTGCAATAAAATTCAAGTTAAGAGGCATTCATTTACCCTAAAAAGGAATTTGTTGAAGAATAATGCTAGCTACATTTTCTTTTTGTTTAACATTAGGTATAATAGATTTTAATTAATGCATAAAATAAAAAAGACCAGACATGCTAGAACATGTCCGGTCATGCAATAGACGGTTCCCTTTAAGGGGGTCGGCTATTTTGGGGCATAATCCACCCGACTGAGCCGCTTAACTCAAGGGTGGATTATTTTTTGCTAAATGACAGAATAGCTACGATCAAGCTTGAAAATGCAATCGTAATCATTAATGTTTCAAATACTGTCATTCAGCATCACCCCCTTTCTGCTGGGAGTGTGCCGACCACCCTTGAGAAAACCTATTCTATTGCTCTTTAATAATACCATTAAATAAGATAAGAACAAATGTTCTTTTTCTCTTTTCAACTAACCAAGATACCTGTAAAAATACAAGCTATGATTAAATGGAATAATCCCTCCGTTGAACAAGGATCCTCCTAACTATTCATATAATCTTCATCTTCATACTAAGCAAAAACCCCTGCAAATTATCTTTTTCCTACTTCCGCGTAGATATTTTTAATTAAGACTCCATAAACTAAGTACATTCGTACGAGGGTAGATCTAATGAGAAAAGGATTATTTTTTACGGTCCTTTTATTGATTCCTATATTCTCCTATCAAATAAACGCGGCCGCATCCACAAAAGTCATGAGGAATACGAAAATGCGGGACATGTTTTTTGGGAAGTAAACACAAAGGAAAAATTAGTTGCACTTACTTTTGATGATGAACCACATCCTATTTTTACTCCTCAAATTCTTGATCTATTAGCTAAATATGATGCTAAAGCCACTTTCTTTGAAGCAGGTATTAAAGTAATAAGGTTTCCTGCTCTTTTAAAATGAGAAGTAAAAGAAGGACACGAAATTGCCAATCATACTTTTCACCACATTTATGGTTATCATATATTACCTCAGCAAAACTATCATCAGAAATAGAAGAAACAGATAAAATCATACAAAAGCTTACAGGTTTCAAACCGTCTCTTTATCGTCCTGTAGGAGGTATTTATAATGATTTAATTGTTAATACAGCAATAAAAAACAGAAAAGAAGTCGTAATCTCGAATCAAGATTCTCGTGATTGGTCAGATCCTCCTGTGAGTCAAATTTGTAACTCGATAACAAAAGGAGTAAAACCAGGTAATATCATACTATTTCATGATTGGCACGGTACTGAATATAATCAGACTTGTCAAACCGTTAAGGCATTAGATAATATTTTGAACATTTTATATAAGAACGGGTATAAATGTGTTACGGTATCGGAAATGATCTACCACTCGACAAAAATAATTCCAGACTCTTTTGAAATTTATCCATCAAAGAGAGAAAAAACGGCTCATATTGATATTATTTTTTAAATACATTTCCTCCCAAAAATGGATCTAGGTTTGCTTCATTTATTTCCCTTTTAACTTAATAATAGAAAGAAAAATAGTGTGAAAAAATAGAAAAAAGGTGCCTGACCCCCGCTACGTTTACGTATTAATGCATCGGGGGTCAGGCACCTTATTTTCCAACGTGGCCGCATCCACTAAAAGTCATGAGGAATACGAAAATGCGGGACATGTTCTTTGGGAAGTAAACGCAAAGGAAAATTAATTGCCTTTACTTTTGATGATGGACCTCATCCTATTTTTACTCTTCAATTACATGATTTGAAATCCCCTACACTTATCCAAGGTGTAATAACACATTTGTGTTGGTGAGTTTTAGAACATTACTGCTCTTACTAATAAGGTGAATGAATTTCATTAGCCTAATCCCTTGTAAACAAAAAGAAATATTCGGATTCGATGAAAATTTTGCGCCAACTTGCGTAAGAGAACATTCTTATCAATACGTAAGCGACAACTTCGTTTGACTTTTGGTCTCACACAGCTTGTAGCTTCCGGGAGATCATTTATTCAATGAAGTGAAACAACTATGTTTTAGTGTTTATTTTCAACTTTGCAATTCTGAATTCCAAGGATAGCATTTGCTGGACAATAGCGGGTAGCACCAGTAATGATGGGCACTATTCCAATTATTCCCCACCAGCTTCTGTAATAAATTCCAACTAGGACAATAACAGAACCAATCACAATTCTTATTACTTGCTCGGTTTTCCCAACATTACATTTCATCTAATCCCTCCTAAAAAATATCTTAAAGATGGTTTATTTTGTCCTTTATTGATATAAGGAATACCCAAAAATGTTTTCAGGAGAGGAATAGGCTACTTTTCCATCTTTCATATTAGCAGAAGACATCAGAAACTGTTAAATACTGGCTATTGGATCCTTCGGCTGAGTGTGCTTATGAGCTAAACCAAAAGGTATTCTTACCCTATTGAAAAAAAGTGCCAGACCCCTTTCCCAACACCAAAGTTCAAAGTGAAAATCCTTTTCATAAGAAATTAACCCTTTAGAACTACCACTCCACCTGGTCATCAGTATGGTCTCAATTAATTTGCTGACACCATTTTCATCATGGTTCCATAGCTTTTTAGCACCTTTGTCGGAAAAATCAATCCGTTTTCTATACTCTTTTTTCATAAGGCATTGATGAAAAAATGGTGCTGCCTTATGTGAAGAAATAGATTTATACCAATTATCTACCCCGCGCAGCAACATCGCCAATAGTACCACCATCTTATAACTCTTCGACGTAACTGTCTTCTCTACTTCATTAAGCCAGTTTTCATAGCGCTTAAAAACCTCTATATCCCGGTCAGACAATTCTTCTGCCCAATTTAAAAATCCAACATATGACTGAGATTCCTGTTTGTAATGGGGCGAATCAGAAGCACCTTGCAAACGTATTTCTAGTTAAGAAGGTCTTCTACCAAGTTCCCGCTTCAATGCCATATAATCAGCAAATAAAAAAGGTGCCTTACTCCCGCCACGTTTACGTATTAACGCATCGGGGATCAGGCACCAAATTTTTACGCATATTTCCTTTTTAACTCAATAGAAAGAAAAATAGTGTGAAAAACTAGAGACAGAACCCTGGTTCAAAATGCTTTCCACTCAAAATGATAATGAAGTCGATATTCACATAATTCTTTAGTCCATTCAAAAAGATTTTCCACATCCACTTTGGCAACATCAAAGTTTAATCGGAAAAGATCATTGTCATAAAATTAACCCTTTAGAATTGCTGATCCATTTAGATATTGGCAAGATTGTAATAAATTTTAATTTGCTGACTCCATTTTCATCAGGGTTTCAAAGTATTTTGGCCCCCTTATTAGAAAAATAAATTCGTTAATAGTTAAATGCACTTGCCCAGCCTGAGAAAATTTGTTGATCATTGTATATTCGACAAATAATTCCATAAAGTTAAACTTTTTTTTTCAGGGTCTAGTATAATTATAGAAATATATTTCTATTATATTGAAGGTAGAATTTGATCTTATACCACCTTTATTTAAATTTTATGTTCCTGACACTTAAAAATTAAAGGCAAGTAAGGAAAAAAATTCTTAAAAATTATCAATATTTGCAATCATCATTTAACTTTACATTCATAAAACACTATTTCGCAACCATATAATATAATTGGATAAATTTAGAAAATCTATTAATTTCTTTGTTAAATTTAGTTTTATAGTAATAATTTTTAAATTAGTATATGTTGCTTTTTAGAAAGGATGAGTAAAATTGAAGCCCTCTACACTACATAAAGAAAAGGCAATTCGACTTTTCACATATTTAAAGGAGCTTTCTTTATTAAGATCTCCATTGGCTAGAGACTTACATCAATATGAAAATTATTTATTCATGAATGAAATCATGGATGAGCCTGAATGTCTTTCACCTCTAATTACAGATGTAAAAGATATTTGGGTTGAGATAAAAAAACCTATTAGACCAATTTTCCCTGATCCACATCAGACAATTAGGAGTTGGCTTTCTCCTTCTTTCCAATATAGCAATAGTAATTATGAGCCGAAATTGTTAGAAAATATACCGAATCCCCATTTTAAAGAATCAGAACCAGATGGAGAAATTCCAAAATATTTACATATTTTGGACTATCCAGAAGTCCAATCAAAATTTGATGATTATATAAAAGAAAAATGGACCTTATGGAAAGATGAATTTTTAAGAGTTGAAAAAGTTCAAGAAATCTATACCAAATTATTTTCTATTTATCAAAAGCAAAAAAAACTCGGGGACCAATACGAGTTATTAATGGGTATTGGTTTATTGAATTGGAAAACACCAGATGGTCAGGTTGTGCACAGACATATTTTAACGGTTAGTTGTCACTTTCAATTCGACTCGAGTAGTGGAATTATTAGGATTGTACCTTCCACAGAGAGTATAAGTCCCGAACTTGAACAAGATATGCTTGAATTAGAGTATCGTCTAGACAATAAAGCTTTATTGCCTATTAAGGAAAAAATGGATGAATTAACATCCGAGATTTGGAATAAGTCATTACTTAATTCTATTTTCAAATCGTTTGTTTACTCCCTATCAGCAAATGGAACTTATAACGAAGAGGTTTACCAGAATAAGAGAGAAAGCACACAGGAACCTGATTTGTCCTATAGTCCTTCATTAATTTTAAGAAAGAAATCAGAAAAAGGATTTCAACATGCATGTTCGAAAATTATTGAAAATATGGGAGATAGTACATCTAATGTACCTCAGGGTATATTAAGGATTTTTGAAGAAATGGAAGATTATCAGGAACAGCAGACTAAATCTTCTTTTGATCAACAATTTAATTTAAATAAAATGGATAATAATATTTATTTTCCGCTCCATGCAAATGAAGAACAAAGAAAAATTATTTCGAATTTAGAAACCAGAAATGGAGTTCTAGTACAGGGACCCCCCGGAACAGGAAAAAGTCATACGATTGCTAACCTTATTTCCCACTTACTTTCTTCAGGAAAAAGGGTATTAATTACAAGTGAGACTCCAAGAGCACTTAAAGTATTAAAAGAAAAGATTCCAATAGAACTTCAAGCGCTTTGCGTTAGTTTATTAGGTGAAGACTCTAAATCTTTCAAGGATTTGGAAAGTGTTGTTCAAGTCATTTCAAATAAGAGAGACACATGGGATCAAGAGTTGTCAAAAAAAGAGATTGATAACTTAACTTTAAATTTACTCAAAATGAAAGAAAAACAAGCATTATTACAACAACAATTACGTTCTATACGGGAAAAAGAAACATATGAATTTCAGTTTATAAATGGTGAATATAAAGGTACTGCCCAAAAAATTGCAGGGCAATTGAATAAAGCAGAGACAAAATATAGCTGGATGACAGACTTTATTAATATGGATGCAGACCTCCCTCTAAATAGTATTGAATTTGCTGAAGTATTAGAGTTACTTAATCAACTAAATGAACATGTTCAGGAGCAAATACAATTATCCATTCCCTCTCCAGACTTAATTATGACTGATTTAGACTTTAACGTGAAAATAAACCGTGAACAGGCCTTATTACAAGATATGGAACAATTTAAGCCTCTTAATGAGCAAGCTACTGAACAATTTTCTCATATAAGCCAGGAAAAACGTTCCAAATTAGTTTTACTATTAAATGAACTTAAAAGAAATTTAATAGGAATTGAGCAAAAGAACGAGGCTTGGTTAAAAAATGCACTAGGCGATCTTTTCCTTGGTAAATTTAGACCATGGGAAGAATTTTATGGCCAGGTTAGAATTTCAAATGACTCAATCAAGGAAAACGCTAGTACTCATAATCTCTCGGAAATAACTGGGCAGGGTCAAACCAGCTTAACTCAGCTTCACTCTGATGTAATACTTTTAAGATCTCATTTTGAAAATGGAAAAGGTTTAGGAATGCCGTTGATTCGACCAAAAGTAGTGAAGGACGCATGGTATATTGTAAAGGATATTCGGATTGATGGGCGAAAATGCGATACCCTTGAAGCTATTATTCTGCTTGATGGGACGGTAAAAACCGATCATACGCTTAAAATGATTGAACTAATGATTTCGGACCAATTAAAAATTCAAGTTGGAGCATTAACTTCTCGATTACTAAGATTAGCCAATATTGAAGATATAATGGAACCTTTTTCTCTCTTATTTGCAGCAAAACAGTTAATAGAAAAAATTCAAAAAGAATTTACTGATGTTCCGATTATCATTCAAAAAACACTAAATAAGGAAAATATTTCTCTATTTTCTACCTATTTAGATTTCATTTCTCTAAAAGAAGAGCTTAAAACAATTCAAGACGAATTACTTCAAATGGGCAAGAATATTCAAAAGTCTATTGAAACACAAGTTATGCACCCCATTGTGGACGAACTTATGTATTCCATTCGCACTAGAAATATCGATAAATATAGGGTGTCAATAAACATAATAATTGAACTCGATGAGTATTCCCAAAAAAGTAAACGGTGTGAAGAACTTTCTCAAAAGTTAAAAAAAGTGCTTCCAAAATTATATTCGAAGTTATTAAACCAGTTTGATTACCAGTATTGGAAAATAAGATTTATAGATTTGGAAAAAGCCTTTAATTGGGCAAAAGTAAATGCCTGGTTTATCCAATTTTCTCAAACTAGTGAGTCCGAGGTTACTAAAGACTTAGATGAATTAGAAGATTCTATTAAAAAGACAATTTCAATATTAGGCGCACAAAAAGCATGGTTCTCTACCTTGAGCACAATGACAGAAGGACAACGTCAACATTTATTAGCTTGGAATACTTCAATGCGGAAAGCTGGTAAAAGAACAGGGAAAAATGCATACATCCATTTGCAAGATGCCCAAAAACACATGAGTGAGTGTCGAGATTCTATCCCAACTTGGATTATGCCTTTATATCGGGTATTTGAAACATTTGATGTTAGACCAAATCTATTCGATGTGGTTATTATGGATGAAGCAAGTCAATCTGGTCCAGATGCAGTAATCTTACAGTATATCGCGAAAAAGCTTATTGTTGTGGGAGATGATAAGCAAATAAGTCCTGAGTATGTTGGGATCAAGGGTGAGGACATTCTATTTCTTCGCAAACAATATTTGTTCGACTTTAAACTGTCAGACTTACTAAGTTTAGAAAACTCCTTCTTTGATTTAGCCAATGTCTTATTCGGGGGCAGAATAACTCTAAGAGAACATTTTAGGTGTATGCCGGAAATTATTGAATTTTCCAACCGAATCAGCTATTCTAATACACCCTTAATACCGCTAAGGCAATATCCACCTAATAGATTGGAACCAATTAATACTAGGCATGTTCCGACGGGATACAGAGAAGGCTCTGGCTCAAAAGTTTATAATCGACATGAAGCGGAAGCTTTAGTGAAAGAAATAAAGGCATGTATATCAAACCCACAATATGAAGGAAAATCGATGGGTATTATCAGTTTACAAAACGAGGGCCAGGCACAGCTTATCGAAAAACTTTTAATCGAAGAAATTGGCCCAGAGGAAATGGAAAAACGGCAAATCATTTGTGGAGATGCATACGCCTTTCAGGGGGATGAACGTGATGTAATCTTCCTAAGTATGGTTGCGGCACCTGGTGAAACCGGGATGCGAGCTTTAGCTACTGAAAAAGATAAGCGGAGATTTAACGTTGCTGTTAGCCGTGCCAAAGACCAACTATGGCTTTTCCACACACCAACTTTAAATGATTTTCGAAATAAGGAGTGTTTGCGTTACCAGCTTATTTCCTATTGTGAAAATCCACCTAAGGAAATACTAGAATCAAATCGCGCATTATGTGAAAGTGACTTCGAAAGAGAGGTTTTTGATCAAATCTCAGCAAGAGGATATCGAATTATCCCTCAACATGAAGTTGCGGGCTATCGAATTGACATGGTTATCCAAGGTTCAAAAGGCAGAATTGCAGTAGAATGTGATGGAGATCAGTGGCATGGTCCGGATCGGTTTGATTATGACATGAATAGGCAACGAATCCTTGAACGCTGCGGATGGAATTTCTGGCGAGTAAGAGGTAGTGATTTTTACTATAATTCAGAAAAATCCCTCTCCTCTCTTTGGGAAACATTAAAATATTATGAAATAGACCCAATTGGATATGAATCCTATACCACAGAGATTAACGAGAATAATATGGATGAAAAAATCGTATTGATTAATCATCACGATGTCCCGATACAAGGTAATGCTAAAGATCAAAAACAAGAAGAGGATATGCATGAAGGAATTTCGGTTAAAGTTAGACTACCCGAAAAAACACAAAACACACAAAACACTCGTTTACTTGAAGAAGATAAACACCAAAGCAAAGCTGAACATTCAGTTGCTTTATTAGAATCAACCGCTGTTAAACAAACACCAATAAAAGGATATTCTGAGCAAATAACACTTGATCTTAAACAACCAAGTATCACCTTAAAAGATGGATTAAAACCTTTCCTCGAAAACAAGGGATTTGAAGTATTGGATAAACGAAGTAAAGGCGGAGCACTATGGCTAATAGGCGGCCAGGAATTAAATTCATTTATCACTGTATTAAAGAAAGAACAAATACATTTTACATTTGCTTACAATGGCAGTAAATCTACTAGCCAGAGACCGGCCTGGTATACAATATTTCAAGATTAAATAAAAGTGGACCTGTCTATATAAGACAGGTCCGCTTTTACTATTACATCGACTTCATTTGTCATAATTAAAATAAATAATTTGTAATAAAAGCCATTCCCAACCTATAATAAATAGTAAACATTGTTTCTTTTTGGGGGGATTAGATTTGACAACTAGATATCACTTAGAACCCGGTTATGTGACTGTACCAGATGCAAATAAGATGGTTTTAAGTATTTTAAAAATGGTTGGCCAAGAAGATAAATCACATTATAATAAAATTTTGATTGGGGCTAAAAAAGGATTATTTGGTGGTAAAAAGTATGGAAGCCGAATGTATCAAGTTCGGAATGAGGATATCAGGCAATATGCTGAAGAATGTCTTCAAACTGAGAAATTAACATTATTTAACTTTGAAATTGTTTCTAACTTAGAATCTTTGAATATAAACCATAACATTGATAAAAGATTGGCGAATGAACTTTTAAATTACTTGACTTCTTTAAGATTTTACCAAATTATATCTGAAGAAATTTTTGACAATGCAAGGAAGAAAATCATTATGCGTGTTAATTTAAGTATGCTTACTAATGCATAAAATGACATATTAATTCTAAAACAATTAAGAATTAAAAAGACCATCAGATATTAATTCATCTGTGGTCTTATCACCTTCCGTTCAAAATGATAATGAAGCCGATATTTACATATTTCTTTCGTCCATTGAAAAAGAATTTTCTCATCCTCTTCCGCAACATCAAAGTTCAAAGTGAAAAGATCATTTTCATAAGAAATTAACACTTTTGAACTGCCACTCCATTTAGTCATGGGAATAGTTGCAATTAATTTGCTGACACTATTTTCGTCATAGTTCCAAAGCTTTTTGGCACCTTTATCGGAAAAATCAATCCGTTTTCGGTATTCTTTTTCCGTAAGGTATTGATGAAAAAATGGTGCTGTCTCATGGGAAGAAATTGGTTTATACCAATTAGCTGCCCCACGCTGTAACATCGCTAAAAGTACAACCATTTTATAACTCTTTGACATAACCGTCTTTTCTACTTCGATAAACCAATTTTCATAGCGCTCAAAAACCTCTATCTCCCGGCCAGACAATTCTTCTGCCCAATTTAAAAATCCAACATATGACTGAAATTCCTGTTTGTAATGGGGAGAATCAGTTGCACCCTGAAAATGTAGTTTTAGGTAAGAAGGTCTTCCACCAAGTTCCCGCATCAATGCCATATAATCAGCAAATAACATCTCTCTTCTTGGCTGCTTTTTCCGAGCCATTTCTTCAAGTAGATTAATAACATTAACATCTAAGTCTATTTCACAAAAATCTGGCACTTGGGGTAGAATGTTTTTTAGATAGTGCCTGACCCTGAGTCCACTAACGTAACGGAATCAGGCATAGTTCTTTATTCATTTTAGTGCTAATGTTTCTTGATTAAGTTAATTCATCAATACATGTTATCATTTAATATTAGGAAAGTCCGTTATTCCCCTTAATTTCACATGGACTATCGTTGATTCTGCGATTTTAATTTCAATAAGGTATTTTACTTTTTAATTGATATTTTGTATTGTTAGGCAAGACTTTTTTATTGCTTCAACCACTTCTGCAGCATCTTCACTTGATAAAAAAGGTACCTGTGAAAAGATTAAGTCTGATTCTCCAGATAATCTTGCAATTAAATGACCATTGTTTAATAATCGTTCAGCCCCTTTTTCACCTAGAGCTATTTCTGAAGTTCCAGTACTCTCTACTTTTAAAATCAGACGATTACCTAGATTGTCTCTCAATTGAACAGGCAATGCATCCTTATCAGGACGTTGTGCTGCAAAAATCAGATGAATACCGGCAGCCCTTGCTTTTACACCTAATCTTTGCACAATTGCAGACACAGTATTTCTATACTCGTCCACTAGCATCCAATCAGCAAATTCATCATGGATTAAAAATATTAATGGGATTTTTTCTTCGTCGGAAACTTTCTTATTAAATTCCTTAATGTTAGGTACTCTGTGTTCTCTAAATTTCAGGTATCGATTCTCCATTTCATCAACAAGAGACTCCAAAGTAGAGGCGGCTGTATCCTGATTTATAATGATTCCTTTTTTTAAATGTGGTAGATCTTCTAAACTTTGATAATCTACGCCAAACTTGGGATCAATAAGATAAACATGAGCCATATCCTCTGAATTAGTTGCACATATATCCAAGATTAAGTTTTGTATTAATATTGATTTTCCACTTCCAGTAGCTCCAGCAATGAGTGTATGTGGGGCATGCTGCTGTAGCCCTTCGAATGGACCACCTAAGTTAAGGTATAGTAATTCCCCATCTAATTCTTTAACACCTATTAAAAAATTCATATTCATTCCTGGTAATACCTGTTTAAAAATTCTCTGTTTCCATAAATTTCTCAAATATATTATTTGCCTTTCTGGTCGGGCAATAAATACACCAATTTCACCAGGTTGAGCAATAATATTAATAACTTCAAGAGCGTGAGTTGTTAAAAGCTGTGATTTTTTCTTTTCTATATCCTCAACTCTTAAATTATCTGAGCCTTTTAATCTTATAATTGCTGAGTTTGGAGTTAAGCGTGTTCCTAATACCTTTGCTTGTAAGTTATATGACATTAGAGCAGTCTTCAATTTTCGTTCTACATCTTTTAACCATTCATCTGACTCAACATTTGAAATGTAAGAAGTATTATTATTTTCTACCCATTGATTAAGAGCAGAGCCACCCCAAAATTGGGTGGGATCAATTACTGTTTCCTCTCCATTTTTGTTTTCAGCATCTCTCGCTTTATCTTCTAATTCATGAACACTGTTCCCAATAACTGAATATGCTGCGTGTTGATTTGGGGTAACTGTTGTAGAATTGCAAATATTTAATTGACTTGTGTTACATGAAACGCTCTCTACTTCTGTATTCTCGGATTTTGTGTTAGAAGTAGTTGATGTCTTAGAACTGACTTTCCAAGGTCTTTCATCTCCTATTCCATTCCGAATACTATTCAACGATTTTCCATTAAATATACCTAGGACTAACTCTCTAACCTTTTCTCTGTTATACACTTCTTGATAACAACTTTCCAAATCACTAAGTTGAATTTGTTCGCATTCTATGTTACTTTCATCTGATGAACTTGATACAAAAACATGTGAATAGCCTCTGAGATCAATTGGAATCTCGCCATTTCTAATACCTTCTCTCCATTCTTCCAAAGAGAGAAATGAGTCTTGGGGAAACTCAACACCTTCAACTAACATATCACTAATTCTAGCAAGCCATAAATCTTTATCCAGTCTGCTAGGGCTACCGAATAAAGCATCATTTATTCTTAGTACAGTATCTCTCAACTGTTTTTTTGATGTTTTCTTTGAATTAGATAATCCTTTTATGTCAATATACTTACATTCTGTTAAGACTATTTGTAAATAATAACATCCATTTTCTTCTTTAGGACACAAAGCTAATATATCCGCGATTTGCTCTTCTTTTTTGCCTAGCCAAGAAGCATAATCATCTAAAAAGAACCAACCAATCGATTCGGATTCACCTAGTTCAGAGGTTATTAATAGTTTACTTAACACAACACCAAGTAGTTCACTCGCATATTTACCTCGTTTTGCAGCTCTTAATACTATATCTCCAGACAAGCTGTTTGCTTCTTCTATAAATACTTTGGCTAATTTAACTAGTTTTTCTTCTGATAAACCAAGGTTTAAATTACCTAATCTTCTTTTCACTAAAATTTGTAGTAGATTTAGTTTTGACTTTGTTGAAACAACCAAATTTGGTCCATTAGACTTGCTATGTTGATACTTAATAACATTTACACCTTGGTTTTTAAGCAATCTTTGATCCAGTAGCTCATCGTAATTCGCAACCCATTCTCCTAACTTATGAGCTTCATCGAAAATACTTCTTGTTTCTTCATTTTGGAATGATATCTGTCTAGATGGCAAATAATAATTGTCCTGATCTGTTTCATTTCCACCACATATCCCTCTAATAGATCTTAAATAAGACCAACCCACTGATGGTTGACTGGGACAAACTAGATACGCGGTAGATTTCAATTCATCCTTGGTAACTGGCCTCCTTCTTGACCACCTAGGCGGGTAGTGTGTTAGTAGGTTTTGTGTGACACCTTTTTTAACTGAGGACCACACAAACTTTGCCTCACGTGAAATAACCTCTTGTAAGAAAACAATATCAGCGGGTTTTTCTTCATTTTCATCATCTATTGGGGCAGTATCCGCCATAACACCAATTCTAAGTCGAGCCATAAAATCACGTGAGAGTTCGCTAGCTACAGAAAAATCTGTATCAGCATCTGTATTTTCAATCATCTTCATATAGAGTTCACTAAGCTTATCTAAATTACGATGACGTAGGACAACCTGACATCGTATAGCGTCATTTCTATCACGTAAAGAAGATAATGACTCCACAATAGCCTTTGGTAACCTTGTTGAATCGCAATTATAGAGGACAACCCCTAAGTTTGTACTTTCGTGAGGCTGAAGCTCTATATATTTTTCTACAAGAGTTGTAACTTTAGAACTAGGTTCATTTGGATCTTCGTTAGTAGCTTGATTATTATATTTTCTAATAGGTACTTCCATTAGACTATATTCATTTACGGAATCAGAGATTGACAATAGTTCTGGTTCTTTACCTCTAAAACTGAAAGCGACTTCTGGATAATAGGGTTGAGTAAAATCATTTCTAGAATCAGAAAAAAATAATTTAGAATCACCAAAATTTACTTCTTCTGAGTCTAGAATTAACCTAATTAAATCTTTAAATTGTAAAGCTTTTATAGCCAAAGAAGCTAATCTCATAGGATGCCAGGGTGCTATGATTGACATTGGTTGATTACCTTCAACTATAACATTGCCAATATTTAAAATAGGTTGCCAAAGGTTAACTCTATTCATGTCACTCGGAGCATGGACTTGTAAAGTAGTAAGAAGCTTATCATATGCATCACATTGTTGAACTAATGTACTAGCAAATAGGCCGTCTACTAAAAAATCATTTATTGCTTCTTTATATAGATTAGAGAACTGATTCCAAGCAACATTTATCTCTTCAAATCCACTAATGGATACCTTTCCTTCGCTTAATTCTTTCTTTAGGTTTGAAACAAATTGCTTTCCGATATCGTTGGTTGACTTATAAACCTCGACTAAAGAACCTCTATCTTGACTGTAAACTGCATGTAAAGTTCCCACATCATTTAATGATATCCCTTGTAATTTACCTTTTTTACTTATGGGATTTTTTGAGACTTTACAAAGTGGAAACGCATTTTTATTAAGTCTAGATAAATCATTATGAAGCTCTGAACCTATTTTATTGGGATTGCCTTTCCAAATTACTTGAACTTGTTGGGATGAATGTAATTCATCATCATATTCTAATTCTACATAAAATTTTATCTGAGTTGAATTTTGTGATACAGAATTGTTAGGTCTATATTTTGGCTTTTTCTTAGATTCCGAAAGCAGATCATCATATTTAAATAACCAATTTACATCCCAAACAATATTTGGGTAGGTTAGTCTTTCTAAGCCCCTATACCTTGTACAAAAAAATAAACCAATATCCGCATTTAAGTCTAACCAAGAACTCTTACTATACTTTTTATGAGAACTAATTTTAAGGTGTTTCTTACAAATTACATTTTCACTTTGTGAAAATAATCGTTCAACTGCCTCTAATATACCTGAAATAAAATCTTCAGTTTCAATAGGTTTCCCGTATACATATTTATCCCATTTTGATTTTAAGGCTCGATTTTCATCTAATTCAAGGCGATGGTTTTCAAAAAATTCATGATCTTCATCAGTAGGTTCTGAACTTGTCCTTTTAGTTAGAGTCTCAAGGTAATCAATATCATCCTGTGTGAGTATATCGGAGTGTTCGTCTACTAAATATTCCAATGTTTGTGTGCCAAGATCTACCTTCTTTGTCTTAATTCCAGAAAAAAAGACACTAATATTATCTAACTCCCACTCATAATTAGAAAGAGCCTCAGCTTCGGAAGTCCATCCGGGTTTTGTTTGTATAATAAATTTCTCTATAGCATCCTTTACATGTTCAGGAATATCTTCTATAACTTTATTATATGAGTTTTGTAAATTTTCATTTTCAATAATTTCTCTATTTGGATATTGCTTAATAAGAAAACATGAGCGCTTTGATTGAGCAG